>NZ_CALPCC010000014.1 GCF_943192905.1 Adlercreutzia murintestinalis | reverse complement strand
CCCGACCCCCCCCCCCCAATTCTTTATTAGAACTGATGTTCGTAACGTGATAGGTGGTACCGTTGCTCACGATTTGAGCCGGAATCTCAAGGGTGCCCGACGCTGTTGCGGTCAGTCCGACCAGTGCGGCGGTGGGGGTGCCCTCCGCATTCGTGCTCACCTGAAAGCTCAAGCCGTTGTAAGACAGCAGCGTGCCCGCCTGATCGCCGTTGGCCTGCACGCTCACGGCGGCGCGCACCATTTCGGGGGTGTCGTCGGCTGCGGCAGCCTGGCCATGTTCGGCCGAGACGTCCAGCGCATGCTGTTCGCTGATGACGGAGGACGCCGCGGCGTCTTCGGGTGCGGCGTTGGCGTCGGCACTGGTGTCGTGCGCGTCTTGGTTTGCCGTATCCGATGCAGAGGCGGTATCGTCGGTTGCGGTTGGTGCGGTGTTCTCTGCATCAGAGGCGGCAGCATCGGCACCCGCCGCGAACGCAGCAGAAGGCACCAGCGTAAACGCCATAAGAGCCGACAATACGACAGATATAGCCCGATTGGGCAAAGAGGTCTTCTTCATGTTCTGTCCCTTTTCGCGTCTGCCCATGGACCGGCGATTCCCGATGCTGGTCTTCCCTCATGGACGAGCGCTTGTGTCTTACTACCCGATACACCTTCCTTCGAGCGAACCCGAAGGCAGTTCATGTTATACATTGCTCCTTCCGCCAACTGCAAGGGGCACGAAGCAGACTTCACATTTTCAACAAACTGGTAACAAAATGGAACGTATGTTCTGTTTTACCCGTTCAGAAGCGGGCCGATGATGGGTTGATTGCCAAACGATGTGCAGATCCACCTACGCTTCGTTCGACAACCAACCTACCAAAAAGCCGGGCCCCAGAAAGGGATGCCCGGCCCACGCGATCTCATATGATCAGGTACTATTCCTAGCGGTAGTCGTTACCCTGCATGCCGCCCAGCAGCTTGCTCTGCTGCTTCATGTGCTCGGCCTTCTCCTTCGCGCTGACGAAGTCTTCGGGCGGTTCCTCCACTTCCAGCAACTCCACCTCGAAGGTCAGGTCGCGCCCGGCCAACGGATGGTTCATATCGAACATGACGATGCCGTCTTCCACCGCTTTCACAGTGACCGGCATGGGCGTGCCGTCTTCGCTGGACGACATCCAAATGCGCTGGCCCACCTTCACGTTGCCCTTCGGCACCTGCTCCATGGGTACGTGCTGCACGAAATCGTCCAGGTATTCTCCGTACGCTTCGTACTGATCGACCGTGAACGTCTTCTTCTCGCCAGGCTTGCCCTCCATGGCCAAGATCTCGCGCTCGAAACCGTCGATGGCCATATCCATGCCCGTTTGAAACTTCATGGGCTTGTCGGCATCAGCGTAGCCGAATATCTCGCCATCGTCGGTCTTGCCCGTGTACGTCAGTGTTACCGTTGAACCGATCTCCATGTTTCCCTCTCCGATCCTTCGCTCGTTCGTGCGTTATTCCACAATGGTCACTGTGGCCGTGTCGGCCAGCCATTCCGCCGCCTTTGAACGCCGCGCCATCTTGCGCACGTCCGCCATGCGATGCGCTTTCTCCCATGAGGCGCGGGTAGCCTGCGGGTCTTTCTCGCCCTCGAACAGTGCGTCAATATCCTCGTCGGTCACCGTCCAGCCATTGTGCGCGAACACGGCTTCCAGCATGCAGTCGATAGCAGCACGGCGCTGCGCCTCGCGCTCGATATCCTCTTTCATGGCATCGCCATCAACGGAGTTCTGGAGCATCCACTGTTGCAGGTTCGTGCCCTGATCCTGCAAGTTCTGCATGAACTCGCGCCCCACATCTTGTCGCAGGAAGTCAGAGAAGTACGCAGGCACCTCGCCATCGAGCCGCTCAAGGGCCGCCTCAATAGCACGGTCCACTTTAAGCGTGGGCAGCTCTTGGGTCTTCTGCATGTGGATGGCCTGCCTCAACTGGTTGCGCATGTCCTCCACGTCTTTCGCGCCCACCTTCTCGGCGAATGCGTCATCCAGTGCGGGCAGCACGTATTCGCGGAAGCTCTTCACCTCCACGATGGCGTGCAGCTTGCCCTCGCCCAAAGGAGCGTTGCCCTCGTCGTCCACCGCTTCAAAGTCGAACTCAAGCGTGTCGCCCGCTTTCGAGCCGATGATGTGCTCGTCGAAGGCCGCTGGCATGGTGCCCGCGCCAAGACCGATCAGGCGACTGGTGTTGCGCAGCCCCGGAACCACCTTGCCATCAGCGTCCACGATGGTCATGGTCAGCATGGCGTAGTCGCCATCGGCCGCGGCGTGGTCAGCATCTTCAATATCGCGATACGTGTGGTAATGCTCACGCAGCTCTTGTATCTGACTGCCCACCTCGGCTTCGGTGGGCTCGGACGGCGGCATCTCAATGGAGACCGGGTCGTAGCTGGTCAGTTCCATCTTAGGCGCCACCGGCCCCGACACCGTGAACGTGAACGGCGCACCCTCTTCGGGCATGTCTGCTACGTTGAACTGCGGTTCATCGAGGAAGATGACATCGGCGCCATCAATCGCCTCGAAGGCGTTCTGGTTGATGAGCACCTCGGCCACGCCGCCCATGGCGTTCGCATGACCCCCCACCTGCTGCTCCAACACCGTGCGCGGGGCCTTTCCCTTGCGAAACCCTGGGATCTCGCGCTGCCCCACCTGCTTGAAGAATTCGTCTGTGGCGGCCTTCACCTCTTCAGGCGAGGCGACCACCGTCAAGACGATCTCTTGCTGCTCGCCGTCGTCCTCGCGAGCGATATCCTTGACCTGCAAAGCCTGCTCCTATCGTGCGGATTATTGCTATGCGTAGTATCTCATACCCTGCGCCTTGCGGAAGGGATGAAACGGCCGTGCAGGGCGTGCTGCACGAAGGATTGCTCCAACGCGAACAAAATGCTCTGGTGCGACGCGGTGAGCGGCTAATCCAGATCAACGAGCGCATAAGTGCACATGTCTTGCCGCTGATGCAGGATGCGATGCACCGTAATGATCTGGTCAGCATACGTGTAATAGATGATATAGGGATCCACGGGCATCGTGCGATATTCGCGCTCTATGCTATCCAGCCTGATCCTGCCGCCCATATCAGGAAACTCTCGGAGCAATTCGATGGCAGCATCAAGTTTCTTCCTTGCGTCGATGGCGGCCTTTTTGTTCCAGCACTCTACTCCTAAGAAGATAACGATGGATTGCAGGTCCAGTTCAGCTCTAGGCCGCCACGTATCTTCAAGCATATTCGATTCCTATTAACCGGAACAGTTCATCCATGCGAGCACGGACCTCTTCCCCTGAAATGGGCTCAGGATGGTACTTTTCTTCGATCTCGGCTTCTTTCAAAGCAAGGTAGACACGATTGCGTTGGGCAGCCGCATCGTAGGCATTGCTGTCCATCAGAACATACGAAGCCACCCCATTCTTGGTGAGCACAACGGGCTCCTGCGTTTCCGTGGCCTGTGCGCAAACATCGTTCAGATTGGTGCGCAGGTCGGTTATGGGCCGAATGACCGGCAGCTCCATCAATGCTGGTGTCATGGCGCCCTCCTTCTTGATGGCTTTTGTGATACTGTTTTATGCACAGTATCACACATGGTATTCATATATGAATACTGTATGGTATTCGTATATAAAAAAGTATCGAAGCGGAGGGAGGCTCGCTTCCCTATTTCTTGCGCACGTACAAACTGACCGCTTTGTAGCACACGTCCTCGTCACCCGGCACGGTTTCTACGGTTTGCCCCGCCTTGTATCCCAGATCAGCTGCCACCTCGTACTCGTCCTCCACACTGGGCGCATCGAACCCGGCCGCCTCCAGCCACGCCAGATTCTCCGCTTCGGTGCGGGCCGCCTGAATGCTGTTGCCCAGTTCGCGCGCCGCTTCCAGCACCGCCTCACTACGCGCGCGGTCGGCGAACACCGTTTCCATAATGAGCAGACCGCCCGGGCGCAGCACACGCCCGAACTCGGCCAGCGCGCGTTCTTGGTCGTAGAACAGCGTCATCACGTTGTTCACGTACACCGCGTCAAGCGTGCCCGTGCCGATGCCCGCGGCGATGAGGTCCTCGGGGTAAGCCAGGTGGAACTCCATATTGTTACCCGCCAAGCCACTGTCGTGCCATGCGCGGTTCATGCCGTCGATGGATTCCTGCACATACGAGGGGCTCCAATCGATGCCAATGGCGTGGCCGTCGTTGCCCACCATGCTGCTGATCTTGTACACCCCGCGCCCGCGGCGGCTGCCAACATCCAACACATGCTTGCCTTTCAGCTGGCTAGCGGGCAGCAGCATCTTGCAGACGGACGCAAAACCGTACTCGAATTCCTTGGTCGCATAATGGGATGCCAGCGCGGCGGCAAGGTCGCCTGACGGGGCAGTCTGCGCACCGTTCGCATCTACCTTTTTCACGCTTGCAGCCTTCGCGCGCGTGCTCTCCGCATGCGCGCCTTCCACGTTCATATCTTCCGCACCATCAAGGTCGGCCAGCTGAGCGGCCCGCTTCGCCAGATCGGCGCGCGCCGCATCCACCTGCAAGCTGTCATTGAAGCGGTAATACGCGTCATTGCCATAGTGGGAGATGAAGCGCGTGGTGGCCTGACGCGTGGTCATCTCGGCCAGCAGCACCAGCATCTCGCGGTCGCCCATACACGCGTCCACGAACGCGAACACGTGGTCCATCTGCGCGCTCGCCGCATCCACCGCCGGTTGCACCTTCGCTACCTCTGCCCCGTACGCCTGCTGTATGGTGGAGAACGCTGACTCGCCCTCCGGCGTTTTCCGCAGCACGCACTCCGCCAAGAACGCCTTCAACAGCCCCAAGGCCAGTCGATCGCTGCGCACCTGCGCGGCAGATGCGGTACCGGCCTCTTCGCGGCGCGCCAGATCGGCCTCGAGTTGGGCCGCGCGCTGCCCTACCGCCACCTCGGCCGCGGCGCCCGCCAGAAGCTCGGGCTTCGCCTCGCGCAGCACATCACGCAGGCGCATGCACACCTCTTCGGTCTGGAGCACCTCGGCGCACGCGGTGCCCAGCGCGTCCAGCAGCAGCCCCAGCAGCGCCACGCGCTCGTCGAAGGCCGCATCGCGCGCCCGCTGGCAAATGGCGTCGCTGGCATGTCCCGCCAAAATGGTATCCACCTGATAATCCGAACGATACTTCTGGAACAGCGTGTAATACACGCTGAACTGGTCGCATATCTCGTCGTCGCGCAGAAACTGCCCGAACAGCGCGCGGTCCACCGGCTTGCCCAGCCGCTCGTACAGCGCGATCACCTCCGCCAGATCCTCCCAGCCGCGCGCCGTGACGAACGCCTTGCCACCGCCGGGCTTGCTCTCCACCTTGTAGAAGCAGTCCTTCTTCGCCTCCAAAAACGTGGTGACGGCCGGATGCAGCCCCGCTGCCAGCGCATACGCGCGCCATGCGGCGTAGTCAGGCTGCACGTCTATCTCGCGCAGGCGGTCAAGCGTCACGATGTCGAACTCGTGCACGCTGCGGTTGTACTCGGGCGGATTGCCCGCGCACACCACCACCCAGCCCGCTGGCACCTTGTGCTTGCCGAACGTCTTGAACTGCAAGAACTGCAGCATGCTGGGGTACAGCGTCTCGGACACGCAGTTGATCTCGTCCAGGAACAGGATGCCCTGGCGCAGCCCGGTGCGCTCCATGTAGTCATAGACCGCAGCCACGATCTCGCTCATGGTGTACTCGGACGCATCGAAGGCCACGCCGTCGAATTCGCGATGCTCGATGCGTGGCAGGCCCAGCGCGCTCTGACGCGTGTGATGCGTCATGGAATACGACACCAGCCCAATGTTGAGCTCACGCGCCACCTGTTCCATGATGGCCGTCTTGCCAATGCCGGGCGCCCCCAACAAGAACACCGGGCGCTGATGCACGGGTGCGATGGCGAACACGCCCGCTTCGTCGCGTTGCAGGTACGCCTCCACCGTGTCTTTGACCTGCTGTTTCGCCTGGTTGATGTTCATAGGTCCTCCTCTGCGACCGTCAGTTTGATAGCCCACGGGGGCACCGGGGGCGTCTCGCGCGCCTCGTCTTCCACGAACACGAAAGCGGCGTCGAAATCGGGGGCAGCCTCGGGAAAGGTGCCCATACCATCCGTGAAATAGATGAGCCCGCGCAAGTCGGGCAGCTTGCCGTCCTCCCGCATGCCGCGCACATAGTCGAACACGGGGCGGAAATCGGTGCCGCCGAACCCGCGCACGGTGAATCCGTCCATCAGGGCGTCCACATCCGCCAGATCGCGAATGACCAGGTCGTGCTGCAAGCGCGAGTCGCACTGCACCACGTGGATGTTCACGTCGCGCGCGAAATCCTGCGTGCTCTTCAAGATGTCGAAAGTGCGTTCCACGAAGCGCCGCACCAGCGCCCCGCTGACCGACTCCGAGGTGTCGATGGCGATCACCAGATCGCGCACGCGCTCGGTCTCCTTGTATTCGAGCGGCTCTACCAGCGGCATATTGCCATAGAGCTCCATCCCGTAGGTGTAGTACACGTAGTCGAACTCGTCCAGGTTGACCAGCATCTGCTCGCTGCGCACCATGAACTGCCGCAGGAAATCGCCGTAATCGTAGCGCGGACGGTTGGCCAGCGCTAGGTTCTGCATGAGCGCGGTGGATTCCTCGCCCCATTCGCGGCTGAACGTGCTCAGGTTCATCTCGATCTGCTTGCCAATGTCCTCCCAGTCGCGCTCGTCGGCGGCATGCTGATCATCGGAGGACTCGGTGGCGTGCTCGTCGTTGTCATGGAAGCGGCCCAGCGGGTCGGCGCCGTGCTGCTCATGGTGCGCATCGTCGCCCTGCGCCGTCTGCGCATCGTCTTCGCCGCCACCTTCGGTGCCCGTGCCCTCGTCGGCGTCGTTTTCACGCTCCATCTGCTCGCGCATGCTCTCGGGCAACTGCTGCGCATCGAGCACCTCGTCGCGCGCCGGAGACGCTTGGCCTTCCGCCCCGCCCTCCGCAGATTCTTCCGGCGCGTATCCCTCGGGAAGCCCCTCGTCGCCTTGGTCGCTGCCGTCCACCATGGCAGGCCACGCCGCATGCTCGTCACGCTCGAACAGCGCATGCCACTCGTTCAGCACGCTGCGGCCCATGCCGCGATACTGCTGACCATCCGGCGTTTCCACCAGGCCGTGCAAGAACCCATACACCTTGCCCGGCAGCAGCGTGCCCGCATGCAAGCGTATGGTGTCCAGCGCTTCGCGGCGAGCGGCATCATCGGCGCTGGCGAATCGCCCCGCGCACAGATCCATCGCCACGCTCTCAACGATGACATCGCAGGTCAGGCTCCATGCCTCGCGGTCCCTGCGATCGCGCGCATACGGATGCCGAAAGATGCAGTGCAGCACCAGATGCAGATAATCGCGCACCGCCTCATCCATCGATTCGCGAAAACGCGCCATCACCCGCGGCGGATCCATGGCCACGATGCGCCCGTTGGTGGCCAACGGGTACGCAGCACCCGCGCGCACCGGCTCCAGATCCATGCGCCACAGCGCCAGATCAAGGAAGCGGAACTTGAGCATCAGCTGCACCCGGCATTCCTCGATCACATCAACGGCCAGCGCATCCTCTTCAAGGCGACGCCGCAGCTTTTCATCCATCACCTCGGCCATGGCTTCCTCCTACAACGTGAAATCCAGCGCCGCATGCCCGAAGGCGCGCCGCCGCACTTCCAGCAGATAGCCGGTCATGGCGGCATCCTGCACCGCGCCCACCCGGTCGATCAGGGCGTCGATGTTGTCCGCGCGCACGAAGCCCAGCTCCACGAGCGCATCCACCGCCGCACGGTCATCGCGTTTCGCCACGGCCACGCACACCTCATCCAAGTGCTGGCGCAGCACGCGCTCAAGGATCTGGCGATTGACCTCCGTGAGGAACACCGGGTCGCGCAGCCGCTCCAAAATGCGCACCGCCTGATCGTACAAGTCGAGCGCCACGCCGCCCAACACGGCATCGAAGCTGCTCGCGTTGGCGATGGCGTTATCGTAGTGTTCCAGCAGGTCCTGCACGCTGACCGCGGTCTGCGTGGTGAAGGCCACGAACTGCTGGTGTTGGCCGCGGTCGGTGGCGGGGAAGCGCAGCTCGAACACATCGTGGCCCGCCAACGGCTCTTCCATCTCGATGCGCACCGTTTCCACCAAGCGGTCCACGGCGAGCGCGCGAATGCCAATGTCTGCCAGGCCGCTGCTCAGGCACAAGCTGCGCAACGCCTGCGCACCGCTGAACGCATACGGCGCCATCGAGGCCACGTCTGCCGGAATGCGCACCGCAGGTTCGCGATTCAGATAATGCACCACGCGGCGCTGCCCAGACGCCTCGATCTCCAGCAGCATGCCGCCTTCCACGCAGAACCGCTCGTTGGCGCCCTCTATGCTGATCTCTTTCAGACTGGTGGCAGCCCGACCGGTATGCGCGCCGTGCGTGACCAGCGCCATGGTTCCAATATGCTCAAGCTGGGCAGGCAAAACGAGCGCTTCCAGTTCGGTATCCAGGAATGCCTCCGCGCCAATGCGCCGCACGCCGCGTCCTAGCTGCACGCGGCGCAGGTTGCGGCAACCCTTGAAGGCGGCCTCCCCGATCTCAACAACGCTCTCGGCAAGTTCCACTACTTCGATGCCCTGATGGTTCAACAGCGCCCGCGCGTCAATGTGCGTCACCCCGTCGGGCACGCGCAGCACGCACGCCGCCGGGTCGATCATCCACTCCAGATGCAGCCCGTCCTCGCAGCAGCGCAGCAACGCGCCCTGATCGTCGATGCGTAGGCTGCCGCCTTCCTCGATCACCAGCGTGCGATCGGCCCCCGCATAGCGAAGCGGCGCATCGGCCGCCACGGGATGCCCCACGCGCTCGATCGACGAGGGCAGCGCCAGCTGCTTCACGGCCGTGCGCGTGAACGCATGCTCGCCGATGCTGGTGAGCCCCGCGTTGAGATGCACTTCGCTCAGGACCGCACAATCGAAAAACGCACGCTCTCGAATGGATTCAAGCTGCGTCGGAGCCGTGAAAGAGCGCAGCGACGTGTGCGCGAAGGCGTGCTCTCCAATGGTCGTCACACCCTCAGGAAGCGTGATGCGCTCCAGCTCTTCCATGCCGTTCGCGGCCTTCCGCCCCAAAGCGGTGCACTCCGGGGCCACCTCATACGTCGCCACCCGAACCGCGAGTGCCATCAGGCCCGCGCGGCCCTTCGTGTACACGGCGATGCCATCCGTTTCCAAAAATGGGTTCGCCGGATCAACCTCGATGGTGCACAGATGCCCCCTGCCGAAGGTGCCCGGATAGATATCGCGCATGTTCGCGCCAATGCGCAGACGGTGCAGGTTCGGCGTGTCGAAGACGCTCGGCATCAGCCGCTCAAGCTGCCCGGGTAACTCCAATTCTTCCAGCGCAGTGCAGTTGCGGAACCAATCCGAGTCGTACTCGGTCACATCGCGCGGCAGCACGGCGCGCCGCAGCGACGAGCAGTTGCGGAACACGCAGTATCCAAGAGAGAGCACCGAATCGGGGACCTCCACCGACAGCACCTGCGGCGCATGAGCGCAGGCATCATCCGCCAGCGCCACCACCGGCAAACCATCAAGTTCTGCGGGAATAGTCAGATGCTCACAGGCGGGTTCGCATTCCTCGATGCGAACTTCCATGCCATCAAGCACCACGTAGCGCCAGCGGTTCCCGTGCGCATCTACCACCTCATGCGGCTCAGAGGCGCGCGCGGCCTCAATGGCTGCAGTGCGTTCGAGCACGAGCCGTCGCTGACGCAAACGCTCTTCGGATTCCTGAGCCTTATCAAGCGCCTGCATGATATCGCCCATCAGAGTAGGCGAGAAGCCGCCGAAACAGACATCCAGCCCACTGAGATCAACGCCTAAGCTGACACCCATCTCTTGCCTTCTGTCGGGTTGAGGGATAGTTCTGCGGCATGTGCACGAAGGGCTGCATATGCCGAAGGTCGCACACTGAAGCCACGTACGTCAGAGCCACACGCACCACGCACGGGAGACCACGCACGCCATGGTCACACACGAGAGACCACAAGCACCATGGCCACGCACGCCGCAGTCGCGGTGCACCGCTGTGTGCGCACCAAGACGGCGTGCGTCGTATCCTGGTGCTAGTTGTTGACCGGCGTGCCCCCCCACGGAGCGCCTGCCGGATTCAGCTTGCGGCGCGGCGAGAGTTCGTCCTGATGAATGATGCAGTAGCGAATTCCTTTGAGCGTCACATACAGACAAGCGATCTCGTGCTTCGTACCATGATTGAACACTTCGTAGGTCAGGTATTCGCGATCGATCATGGGCTGATAGACCGGGCTGTCCACTACTTTCTCAAGCAGCATGTTCGTTGACTCGCGGCCCAGCTCGTCCTGCTTCAAAGTGATATTGTACAGAATATCCTCTTGCTCGGGGGTAAGGCGTCCCAGCTCTTCTATCTCAGCGAGGATCTCTGCTTCAGTTGCCATTGCGCACCTCCATATCGGCGTGTTGTTTGCTGCGATTATACCAGCCAGACGCAGGGGTTGGCCCCGCACATGCAAATTGCGTAAACGCCTGGATGCACGGACAAAGATCGCGCAGACGCCTAGATGCGCGATCAAAAGAAAAGCCCGAATGCCGAAGCACCCGGGCTCAGTAGCTTTCAATGCGTGAAAAGCTTACACGCCCTGATAGCCCTTGGACGGATCGCTGTCACCAACGCCGATGCCGGTGTCGCCAGCCTCGTTGCCAGTACGCTTCGTGGAGGTGTAGCCACCCCATGCGCGAGCGATGTACTTGTCCTTCACCCAGAAGATCTGAGCCTTCATCAGGTCAGGAGCGCTCACGCTGCACTCAGCCAGAGCCTCATCCTTGGACTTGCCAGCTGCGATAAGCTCGTTCAGCTTGTCGGCGGCCTCGTTTGCGGGCATCGCCAAAAACTCTTCTTTGGTCATCTTGACCTCCTACGGTCTTCAATGCGGTACCTTCGGCTTCAGATTATATTTCAATATCGGCCGAAGGTACCAGTCAATGCCTAGAGAACTTTAGAGCTGGAACAGGACCATCGGGCGGTCGAACTCCGCCATCTTGGCCTGCATCTCCTCAAGAGTGCCGTAGTACATAGAGGCAGACTCTTCAACCTGAACAGCCAGAGGACGCTGACCGGCCTTGTCGCCGTTGGTTCCCCAGTGCTCAGAGAAGATGGACGTCGGGCAGGGGATGTAGAACCATTCCCAAGCGTCGCCGTCGTTGCCGTCACCCTTCTTGAAGGGGCCGACCTGCACCTCTTTGATACCCCACTGCTCGAGAGGAAGGCCGAGCTCTTCCTTGCAGGCGATCTCAGCCGCATGGTTGCCAGAGAAGTACGTGTAATCAACCAGCAATGCGTATTTCTGTGCCATTTAATTTCACTTCCTTTCGAAGGGTTAGTCCTGGTCGAGGCTGCGAACACGGCGAGCATTGCACATAACGCCCTTGTACGGAGCGCCAAAGCCCAGTTTGCCGATGTTCATATGCGGAACCAGGCTGTTGAAGTTGGACTTCCAAACGCCGAACAGGTTGGGCTCTTCGCCGTCCTGCTCGGGGAACCACCAACCGTGAGCGCAGTTCAGGATGCCAGGCTTGATGATCGGGGTGATCTCCGCCTTGAAGCGGGCCTCGCCGAACATGTTGTAAACCTCGACCCAGTCGCCCTCGGTGATGCCATACTCCTGAGCGGTCTCGGGATGGATCTGGACCCACGGCCACGGATCGATCTGACGCAGAGACGGCACATGACGATGCTCGGAGTGGAACGAGCTGTAGCGACGAGAACCAGACGTGGTGATCAGAGGATACTTCTCCTTCTCCTCGTCCGTGCGCAGCTCGCTGTACGGAGAGTAGTTGGGCTCTTCGTAGTACGGCAGCGGATCTTCGCCCCAGGATTCGTACAGGATGGAGTAAGCCTCGATCTGACCCGTAATGGTGTTGAAGCCAGGCTCGCCGTCGAAGCGCAGCATGCCCTTCTCGTACTTCTCGTACTCGAAGCCATGAGCGCCAGGCTGGTAGATGCCCAGTTCCTGGAAGCTGTTCCAGTCGTAGCCGAGCTCCTTCAGCTGATCGCTGTAGAAGTCCTGAGTGGCCTGCTCCAGCAGATCCCAGTCAACATGATGCTCGTCAGCCGGCTTGTACCACGGATACCACTCGGGGTTCAGGCGCTGGCCGAACAGCAGGCAGATCTGAACGTCAGACACGCACTCGCCAACCTGCAGAGCCTTGTTCATGGGGCCCATGAACACGGTGTTGCGGCCGTAGTGGGTCAAAACGATGCCGGTGTGCTCTGCCCAGGTAGCCATAGGCAGGAAGTAGTCACCAACAGCCATGGCCGTCGGGGTCATGGTGATGTCCTGAATAACCACGAACTCGAGCTTCTGCAGAGCCTTGTGCCAACGCTTCGGCTGAGCGGAGCAGGTCGGGGTCAGGAAGTTGGAGCTGTTGAACCAACCCATCTTCAGAGCATAGGGCTCGTCGGATTCCATGGTGTTCAGCGTCTCGTCAGGCTGCGTGGTAGCCATACCAGTGGACAGGCCCGGCCATGCGGCAGCGCCGATGCGCTTCTCCCACACGGAGTCGTCCATAGCGCCACGCTGGTTCATGCGCCACTTGCCGAGCAGTGCCGACGGGGGACCCAGGGTCAGGCCGCCGGGACGGTCAATGGAGCCAGCCAGAGCGGCCAGGATGATGAACGCCTGAGACAGCTGCACGCCGTTCTTGTTCTGGTCGAATGCCAGACCCCATGCCCAACCGATCGGACGCTCGGTGCCGATGATGTGAGCAGCGCGCTTGATGTCCTCAGCCGGAACGGTGGTGATAGCAGCAACCTTGTCGACCGGGTACTCAGCTGCACGAGCCTTGACCTCGTCCAGACCATAGATCCACTTCTCAGCGAATTCCTTGTCGTACTCGTCGTTCTCGAACATGAGGTTCATGATGCCCAGAGCCAGAGCGGTGTCGGTCTGAGGACGAACCTGCAGGTTGATGTTGCCATCATGAGCGCCGACCCAGGTGATACGGGGGTCGATGGAGATGATCTTGGTGCCGAGCTTCATCATGTCGACCAGGCAGTGGCCGAAGAAACCGTCGCCGTTGGAGGGCAGCGGCTCCTTGCCCCACACTACAACCCACTTGGACAGGGTGTAGGCCGGGTCATGGTAGCTGCCGGGCAGATGACCGGCGTAGTCCAGCTCGGGGTAGCCAGCGCCGAGCACGTAGTCGGCGATGGAGCAACGGGGGCCATAGCAGGACCAACCGGACTGCGTGTAGCAGCAGTTGGGGGACTGCAGGACCGAGAACGTCAGAGCATAGTAGAAGATGCAAGCCTCACGGCCGGTGCCGCCGAAGCAGACGATGGACTCGGGGCCATAGGTGTTCTGGAAGTAGCGGACCTTCTCGCAGATGGTGTCGATAGCCTCATCCCACGTGGTCTGCTCCCACTTGTCCCTGCCGCGGTCTTCCTTGGCACGACGCATAGGATGAATGATGCGCGACGGCGCATAGGTGTACTCACGCAGCGCCAGATTCATAGCGTTCACGCGGCCCGTGGTGATCGGGTTGTCGTCGTCACCCTCGATGCGAATGAGGTTCGCATCCATGCCCTCGCCGTCCGTGATCACCTTGACGCCGTACCCTACCGGGTGAGACCCCGGAGGCGACCAGGTGTTGGAGCGGGTAGCGACGGTGCCGTCAGAACGCTTGACACGCCATTCTTTACCGTATGCCATTCTTTCCTTCTTTCTCACGTCTCCATTACTTAATGGAACCTAACAACAAGCATGCCGCAGGAGCAGTGGTCTTTGCCCTCCAACATTCAACGCGCCCCATCCCTAGCTGAGACGCGCTTGCTTGAAGCCGAAAATAAACGTCGCGTCAACGACGTGGTAATAAGTTAATGTACGACGAAAGGTATGACGTCGTATCTTAGGTTTGTTTTCTTACCGAAAAGCATCAACCCCTCAGGTTGATTTTGAAATTGCGCAAAACTATAATCCCTGTTCAGACGGTTTTTTCCTTGAATCAACCTCATGGGCGAAAGAAACAATGCGAAGGGGATCGGTTTGCCGCATCTCACACTTAGTTTCGGGCGCGAGAACACGGGCGTCAGCACCTTAGGCAATTTGTCTGAGCTCTGTTTGGGCCTCGCCTGTTTCGTGGCGTGGGCGCTCTCAGGGGGCATCGGCATGCCTACGCTTATCGGCAATGCTGCCGCATCAGGAGGCGGCGTTGGCGTGGCGCTCAGTTTCGCGATGCATGTTTCCTTTGGCATGGCGGCCTTCGCCACCATGCTCTTCATCGGCTGCACCGATCAGCGACATCTGAGGTTTTACGTGGGGAAGAACGTCCTGGCGCTTGCGGGAGGATTTGGCGTAGTGGGAACCGCTTGCGCAGCGCTGGGCGTGATGGGCGGCATGCCCGCTTGGGTGCTCGGCTGCGGCGGTGCTGCCCTTTCAGGTGTGAGCGCGGGCATTCTTTTCCCCCTGTGGGGCACCGCCTTCGCGCGCGACGAGTTCACCACAATCACCTTGAACTCGGCGGCTGCGGTAGCGATAGGCATCGTGCTGAGCGTGCTCTTGGTCGAGTGGGCGCCCTTTCCGGCCTCGATCGCCTTCGAGGTACTGCTCGTGTGCCTCTCGGCGCTTCTGCTGCTGCGCACGACGCCTATTCCGTATTATCGGCGACGCGCCATGCCGGTCTTTCACGCGTTGCGCGTGAGCCGCGTGCGCTTCCTCGTGCATCTGGGCATTCCGGTGGTGCTGTTCGGCATGACCTTAGGAGTGCTCGAGGCCATGTGCGTTATGGGGGCGTTTTGCACGGGCATCATCGCCAACGATCTTTTGGTGGGTGCGTCCTGTGCGCTCTGCCTGATCATCTTCATCGTGGATGTTGCGCTCATGAAAGACGAGGCGCACTGGGACACGCTGTTTCGTTACATGTTACCCGCGGTTGGCCTGGGGCTGATCGGCATACCGCTGTTCTGCGGCGCCTACCAGCTGGGGGCGGTGTTCTTGCTGACGGCGGGTCTGGCCATCCTGGTGGTGCTCTTGTGGGTCATGCTCAGCGATATGTGCCAAGAGTTCCGCCTGTCTCCGCTGTTCGTGTTCGGCATTGGCGGGGCGCTGCTGGTGGCCGGTGTGCTTGCCGGGACGCTGCTGGTGCCTCCGACGATAGAGTGGCAGACCATGAGTCCGGTGCGCTGGACCGGGCTTGCCATGGGCGCCACCGTGCTTTTAATGCTGGCTGGGTCGATCAATCCGCGCAAGCGCGATGTGGTGAAGATGCTGGCTGAGAAGCATCCCGTGGTGGAGATGACACAGATCAACCAAATGATGGTGGACGAAGCGGCTAAGCGCGGTGAAACGCTTACCGCTGAACAGCGCGATGCAGCGGTGCCGCGGTCCATGCCGGAAAGCGGCCCCGAGCATGCCGGTGGTATGGGCGCTGGCGGTGTTGGCGCTGGTGGCAGCGGTAGTGCGTGCGCGAATGCGGATGCGAGCACCAAGCGCGCTGCTGCAAACGCCGCAAGGGACGCTGATGCGCCCGTAAGCGCTGACCGCGCGGCTGCTGCGGCGGCCTTCGCGGAAAACGCACGGCTTATCATGGGCACGATGACCCCACAAACGCGCTCGGAAGAGAATCGCACGAGCGCCGAAGTGCTTTCCGAAGATACCCGCATGACAAAGGCGAGTGCGGCACCTCACTGTGATGACGTGCTCGTTGGCGCCGATGTTGGCACTGGCACTGCTGCTGATGTTGCCCGCAACGCCGCTGGCGCTACTCCCGGAGGCGCCCATGCTGGCGCTGATACCGCATCAGGCGCCGGTACGCCCGATGCGTTCGAGCCCAAGCAAAAGGGCAGCTTCTACCGACGCTGCGAAGAGATAGCTGATCAGTATCTACTGAGCCGCCGCGAGACCGAAGTGTTCTTCCTCCTGGCCAAAGGCCATAAAGCTGGCTTCATCGAGGACAAGCTGTGCGTCAGCCGCAGCACGGCAAAGACGCACATCAATCACATTTACAAGAAGATGGACATCCATACGCAGCAAGAACTGCTCAACATGGTGGAGGATCGGCCACACCTCAGCGACGCGCCCGATACCCCGCCGCTCCACCACGGATTCTAAGGCGCGCTTTCGCCACACCGCGATCCCACACGATATGCGGATATGCGATTGCGCTTCGTCGTTACAGGTTCACGCAGTGAACCTTGGTGCCGTCGTTCAGGTAATCCATGACTTCCTGCACAGCCATGACCGCGCAGTTGTCCTCGGCCTCGGCAGTAGAGGCGCCCAGATGCGGCAACACGATGGCACGCTCCATCTGCACGACCGCCGGATTGGCAAAATCGGTCACATATCGGCTGATCTTGCCCGACTCAAGCGCCGTCGCCATAGCGGTATCGTCCACCAGTGAATCGCGAGAGAAATTTAAAAACACCGCGCCATCTTTCATGATCGCAATGGCATCGGCGTCGATCATACCCTTGGTATCAGCGGTAGCTGGCACATGAATGGTAACGAAATCAGATGCGGCCAGTAACTCGTTCAAGTCAGCGGTGAAGCGCATATCTGTCGAGATGGCGGCCGCTTTCTGCGCATCCATGAACGGATCGTAGCCCACCACATGCATGCCGAGTGCCTCGGCTGCCTCCACCACCAGCTTCCCGATGGCGCCCAGACCGATCACGCCCAGCATTTTGCCCGCAATTTCGCCACCAGCGAACGCCTTCTTGGCTTTTTCGGCAGCCTTGCTAACCTCGGGGTCATCCGCGTTCTGGCGCACCCAGCTGATACCGCCAACCAGATCGCGACTGGCCAGCAACATGCCTGCCAACACCAACTCCTTGACCGCGTTCGCGTTGGCGCCCGGCGTATTGAAGACCGGAATGCCAGCCTCGGCCAGCGCTTCGAGTGGAATGTTGTTCACACCGGCACCGGCGCGCGCCACCGCCTTCAACGTGGCGGGCAGTTCCATATCATGCATGTTCGCCGATCGCACAAGGAAAACATCTGCCTGCGACGGATCGTCAACCAGCTCGTATTCGTCAGTCAAAAGGTCCAAGCCCTTCGCAGAGATGTTATTCAAGCAATGCACTTTGTACATGGGGTTCCTTTCGTCGCGATTCTGCGTGTTACCACTACCAATGTACACGGAAACGGCGAAATCGCGCCCTTTGTGGGAAAAATAGCCGCTAATGAGAGCCTGTAAGGTCGAAATTGGGCTTTTATCGGAAGGGCCTTCTGTATTATGCCAGGTCAGGCGTGTGTGCCCGAAAGCAATTTCGGGCTAAGTCGGCCGATGCGCTCGCATTATCGGCTCTTTTTCCCATTTTGAGCCATTTTTTGGAAAAAATTAAGCGAGAAGCGGAGTGCGGGGCGCTGCAGGTAAGGGCGCAGGGTATGGGTATGGGTATGGGTATGGGTATGGGTATGGGTATGGGTATGATGCATATAGTTATGCGAAGCGGCATATGTGAAGCAATACAAGCAAGGGCGCAGAGAGATGATGCGCACAACTAGGAGGAATCGACGTCAGAGGGCGGCACACCCAGCAGCGTCTGGAAGAAATCTTTCACGCGAGCCATGTTCTCGCGGATGCTGTACGCAGCTTGATTGTCGTAGTCGCCCTTGTCGGCCGGAACGCCCCACGCCTGCAAACCCAGCCCGTTTGCAATGGCGAGCGCTCGATACAGATGGTACGCCTGCGTAACCACGATGATGCTCTGCGCGCCATACACGTTGCGGGCGCGCCAGATGGACGCGTATGTGTCGTAGCCATTGCCATCCACTTCCACGGCGGCGGCGGGAACCCCTAGCTTGACGCAGTAGTCCTTCATGGCGTCGGATTCGTTGTAATGCGCGTCGGTGTTGTCACCGGACACGATAATAGTGGAGGCAGCCCCGGAAAGGTACAGATCGGACGCCACCTCAAGCCGATCGGCCAGGATGTCGGAAGGCGTGCCGTCGGCATACACACTGGCGCCCAGCACTACGATGGCATCGGCGTGCTCGCCTGCTTCCTCGATCTGCGCGATGGTGTGCACCTGATCGCGTGTGGAATCTACTACATACGTGCTGATGCCAACCGCCGCCGCTATCGCGACGATGGCCAGCACCAGTACGGTCACTGCTATCTTGCATACGAGCCTTCCCATTCTCCCAGCATAGCAGGAAGCTGTGGAGAAGTGGTTGCGGTCGGCTGGCTTTCAGCGAAGCGTTCACGGCGCTGCAACCGACCGGGCTGCCTTCATTGAGACGCCGCAGCGCTGTTACTCGTGGACCTCCTTTCGGGGAGCATGCAGCGCTACGGTGTCGGCTGCTGGTCGGTTGCCGCTCGGTTGCTGATCGGCTGCTCAGCTGGCTTTCAGCGAAGCGTTCACGGCGCTGCGGCTCGTCAGGTACGTTGCTAGCAGGTAGCCGCCATACACGACAAGCACCAACACAGCCGCCAGAGCGATAGGCCCCGCCACCGGCACACCCATAACCGTAAACAGCTTCTCGGAGATCACGCCTACCGCGCAAGCCGTGTGGCATAGCGCCACCGACAACGGCAACAGGAAGTACACGAGCACCTGCACCAACAGCGACCGATTGAGTGCACGCTGGCTGCATCCGATGCGCGAAAGCATGCGGTAACGCGGCAGAGAGTCTGTGGTCTGCGAAAGCTGCTGAACCGCAAGGATGGCCGCTGTGGCAATCAGAAAAATGAAGCCGATGTAGATGGCCAAATAGGTGATAAGCATCTTCAGGCCGCCGGATTGTGTGGTCATCTCGTGAGCGGTATAGATGGAAGTAACAGGCCAGAGTAGGCTTGCATATGCGGCGTTGCGCCCAGCGAAGCCCCGATCAAAACCCGGCAGGTCGGAAGGCTGGGATGCAGCCACAATTTGGTTGAGAGCCTCGTCGTTTGCCACCTCGGTGTTGCCGTTATCGGCATACATAACATCCAGCCAGCATTGGAGCGGAATAGCGCCAGCTGCGATCAGCTCATCAACTACCGCATCGGGCACGACGGTAACCAGCGCCGTAGCAAGAAGCGCATTATTTTGGAATTGTGTGTCGACTACTTCGTTGCGGTATGTCAGAGGCCTGCCCATCACGTCAATAGAAAGCTGATTAGCAGCAATATCGGCGGCAACCTCTTTAGTTATTTCCATGTTGTTAGCTATAAGACACTCGCCCGCACCCAGATCAAGCGCCGACTGCCCCGTAAGCGCACGCACCGCATTCACCTGTGAAAGTTTGACCACAACGATATTGCTCTCGGCGATGTGATCGGAAAGTTCGCTCATGTGTGCGGCTATAGCGGGATCGATGTGGTCGAACAAACTGCCATAGGTAACGCCCACCGCATCATAGGTATCCAGCTGCGCACTGGCAGCTATCGTCTGCGCCCACAGCTCCGGCGCATTCGCGCGCAGGACCGTGGCCATGTCCCAATCGTAGGCCATGCCCTGCTCGTAACGCTCGGGTGCCTCGGCCTGCATCGCCTTTGCACGCTGGTCGATGGCGGTTGATTGGTCGTACACCGAGCTTACGGCACTGTCAGCATACACCTGACCGATCAGCGTGGCACTGTACGGGTTGGCCGCCTCAATGTTGCCCGTCAACACCTGCACCAACCCCATGCCCACCGAAAAAACCGTCACAGAGAAAAAGAGTAAGATGCACACGATCCACAGCGACAGGAATGCCGTGTTCACGCGGCTAGCGATCTGGCGCACGGTGAAGGGCACAAGCCCACACAGGTATACCCCACGCGCTCGCGTAAGCACCGCGATAACGAATCCAGCAAGCGACCAGAAGAACAGAAACGTTCCCACCAGCATGCAGATGGTGGCGCGAATGAATTGCGGGTCGTCCAGCATGACCATGCCGCTGGCAATAAGCTCCTCATACGCGTAAGCCAAAATGCCAAGCGAAACGACGAACACCACCAAGCACACCCAAGGGTTGCGCACGGTGACCTTTTGGTTCTTCGCATTGGCGTGCAACAGGTCGATCAGCTTCTGACGATTCACCGTGAACGTGTTGAACAGCGCAACCACTACGTAGATGCCCACGAAACACAGCACGGTCATCTGCACTGCGAGCGGCGAAAACACGAACTGATAGTTGCTGATAGTGGCGCCGAACAGCGCTGCCGTGAAAAACGACATGGCCTGCGAGAGCAGAAAGCCCAGCACGAGCCCCACCACGAGCGACAACAACCCCACGAGCACCGTCTCGATGAGCATGACACACGACACCTGACCGGCTGGCATGCCCAGCAGCATGTACGTGCCGAACTCGCGCTTGCGGCGGCGAATCAGGAAGCCGTTCGAATACAGAATGAGAAAGCCCAGCACGCCCGCGATGAGTGCCGAAAACATGCTGAGGAACCCTTGGGTCTGCTTGAACATGTCGGCATCAGCCTGCGACTCGATATCAAAGAGGATCTGCTGGCTGCCCACCGAGTTGAACGCGTAGAACACCGCTACGCCGAACAGCAGCGTCAGGAAATAGATGGTGTAATCGCGCACCGAATGGCGTATGTTGCGGCACGCCAGCTTAACGAGCATGGTTCTCCACCTTCACCAAGCGGGGCGCTTCGTATGCAACGAATGCGCCGACCGCGGCCAGCACGACCAATGAGATGACTGCCTTTCCAATGGTGCCCATGGCTTCCTCCTTCTCGCATGCCGGGTCCGAGTATCCCGGCAACCTGCGAGCAGAACTATGCGCCTTTGGCGCCCGCGATGCCATCGAATCGGCTTACGAGGGGCTTACAAAGATGTCATGTTGGCGAAAACGAAACGCCCGGCACGCCCACAAAAACGCCCCGTGCGCCTCCGAAAAGCACCCGGCACGCCTATGAAAATACTGCCACCAGCGCGCGATCGTGCGGCACGCGCAGCACATACTTCTTGTGCGTGCTGAGCGGCTTGGCAACGCGCGGGTCACGCCCTTCCTCGTACCATCCCTTGAAGCTGGCGCCCAGCCCCTCGTAGGCGTACACCGCCGCCCAGTCGCCCGCGGTCAAGCATTCGGCGCCCACGGCATCAATGCGCTTGGCACCCTCCGCCCGCACGGTAACATGCAAATTGCCCCCGCGCTGCACGCTGGTCGAAGGCGCACCCTCGGCAAGCTGGTTCCAGGGCAGCGTGTGCCCGTTGCCGATCTTGATCGGCCCGAATTCGGTCTGCTCGAGCGCCTCGCCCAAGGCATTCTGCTGCGCGATGGTCACGCCAAACGAATACCCACTGCGGTCGCGCAGTTCGATGACGTAGTCCTCCAAAGCGCAGCCCGCGAACCACACCGTGGACGCGTCGGTCTCGTCATCGAAATACGCCGGTATCTGCGACTTCTCCACCTTCCCCTTCCAAATGCTGGCCACCGTCTGACCCGCCGCATCCTTCACGGTGAGGTCCACATCACCGTACGCGGTGAACGCGGTGGTGCGCACCTTCGCGCTGACCGACAGGTCAAGCCCCGTCTCCACCGCGGCTAGCATGCGCGCCAGATACCCCTCTTCGGCATGCGCGCCTGCGCTGGCGTGGCCGGTCAGGCTGTTCTTCGCGAAATAGCTGAGGAAGCGCCAAAACGGCCCAGCGGCGTACCGGCTTACCTGGGCCGCTTCGCGCGCTCGCTTGCCGCCCTTATCCCCCACCATGGAGGTGAAGCTGTGATAGAAATCCGCGAACGTCTGGCGGCCAAACTTGGTCAGGCGCTCTTTTTCGTACAGGCTCGTGATGGTCGGGCTGATGCTGGCCACATGACGAACCAAGCGCGCCGTAGGACCGATGGTGGCGAACGTTGGACGCTCGATGCCCGCGAACTGCATGAAGAGCCGCTGCGAGGCCTGCTCGAAGCCGTCAGGCGCATCATCACCTGCGCAGGGCGTGGGCAGCGTGTAGGTGGCGCCGAAGCGGCGAAACCCCCAGCTCTCGAGCGGCAGGCGCGGCACGTAATCAACGGGATCAATCACATTGAAGATACCGCCGAACACAGCGGCGTCCGCATCTTTGCGTCGTGTGACGCCCGGTGTGGCGAACGCGTAGGCGAATACATGATCCGGGCTGAACTCGCCCGATTCGCACAGGAACGCCGCCACCAAATTCGCCACCGCAGCACCGCGGCTGTGCCCTACGATCCAGACGCGGGCCTCGCTCATATTGATGCCGTGGTGTACCAGATATTGAGCCACGTGCCCATACGCCTCATCGGCCGCCGCGTCGAAGCCTTCATGGTATTCCACGTTGTAGTTGCCATCCGACACGCTGTCGGCCACGTTCGCATTGGAAACCCATTCGCGCGTGCGCGATGTGCCCCGTATTGCAAGCACCACCAACGGCACCTCTTCGCCGCCTACGTTGATGACCTGATGCCCCATGCCGTATGCCACCAGGTCAACGTCGCGCTCGTAATCGCCTTGATCGACCTCATTGCGATGCTGGTATGAACCCACGCTCACATCGCGAAAGTCCAGCGCCTCCAGCGCGCCGCGCACGTATCGGAAATCGTTGTGCGAGGTGTTGCGACAGGTGGCCGCCGCCACCGCCATGGACGTCGCAGCGAGCCGTACGTTGAAACGATCGTGGGGCGCGGCGAACCAAGCAGGATCCCACGGCACCATGCAGCTTGTCTCGATCTCGTGTCGTGCGCGGCCGATATCGCGCTGAAACGGCGAGAGGAACGCGATCTCTCTAGTGGTCGGGTCGGCCTGGGCTGCTCGGTTGACCTGAGCCGTGTGGCTGGTATGGGGCGTCTGGCTAGCCTGGGCCGTGTGGTCGACCTGAGCCTCTCCGCAGTGATGCGCTGGCATATGGGACTCCTTTTCTTGTTTTTGTAAGCGTACCACGAACGCAGAAGAACCTGTGGGGGCTTGAGCCATCCCACAGGTTCTTCTCTCGTTCGGCCCGTGTCGGGCGGGTCTTCTACAGTGCGGTCACCCTACGGGGTAACCTGGCCTCATCATGGTTGCCACACCAGATGATGCCGCTTCATCCTTCCAATGCGACGGCAAGGGTCGTCTTCCCGCGGCCGCCGCACCGGACAGGTCTCGTTCGCCTCGATCAACGACCGCTGTGATTGAAGGAACTGGTGGAAATGTTCGTATCCTGGGCGCCGATGACGCTCGCGTTGTCCAGATTCTTGATCTCGGCAGCCATATCCTTCAAGAACTTGTCAGCCATGGTCATGGACAGGTCGGCACGCGTCACGATACGCTGGCAGGTGACGTCTTGCATGTTCGCTGGCAGCGGGTAGGCAGGTATCTGCCAACCATGCATGCGCAGACGATCGTCCAGGTCGTACAGCGTCCACTTCTTGCCAGCCTTCGGGTCGAGGCTCCAGCAGAGGATGGGGATCTCGGTGGCTTCCTCGTACATGATGAAGATGCCCATCTTCTTGATGCCGTCTACCAGGTGATGTGCCACATCCATGGTGCGCTGCTGGATTTCCTTGTAGCCCTCGAAGCCGTTGCGCATGAACACGTAGTACTGACCCACGATCTGCGAGGCAGAACGGCTGAAGTTGATAGCCATGGTGGCTTCCTGGCCGCCCAGATAGCTGACCCAGAAGATGAGGTCTTCGGGCAGTGCCTCTTGGCTGCGCCAGGTGATCCAGCCGATGCCCGGGTAGACCAGGCCATACTTATGGCCAGAGGCGCTGATGGACCACACGTTGGGCAGACGGTAATCCCACTCAAGGTCGGGCTCGATAAACGGGGCCACAAACCCGCCGGATGCAGCATCAACATGGATGCGGACCGGCATGTTGGTGGTCTTGTTGTACTCGGTCAGCGCCGCATCAATGCCCTTGATGTCGTCGTAGCGGCCCGTGTAAGTGATGCCCAGCAGGCAGACCACGCAAATAGTGTGATCGTCAACATACTTCATGCATTCTTCGGGCGTCATATACAGATGGTCGGCGTCCATGGGGACCTCGCGCATCTCGATGTCCCAATAGCGGCAGAACTTCTCCCAGCATACCTGGTAGCCCGAGGTGATGACCAGGTTCGGACGATGCGACGAATAGATGTCGATGCCCGCAGCCTTCGCCAGCGCCTTCCAGCGGAACAGCGCCGACAGGCCACCCAGCATGCACGCCTCAGAGGAACCCACGGTGGAGGTGCCCATGGGATGCTCGTTCTGGTCGGCGTTCCACAGGTTCTGGATGATCTTCACGCAGCGGTTCTCCAAGTCGGCCGTCATCGGGTACTCGTCCTTGTCGATGGCGTTCTTGTCGAGCGTTTCGGTCATCAGTTCGGTGGCCTCAGGCTCCATGTAGGTCTGCACGAAGGTGCACAGGTTCTGATGCGCGTTACCCTCGGTGCTCAGGTATTCGCGAATGATCTCGCTGGCGATGCGCGGCTCGATGGGATCGTGGTTCAGCTTATCCTCGGGCATTTCCACATCAGAGGCATAGGAGCCGAATATTGGGCTGAGATACTGCGTCTGCGCATTCATCTCAGCAAGCTCTTCGGTCGAAACCAGCTTTACGTCTTTGTCAGTCATTTTGTTGCTTCCTTTCTCCTTGTGCAGCCCTAGGAAGCGGGGTTGCGCGTATGTGATGATCGCGTGCGCCGAATGCGTTTCATGCTCTCTGCGCCTATGGTGACGGAGGCGGGCCAGGCACAGCCCAAGGCCGCCTCCGCAGTTTCTTCAGCCCTTAGGCTGTGTGATGCGCGGGCCTGCCGCTGTGATGGTGCGTCGTGTGCGACGTTTTGTCGGTCTTCTTCACCGAGCCGTCCCAATGATGGCGCAGCCCGTAGATGACGAACGGGATAGCCACCGAGACGACCCAGCACACCAGCAGCGTTATCACGTAGACCACGTTTGCTTGCGTTGACAGCTCGCTTGACGGGAAGAACGAGATGATCAGCGCGAACAGCGTGACCACAAGGCCAATGCCTGCCATGATGCACTTGCCGACCGTACTATTGCCGAACACGTGGAACACGCGCGGCAACTCCTTCTTCTTGAGGGCCAAGTTAAAGTAGCCTAGGAAGAAGAGCACATAACCCACCAGATAGATGACCACGGTCAGACCAACGGCGGTCAGGTACGCCACTGACGAGCTGGAGCCGCCGGACAGCGCCATGGAGCCGCAGAGCACGGCATCCCAGATGGTCACGATGATGCCCTGGATGACGACGGTCTTCACGCTGACGCCGTGCTTGTTGGTCTTGGCGAAGGTCTTCGGCAGAATGCCCTCGTCAGCGGTTGCCAGCAGCGCGCGTGACGGGCCGACGATCCAGGAGGAAATCTCGGCAAGCACGCCAGCGGCCAGCAGGAAGGCTACGACGTAGACGAGCCATCCGGCATGGAAGTGCGCATCGAAGATGGCCGCGAACGCTGCGATGACGCCGTGGCTCATGTTGCCCTCGAGCTCGCTCAGCGGGATGGTCATGGCAACGGCCATGCCGCCCAAGGTATCGAGCACGATGGTCAGCACGCACAGCACGATCATGACGAGCGGGTAGATCTTGCCAGGGTTCTTCAACTCGTTGACGTGCGATGCCGATGCCTCAACGCCTGCGAACGCCAGGATGAACGAGGCGAAGATGACCAGGGTGCCGGTCTTGGTGAAGTCGGGCACATAGCTTGCCGTGGCCAGGTTGATCTGCGAGATGCCGCCTGTTGCCAGGTACGCGATCAGGCCTACCAAGAGCACGGCTGCCGGGATCAGAACGCCTCCGAAGAAGCCGATCTTGGCGATGCGCGCGGTCAGTTTCGTGCCGCCCAACTGCGTGAGCGTCAGCGCCCACACGATAATGGCAACGCCGATGAACATGACGAGCGGGTTATTATACAGGGCGTCCCACCCCACGATGTAGGATATAGCCGCCAATACGAAGAATGCCATGGTGACGAACCCTACCGTGATCTGGAACCACTGATAGAACAGTGCGGCGAAACCCCAACGCTTGCCAAGCGTCTTGCCAACCCACGCATAGATGCCGCCCGTTTCCCAGCCTTTGACGGTTGCCATCTCTGCTGCACACAGGGCAACCGGCAAGAACCAGAACACACCGCCTAAGATCAGGAAGAAGATCAGATGCATGCCCGATGATGCGAAGTTCGGGTACGCATAGACCGTCATGACCATAGATGCGGTGATGGCGAAGAAGCCGAAGAAACCTAGGGTTCTCGCCGTTGAAGCTGCCGACGACTTGGCAGGAGCGCCGGAAGCTGCATCAGCAGAAGAGATGTCGGTGGGCATCGCTTGTGCGGATGCATTCTGAGCAGTACTCATGATCGCTCCTCTCATTGACAGGTGCCTGAATGCGTGCCCGTCGCACAGCCTCCCGACACGGTTGTTGATGCTTTGAAGATACGCTTTTCGGAGAGGTGGGGGCAGGAGGGGGCCTTCATGTTTTCTTCACAGGGGGCAATCGTAATGATTGCGACATAAATACCTGTGTATGGGCTGTTTTTCGCTGATGAAAAGGGTCATGATTGCCGCCGGAGCAGTGCTGAGGATGACGCATGAGCGCAAAAACGGCCCCAGCTTGATGCCAAGGCCGTTTCAGACGTATGGGCGAACGGGCTTCCTTATGACGGCCCGTCTTCACGAGCCACGCTGCTGCTTCATGGGCGTGCTGTTACTTCATGAGCGCGCTGACCGCCTGCGCGAACGCCAGCGGGTCATCGATGGGCAGGCCCTCCACCAGCATGGCCTGGTCGTACAGAATGCCCGTGTACGAGCTCACCTTGTCGGTATCGCCCGCCTCGTGAGCAGCCTTGAGCACCTCGAAGACCGGATGCTTCGCGTTCACCTCCATGACCACCTGGGCGGTCGGCGCTTCCTCGTTGCCGGGCTGGTGCTTGAGCACCTCGGCCATCTGGAGGCTGACGGCGCCCTCGGTGGTGAGCACCACCGGCGCATCAGTGGTGCGCGTAGACACCACCACCTTCGCCACCTTGTCTCCCAGCGCTTCGCGCATGGCGTCGAACAGGGCAGAATTGCTGGCGGTTGCCTCTTCGGCCTCCTTCTTCTCTTCCTCGGAGGTCAGGCCCAGATCCTCGCTGCCCACGTTCTTGAGCGGCCACATGGTGGGTGCGGACTGCTCGGCATCGTCGGCGGAGGCGTCCTCGGCCAGCGCCACCTTCGGCGCCACTTCGTAGGCACCCAGGGCCATCATGCAGAACTCGTCCACGTTCTCGTCGCACAGCAGCACGTCGTGGCCCTTCGCCAGCACCGTGGTCACGATGGGCATCTGCGCCATGCGCTCACGCGACTCGCCATAGGCGAAGAAGATAGCGTCTTGGCCCTCGGGCGCGGCTTCCACGTATTCGGCCAGGGTGACCATGCGCTGTTCCTTCGCCGACCAGAACAGCAAGAGGTCAGCCAGCACGTCACGGGCCTGCCCGTAGCTGCTGTACAGGCCATATTTCAGCGTGCGGCCGAACTCCTTGAAGAAGCCCTCGTAGGCTTCGCGGTCGTCGTCGCGCATCTTCGCCAGCTCTTGCTTGATCTTCTTCTCCAGGCGACGCCCGATGGCGCGCAGCTGCCCGTTATGCTGCAGCGTTTCGCGACTGATGTTCAGCGTCAGATCGGCGCTGTCAACGACGCCGCGCATGAAGCCGAAGTATTCCGGGACCAACTCTTCGCATTTGTCCATGATCAGCACGCCGCTGCTGTAGAGCGCCAGGCCGCGCTTGAAGTCGCGCGACCACATGTCCCACGGGGCATGTCTGGGCACGAACATGAGCGCGTCGTAGGTGAGCGTGCCTTCGGCGTGCAGGCTCATGGTGCGCAGCGGGTCCTCGAAATCGTGGAAGTCAGCTTTGTAGAACTCGTTGTACTCTTCGTCGGAGACCTCGGAGCGCTTGCGCTTCCAGATGGGGATCATGGAGTTGATGGTGTCCAGTTCCGCGTAGCTTTCGTATTCCGGCCGTGCGTCTTCAGGGGCGTCGTCGGGCAGCGGCAGTGGACGGCGCTTGGTAACTTCCATTTGGATGGGATAGCGCACGTAGTTGCTGTAGCGGCGGATCAGTTCGGTCAGACCGTGTTCGGTGGCGAAGGTACCGTAGCGCTCGTCGGCGGTGTCATCCTTGAGGTACACGATGACGTCAGTGCCGTGGTCGGCGCGCTCGGCGGCGGTGACCGTGTAGCCGTCCACGCCATTGCTCTCCCAGGCCCAGGCCTCGTCGCTGCCGAAGGCGCGGCTGACCACGCGGACCTTCTTGCCCACCATGAACGCACTGTAGAAGCCTACGCCAAACTGGCCGATGATGTCCACGTCCGTCATGTCGTCGAGGCCCTTGCCCGCCGCCGGTTCGCCGTCGGTGGCGGCCTGCTGCGCCTTGAACTCGAAGGAGTCACTGTGCGCGATGGTGCCCAGGTTCTTGTCCAAGTCGTCCTTGGTCATGCCAATGCCGTTGTCGCTGACGGTGACCGTGCGGGCGTCCTCGTCGTAGCTGACGGTGATGGCCAGATCAGAGCGATTGATCGTGCACGATTCGTCGGTCAAGCTGCGGAAGTACAGCTTGTCCACCGCATCTGACGCGTTGGAGATGATCTCGCGCAGAAAGATCTCGCGGTTGGTGTAGATGCTGTTGATCATGAGATCGAGCAGCTTTTTGCTTTCTGTTTTGAATTTCTTCATGGAGGTGCCTTCTTTTCTATGAGATTTTCTTAGTGCGCATTATACATATTTTTTTAGCACTCTACTAGTAAGAGTGCTAAATGCCGCAAAATATTCTAGCGGTTCAATCAGTTGCGGCGCAGACCCTGGGTGAGGCGTCTCAAAACGGTAACCCCCGCTTCACACGATCCGGCCCGCGCCCGCTCGTACAATCCACCCCGCCCTTGCCCACGCGATCCGCTTCACGCTTGCTCATGCGATTCGGTTCACACGATCCGACTCGCGCTTGCCCACCCGCTCCGGTTCACACTCTCAACAAGAACAAATGTTTCACGTGAAACATTTTCCTCGGCGGGTGTATCGAAACGAAAACGAGAAGTGAGTGGCGGAGTGGAAATGGGGGAATAAGGGATAAATAAGGGATAAGGGATAAGGGATAAGGGGTAAAAAGGTAAGGGGGAAGGGGATAAGGGAACGGATGCGCTACAGACAGCAGATGACGGGCGCGTTCATGCATAGCGTGGGGCAGATCATGGCCGAGCAGCAGCACCAGGCTGGGTCGAATCCGAGCGTAGTGAATCCGCGGCCCTCCCCTTGCTGGGTATAGGTTTGCGCGCGGCGCGTGAACGCATTCTCCACGCGCTGATAGTCCATGTTCTGTGGATCGAGCTGGCGCGCGCGACGAATGTTATCGTGGGCAGCCACGGTATTGCCCGCTCCGTCATTGGCAAGCGCGAACAAGTAGTACCAGCGAGCGTTGCGGCCGGTAGAGGGAATCTGCTGGAGGATCTGCACCGCGTGTGCAGGCTGACCAGCATTGATCGCAGCGATGGCCTGGCGCACCTCAGAGCTATCACCTGCTGCCTCTTCGGGATGCACAGGTGCTTGAGTCGCGCCGAAACCACCGCCGAACAAGTCCTCGAAATCAATGTTGATCGTGGTCCATCCGTAGGGACCAGCGTCGGAGCTCTGGCCGCCCGCACCGCCGGAGCCGCCTTCGCGATACCCCGCGCCACCTGCGCCAGCAGAACCTCCGGCCCCACCTGACCATCCTGCGCCACCTCCGTAGCCGCCATAGCCGCCCGCGCCACCGAAGGGGTCGCCTGCGCCTGAGCCGCCATATCCCGCACTTCGTTTGCGTGCATCGCTTGCGCGGTACTTCTCCGGGTTCGTGATTCGATCGTACGCCTCGTTGATCTTGTTCATGCGCTCTTCGGCGGCAGTATCGCCCGGATTCAGATCGGGATGATTCTCGCGCGCCTTCTTGCGATACGCCTTCTTCACCTCGTCCAGCGAAGCGTCGCGCGATACCCCTAATATGTCGTACGGATTCTCCACGTTCCCCGCAATCAATCCCTCGTGCTCAGCCGCTTCCTCAGGCGTCTTCTTCGTGCGCGTTCTCTCGCTTGCGCTCGGCTGCTTTCGTGCCGAACTACTTTCATGCCCGGTCGCTCTCGCGCTCGGTCGCTCTCATGTCCGGTCGTCCTCGGCTGAGCCGCTTTCGCTCGTGCCTTCCGTCTCTCGTGCGCCGATCGTTATCCGCAAGCACCTCGTTTGCAACGTCTCGCCTGTAAGTTCGATATCATCGCACACCAGACGCGCTCTGTGGACAACTCTTTGAGAACATAGCAGATGTTTCACGTGAAACATCTGCGAGGTCGGCACTGGTCATCCGATCGGTACCTCGCGCTCAGGTTTCATGCGAATGACCCTCGCGGGAGCGCTCTTCGGATAGATGTCCCTCGCAGAGGCGCTCTTCCTGTGGGTGCCCCTCGCAGGCGCGCTCTTCGTAAACATGGTTGAACTTCTGCCAGATGCCCGCATAGAGCACGGCGCGCATCAACTGAGCATCCTGCACCAAGGGCAAGCGCTCGAACGCATCCGCCGCATCAGCGGCCACCACGGTGAGCGCCTGACGCATCCGAGGCACATCCATATCAAGCGCAACGAACGGGTTATAAGAGCCTGCGCGCCGGTCAGCCGACAGATCCACCGCCGCATCCATCAGGTAGATCAAACGTCCTAACGCATTGCCGAACGCACCGCATGGTTGCGCCCACTGTGCACCCCACGCTTCCTGGGCGCTCTGCGCGCTCGAAGCTTGCGGTGCATTCTGGACTTCATGCGCATTCCAAGCATCTTTTGCACTCTGGGTCTCTTGCGCACCCCGAACGCCCTGCGAAGCACCAACCTCACGCGCATCCCCAGCTTCTTGCGTGTCAGAAGCTCCTTGCAGCAGCGTGCCCTGTGCAGACGCAACCATCGTGCTGCGGCGTGCGCCTGCCGCGAACAACTCACCCATCACACGACCAAAAACATGCGCGCACGCATCCGGCGGCGTTTCAGGGTTCGCCTCCAACTGCCGTATCTGCGCCATACAAGCCTCAAGCGCTGCGCACTCTTCCGGAATGCGCGCCTGCGCCTTCTCGTAAGACGCGCGCAGAGCAAGCTCGGCCGCATGCGCGCGCACGGTCGCATCGTCGGCAACATCATCGAGCACCTTGTGATACGCCAGGGCCACGCTCAGATCGGCCGCATATGCCGTGTTCACGCTCTGAATGAACGGCATTTTCCGCCGGGGATGCGCGATGCACCGATCAGCACCCTCGCTCTGCGGAGGCTCACTGAGCGAATCCAGAAAAATGACCAAGAACGTTAGATCGTAGCTCAGCACAACTCGGCTCAACTGCCCGTAGCGCTGCTTGAGTTCTCGGCATAATCCACAGTAAAACGCCTGGTAGCGCTGCTTCTCCGCCTCAGAGAGCGGCTCAAGCCGAGCAACCGCTACGCCGAACACAGCGCTTCACCGCCAAGCGAAACGAAGAAGGCCAGCAACGCTTGCGCCATCAGCACCGCAAGCAAAGCATGCTCACAAGATGTTTCACGTGAAACGATGCGCACCGTGCGCTGCGCCGCCGCGCACAACTCCACTCCGCACAGGGCAATTCCGCACTTCACCGCGGTCGAGAAATCAATGAAGGGGGTCAGAGGCTCCCTGCGCAGCGCGGCGCACACGACAGCGCGCTCAGCGCCTGGCGCGCCTCCACCAGAAGCGCGCAGTGGCACCCGAAGCAACCAGAAGGCTCCGCGCTCAGTCAACGTATTCAAGAAGCTGATCGACCGTGATGAACCGATAGCCCTCAGCCACCAGCTGCGGCAGCGCGGTGCGCAGCGCCTCCACGGTCTGGCTGCGATCGCCACCACCATCGTGCATCAAGATGACATTGCCCGGCTTCGCGTTCATGATCTGCGCTAGCACCGACGGCGCGCCCGGCTTCTGCCAATCTTGCGTATCTATGTTCCACCCGATCTCGGAGTCAACGTACGGCTCCAACACGCTGGCGGTCTCTTCGCTGAAATTGCCGCCTGGCACGCGAATCACGCGCTCGGTCTCCTGCCCCGTGACCTCCGCGATCTTCTCCTGCCCGCGCGTGATCTCGGAAATGCGGTCCTCGTCCTTCATGCGGCCCAAGTCAACACCATGCCCGTCGCCCGCCGCATGGTCCCACGAATGGGTGCATATCTGATGGCCCGTCTCGGCCGCCTGGCGAACGGTATCCTCGTGGCCTTCGATGCGCTCACCCACCGTAAAGAAGGTAGCCAGCGCGTTATTGGCCGCCAGGATATCCAGGATCTCCTGCGTGTAGGTATCCCATGGGCCGTCATCGAACGTGAGCGCGATGACCTTATCGTCGCCAGTATCCACATTGAAGCGCTCGATCACTTCCTGCACCGGCTCCTTGGTCACCTCCACTTCCACCGTTTTGCCCGATACGCTGCCCGTGCGAACGATATGCTCGCCCTCTTGGCCCGTATGCGTGTAACGGTGAATGGCGCCCGTGCCCTCGATGCGCGCTGTAGCAGGAATGGGCTGCGTCTCTTCGACGAACGACTCCATGGTGTTATCGCCGTCGGTCACCTCGATGACATCACCGGGGTGCACCATGCGCTCTTCGGTGCCCACGTACTCGCCATTCACGCTGATGTGCATGCTCTCGCCGCCGCCCTCTTGCAGCACCGAACCATCAACGGCCAGCAGATTGCCCGGACGCGTGCGCAGATCCTGCTGCGCCACCAGATCCTGCACGCTGGTCTTCACATTCGATTCCACCGTGACCCCGTTGACCGCAGCCGTGCACGGCCAGGGGAACAGAACCATCATGAGCAATGCTGCCGCTATGAGAAGGGGAATGCCCACCATTGCCACCACCGGGCCGCGGCGCTTCGCCGACACCGATGGCCGCCCGTGCGCGCCATGACCGCCGCCGAAGTTGCTTGCATGCGTGGGAATGAAGGCTCCTTGAGCCGGAGGCGCAACGTTCTTTACGACGTTATGCGACAAGCCATTCTCCCGATAACCGCATTTTTTCAGCAGGTCAGATGGTAACAAATACCCCGTGCTCCGTGAGCGAAAAATGGCGGCTTTTCGCGAATGCTCCACGATGTTCGCCCACTGGAGCCCCACCACAAGAGAAGCACCCGACGCTGGAAGGGTGCGCGCCAGGTGCTTCTCTTTGCATTTCAGACCGTGTTCACTATATGACTATATCTATTATATGTCAATAGCCTATTTTATGACATGACCCGCAGCATCAGCAGCATCCGCCCGAACAGCGCGGTATGCCTGCTGGTATTGCTCGAGCTCAGCGCGATTAGTCGCACGCTCCTTCGCCAGTTCGCTTTGCAGCCGACCGCTCAGCTCGGGCTTGCGCGCCGCCAAGCGCGCGAAGCGGTTCTGCCCCATGAGGAACTCGCGCAGAGCGGCCTCGCTCTCGGGCGCAGAGCTGTCGATGGTCAGCGGATCCTTACCCGCCCCCGCCGCATCAGGGTTGAAGCGCCACAGCGTCCAATACCCGGTGCGCACCGCATCCTTGCAGGCGCCGGTAGCCGTACCCATACCAGCCTTCAAGCCCCAGCTGATGCACGGACACAGCGCCACCACGATGCTCGGGCCGTCGTATGCTTCGGCCTCGCGCAGCGCATTGATGGTCTGCTGCGGGTCGGCACCGAAGCACACCTGCGCCACATACACGTAGTCGTACTGCATCATCATGCGCGCCAAGCGCTTCTTCGGCGTGTCCTTGCCGTTCAAGCTGAACGTGCTGACCGAACCCAGCTGCGTTGCTTTGCTCATCTCGCCACCGGTATTCGAGTAGCCTTCGGTGTCCAGCACCAGCACGTTGATGTTCTCGCCCGAAGCCAACACCTCGTCCAAGCCGCCGTAATCGATGTCGAACGCCCAGCCGTCGCCACCCACGGCCCACACCGACTTCTTCTGGAACATATCGGCGTTCGCCAGAATGCGCTCGAGCAGCGGATCGCCTGCCGCATGCGGCCGCAGCGCATCAACGACCGCCTGCCCCGCCGGAAGCGAAGCGTCCCCGTCGTCGCGCACATCCAACCACGCCCGCATAAGGCTCGCCACCTCACTGGGCACCCGAGCGCTTCCGCTTCCAGTACCACTCGGGGGCGCATCGGAACAAAGCGAGGGCTGCGAAGCTTCTGAGCGTAGTTCTGATGCGCCCCCCTCAGCTAGACACGTTGAGGCGCCCGAAGGCGCATCGGAACGAAGCGAAGGCTGCGTAGCTTCTGAGCGTAGTTCTGATGCGCCTTCTGCGCCTTCCGCGCCCTCCCCGAGCGCAGCGCGCACATCAGCCACCAACGCATCGCGACGCACCTTCACCGCCTTCATGATGCCGTACCCGTATTCCCCGTTGTCCTCGAACAACGAGTTGCCCCACGCCGGACCATGCCCGTGTCGGTTCGTGCAGTACGGCAGCGCTGGCGCGTAGCCGCCCCAAATGGACGAGCAGCCGGTAGCATTCGCCATGATGAGCCGGTCGCCGAACAACTGCGTCAGCAGCTTCACATGCGGGGTCTCGCCGCAGCCGCCACAACACCCGCTGAACTCGAGAAGAGGCTGTTGCAACTGCGTCCCCGGCACGGTGGTTGGCGCCACGCGGTCGTCTTTGATGCTGATGTTGTCCTGCGCGAAACGCAGATTCTCCTTTTGCACGTCAAGCTGCGTATCGAGCGACTTCATATGCAGCGCCTTGCCGGGTGCCGGGCAGTTGAACGCGCAGCTGCCGCACCCCACGCAGTCCTCCGGGTATACCTGAATGCGGAACTGCATGCCTGCCAGCGCCTTGAGCTTGGCGGGCACGGTCTGGTAGGTCGCGGGCGCACCACGCAGCTCGTCAGGCTCGGCCACGTAGGGTCGAATGGCCGCATGCGGGCACACGAGCGAACACTGATAGCATTGGATGCACTTCGTGAAATCCCACTCGGGCACCTGATAGGCCACGCAGCGCTTCTCGTGCGCCGTACCACCCAGCGGCACGAACCCGTCAGGGCTCAGCGCGCTCGTGGGTAATTCGTTACCACGCAAGCGCTCCATGGGCCACATGACGTCGCGCACGTACGCCGTTTGCGGATCATAGGGCGTAGCGGGCAGGTCGGGGGTGGTGTCTTCGTGCGCATCCTGAGCATCCGCCCAGCTCTTCGGCACCTCGATGCGCTCGAGCGAATCGAGCGCCGCATCAACCGCACGCAGGTTCATCTGAATGACCGACTCGCCTTTGCTGGCGTACATGGTGCGGATATCATCTTTCAGGAACGCCACCGCGCGCTCGAAATCGACCCCGCCGAACAGCTTCAAGAACGCCGTCTCCATGATCATGTTGATGCGGCTGCCCAGCCCAACGCGCGCAGCCAGATCGGCTGCGTTGATGTTGTAGAACTGCGCATGCTTGCGCGCCAGCCCGCGCTTGAACGACGCGGGGAAGATGCGCTCCATATCGCGCAAGGTCCACCCGCTGTTCAGCACGAACACGCCGCCGTCACGCAGCGGGTCGGTCATAGGATAGCCGCGCGTCACATAGATGTCTTTGTGGCACGCCACGTAATCGGCGTTGTTGATGAGGTACGGCGCATGGATGGGCGCATCGCCTGCGCGCAAATAGCTGATGGTCAAACCGCCCGATTTCTTGGAATCGAACCAGCTGTATTCCTGCACCCATTTGCCCGCGTGGTCGCCCAAGATGCGCGCCGCTTGCTTGTTGGCGCCCACCGTGCCATCGCTGCCGAAACCATAGAAGACGCTTTGGCTGATGCCCGCAGGAAGCGATGGCGGCTCCGCCCCGACCGGAATGGAGAGCCCGGTCACATCGTCAGTGATGCCCACCGCGAAGCGCATCTTCGGCTCCGCTGCCGCCATGTTGTCGAAGACAGCCACGGCCATGGCTGGCGTGAAGTCCTTCGACGAGAGCCCATAGCGGCCACCCAGCACCCGCACGCCCGCACGCCCGCTGTTCAGCACCGCCAACGCCACATCCTGCATGAGAGGCTCGCCTTGACTGCCTGGCTCCTTCGTGCGATCGAGCGCGCAGATGGCCTTCGCCGTTTTCGGAATGGCAACCATGAGCGCCTCGGCAGAGAACGGCCGGTACAGGCGCACTTTCACCACGCCAACCTTGCGGCCCTGCGCCATCAGCCAACGCACCGCCTCATCCAAAACGTCGCAACTTGAACCCATGGTAACGACCACGTATTCAGCATCGGGCGCGCCCACGTAATCGAACAGGTGGTATTGCCGCCCGGTCAGCTTCGCTACCGCATCCATGTTCGCCTGCACGATGCCCGGCAGCGCGTCGTAGAAGCGGTTGGGCGCTTCGCGGTTCTGGAAATAGATATCGGAGTTCTGCGCAGTGCCGCGCACCGTGGGGTGCAGTGGGTCCATGGCGCGATTGCGGAAACGCTGCACGGCGTCCCAGTCAACCAAGCGGCCCATATCCTCCTGGCTGATCACGTTAATGGTGGCTATCTCGTCAGAAGTGCGGAAACCATCGAAGAAGTGCACGAACGGCAGGCTGCCTTGGATGGCCGAAAGGTGCGCCACGAGGCTCAAGTCCATGCATTCTTGCACGCTGGCCGACCCCAACATGGCAACGCCGGTGGCGCGCGTAGCCATGAGATCTTGGTGATCGCCGAAGATGGAGAGCGCATGTGCCGCCAGCGACCGGCACGTAACATGGAACACGCCCGGCAGCAGCTCGCCGGATATCTTGTACATGTTCGGGATCATCAGCATGAGCCCTTGGCTGGCCGTGAACGTGGAGGCGAGCGCCCCGCCAGAGAGGCAGCCGTGCAACGCGCCAGCCGCGCCCTTTTCCGATTGCATCTCCTTCACCTGCACCGGTGCGCCCATCAGGTTCTTGCGCCCGGCCACCGACCACGCCTCGATCTGCTCGGACATGTGGGAAGCGGGCGTAATGGGAAAGATGGTGGCCGCATCGGAAAGCGCGTAGGCCGCGTAGGCCGCTGCCTGCATGCCAGAGAGCGTGGCGCGGTCGCCGGTCTTTTGCTGCGGGCCGTGAGCGCTCGAAGTGACTCCGGAAACGTCGTTGGGCATGAGTATCTCCTTCGCCGTAGTTCTCGGTTTCGATGGTAGGCGAAGCGGATCGCCCGCGCGCGTGCTCGGCACACCTGTAGCGGAACCGTTCCAAACGCCATTCCGAAGAACGCGGCAGACACCGTTACGAACCATGAAAAAGTTCCGGGCGCCAATAGCGACGCCCGGAACGAATGATGCAGCAGCACCAGAGGCTGAGAGTGCTGTTGCGCGAAGGGGTCTCTCTCAGAAGATGTGCGTGATGACCGGCACCAACCACACCCACAAGATGCAGGTGGCGGCGAACGCCACGGTGGCAACCGCCGTAGTGGACGCACCCTCCTTCACGTAGATGTTGAAACGGCTCGCTATGATGATGCCGCTGAACGCAGGCGGCAGCGCCACCGACATGACCAACATGGACAGCTTGTCGCCATCGCCTGCCATACCGCAGAGCAACCCCACGATCAGGAACACCGCAGGCGTCAGGATCAAGCGATAGAACGTGTTCCAAATGGTCTCGAGCCCCAGGCTGAACTTCACGGTGGAAAGCGCAATGCCTGCAGCCAGCACCGCCACGCCGCTGTTCGCCTTCGCGATCAACTCGAAGGTGGGATCGATCCAATCGGGCACGCGAATGCCGATCAGCACGAAGGCCACCGCCAGAAGCGGCGCCCAGCAGACCGGCTGCTTCAGCGCATTCAGAATGGCTGCCACGTTCGGGTTCATCTTCTTCTTGGCGGTCTTCGCGTCGTCTGCTTGCGCCTTGGCCTTGTCGGGGTTCACCGCGGAAGCGATGTCGATCTCCTTGGCCTCGCCCGTGGCCTCCATATGGGCCTTCGCCTCATGCTCGGGCACCGGCGCCGCCTTCACGTCGGGATGCGTCACGTCGGCCCCTGATGCCAGCGCAGCCGCGGCCTTCGCCTTCGCCTTGGTCTGACCCAGGTTGATCAGGTAGTAACCGATGGGGATGGTGACCGCGTTCACCACGATGGAGATGATGGCGATGACCAGGTTAGTATCGATGGTGTCTCCGTAAATGGGGTCGAGCACGGCGAAACCGAGGAACCCGATGGTGGGCGAACCTGCGATGAGCGCGCACACCGCCGCTTCCTGAATGCTATGCTTGAACAGCAGACGGCACAGCAGGAAACTTAGCATGAACATGATCACGATGCCCACGAACCCGAGCACCGTGAGCAGGATGTCGGCCGCCAGCATCTCCCGCGTCGCTTTCACAATGGAAATGAACAGCGCCGCCGGCAATGCTATGTTCAGCACGACCTTATTCAGACCCTGCCGTTGGTCATCATCGAAGAACTTGAACTTACCGCACAGAAAGCCCAGCGCCATGATCACCAAAATCGGAAGAATATCTTCAACGATGATCTTCTCCATGATGCCTCCTCTCCTTTTCTCTGGATACGTTGATGAAAGCTCCCCGGCCAGGCGCGGCCGGGGAGTTCTGCCTCTTGCTTACATATGGGCGCCCTCGTCGTAGGGATATTTGGTGCACTCGGAGGTGGCCAGCGGCCCCACGACCGGCTTCGGGTTCAAGCTGCCGATGTTGCCTGACTCCTTGCCAGCGTACTCGGCCAGCTGCACATGCACGAAGCTGGGTTTGCCAGACGCTACGGCCTCGCCGACCATCTGCTCCACCTCAGCTGGCGTGGTAGCATAGTAGCCCTTGCCACCGAATGCCTCGATCATCTTCTCGTAGTGCACGTCATAGGACAGCGTGAGCGGGCTCGGGTCGCCATTGTCGCCCAGGTTCTCGAAGTCGCCGCGGTAGATGCCGCCGTTGTTGAGCACCACGAACGTGATGGGCAGCCCGAAGCGGCAGGCCGTCTCCACTTCCATGCCGTCGAAGCCGAATCCGGAGTCGCCGCCGATATAGAGAACCTTCTGCCCCGTGGTGACCGCCGCGCCGATGGCGTAACCCATGGCGCAGCCCATGACGCCCCACGTGCCGCAATCAAGACGATGGCGCGGCTGATACATGTCGATGACGTCGCGGCAATCGTCCAGACTGTTCGCGCCTTCGTTGCACAGGTACATGTCGGGGTACTTGTCGTAGACCTTCTTGATAGCCCCCAGCGCGTTCCAGTGGCCCATGGGCACCTTGTCAGAGGTCAGGCGCGCTGCAAACTTCGCGTTGTTCTTCACGGCGTCGGCATGCAGCTCGTCGAGCCATGCCTGCGGCGCCTTCACCGGCGTGGTGGCCAGCCCGTCGATCATCATGCGCAGGCCCGCTTTCAGATCGCCTACCACCGGGCACGCGATGGAGCGCGCGTTCTCGATCTCGGCAGGGTCGATCTCCATCTGGATGAACCTCACATCCGGGTTCCATTCGCGACCCTGACCGAAGTTCAGCATCCAGTTCAGGCGAGCGCCCACCACCAGCACCACATCTGCGGTGCGCAGGGCCAACCCACGGCAGCTTGCCGTGCAGTGCGGGTCGGTGTCGGGAATGAGGCCCTTGGCCATACTCATGGGTTGGTACGGAATGTCCGTCTTGTCCACGAACTCCTTGACTTCGGCCTCGGCCTGCGCGATGGCAGCGCCCTTGCCCAGCAGGATCAGCGGGTTCTTCGCACTGGCCAAAAGCTTCAACGCCGCGTCGATGCTCTCAGGAGCGGGCACCGGAGCGGGCGCCTTCGTGGCCGTCCACAGCTGAGCGTCGGCGGTCGCCTTGTCAAGCGTTTGCGCCACCGCGTCGTCGGGGAAGTCGATGTAGACGCCGCCCGGGCGCCCCGACGTGCTGATCTGCATGGCGCGTGCCACCGCCAGCGGGATATCCTCGATGCGGTCGATGCGGAAGGACTCCTTCGCGAAGGCCTTCGCGTAGTTCATCTGGTCGAGCCCTTCGTACTCGCCTTCCTTCATGTCCACCACATGGCGAGTGGAGCTGCCGCCGATCATGATGACCGGCCAGCCGTTGTTGGTAGCCTCAAGCAGCGCGGGCAGCCCGTTCAGGAACCCGGGCGCCGATACGGTCAGCGCGATGCCGGGGCGACCCGTGATGAACCCCTCGGCTGCGGCCGCGTTCACCGCATCTTCCTCATGGCGCATGCCGATGAAACGCACGCCCATGCCTTGCGCGATGCGGGCGAAATCGGTCACCGGGATGCCGACCACGCCGTACATGTTCTTGACCCCGCTCTTGATGAGCGTCTCGGCCAGATAATGCGGGGAATCCGTCAATGCAGCAGGTGCAGTGGTTTCAGTCATAATGAGCCTCCTTCATTCAGAATCACTGCTCAAATACTAGGTTTTGGATGAGAAGGCAGCGGCGGGCGGGTGACGCCCGTTACTCCCGCGTCAGCGCGCGTACCGTTTCGTTGCCGCGCGGCAATGGATGCGTGAAGATCGCCCGAGCGGGTTGGCAGACCGATGCGTGGCAGGGTATCAGCCGAACCGCCGCGTCAGCGCCGTCTGCACGCACGGCGGCACGAACTGCTCCACATCGCCGCCCAGCGATGCCAGCTCGCGCACGATGGACGACGAGAGATACATGAACTCCGGCGGGCTCATGATGAAGGTGGTTTCCAGGTCGTAGTCGAGCTGGTGGTTGAGCGCGTTCATCTGGAACTCGTACTCGAAGTCGGTGATAGCGCGCAAACCCTTCACGATGACCTTCGCGTTGCGCTCCCGCGCGAAATCGACCAGCAGGTTGCCGAAAGGTTCCACCGTGACGTTCGGCAGATGCTCGGTGGCTTCGCGCACCAGCTGCGTGCGTTCGGGCAGGCTGAACATAGGATGCTTGCCCGCCGATGCCGCCACCGCCACGATGACCTCGTCCATCAACGAGGATGCGCGCGTGATGATATCCAGATGCCCGCGCGTGATCGGATCGAACGTGCCGGGGGTTATCGCGCGTCGCGTCATCGTGTTCCCTTTCCGAATTGTCGGTGCGGCCCTCCTGCCAGCGCCGCTCTTACCGCTATCATATAGGAAAACAAGGAGGTAGCGTATGTGTTTGGCAATCCCTGCGAAGATAACCGAGGTGCGGCCCGATGGGCTGGCCGAGGTGGACATCCTTGGCGTGACGCGCCAGATCTCAGTGGACCTGACGCCGCAGGCGAGCGCAGGTGACTACGTGCTAGTGCACGCGGGCTTCGCCATCGAAGTGGTGGACGAGCAGTTCGCCCAGGAAACCATCGAGTTGATCCGCGAATTCCCCGAGCTGGCCGCCGACGATCTGGGCCCGACAGGCGCGCCTGCGAATGCGGCGGGCACAGGGCTGGGCGGCGCCGGAGGCGGACTGGCTGCTGAGTTCGCCGCCACCTTCGGCGACGTTCCCACGAAGGCTTAGCATGGATGCCCTGCAAGCCGAACTGGCGGCGTTCAAAGATCCCGAACTGGCGCGCGGCCTCGTGGAGGCCATCGCCGAGCTGGCACCTGACGGCGGCGCTACGCTCATGGAGGTCTGCGGCACCCATACGGTGTCCATCGCGCGCAACGGCATTCGCAGTCTGCTGCCCGACGGCGTGCAGCTCTCGAGCGGACCCGGTTGCCCGGTATGCGTGACCTCGAACCACGATATCGACAAGGTGATCGCGCTGGCCCGGGTGCCTGGCGTCATCATCGCCACCTTCGGCGATATGACGCGCGTGCCCGGATCGACCAGCAGCCTCTTGGCCGAGCAAGCGGCCGGGCGCGATGTGCTCATCGTGTACTCGCCGCTGGATGCGCTGGCGCTGGCGCAGCAAAACCCCGATCGGCAGGTGGTGTTCGTAGGGGTGGGCTTCGAGACCACCACCCCGTTGACCGCCATGGCAGTAAAGCGCGCGCAGGCGCTGGGCTTGCGCAATTTCACCGTGTACGGGGCGCACAAGAACATGCCCGAAGCGCTTGCGGCCATCGTGGCCGATCCGGCGCTGCACATTGATGCGCTGATCCTGCCGGGGCACGTCAGCACCATCATCGGCGCCGAACCGTACCGGTTCTTGGCGCGCGAATACGGCATTCCCGGTGTCATCACCGGCTTCGAGCCGAACGATATCCTGCAAGGCATCGCCATGATCGTGCGGCAGCTGCGCGAAGGGCGCGCCGAGGTGGAGATCGCCTACGCGCGCGGCGTCATGCCCGAGGGCAACCCCGTGGCGCTGGCGGCCATCGACGAGGTGTTCGAGACGTGCACCGTTACGTGGCGCGGGCTGGGCCCCATCGAAGGCAGCGGCTATCGGCTGCGGGACGCCTTCGCCACCTTCGATGCCATGCGGCGCTTCGACCCCGAGGTGGAGCCCACCGTCGAGCATGCGGGTTGTCGCTGTGGGGATGTGCTGCGCGCCCATATGCGGCCCGACGAATGCCCACTGTTCCGCACGGTGTGCACGCCGGAGAACCCGGTCGGCCCGTGCATGGTGTCAAGCGAAGGCAGCTGCGCAGCGTATTTCCGCTACTACTGAGACTGAGGCGCGAACCCACAAGCAGGTCGAAGCGCAGGCTCAAGGCGCACGTTCAAGGCGCGAGCTCCGACACGACTACAGGCGCGAGCTCAGGCGCACACGGACGCAGACGAGCCCTGCACGAAGAAAGGCCAGCGCGATGCTGGCCTTTCTGATCGGTTATGAGCTTTCCGGTTAACTAGAACGCGTGCAGCAGCGCTGCACCCGTCATCAGCTGAACGCGAAGAAGTAGTCCAGCTCGTCTTCCCAGCTGTCCTCGTCAACGACCCACTCGCCGTTCACGCGCTTCATCTCCAGCGTGGCGAAGCCGTCGTTGTCGGGCTTGGTGTTGTCGATGGCGGTCATCAGCAGCTCGCCCATCTTCTTGTACGCCTGGTCCTCCGAGGTGATGGCATCGTAGTCGCTGCTATCCACGAACTCGTCGATCAGCGTCTCGAATTCCGTTGCGATGTCATAGACGCGCAGATAGGTGACATCGAAGTCGGCCTCAGCCTCGTCGCTACCGCTCGTGCTGGTGTAGAACGGCTCGTAATCGAAGTCTTCCACCAGCTTTTCCGCCATAGCCATGGGGTCAACGTCCAGCTTCTCGAGCGTGATGGAGCCGGACAGGTACACGGCGGAATCGTCGAAGCTGGTCTGGATCATATCGGCGATCTGCTGCATGGTCTCCGGATCGCGGTTCTTGATCTTGTCCAGCTGCGCTGCTGCCGCATCCGTGATGTCCTCCTGCTCGCTGCTGGACGGCGCGCTGTAGGACGAGGCCGAAGAGGACGCGCTATAGCTGCTCGAAGCGGCATCGTAGGTGGTGGCGATCATCAGACCGCCGATCACCAGCATGATGTTGATGATCATCATGACGATGGATGCCACGATGCCGATGATGCCGCAGATGCGGCCTGCCTTGCCGGTGCCCTGCGTGCCGCCAGCGCGGAAGTACTTGCCCGCCAGCACGATAGCGACGATGCCCAGCACGATGCCCACGATGGGCACGAAGCAGAACACGATGGCCAAGATGCCGCAGACCAGAGCGCCGGTAGCGCTGGGCTGAGGTGCGCCCGGTACCGGAGCCACCGGAGCCCCCGTAGGCGGCACGGCCGCCGTGGGCGCTGAAACGGGCGTTGTCGGCGGAACGGCGCCGGTCGCGCCAGGTGCCGCCGTGGTCGTGGCAGCAGCAGGGCCAGAGACCGGGGTTGCTGTTGCCGTAGTGGCCGTGGGCTGTGTCTGGTATGCCTGCTGGTACGCATCAGCTGGCTGAGCCTCGGGCGCGATCTGCACCACTTCTTGGGCTGTGGTTATAGGCTGCGTGGCAACCGTTGGCTGGGCGTCCACCGTGGACTGCGGCGCGATCAGCGGCGATGACGTCTCCTGCGATCCGGGCACCGCGACCGGTTGCGCCTCGGTCGGCTGAGCGCCTGGCTGCTGCGCACCCGGATCTTGGTTGTTGGCTTCCTCTGTCATGTCTTCCCCTCTCTGTCCGGCCTTCCGACCTTCACTATCTGGAGAACCCGCGCTGCGAGTTCTTGCCGTTGCACGGTCGTCCTTCATTCTGATGGATTCAGACACTTTGCGAAAGGGGGTATCAGCAAAACGCGCGGCTACGAGAATGAGAAGAAGGACTTCAATTCGCCTTGCCAGCTGTCCTCGTCGACCGTCCACGTGCCATCTTTCTGCGTGAGCGTCAGGTCGAACGTGCCATGCCGCGCAGGCTCGGTGTTCTCGGCGGCTGTGGTGAGCATCTCGCCCATGGCCTGGTAGAACTCTTCGGCGGCGGTGAAGCTCTCCATGTCGAAATCGTTGAAGAGCTGCGCATATTCCGCCTGCACGTCCATCAGGCTGCGGCAGGTGATCTTGAACTCCGCCTGCGCCGATGTTGGATCGCTCGGGTCGATCGTGCACTGGGAGAGCTCGTAGTCGAAGCCCTGCACGATCGTTTGAGCCAGTGCTACGGGATCAACGTCGATGTTCTCAAGCGTGAACAGCTCACCGGTAGTGCGGGCAGCTTGGCGGGCGATCTCGTCGAAGCTGGTTTGCATCTGATCAGCGATCTGCTGCATGGTTTGGGGGTCCTGCTCCTTGATCAGGCTGAGCTTCGCGGCGGCGGCATCGGCTGCGGGCTGCGCTTCCTCACTGACGGACGCCGACCCGATCAGGCCTGCCGTGTTGTCGCGATAGCTTCCCGTAGCATCGTAGTCGTCCAGAATCGCCATGGTGGCACACGCCATCACGAGGGTGGCGATCAGGGAGAGAATGGATGCCACGATGCCGATGATGCCGCAGATGCGGGCTGCCTTGCCGGTGCCCTGCGTACCGCCCGCGCGGAAGTACTTGCCCGCCAGCACGATGGCGATGGCGCCCAATACGATGGGCACCACGGGTATGAAGCAGAGCACGATGGCTAAGATGCCGCAGATGAGCGCTGGCGTGGCGCTTGGTTGCGCTGCGGCAGGAACCGGCTGCGCGGCAGCGGCTTGCTGTGATGCAGCGCTTGACTGCACTGCGGGCGCGGGCGCTGCGGGCGCGGGCGCTGGCACCACCTCTGGGATCGATTGCGCTGCACCCGAAACGGGCTGTGCCGCGTTGGGACTCGGCTGTGCTCCAGGCACCGACTGGGCACTGGAGGTCGGTTGGGCACCGGATGCTGATCGCACGCTCGATGCCGATGGCGCACCGGACGCCGACTGCGCTTCCGAAGCCGTGTGCGTCCCGGGCACCGGCTGCGGCGCATACGCCGCATCTGCTGCGCTTTGGTTCTGTTCGTTCCATTCGTTCGTCATAGCTTTCCCTCTCTGTCATACCACTACTTCAAAGGTCTGCTTTTACGAACTTTCCCGTGCTTACACCCGCCACCTATTCTGACGCATGAGAGCGCTTTAGGGAAGAAGGTTGCGATCAGAGAGCTGATGCGATGACGGCCTGACCGAACGAGATGCATCCATCGTTGGGAGGCAGATCGCGATTGATGGCTACCGTGAAGCCCTCGCGCTGCAAGCGGGCGAGCGTCTGTTCGGTGAGATAGCGGTTCATGAACACGCCTCCCGACAGCACCACGGTGCGAATGTCGTAGGTGGCCGCCACCAACTGGGCCGCCATCACGATGGCCTGCACGATCGCATCATGGAAGCGCTGCGCGATGCAGGACACGGGCACCCCAGCTGCCAGGTCATCCAACAGCGCGCGAAAGGCAGGTTCGGCATCGAAGAGCACTACCGAGGTGTCCTGCGCGGTGCTCTGCGCGGTGGCCGTGTTCTTCACGACCGCGATCTCGTAGGCGCTCGCGTCTGCCGTTGCCTTCGCCTGCGCTCCCTCTGTTCGCGCTGCCTCTTCGTGCGCGGCCGCTACGCGCGGTTCCGCTACGCGCGCCACCGTTGCCTGAGAAGCGAGCGCATCCCCGGCATAATCCACCATGGCAGCCTCGAGCATGATGGCGGGTTCGCCTTCGTAGGTGGGCTGCGTGCAGATGCCCAGCAGCGCGCTGGCAGCATCGAACAGACGCCCTACCGAAGAGGTATACGGCGTATTCAGGCCGTTTTCGATCATGGCCTCGCACACCTGCTGCTGCTCGGCGCCCAACTCAGCAAGAGCAGTTGCCGCAGCGGGATGCTCCAGCAGGTCGTATTCCCACAGCACGCCGTAGGCCATGCGCAGCGGATGCTTCACGCACGCGGCCCCGCCCGGCATGGGCACGTAGGCGAAGTTGGCGAAGCGCTCGAAGGCGCTGCGATTGGCGAGCAGCACCTCGCCGCCCCAAATGGCGCCGTCAGGACCGTAGCCGGTGCCGTCGAACGCAATGCCGCACACCGCATCGTCAAGCCCGTGCTCAGCCATAGCCGAAACGATGTGCGCATGGTGATGCTGCACGTGCGCGAGCGGCAACCCGAGGGCCGCTGCCTGGTCGTTCGCCCATTTCGACGTGAGGTATTCCGGATGCAGATCGCACGCCAGCTGGGTGGGCGCGAAGGCGAACAGCTTCTCGTAGCGCGCTTTTGCATGCAGCCAGGCATCGAAGGTCTCCGCGTTCTCAACGTCGCCGATGTGCTGCGAGACGAACGCCTCGCCTGCGCGCAAGAATGCGAACGTGTTCTTCTGCTCGGGACCGGCGGCAAAACAGCAGCCTTCCTGAGACGCGCCAGCAACCACCAGCGGCAAGGGCGCATACCCGCGGGCGCGTCGGATGAATTGGATCGCCTCGCCAGCGGGCGTGTTCAGCACGCGGACCACGCTGTCGTCATAGCGCGATAGAATCTGCCGATCATTGCCCACAAATGCATCGGCAATGCCCGCAAGGCGCGCGTACGCCTCTGCGTCGTCGATCACGATGGGTTCGTCGTGCAGGTTGCCGCTGGTCATGACCAGTAGCGGAACGGCCGCGCGCGCAGCGGATGCCGCCGCAAAATCGTGGAGCAGCAGATGCTGCACCGGCGTATACGGCAGCATAGCCCCCAGATCGGGCAGTCCGTCGGCAATGCCGAGCGGCGTGGGCACCCCTGGCAACTTGCGCAGCAGCACGATAGGGCGCTGGCTTCCCTCCAAAAGGCGACGTTCTGCTTCGCTCACCTGACAGAAGGCGCGTATGTCGTCCACCTTCTCGCCCATAACGGCGAAAGCCTTACCGAAGCGGTGCTTGCGACGGCGCAGCTCGGCCACTGCCTCCGCGTTGTTCGCGTCGCACACCAGGTGGTAACCGCCTAGCCCTTTGACGGCCAGTATCCTTCCCGCCAGCAGCAATGCCACCGCGGCAGCGAACACGGCATCCGTTTCCTCGCGCGTCCGCGCACGAACGATCTTGAGATCGGACGGTGCAGAATCGGAGCGAGCAGAAGCAGCGGAAGCAGAGCCAGATGGAGCAGAGTCGGCCAGATCCAGATCGAACGGATGGGAAGCGAGCAGATCAGGATCGATCAGCGAGGACGCTTCCGCTTGCCGATACGCGAACGTCAGAGAAGGCCCGCACGAAAAGCAGGCATCAGGTTGCGCATGAAAGCGACGATCGGCCGGGTCGGCGTATTCGGCGGCGCAAGCATCGCACATAACGAAATCGCGCATGCTGGTGGCGGCGCGGTCGTAGGGCAGATCGTCGATGATGGTGAAGCGCGGGCCGCAATTCGTGCAGTTGATGAACGGATAGCGGAAACGACGGTCCGCCGGATCGAAGAGCTCACGCTGACAATCAGCGCAGGTTGCCAGGTCGGGCGAAACGAGCGTGCGCTCCTGCGCGTCCGCCTCATCAGAGGTCCGTATCTCGAAGCGATCGAACCCCTCGAGCGGCACCTCATGCATCTCTATCTCGGTAACCTGGGCCGCCGCTGGCGCCTCTTCCGAGATGGCCAAAACGAACTCGTCGACCAGCCGCTCGTCGCCTTCCGCATGAACATGCACGCCGTCAGCGCCGTTCAACACCCACCCCTGTATCAGATGGCGTTTGGCAAGGCGGTATACGAAGGGGCGAAAGCCCACCCCCTGCACGATGCCCTTGACCCAGATGTTCAGCGCGGTGCGCACAGTGCCTCGCTGTGCGCCTATGCCTGTGCGCGCGCAGCGTCGTCGGCCGCTTCGCCAGTCGCGTCGCTGATCTCTTCGGCAAGCTCCAACTCACGGTCGATCATGACCTCGCCAATGACGTCTGCGATGACCGAGGACAGCATGCGCAGCGTGACCGCCGAATTGTCCGGCAGGTGCAGATGCACCATGCGCCGCCCGCGGTCGGCCAGTGTCAGCGCGTCGCCCACCGCCTGCGCCTTCGCAAGACTGCCGAGCGATGGCGCCTGCGACCCCTCGGGCAGCTGAATGTCCTTCAATTCGTCGGCCGACAGCAGCAAGAACACGCCACAGGCCGGACCGCCTTTCTGGAGCTGACCGGTGGAGTGCAGGTAGCGAGGTCCCACTTCCAAACACGACACCACGCCAAACGCCTCGGCCACATCGTGCCGGATGCTCTCCAACGCTTCGCGGCGGCCCTCGCCCGTGAACGGCAAGAACGCATTCAGCGCGAAATAGTCCCCTGGCTGAATGCCATCCAGCAGGCCATACAGCGTGCTGCGCAAATGCGTGCGCGCCTTCAGATTGTGCGATTGGCGCACCTCAACAAGACCCATGTCCACATCGGCCGTGAACGTTTCCACGTAATCGGGGTCGGGAATGCCCTGACTCAAGATGCGCACCACCTCAGCTTTGGTGGAGGCCACATCAGGCTGATCGAACGGGCACACGCGCATGAGGTACCCGCACATGGCAATGGCGTATTCCCACATGACGAAGTGCTCAGCCAGCTCGTTCACATTCCTAATGCGGTAGTTCTGGCGCGGGATGTTGGGGTTGATGTAGGCCAAGCTCATCTCGAAGTTGCGGCTCTCGTCCCACAGGTCGGTGGCCGTTTGATACATGATGACGGAGCGATCCCCCGGGTCTTCGGTGAGCAGCAGCGTATCCACCTCGATGTTGGGCAGGATGCCCTGGCCCGCCTTGCCCAGGCTCTCAGCCACCAGCTGCTCGATCCACAGACCCAGCACGCGCCCACGCTTGGGCGTGAGGAAGCTGAACTTGTTGCGCCCCTGGCAGTAATTGTCGAAGAGGAACGCCGCTAGATTGATGGCCGGGTTGTCGATGGCATCTTCGCTACAGCGCTTTTCCGCTTCACGGGCATGCGCCAAAAAATCGTCCAGGTGAATGCCTGCGAGCGCCGCTGGCAGCAGCCCGAATACGGAAAGCGCGCTGAAACGGCCGCCTACCGTGGGCTCGCCACGGAAGATGGCGCGCCAGCCCTCTTCGGTAGCTAGGCGCTCAAGCTCGGTGTCGGGGTCGGTGATAGCCACGAGGTGCTTCGGGAAATCGTCGCCCAACTCGGGCTCGAAATGCTGACGAATGGCCCGTAGCTGCATGCGCGGCTCGATGGTGCCGCCGCTCTTGCTGCTGACGATGAACAGCGTGGTGCGCGCCTTGCATGAGGCGAACAGCGCGCGCATGCGCACCGGCGAATCGCTGTCGAGCGTGCGGAAGGTGACTCGGTTGCGGTCTTCCTTGTTGTACTTGGTGATGGTCATGGGCGCCTGTGTGCTGCCACCTTGACCGAGCAATACCACATGCGTGATACCGTCAGCCACCACTGCGTCAGCGAACTCCATGAGCTCACGCACATCGCATTGCGGGTGGCTACCCAGCTGCGCCCAGCCCATGAAGCTGTTCGCGCAGGCCACGGCATCGTCCGAAAAGTCGAAGGCGCTACCATCTTGATGGTAGATGCGACTCGCGATGTGCTCTTTCACCAGCGTTTTAGCCGACGGATATAGCTTTTCCATATCGCCAGATATCATGGGTGCTTCTTTCTATCGGTTTCAGTGGGAAGATTCTACCGCAATCAGCCAGAAGGCGGTCGGCATCACGCAGGGTCAGCAGCCACCAGCGCAGCGAAGGTCTGACCACCATTACCATTGCTGATGCGCACGCGCGGCAAAGCCATAGGGTTGTCCCCTGGCTTGATGCGGCGATTCTCAATAGTGAAAGCGCACTGTGTGTTGGCATCCTCCAACGCAGCCCAGGCATCTTCGTTGTTATCGCCAAAAGGATAAGCCACCGCTTCTGTGGTGCCGAGGATCTCTTGGGCGGTCACGATATCGTCGACGATCTCCTGCTGCGTCATAGCGTGAATGAGGCCGCCACGCCCGATGCCAGATCCGCCGTTGTGCATCTTGTAGGTATGCGACTGGAACGTGATATAAGGGTTCGCCTGGCTGACGATGAGCTCGGGAATGTCGGCATTCTCGCAGATGAGGAACATGGTGGCCGGTACCTGGTACTGACGAAATAGGTCGCCGCCGCGCGTGTAGACGTTCCATTCGCCATCGTCGAAGGTGAGGGTGGCGCATTTGGCTGGCAGCGAATGGGTACCCTCGGCGAAAGCGCGGATCTCCTGATAGGACGGGTAATAGTAGTCATTCTCCGTCAGATACTTCAGATGCTCTTCCAGATCGAGCACCGAAAGATAGTTTGCATCGATATTAGCGGGCGGGTCGTCGGGGTGGTACAGATAGTGATACATGAACACGGGGATGCTGGCCGCCTTGCCGCCTTCGAACGAATCGACCACATGCACCGTGCGTTGGGCCGTGGCAACTTCGCCATTCTCAGTGGTAGCGGTATAGGTGATCTGGTAATCGCCGGGCACGGCCGTATCCACCGTGCCGCCCACCTGCACGCTGTCGGTTATGTTCGATCCATTCTGCGCATCAGGGTCTATGGCGTGACAACCGGCTTCCAAGTACTCTTCGCCGGTCAGCACGTAGGTATCAGCGCTACCGCCGAGCGTCATGATGACGCCTTCGTCCGTGGAAGGACCATTCGCTGCCTGCGAGATAGGAAGCTGGGAGGCATTGTTGGCAGCATCTTCGGGAGAGCGCGGGTTGCCCGTCTGCTCGGATGCAGAAAGACTGCATGCCACCAGCGCCACGGCGCATATCGCCAAAATCGCAACCGCACCGACAAGCGCTTTCATCGCCTTCGTCACCATTCATCCTCTCGTCTGACCCGCGTAAAGGCATAGTATACACACCGTCAGTCGACCTTACGCACTTCTTCGGCCTTTTCCGCAGCCAAATCCATTCTCTTTGTTTACATGCAATCGACCGGATTCACAGGATCGCCCATGCAAAGTCCAATGCGAAAGCGCCCGCATGCAACTGCGGACGCCTCCCTCATGCGATCTCTCATGCGCTCTTGTGCTGGTGCGCTGTATGCTCCGCTGCACTCGTGCGCGCTCTTATGCGCTCGTGCTCTCTCGCACGTCATCATGCGCTCTCGTGCGCTCTTGCGGCCGTGCTCGCACGCTGTCTATTCCTCACGTGCTTCCCGCTCGCGCCGACGCAGGCGCCCATTGCTCAGCAGCGCCACGCCAACCGCCGCACATGCCACGCACATGAGCAGCAATGCACCAGGCATATTCAGATCCCCTGTGCTCGCCAAACTCCGCAGCTGTTGCAGCGCACGTAGAGCCGGGTTTGAAGGACCAGGCGTCACGGTAAGAGCGAAGTTGGCCGTAACCACCGTGTCGCCTTCCACCGTGAACGAGTAGCCGCTCTGCACCGGGCTCACCGTAGTCGATGTCCCGTCGCACTCGATCACGATGCTCGATGCGTGATAACCGCTCTCCGGTGTCAGACCGATCTGCACCTGGCTCCCCTTGGCCACCTGGCCAGCGCTCGCGCTGATCGTGCCATGGCCATTGCTCTTGGTGGTGACCGTGCAGTATGGGACGTTCGGATCGGGCGCAATCTGCTTGCCATCGAAGGCTACCCGTAAGGTACCCGGCCCAGCCACGCGCAACCCGAATGCGCCATCACCACTGTTCGCGCGTTCAACCGGATCGGCCGCCATTGAGACGAACTCCACCTCTTGCGCACGAGCAACATCAGCTTGTGGCTGCGTGTTGCCCACTACTCTTTCCTGGCCGCCTTCCTGGGCCTGCATGAACACCAAGCCACTCGTGGAAATATCGGTTACCTGGTAGTTATCGTGCGGCGTCACCACCACCGGCAGCGTACGCCCGCGCAGCACGCGCACCTGATCGGCATTGGCGACCGCCTTGCCGTCTGCCTGCACCGTGCCGCCCTCGGTAAGCGAAATATCAACCGTATAGAACACGGATACGAAGTTCGCTCGTACCTGAGTATCAGCGCTAATGTTGGTCACGCTAAACGCGCCAGCCAGCACATCAGCGCGACTCACCGTCCATGCGTCCTTACCCGCTTCTTGCACCACCACTGAATCAACGTCATACCCACTAGCAGGCTCGATCACGAACTGCTGAGTGTTACTACCAACGATCTTGCTCATGCTGCCAGCCGGGCTGATGCGACCGCCCTGCGCACCCGCATCTCCGGAAACACTGGCATGCACCACCTCATAGTCGTCATAGGCGACGAAGGTGATCTGCAGGCTGCCCTGCGTCACACCAGCGGGCAAGGTAGCTGGCAGCGTGACGGTGCCCCCTGACGAGTCACCATTAAAGGCACCTGCCTGCGTCGTAGGATGCGTGTTGGTATCCAGCTGCTCAACGGGTGCGAAATACGCATGCAGCGTATGGTCAGCCGTCACACGGCCAAACACGTATTGACCGTGCGTGTAGGTTGGCTGCACGCTCTCGGTGGTCTCGAAATACACTGAGATGCTCTTCTGGTCGCCAAGCGCTTTCAGCTGCTCGAACGTGAAACTGACCCACTTGTTTGCCGTATCGGGCACCACTTCCACGCCCGTGGTGGCCGTCCCCGGCGTCACCGTCGCCTTGCTGCCTGCGGCTGGTTCCACCAGCAGGCTCGCGCCACTTGGCTCCACCACGCTCAGCACATGGCCGCTGGCGATCTCGGCGCCTCCACTCTCCAACCGCACCGTGCCCGTGCCCGTACCATCAGTGGCAACGAGCACCGACACCTCGAAGCGTTCCGGCTCTTTCGTAGCCTCTTTGAAGCTCACGGAAAGCTCCGTGCATCCGATGAAGGCAGCGGTTGGAATGCGATACGTGTAGGTGGTTTTGCCTTCGGCCTCGCTTGTGGTGGGCACGGTATCGTTGCTGTGACTCACGCGCACGCTGCCAGCGCTGTTCGAGCGAATGGTTTTCCCTATGCCGATTGAACTATTAGAGCGCGTGGACGAAGGGGGTCCTATCAGGAACGCGGACGAGAACGGCGGGACCGTCAGGGATTGCGGGTGCCACTTGCTCGACAGGTGCGTTTGCGCGCGCCCCTACAAGAGCCGCATCGCCCGCACGCGTTTCGTCGTAAGCGGCTAGGTCAGCAAGGGAGACGCATAGCTTGCCGCTCATGAAGATGCCGCCTTCCACGCGCCCTTCGATGGAGGACGCATCATTGAACGCCGCGCGCACCACGTCGCTGGCGGGGCGCAGCAGCAGATCGGCTGGCGTGCCCTCCTGTACCACGCGCCCGTCGCTCATATAGATGATGCGGTCGCTCATGGTCAGCGCTTCGTCGGCATCGTGGGTCACCATGAGCGACGTCATGCCGAACTCCGCGTGCAGCCGCGATACCAGCTGGCGCATCTCGGCGCGCAGTTGCTCGTCCAACCCGCTGAACGGCTCGTCCAGCAGCAGCGCATCAGGTTTCGCGGCCAAGGCGCGCGCCACGGCCACCCGTTGCTGCTGCCCGCCCGACAGCTCGTAGGTGCGCCGGTTGCCGAAGCCTTCCAGCTGCACCGCCGCCAGCATGCGGTCGGCAGTTGCCAGGCGTTCCGCGCGCGGCACTTTCCGCATTTTCAGCGGAAAGGCCACGTTTTGGCGCACGTCCATGTTCGGGAACAGGCGGATATCCTGGAACACGATGGCGGTGTTGCGCTTGTGCGTGGGCACGTCGTCAACGCAGGTGCCGTCGAACAGCACGCGGCCCGAATCCTGCGGCAGCAGCCCGGCGATCACTTTCAGCGTGGTGGATTTGCCCGCGCCGCTCTCGCCCAGCACGCTGACGAACCGGCCGTCGTCCACCGCGAAGCTGACATCGCGCAGGATATCTTTGCCGCCCAGCCGCAGGTCTATGTTCTCAAGCGCTAGCTGCATCGCTCGTCCTTTCCGTGCGCTTCCGCTCACACGCCTTCCATTTTACCCGTACAAGCTGCCTTCTTCGCGCGCGCCGAACCGACGCAGCAGCAATTCGAAGATCAGGAACACCGCGAACGTGACCACCAGGAACACCAGGCTATAGGCGCAGGCGATAGTGCGGTCGCCGCCGGAGAGGTACGGGAACAGTACCAGCACGAACGTCTGCACGCGACCGCCGCCCACCAGAAGCGTCAAGAAATACTGCGAGAACGACATGATGTAGCACATGGACAGCGACGACACGATGCCCGGCAGCAGCTGCGGGATGGTGACGTGACGCAGCATTTGCCACGGCCCTGCGCCCAGGCTGCGCGCCGCCTCCTCGCGATGCGTACCGGCCGCGCGCGTGATATCGGTCATGAGGATGATGGCGTAGGGCAGCGCCACGATGGAGTGCGCCAGGATGACGCCCGGCACCGTGCGCGCCAGGCCAATTTGCAGGAACACGACCTGTATGCCCATGGCGAACACGGTGGACGGGATGATGAACGGCAAGATGGTGGCGAATTGGAAGACGTCGCGGCCGCGCCATTGGAAGTGGCAGAGCGCGCGACACGCCAGCGCCGCTACCGCCGTGGTCAGCACTGCGCACGCCGCCGCGATGCCGATGGAGAGCGCGAGCGTATCCCAACCCATGTTCTGCCGCCCCGACAACGCCTGCTCAATGCCGCGCGCGCTGAACGCCTGCGGCCAGAGGTCGGGCCAGGGCCACGCATCGGTGAACGCCCACACGACAATCACGAGCAGCGGCAGCGCGACTAGGGCGAGCTCGACGCCCACCAGCGTCCGCGCGATGGCTGTTGCGCGACGCATCTGGCGTTTGCGCTTCTCGAGCAGCGTCTGCCGGTTGCGCTTCTCGAGCGGGGCATTCATCATCGCCTTCCCCGCTTTCTCTTCCCATCGCGCTGGAGCACCACGTAATACACCACGCACAGCACCGTGCAAATGCCCGCCATGATGCCGTTCAGCGCCATGGCGTAACAGCGATTGATGATGTCGGGGTCTTGGAACTCGATGTATGCGAGCACCGGCAGCGCCTTCGGCACCGTGGGTTCCAGCAGGAACGGTATTTCGTAGCTGCCGAACGCGAATGCGAACACCACCAGAAACGCCCGCAAGATGGCGCCGCGGCACAGCGGCAGCGTCACGCTGAAGAACGCTCGCGCACTGCCTGCGCCCAGCGTGCGCGCAGCTTCGCCCAGCGTAGATGAGATGTTCATCATGATGGTGATGGTCATGAACGCGATGAACGGGATCTCTTTCCACAGGTACACCGCGATGATGCCCCAACCGCTGGGCGCGCCGACGACCGACGGGAACGACGTAGCATCGGGCGCCGCGCCCAGCACGTGCAGCACGCGCGGGAACAGCCCGGCGCCGCTAAACAGACAGATGACCGCAAGCGCCACCACCGCGTGCATGGTGGTGATGGGCACTTGGATGCCGAACAGGCGCGTGAGGCGACCGGTGCGGGCGCGCGTCATGAGCGCAGAGAGCGCCACGCCGCCCACCGTGGCGAGGATGGCGCTCGTAAAGCTGAAGTAAAGGCTGAACATGATGGACCCGAGCAGGTCCGCCCTGGTCAGCGCTTGCTCGTAGTATTCCAGCGTGAACTCGGTGCGGTCGAGGAATGGCATGATGCCAAAGCCCTGGATGATGCCCGAGCCCACGCCGTAGACGAACACGCCTAACAGCAGCAGGGCAGGCAGCACCATGAGATATGGCGCTGCCTTCCTTCGTGTTTTGCGCGATATGATCGCCATGCGGGCAGTTACTTGCCCACGACCTCATCAAGCCACAGCTGCTCGATGATGGGGATGACCGGCCCGGCCGCTTCGGTCACGCGGTGGCTCAGCAGTTCCTCGCTCGGCAGTTGGCTGGCGCCCAACTGCACGTCAGCGAACGCCTGCTGGTCGGCTTCGGGCAGCTTCGCCGTGTCCAGCACGGTCAGGTTGCCCAGCACTTCGTACTGCTCAAGCTGCATCTCGGGACTCATGATCTCGTTGATGGCCACGAGCGCGGCAGCCTTGTGCGGCGCGTTGTAGGCGATGGCCATGAAGTTGGAGTTGCCCACGGTGCCCGTGTTGAAGATGAACGGCTTGGTGGTCGCTGGCAGCGTGCCCGCATCCACCAGCGCCTGCGGGTCGCCGTACCCCATGTTCATGATGACCTCGCCGTCGGCGTACATGGTACCCATGGTGGTGCTGTCAGCCGGGAAGGTCTGGCCCTGATTCCACAGGCTGGGGTTCAGGCTGCGCAGGTACTCCAGACCCGGCTCGATGATCTCCTTGACCTCTTCGGTGGTGGGGTCGTCCATCATGGAGAGTTTCTCGAACTCATCCGCGCCGATCACGCCCGAGATCAGGCAGCTGATGAACGCGGTGCCCGTGAAGTCGCCGGGCTGCGGGTAGGTCACTTTGCCGGGGTTCGCCTCGCAGAACGCCTTGAACTCTTCCACGGTGGTCGGCGGCGTGGGTACGACCTCGCTGTTCACCCACATCTCCATCTGGGTCTTGCCGTAGGGCGCCTCGTAGCCCTCGGTGGGGCTGCCGAAGTCGTACTCCACCTCGGGCGAGGCAGCGTCAACATAGTCGTTGAAGTTCGGCAGGTAGTCCGTGAACGGACCCCACAGGTAGCCGTTCTCCTTGGCGGTGTAGAAGTTCTCGCCGTTGATCCAAATGAAGTCGATGGTGCCCTCTTCGGTGTTGGCCTGCTTGTCGCCGGACAGCTGGGTCAGAATGTCGTTGATATCCATGCCCACCAGCTCGAGCGTGATGTCGTACTTCTCTTTCATGGCCGGGACCAGGCTCTCTTCGATCCACGTGTTGCGCGGCTCGCTGCCACCCCAGCCGTAGAACGTGACCGTTTGGCCCTTCGCAGCCTCAAGCACCGCGTTCCAGTCGGAATAATCCAGCTCGGCAGCCGTTCCTGCAGCTGAGCTGGCGCTGCTTGACGCGCCCGAGCTGCACCCGAACATAGTGCAGGCCAGCGCCGCGGAAACCGCGACCGCACCCGCCTTCTTCAGGAAACCGCGGCGGCTGAGCGCGGCCGACGCCTTCTCCCCCTTGAACAGTTTCATTCATCCTCCTTTGTCTGGATGGCTGCGGTTGTTGCCCGCAATCCATCGCCTGCTGCCCGCTTGGCAGCCTTTTTTGTGTCGAAGGACGGCCATCTAGGGCTGGCTCTGTCCGATATTCGACAACGTCTAATAGCGGATTATAGCCATTTGATTCCTGAGCGGATGCTACAATCTGCGAAGAGGCCGATGGAAGGACAGAGCGCAGATATGACCGATGTGGTACCAAGAGGCGCTTCCGCTACGGACGAGCGGGCCGCGGAGCAGGGCGTCGAGCAGAGCGCACCCATGAGGCAGGGCGATCTTAGGGGGCAAGATGGGCGCACCGATCCCAAGCGCGTCATCGTTGATTTCGACAACACGATGGGGCTGCCCGGGTGCGACGTGGACGATGGCCTGGCGTTGCTGTACCTGCTCGGCTGCGACAACATTCAGATTGAAGCGGTGTGCACGACCTACGGCAACAACACGCTGGCGGCCGTGCATGAGAACACGCAGCGCATGATGGAGCTGTTCGGCTTGGACGTGCCGCTGCTACGCGGTGTCGAAGCGCCGCTCGCATTGACCGACGCGCAGCGCGGTGCGCGACCTGGTTCCCCATCCGACGCGCAGCCCGACGAAGCGCCGCTCATCGTGGCGGACCGGCCGCGGCACGCCATTGACCCAGCAAGCGCGCAGGGCGCCGCGCCACGCTTCATCGCCGATGCGCTGACCTCGCAGCCCGACAGTCTGCATATCCTTGCCACGGGCAGCACCACCAACCTGGGCGCAGCCGCGGTGCTGCGGCCGGAAGCGCTCGGCCAGGCGGCTTCCATCACGTTGATGGGCGGCGTGACCGAAAGCCTCGCCATCAATGGGCGCATCATGGACGAGCTCAACTTGTCCTGCGACCCGGTAGCCACCTGCGCGGTGCTCGCCTCGGGCGCGCGCCTGGCCATTGCCACCTCGCAAAACTGCCTGCCAGCGTTCTTCACGCGCGCGGATCTGATCGACGCATTCGGTGAAGGATCGTGGCTCTACCGCACGTGCGACCACTGGTTCCGCACCATGGATGCCGCCTACGATTGGCACGGATGGACCTGCTGGGATGTGGTTGCCGCCGCCTTCCTCGCGCATCCGGAGCTGTTCTGCGACCATCTGGAGCAGGTGACGCTCTACGAGCGCTTCATCGGCGTGGGGTATCTGGAATGCGGCAACATCGGCGCGCCGCATGCGCCCGTGAACCTGCCCACCATTCGCGACGCCGCCGCGTTCAAGGCGCACGTGGTGGAAACATGGCACCGCGGGCTCGTGCGCGTGAACACGCAAACACCGTAAGATGCGCACGCATACGCAGACGGAGCAGATGCGCGCTCACAAATAGATCAGGCACATACCGACCAGCATGCCCACCACGACCAGAATCGCGGGCACGCGCGAGCGATACATCAAAATGGCCTGCGGGATGATCTCGCCGAACACCACGTACAGCATGGCGCCGGACGCGAACCCCAGCGAGCAACACAGCCCCAGCGGGCCGATATCGCCCAGCCACAACCCTAGCCAAGCGCCCAGCACCATCGGCAGCCCCGAGCACGCGGTCAGCAGCACGGCCTTCGCGCGCCCCATGCCGCCCGCCACCAGCGGCACCGTGACCGCCATGCCCTCGGGGATGTTGTGCAACCCGATCAGCACCGCCAGCATCAGCGCCGCCATGGCCGCATCGGATGAATCAATGGCGAAACTGGCGCCGATGGACATGCCCTCGGGGATATTGTGCAGCGCAATGGCGAACGCGATGACCACGCCCGCCGTCCACAGTTCCTTCTTCGCCGCGCCCTGCCGCGCATGCTCGTTGTAGTGGTCAACATGGTGCAGTTCGTCGATATCGTCGTGCACCAGGGGATGCTCGGCGCTGGCCGTATGCGCGACTTGAGCGGCGGTTTTCTTGTCGATGATGCGATTCAGCAGCAACACCACGAACACGCCCGCGAACACAGACGCCGCGGTCAGCAGCACGCCCATCGGATCGAAGAGCTGCTTGCCTGCCGCCACGCTCTCTTCCAGTAGCTCGAAGCAGACGATGGCGATCATCACGCCGCTGGTAGCCGCTAACAGCAGGCTGATGACGCGGTTGCTGCTGCGCCGGAACAACGACCCGATGACGCCGCCAGCCCCTGTGCCGCCAACACCCGCGATGAACGTGATGAGAGTGATATGCCAGATGAAATCCATGCCCTCAACTATAGAGCAATCGGCCGCAGGTCAGCGCGAGAAGTTCGCCTTCGTTAACAGATTGAGCCACGATGCTTGGCGGCTTTCATTTTGCCTTCGCCTGTTCCCCAGTTTGCGCACAACGTGCCCCGGCCCTTGCCATGTTCGCCGTCAGGCCGTACGATCGACGCAGCTTCTGTTCTGTCCGACTTCGATAGCACGTTCGTAGCATGAACGCAGCACGTTCGTAGTGCGCTCGTCCCGGCTTCGCCGATCAGTTCTGCCCATATCTTCGTCGAAAGGAACCGCCATGCTCAACCATTTCTGCAAGAAACCGCTTTGGGAATGCACGCGCACGCTGGCCGCCGTTGCGCAGGGGCAGCAGCCCGCCGACACGGTCATCAAGGGCGCGCATCTGGTGAATGTGTGCACCGCCGAGATCCAGCCGGACGTTGACGTGGCCATCGCGGAGGGTCGCATCGCCTACATCGGGCACGCCGACCACTGCATCGGCGAAGGCACGCGCGTGATCGAGGCGGGCGGGAATTACATCGCGCCGGGCTTTCTGGACGGGCACATCCACGTGGAGTCGTCCATGATGGGCGCGGGCGAATACGCGCGGGCGGTCGTGCCGCACGGAACGGCGGGCATTTACTGGGATCCGCACGAGATCTGCAACGTGCTGGGGCTGGACGGCGTGAAGGTGATGATGGAAGACGCCGAGCGCACGCCGCTCAAAGCCATGGTGACCACGCCGTCGTGCGTGCCAGCCGTGCCTGGCTTCGAGGACACCGGCTCGTTCGTGGGGCCGGAAGAAATCGCCGAGAGCATGACCTGGCCCGGCGTGGTAGGCTTGGGCGAGATGATGAACTTCGTGGGCGTGCTGGGCGGCACCGATCACGCGCACGGCGAGCTGGCCGAGACGCTGAAAGCCGACAAGGTGATCACCGGCCACTACTCGGTGCCCGAGACCGACCAGGGCCTGAACGCGTACGTGGCATCCGGCGTGCGCTGCTGCCATGAGTCCACGCGCGCCGAGGACGCGCTGGCGAAGATGCGGCTTGGTCAGTACGCGCAGCTGCGGTATGGCTCGGCCTGGCACGACCTGCCGGAGCTGGCACATGCCATCACCGATCACGACATCGACACGCGCTTCGCCAACCTGATCTCCGACGATACGCACCCGCACACGCTGGTGGAGGACGGGCATCTTGACCACGTGCTGCGCGTGGCGGTGAAGTGCGGCATCCCGGTGATCGAGGCCATCCAGATGATGACCATCAACGTGGCCACCTGCTTCCGCATGGACAACGAGCTGGGGTCCATCACGCCGGGCAAGTGCGCCGACATCGTGTTCTTGGACGGGCTGGATACGCTGAACGTCACGCGCATGATGATCGACGGGGACGTGGTGGCCGAAAACGGCAAGCCGCTGTTCGACTACCCACCGTTCCAGTTCCCCGAATGGGTGACGCATTCCATGCATCTGGGGCGCCCGATCACCGCGGAGTCGTTCGTAGTGGAGGCGCCTGCCGGGGCGGCCGATGGCAGCCTGGTGGAGGTGCGCGCTATTGAGATCATCCCCGGGAAGGTGGGCGCGTTCGAGGCGCATGTGGAGCTGCCGGTGATCGATGGCAAGCTTGAGAGCGACCTTTCGCAGGATGTGCTGAAAACGTTCGTGTTCGAGCGGCACCATGAGACGGGCACTTTCGGCGTGGGATTCACGAAGGGGTTCGGCATCACACGGGGCGCCATGGCGTCCACGGTGGCGCACGACGCGCATAATCTGCTGGTGGTGGGCACCAACGACGCGGACATGGCGCTGGCCGCGAACACACTTGAGGCGTGCGGCGGCGGCATGGTGGTGGTGGCCGACGGCGAGGTGCTCGGGCTGGTGGAGCTGCCCATTGCCGGGCTGATGAACGATCTGGGCGCCGAAGAGATGAGCCGGAAGGTGCATGCGCTTGAGGACGCGTGGGCGCAGATCGGTTGCACGATGCCGTCGCCGTTCATGACCATGGCGCTGATCCCGCTGGCGTGCTTGCCCGAGCTGCGCCTGACGAATCGTGGGCTGGTCGATTGCACCACGTTCCAATTCGCTGATCTGTTCGTGTAGGAATGAATGACGTGTGGCGCGGCGCGTAGGGCGAGCGCTTGACGTGCGCTGTGCGGCGCGCGGCTGTGTTGGGTACGCTGATGCCGATATTAACTTGCGCGCACGCTCGAATGTGTGTAAAATGAATGTTCGCCGTAAGGCGCTACATGATGCGGGGTGGAGCAGTCTGGTAGCTCGCCGGGCTCATAACCCGGAGGTCGTTGGTTCAAATCCAGCCCCCGCGACCAACGCGACTGGCAGGTCGGATAATCTGAAATGGTTATCCGACCTGCTTTTCTATTTCTCCGCTCTTGGGTCGCCCGCACGCTCGCTTCGTCACATGAGGGTTAAGGCTCAAAAAGTGTGCCCCTGGCAATTATTCACTGCTTGTATTCAGTAGGCATATGAAACTCGTTCCAGACGATCCCCGATCCGTATTCCTCGGGTGCTCCGTCATCTCGCTTGTGCTCGTTTGAAGCTGATGCGAACAGCCCATCCACCTGATCATCTGTCGGCATGACGTGCAGGATCTCAGCTGCAGGAAGCGGTGATTCGGTGTGCATGTAGCACCACCAGAAGATCGCCTTGATGCGCCTGATCGTCGTAAGGCCTCGATGCATCCGGAGCATCTCGCGAAGACGCGCGTTGACACCTCCTTCGATCATGTTGTTGGTCGAATCCCATGCGCCATCGCGCTCCTCTGCCATCTCCACGAACGTGAAGAGCTCCCCTGACTGGACGAGCTTGTTCAAGGCGCGCCTCGCCTTCCGAAGCCTCTCATGGACGTATTGCTTCCTGCCAT
>NZ_CALPCC010000013.1 GCF_943192905.1 Adlercreutzia murintestinalis | reverse complement strand
ATCGCGCGATCGCGTTGCAAACGGCCGTGGAGATCGCGCGCGCTGCCGATACGAAGCCTTTGACCATGGCGTTCAACGAGATCGCGCGCGACGATGTTTCCTTCAACCCTGAGAGCATCGACGTTAAGAACCACTAGGGGATAAGGCGCCCTTCGGCCATGACGGAGTTCCAGCGTGTCATACTGATCCATTATCACGAGATCGGCCTGAAGGGTAAGAACCGCGGGCGCTTCGAGCAGCGGCTGCTGCTCAATTGCAAGGATCTGCTGCGCGCGTTTCCTGTCATCGACATTCATCGCATATCGGGGCGTTTGGTCGTCTTTCTTAAAGAAGGTACCAGCCTGACCTCGGCGTGTGCGTGCGAGGAGATGGTAGCGCGCATTCCCGGTGTCGCTCGTGCGTCGTGCGGCTTCAAGTGTCCGCGCACGATAGACGCCATCTACGAAGCGGCGGTCGCAGCCTTGGGAGAGGCGGGGCCCTTCGAGACGTTCAAGGTGCAGGCGCGGCGCAACCACACGGATTTCCCCATCACCTCCATGGATATGAACCGGCTGGTGGGCTCGGTTCTCTGCGAAGCGTTTCCTGATGCGTGCGTTCGGATGAAAGGCTGCGACGTGCAGGTCGATGTTGAGGTCATCCAGAACGCTGCGTTCGTGTACGCGAAGAGCATTCGCGGCATCGGCGGTCTTCCCGTTGGTGTTTCCGGAAAGCTGGCCTGCTTGTTGTCCTCTGGCATCGATTCGCCGGTGGCTACCTGGCGCATGGCGCGGCGGGGCGCTGTGTGCATCGGCGTGCATTTTTCGGGCGCGCCGGTGACCGCTGACACCTCATCGTATCTGGTGGACGATATCGCGCAGGTGCTCGCGCAGACGGGGTGCATCGCGCGGGTCTATCGTTGTGCGATGGGCGAATACCAGCGCGACATCTCAGTGGAAGCGCCGCCTGCGCTGCGAGTCATCCTGTATCGGCGCTTGATGTTCAAGGCAGCCGAGCGCATTGCGGCTCTTGAAGGGGCGAAGGGGTTGGTAACGGGCGAGAGCCTCGGTCAGGTAGCTTCGCAGACGCTCGAGAACATCGCCGCCACCGACGATGCGGTGAGCATGCCCATCCTTCGGCCGCTGATCGGTACCGACAAGCAGGATATCATCGCTGATGCGCAGCAGGTGGGCACCTTTGAGATCTCGTCTCAGGATGCTCCCGACTGTTGCACGCTGTTCATGCCGCGCCGTCCGGAGACCCATGCGCGCCTTGATGCGGTGCGTGCGGCAGAAGCTGCCTATCCGGTCGATGCGTGGGCGGACGCGCTCGCTGAGACGGCGCAGGTGACGGACTATCGCTGCAGCGCGTATAGGCCTGCCCGGAAGACGGAGACGCATCCAGCTTCGTAGGCATGTTGGCACGGACGGTGCCTGAATGCTCTCAAAAGGCATGTCAGATGTGCATCAGGGTTGTGCTTGATGCAGACAAGAATCGTATCAGAGCGCTGATAGATGCCCCTACGAATGCGTATGTTCTCGCTGCTCATCAGATGCGGCGACTGTGATGCTGCCACGTGAGGTCGAATGGCTATGCTCTCTCTGAGATGATGAGAGCAGGTGAGTGCATGTCCTTTCAGGAGTTCGCGCAAAGCGCACAGCGTCGATCGCATATGGGGCACGTGAAGCCCTCGGTCGTGATCGGGAGCGCCGTGATAGCGCTCGTGTTGGTGGGAATCGTGGCTGCGGGGTGGGCAGGTTTGGCAGCTGCAGGAGACGTTCAGGTTGTTGAAGCGCAGCAAGCAGCATCTGATCCTGAGACAGACCAGCAAGCAGCAGAGACGACGCCCAAGACCATTTGCGTGCATGTGGCAGGGTGCGTGAACAGCCCGGGTGTCTGCACGCTCGAAGAGGGCGCACGGGTCTCTGACGCTATTGCGGCCGTGGGAGGATTGAACGCAGACGCGGCTGACGAGAGCATCAATCTGGCGCGCATCGTGCAGGATGGCGAGCAGATCATCGTGCTGAGCCAAGAAGAGGCTGCGCAGAGCGCCGAAGTTGCGCGCTCTGAGGTTGCAACATCTCATGCCACGGGAGCACAGGCGGATGCGCGCGTGAATCTCAATACCGCCGATGCGACCCAACTGCAAACGCTCAGCGGAATCGGAGCATCGAAGGCAGCCAAGATCATCGCGTATCGGGAACAGCAAGGCCCCTTCAAGAGCATTGATGACCTTCTCAATGTTTCTGGTATTGGGGAGAAGACGCTCGAAGCGCTGCGCGATAGCATCTGCGTGTGATGGGATCGCATGTCCCTCACACGCGACCGGATGCGCCGGTCAAGCCCGGTCTTCCGCCCTTGCTCATCGGTGCGCTCATGTTTTGGGCTGCATGCGCAGCGGTCTATGCTGTCTGTTGCGGTCACCAGCTGAACGATCTTGTGAGCGCAGTGCCCTTTGCGGGAAGCTTCCTGGTGCTCGCGGGCATGCTCTGCGTGCCTCGGCGCCTGCGATGGGTGGGGGCCGCTGGGGTGGCGCTGGCATTAGGAGCGCTGTTCGGGCTTTTCGGCGCGGCATTGTTGATGACCGAGACGCAGGCAGCTACGAGCCCTGGCACCTGGCAGCTCACGCTCACGAGCGACCCGACTTCGGGCGAGTATGGCGCATCGGCGTTTGCTGACGCGCGAAGCGATGATGGGCGGTGCGCTCATCTGGGCATACGCTTTGATGGTGATACTGATCTTTTGCGGGGAGATATCATACGCCTGGCCGGTACGCCGCGGGCAGTGGGGGCACAACAGGCTTCGTTTTATTGGTCTCAAGGCAGCGGCGCCATCTTATCGGTCCGAACCTTTGAGAAGGTGTCGCCTACGGGCCTGTTCGCACCCATCGCCCAGATGAGGCGCACTGCTCTTGCAGTGCTAGCAGAAAACGGGGGAGACCAGGCAGGTCTTTTGCAGGCGCTTGCCTGTGGGTATCGGCCCACCATAGCCGCATCGGGGTCATACGAGTCGTTCAAGACATGCGGCCTCGCGCATATGGTAGCGGTTTCGGGTGCGCACCTTGCCCTTGTGGTGGGCATGCTCGGTCTGCTTCTGCAAGCATTCGGGACACCCCGTCGAATAGCGCTTTGTATCACCATCTCGTTCGTGGTGGCCTATCTCGTCTTTGCAGGTATCCCGCTTTCGGCAGTGCGCGCAGCTTGCATGGTGGTGTTGGCGCTTACCGCCTCTCTGGCTCAGCGACGCAGCGCATCGATAAACGCTCTCGCGCTCTGCATCATCGGCTTTATCGCGTGCGATCCGGTCGTGAGCGTGTCGGCTTCATTCGTGCTTTCGGCGGGATCCACGCTCGGCATCTTGCTCTTCGCCAACCTCATCGCATCATGGTTTTCAAGCGATCGTCGTGCGATTCACCAGGGGGTATCGCTACCGCTCGGCATGACCTTCGCTTCAAATATCGCCACGCTACCGTATTCCGCAGCACTGTTTTCCCAAGTGCCGCTCATCGCTCCTGTGGCCAACGTGGTAGCGGTGCCGCTGTTCGCCGTTGCGTGCAGCGCCTCGCTGCTCTGTGCGCTTTTCGCCTGTATCGCACCACCGCTTTCAGGTATAGTGGTCATGCTGGGGCGTGTTGCGGTGTGGCCGCTTGCTTACGTTGTTGATCTCATGGCGCAGATTCCGTACGCTTGCATCGCCCTGAGCGCTGATCCGGCCTTCATGGTGGGGCTGTCCGTGCTCGTTGGGATAGCGCTTTGGATGGGATGGCCCATGCCTTCGCGACGTGTCGTCGGGGGGAGTGCGGGAGCGCTCGCGGTCATAGTGGCTGCGCTATTGGCCTTCCTGCCGCTGACGGTGACCGACCAGTTGGTCATGCTCGATGTGGGGCAAGGCGATGCGTTCTTGGTGCGCAGTCAGGGGCGCGCAGTGCTGATCGATACGGGCAACAAGGACGCGCTTCTGCGTGAGAATCTGGGCAGGTTGGGTGTCAGTCGGCTCGATGCGGTCATCATCAGCCATCATGATGATGATCATTGCGGCTCCTTGTCCACCCTTGCTGGTTTCGTGCAGATCGGTGCCGTATATGTTGCCGCACCAGCGCTCGGGTGCTCTTGCGATGGGTGCGCTGACCTGCGCCGTATGGCCGAGCATGCTACCGGCGCTTCTGTGCAGGGGCTTGCAGTGGGAGACACCCTGCAGGTGGGGCGCTTCGCATTGTGCGCGGTCTGGCCTGACGCCTTCGCTGATGAAGGAGGCAATGCGGACAGTCTGTGCCTGCTTGCGCAGATCGACTGCGACGAGGATGGGTCGTACGATTGGCGCACGGCGTTCATGGGCGATGCCGAGAGCGAGCAGATGCAGCGCATGGTGGATGCAGGGCGCCTTGGCAGCGTTGACGTGCTGAAAGTCGGACACCACGGCTCGAAGGTATCGCTCAGTGAAGCGCTCATCGAGAAGCTCTCTCCGCACATCGCACTCATCAGCTGCGGGGTGAACAACCGCTATGGCCATCCGACACCTGAGGCATTGGCGTGCCTTGATGAGGTGGAGCAGGTGTTGCGCACCGATCAGGTGGGCACCGTCGTGCTCGATTTCGCGAGAGAGGGGATTTACGTGCGCACATCCTGAGCAGTTGACCGCTGTGGTGGTTTAGAATATCGGTATGGCTACGAATGCGAACAACGAACTGCTCAGCGCCTATCTTGTGGTGGGCGATGATGTGTTGAAGCGAGAAGCAGTGGTGCGGCGGCTCCATCAGCGACTGGAAAAGCTGGGGGACCTCTCCTTCAATCTGGATGTTTTGCATGGCGCAACCTGCGATGGTGACGAGGTGGTCAGCGCTTGCAACACCATCCCTTTCGCGAGCGAAAAGCGTCTCGTGCAGATCAGCGATGCGGACAAATTGAAGAAAGCCGCATCAGAGGCGCTCGTTTCCTATCTGGAACGGCCGAGCGATTCCACGGTGCTGCTCTTGCTCGCTGAAAAGCTGGCGAAGAACACGCGTTTGTACAAAGCTGTTGCTGCACTGGGAAAACAGGCCATTATCGACTGCTCGGCGCCGAAGAGCTACAAAATGGGCGAGCATGTGAGAGCTATGGCGCCGACCCATGGGATCACCATCACCGACAGTGCGGCGGCAAAGTTGGTGGAGCTCGCTGGTACGGACACGGTGCGGCTCGATACCGAGTTGCGCAAGCTCGCCTTGGCCCATCGCGGTTCCGATCCGGTGAACGAAAATGAGGTCATGGCGCTCGTTGCCCATACCGCGCAGGTGAAGCCGTGGGAGTTCGCTGACGCATTCGCCGCGCGCGACCTCGCACGGTGCATGGCGTATATGCCGCGGGTGGAAGGCGGCACCCCTCTCTCGCTCCTTGCTCTGTGCACGGCGCGCGTGCGCGAGTTGATATGCGCGCGCTCTGTGCTTGCGCACGGCGGAGACACGGCACAGGTGGCAGCTGCGCTAGGCGTGCCTGATTGGAAAGTGAAGAACCATGTTGGATGGGCGCGCCGGTTCAGCGCTTCCGATCTGCGCGGGGCATTGAGCAGCTCTTTGCAAGCAGAACGGGCAATGAAAAGCGGCACCCCGCAGGATGCCGCTTTCATCGATTGGTTGGTGCAGGTTCTGAGACGCTAGCTGCTTACTCAGCGCTCTCGTCAGCAGCAGCCTCGCCCGCCTCATCCGCCGTCTCGGCTTCCTGAGCCTCTTCGGCCGCCTCAGCAGCCGCAGCTGCCTCCGCCTCAGCAGCTTCTTTCGCAGCCTTTTCCTTGCGCTTGATGGCAGCAGCCTCTTCCTTCTTCTGCTTTTCAGCACGCTTGGCCTTCTCTTTGGAAGCAGCCGCCAGAGCCGCTTTGCGCTCTGCCTTGGCAGCGGCTTTCTTGCTGCCGGTCTTCTCCTGCTTCTTTGGAGCGGGCTTTTGGTAGGCAGCGCGGTCGGCATCGGTTGCCACGGTGTTTGCCAGGCGCATAATGCCGCTCTTGCGATTGGCTGCCTGATTCTTCTTGATCACTCCCTTGGTGACCGCCTTGTCCATCAGGCGGCATGCCTTCAGGGCAGCGCTGTACGCTTCGGCGCCGTTTCCTGCGGCAACCGCGTCCTTCACGCGGCGGGTGGCCGTTTTCAGTTCGCTTTTGATCGCGCGATTGCGCATGCGCCGCTTTTCGTTGGTGATGATGCGCTTCTTCTGAGATTTGATGTTCGCCATCTGCGGTATCCTTTTCGTCGGTTGTTCGTAGGCATGCCCGGCGAAGATGATCGGAAGATATGGCTGGGATAGCGGATGAGGCGACGAGACGCACGCCCGCAAGGCGGTAGTGCTGCTGCGACCTTCGGGATTTTCAGGTCGGTCTCCGTCTCCTGCCGGCATCCTGTATGCAGCCACGTCTGCGGATCGGCTATGGTCGCCCATAGCGCGCGCCTTGCTGGACACAATGCGATAGAATAGCGCATTGCTGCAAGTAAGTCACGGTTTTTCTGTAGACGGGTGTCAAAGCCCAGGAAACGATGGAAGTGGATATGCCCCAGGATATCTCTCATATACGCAATTTCAGCATCATCGCGCATATTGACCATGGCAAGTCCACCATATCCGATCGCATCCTCGAGCAAACGGGTACGGTCTCCGAGCGTGATATGCAAGAGCAGCTGCTCGATACGATGGATATTGAGCGCGAGCGCGGCATCACCATCAAAAGCCAAGCGGTGCGCGTAAGCTATACGGCCGACGATGGCGAGACGTATCAGCTGAATCTGATCGATACGCCGGGCCACGTCGATTTCACCTACGAAGTGTCGCGCAGCTTGGCGGCATGCGAGGGCGCGGTGCTGGTGGTCGATGCGACGCAGGGCGTTGAGGCGCAAACGGTGGCAAATGCCATGCTCGCCATGAATGCCGATCTGGAGATCATCCCCCTCATCAATAAGATAGACCTTCCCGCGGCAGAACCTGAGCGGGTTCGGGAAGATATCGAAGAGAGCCTCGCAGTGCCCGCCGATGACGCCGTGCTGGCCTCGGGCAAGACCGGTCAGGGCGTCCATGATCTGTTGGAGTCCATCGTCTACAACATCCCCGCGCCCGAAGGGGATCCGACAGGGACTCTGCGCGCGCTCATTTTCGATAGCTTTTTCGATGCGTACCGCGGCGTGGTGGCGCTCGTGCGGGTCATTGACGGTGCCATCGCCAAGGGGGATGCGGTGCGTCTCATGGCCACCGGCACGCAGGTGTTGGTGGAAGAGGTGGGAGCTCGCAAGCCGGTCGAAGAGCCGCTGTCAGAACTGTCCGCAGGCGAAGTGGGCTATTTGGTCACCGGACTCAAGGATGTGCGGCAGGTAAAGGTAGGCGACACCATCACGGCAGTCGAAGGTGGTGCTGCCGAGCCGCTGCCGGGATACCGTGAGGCGAAGCCCATGGTGTTCACCGGACTCTATCCCATTGATGGGGACCAGTACGAGCCGCTCAAGGAGGCGCTCGAAAAGCTCTCGCTCAACGATCCGGCGCTCGTGTGGGAGCCGGAGACCTCGCATGCGCTCGGTTTCGGGTTTCGCGTGGGCTTCTTGGGCCTACTGCATATGGAGGTCATCAAGGAGCGGCTCGAGCGCGAGTTCAATCTCGATCTGCTCGCCACCGCCCCTAGCGTGGAATACCACGTATTCGTCAAGGGTGGCGAGATGGTGGCGCTCACGTCTCCGCAGGAGATGCCCGATGTGGGCACCATCGAGCGCATCGAAGAGCCCTATCTGAAGGCCAAGGTGCTCATCCCGCCCGATTATGTGGGCGCGGTCATGGACCTGACGGTCGCGCGCCGCGGCATCTTCGTCACTATGAACTACCTCTCGCCCACAACGGTGGAGATGATCTGGGAGATACCGCTCTCAGAGCTCATCTTGGATTTCTTCGACAAGCTCAAGAGCAACACGAAAGGTTACGCGAGCCTTGATTACGAGTTCATGGGCTATAAGGAATCGGCTTTACAGAAGCTCGATATCCTTTTGGGCGGCAAGCCGGTCGATGCGTTGTCGTTCATCGTGCATAAGGAGAAGGCATACGACCGCGGGAGAGTGCTCTGCGAGCGCTTGAAGGAGATCATTCCACGGCAGATGTTCGAAGTGCCCATTCAGGCGGCTGTGGGCGGGCGCGTGTTGGCGCGCCAGACGGTGAAAGCCAAGCGCAAGGACGTGCTCGCGAAGTGCTATGGCGGCGACATCACGCGCAAGCGCAAGTTGCTCGAAAAGCAGAAGGCGGGCAAGAAGCGCATGAAGGCCATCGGCAACGTTGAGGTGCCTCAAGAAGCCTTCATGGCTATCTTGAAGGTCGATGAGTGATGTATCGTGCGTATGCTCGCGCGGGCATACGCGCATGCATTAGAATGGCACTATGAGAAAAGACGATTACAACTGGCTGGACGACCCCTTCGACGAAGAGAAGCAAGCGCGCGATCTTGAGCGCGCTCAGGCCTCGCGCAACGTCGGCTGCATCGCGGGCGTGCTCGCGATCATCCTCATCGTGGTCGCTTTGGGCGTCTTCGGATGCGTTGCTGCGGGTTCGTTTCTGCTCTAGCGGTTCTCATGGAAGGTCTCTTCGGCAGATTCCAGCTGCTGCTGGCTCCCATGGCGGGGGTGAGCGATGTGGCTTTGCGCGCGCTCTGTTTGGAGCAGGGGGCTGATCTTGCGTATACCGAAATGGTGTCAGCGAAAGGGCTCTCGTATGCCAACGAAAAGACGCGGCACCTGTTAGCGCTTGCACCTGGAGAGGAACGGGTAGGGGTGCAGATATTTGGCCACGATCCGGATACGATGGCGAGCCAGGCCGTCTGGATCGAAGCGTCCTTGGGGGACGCGCTGGCGTGCCTTGACATCAATATGGGTTGTCCGGCGCGCAAGATCGTGTCGAAAGGCGACGGCTCGGCGCTCATGAAGGACCCCGACCTTGCTGTGCGCATCGTATCGGCGGTCAAGGCTGCGGTCAGCTGTCCGGTCACGGTTAAGATGCGGCGCGGGTGGAGCGAAGAGACCGGCGAGAGCGCCCCGTCGTTCGCGCGGCGCATGGAGCAGGCGGGAGCCGATGCCGTCTGCGTTCACGGGCGCTTCGCCACGCAACTGTATCGTGGCGTTGCGTTATGGGAGACCATCGCGCGGGTGAAAGATGCGGTGAGCATTCCCGTTATCGGCAACGGTGATATCGCGAGTGGAGCAGCTGCGGTGCGCATGCGCGATGAGACGGGCTGCGATGCGGTGATGATCGCACGGGGCGCTCAAGGAAATCCATGGATATTCGCGCAGGCGAAAGCCGCGCTCGCTGGCATGCCGGTACCGGAGACTCCTTCGGCTGTCGAGCGCATCGAGATGGCGCGGCGGCATGCTCGGTTGCTGTGCACGCATGAATCTCGCGCGGCGGTGCGCATGCGCAAGCATGCTATGTGGTATGTGTCCGGTCTTCCCGGTGCTGCAACAGCGCGTGGAAAGCTGAACCAGTGCAGCGCGCTTGAAGATTTTGATCGCGTGTTCGACGCATTGTTAGATAAGGTGGACCGTCATGCCGCATGATCCGTACCGCGCGCTCTACATCCACGTGCCCTTTTGCACCAGCCGTTGCGCGTATTGCGATTTCACCACGCAAGCCATCCCGGCAGGCGCGCCCGTTATCGATGGATACATCGAACAGCTCATCGAGCGCATCAGGCAGCTTTCGCGCGAAGGCGAGCTCGCAGCGCTGGAGACGGTCTATGTCGGCGGCGGCACGCCAACTCACGTGGGGTCGAAGAACCTCACGGCGCTGTTGTATGCGTTGGGTTTGAGCATGCATCTGACGCCCGAGGTCGAATGCACGATCGAGGCGAATCCCGAATCGCTCACCGAGCGCATGGTGGCCGATATCTGGGCGCTGGGCGCCAATCGTCTCTCGCTGGGCGTGCAGAGCTTCGACGACGACATCTGCGCGGTGCTGGGACGCGCGCACAACGGAGAGGCGGCGCGTCGTGCTCTTGCTGCGGCGCAGACGCGCTTTGAGAATGTGAGCATCGACTTGATGTGCGGCGTGCCCGGGCAGGATCGCGCGCGCTTCGCATCCGATGTGCGCGAAGCAGTGTCGCGGGGCGTTGCGCATGTGAGCATATATCCGCTGACGATCGAAGAGCGCACGCCCTTCGCGCGCATGGTGCGCGCGGGCATGATCGACCAGCCCGACGAAGATGCGCAGGCCGACATGATGGAGGACGCTGCTCGCATTCTGCGGGCGGCGGGATATGAGCGCTACGAGGTGGCGAGCTATGCGCGCCTCGGCTTTGAGAGTCGTCATAATAGCGCGTACTGGGCGGGGGTGCCCTACCTCGGCATCGGCACGTCGGCCACCACGATGACGCAGAATGCTCACCGACGCATGCGCGTGCAGGACGGGCAGGTGGTCGATGATCTCGATGCGGTCCAGATGGCAGCCGAGGATATGATGCTCGGCATGCGCCGCTCGTGCGGCGTCTCTCTTGAAGAGGTCGAGCGTGTGGCGCAGCTTCTTCCTGCGCTTCGTCAGGTGCTCTCCGATCTGGAGGCGCGTGGGCTCGTGGTGCGCGACGCAGGCCGCTATAAGCCCACCGAGCGCGGATGGCTCTGCGGTAACGAGCTGTATGGAGCGCTTTTGGATTCAGCGAGCCTCTGATTAGCACTCGCGCGCTGTGGCTGCTAGAATAGGCGGCACCGACACCGAGATGAGGAAGCGAGGCCTATGCTCTCTGACAGGCGCCAACTGGTGCTGCGCGCATTGATCGAAGAGTACATCGCGCATGCTCTGCCCGTGGGGTCGCGGACGATCGTGGAGAACTACCGGCTGGGTGTGAGCTCTGCCACCGTGCGCAACGATCTCTCGGCGCTCGAGGATGAAGGTTTCATCCAGCAACCGCACACCTCTGCCGGGCGCATTCCTACCGATGCGGGCTATCGCGCCTATGTGGAAGAGATCATCGCCTCTGGTTCGCTCGATGATGAGCATCCTTACGATCAACTGGTGGCTCAGCTGCGCGCGCATGCTGACGCACTCGATGATTTGATGGAGCGCACCTCCGCAGAGCTCGCGCGTCTGACCGATTGTCTGTCGCTCGTGCTGCCGCCCGATCAGGGCGAGACGCATTTGCGGCAGGTCTCGCGCATGGGGCTTTCCGCTCTCATGCGCAAGCCGGAGTTTCGCGACACTTCAGCGCTTTTGCCCCTGATGGAGATACTCGAGGATGAATCGGTGCTGCTCAGCGTATTCGACGGCACCGACCCTGAAGGCGGTAATATAGTGGTGCGCATCGGAAGCGAGAATCCCGCGCAGGGGCTTTCGGGCGTTTCGGTGGTAACAGGGATGTACGGGCGTGGGAGCGCCCAAGGCGTCGTGGCCGTTATCGGTCCGACGCGCATGGATTATACGAGCGTGATTCGCGCCGTGCGGGCGGCGCAAGATGCCATGGGGGAGTGCGAGTAGGGTATGCCAACTGCGACAAAAGACCTGTACGAAGTGCTCGGCGTCGGCCGAGACGCGAGCGATTCCGAAATCAAGAAAGCGTATCGTCGACGCGCGCGCGAGCTTCATCCCGACGTGAACAAATCGCCCCATGCCGAAGACGAGTTCAAAGAACTCAACGAAGCCTATGATGTGCTCTCTGATGCGCAAAAGCGGGCGCAGTACGACCGTTTCGGCACCATACCGGGCGCGGCGAGCGGCGGGAGCGGCTATGTTGACTTCGAGGATATCTTCGGGGGCGGCTTCGGTGGCATGGGCGATATCTTCTCGTCGTTTTTCAGCGGCTTTGGCGCCACGGCTCAAAAGCAGGTACGCAAAGAGGGCCGCGATATGGGCATCGGGTTGCGCGTGACGCTTGAGGAAGCGGCGCGCGGCACGAAGAAGGAACTGGTCTATGACCGCCTTGCTGCCTGCACCGAGTGTTCTGCGACAGGCATCGGACCGGACGGCACGAAGGTCGTATGCTCCGAATGCGGCGGGTCGGGGCGTGTTGTTACCGTGCAGCGAACGTTTTTGGGCGATATGCAGTCCGCGCAAACATGCGCCGTGTGCAATGGTACGGGCGAGCGCGTTGAGGGGGCTTGCGAGGAATGCGGCGGTCAGGGGCGGGTGCCCGATCGTCAGCGCGTGTCGGTGGAGATACCGCCCGGCATCCATGACGGTCAGCAGCTGCGGGTGGCTGAGTTCGGCGAGGCGGGCTTGCAGGGCGCGCGCGCAGGGGATCTGATCGTGACGATCCGGTTGCAGCCGCATGATCACTTCGAGCGCGATGGGGATGACCTGCATGCGAGCGTTGATATTCCCATGACCACAGCAGCGCTGGGCGGCGAGATACGCATCGCAGGCATTCTGCCTGACGAGCAGGTGCGGGTGAAGATCCCGCGCGGAACCCAGTCAGGCGAGGTGCTTCGCGTGAAAGGCTTTGGCATGCCGCGCGTGCGCAGCGATAAACGGGGCGATATGCAGGTGCATGTGAATGTGAATATCCCGAAGAAGCTCTCCAAGAAAGAACGGGAGCTGGTGCAGAAGCTGGCAGATGAGATGGGCATCGACGATGCCGATATACCGCTGAACAAGCTGCGTTGATCCCATGTCGCTGCACAGATTCTTTCTTGAAGAGCAGGTGATCGCGAACGAGCGGGCGGATGCGTTCGCATTGCGGCTCGCATCTGATGATAGGCAGCATGTTCGAGCGCTGCGCCTTGCTCCGGGCGAGCATATTGCGGTCGTGGATGCCGCCGCGGATTATTTTGAATGCGAGGTGCTCAGCGTTGGCGCGGACGTGATGGTGCGCGTGTGCCGACGAGCCGAGATGCCCGATATCGCAGATGTCATGCTCGTCGCAGGGCTTGCGAAAGCTGACAAGATGGATACTGTGGTGCGCGCCGGTACAGAGTTGGGGGTGAGCACGTTCGTGCCGTTTGCCTCCGCGCGCTCGGTGGTGCGTTTGGATGCGGCTAAGGAAGCGAAGCGGCTTGCGCGCTGGCGCACTATCGCCAAGAGCGCAGCTATGCAGTCTGGTCAACCACGCATTCCGCGTGTTGAGCCGGTGGGTGATATATCTCGCATCTGCGCTTTGCTGCGCGAGGTCGCAGGCGTGCTCATCTGCTGGGAAGAAGCTGAGGACGAGATGGGTGTCGGGCGTGCGCTCGCGCGCATGCGCGCGCAAGCTGATACCGCCCCTTTTGAGGGCTCGCTCGCGGTCGTGGTTGGTCCCGAGGGCGGTTTTACGCATGATGAGGTGGATGCAATGCGCGCCTGCAATGATCGTGCTTGCGTGGTGAGCCTAGGGCATACCATCTTGCGTGCGGAGACAGCAGGGGTGGTCGCCTGTGCGCTCGCCCTGTACGAACTCGGTGCGCTTGGCGGCGTGGGCGGCACAGCGTGAGGGCGTGCGTCGTCAATCTGGGTTGCAAGGTCAACCGCGTTGAGTCAGATGGTTTCGAGGCTCTGCTGGCTGCGGCGGGGTGTGATCTGGGAAGTCCGCAGGAAAGCGATCTCATCATCGTCAACACATGCACGGTAACCGGAGAGGCTGAAAAGAAGACGCGCAAAGCGGTGCGCAAGGCGCTGCGTCAGAGCGCGGATGCGCCGGTGCTGGTGACCGGCTGCGCGGCGGTTATCGACCCAGATGAGTTTGCGGATATGGACGGGCGCGTGGTGGTGGTGCCGAAGCATCAAATGGTGAACGCGATTCAGGCGTACGTGGATTTCGATCTGGCGGATACCTCTCGAACTTTGGCGATTCCCAGTCGAGTTCGCGTTGGCCTGAAGGCGCAAGATGGATGCGATAACGCATGCACGTTCTGCATCGTACACATCGCACGCGGACCGGCCCGCAGCGTTGACGCCTCTTCCCTGATCAAGCGCGCATGCCAGCTTGCCGCAGAGGGGGTAAGCGAGATCGTGCTGACCGGCATCAATCTGGGCTCATATCGCGCATCTGATGGCGCCGATCTTGCGTTGTTGCTCGAACGGTTGCTTGCTGCGACAGCATCCTTTCAGGTGCGCTTTCGCATTTCGAGCATCGAGCCGCAGGATGTCAGCGATGATCTCATAGCGCTTCTCGCAGACGCACGGGGCCGTGTTTGTCGGCATCTGCATCTGCCCTTGCAAGCGGGAAGCGACCGCGTGTTGTGGGAAATGGCGCGCCACTACCGTGCGGCGGACTACGAGGCGCTGGTCGATCGTATTCGCACACGTGTTCCCGCGCTCAGTTTGACCACCGATGTCATCGCGGGTTTTCCCGGAGAGACCGAAGAGGACTTCCAGCAAACCCTTGCGCTGGCACAGCGCTGCGCATTCTCGAAGATGCACGTCTTTCCATATTCTGTCCGTACGGGCACCCCAGCTGCTACCCGACGCGATCAGGTTCCACCCGACATGCGCATCGCGCGCGCTCGTGCGCTCAGGCAGCTCTCTGATGAGTTGCGCCGTGCGGATCGCGCGCGGCGCGCCGGCACGCACGAGATGGTTGTGGTGGAAGAGCTGGGGCACGGTTGCACCGAGAGTTACCACGAGGTCGCGATCGACCCTCGCATACCGGTGGGTTCTATGGTCGAGTACTGTTTCGGGGTACAATAGGCCTATGCCGGAAACCACGCTGACAACCCTGCATATACCCGCCACGATCGATCCCGTGGCTATCACTGGTCCTTCCGATGAGTTCCTGCGCATCATCGAAGACTCCTTTGACGCGCGCATCACCGTGCGCGGCGATGCCATCAGCATCGAAGGCGATCCGGTGGAGGTCTCATCGCTCACCACGCTGTTTGACGACCTGATGGAACGTGCGCGCATGGGCGAGCCAGCTGATGCCCAGCAGCTCAGACGCGCTCTTGAGATGCTGCGCACCGATGAGTTCAGCCCGCGTCATCTGCGCGATGATGTGGTGCTCGCCTTCAAGGGGCGTGCGATCCGCCCGAAAACAGCAGGGCAGAAGCGGTACGTGGACGCCATTCGTGCTCATACCATCACCTTCGGTCTCGGACCGGCGGGAACGGGCAAAACCTATCTTGCCATGGCCATGGCGCTCTCGGCGCTCGAGCGGGGAGAGCAAAGTCGTCTCGTCCTTTCGCGTCCTATCGTGGAGGCTGGTGAGAACCTTGGCTTTCTACCGGGGACGCTGACCGAGAAGGTGGATCCCTACATCCGTCCGCTCTACGATGCTCTTTTTGACATGATGGAGCCTGAGCGGGCAACCAGTTTGCTCGAGGCTGGCGTCATCGAGATCGCGCCCCTTGCGTTCATGCGCGGACGCACGCTCAACGATAGCTTTGTCATCTTAGATGAAGCGCAAAACGCCACGCCCGAGCAGATGAAGATGTTTTTAACGCGCTTGGGCTTCGGCTCGAAGATGATCATCACCGGTGATGGTTCGCAAACCGACCTGCCGCGAGGCGCGACCGGTCTTGAACAGGCATGCGCGGTGCTTGACGGTATAGACGACATCGCTTTTTGCCGCTTTTCAGGTAAGGATGTGATACGTCATCGCCTCGTGGCTGCTATCGTGGCTGCCTATGATCGGGCAGGAGGCGTCTTGTGAATATCTTGATCTCCTACGACCATCGTAGAGAGGAACTTGAGCGTCTGCCGCTTGCCGTGCTCGCCGAGCGCGTGCTCGCCGCAGAGGGTGCGCCGTGCACCACAGAGGTTTCGCTGAGCTTCATCGATGATGCGGTCATGGCGCAGCTTAATGAGCGCTACCGCGGCAAGACGGGCCCGACCGATGTGCTGTCGTTTGAGTGCGATGCGATACCGCAGGATGTTCCCGCCGATCAGATAGGTGCGCAGGTGCCTGTGTGCGAGCTGGGCGATGTGATCATCGCCCCCGATGTGGCCGAGCGCCAAGCGGCGGAATATGGGCAGACCTTCGCTCAAGAGATCGAGCTGCTGTTGGTTCATGGTTTGCTGCATCTGTGCGGATACGATCATCTGGTCGAGGACGAAGCCCGCATCATGGAAGCGCGCGAGGAAGCGCTGCTTGCGGATTGGCGCGCGGGAGAGGGGCGGTCATGATGGGCGATCGCGAGGATCGCGGCTGCGATATCGGCTCGCTGGTCCGCCATGCGGGCGATCCGTCACCGTTTCCGCTGGTATGTGCGTTTCGTTGCGCAGGCAACGGTATCCGCTACGCCTTCGCTACTCAGCGCAATCTCAAGATACACGCGGCATGCGCGGTTGTGGCGGTGGTGCTGGGATTCGCTTTGCGCGTCTCGGAGGCAGCGTGGCTTGCTATCGTGGGATGCATCATGGTGGTCATGGCGTTAGAGGTGGTGAACACCGCTATCGAATCGGTGGTCGATATGGTCTCTCCCGAATGGAGCGCGCTCGCCATGCGCGCGAAGGATTGCGCTGCAGGAGCTGTCTATATCGCCGCGATCGGCTCGCTCGTCGTGGCGGCCATCATCTATCTTCCGCGCATCGTTGACCTTGTCGTCTCGTTGATAGGATAGTTTGGCTCATGGATCTGGATGCTTTTTTCGCTGAGAACCCCATGGGTGGTGTCGGCGCCGTATCGCCTCAGGGCTTCAAGTCTGGCTTCGTGGCTCTCGTTGGACGTCCAAATGCGGGCAAATCAACGCTGCTCAATGCCATGATGGGCAAGAAGATTGCCATCACCTCCAACACGGCGCAGACCACGCGTCATCGTTTTCGCGCCGCGCTCACCACGGAAGACTTCCAGTTGGTCATCGTTGATACGCCGGGCATTCATAAACCCCATGATGCGCTCGGCGAGGAATTGAATGTTTCAGCGGAAAACGCCATCGGGGACGTGGATGTCGTGGCCCTGCTCGTGGATACGACCAAGCCCATCGGGCGCGGTGATGAATGGGTAGCAGCGCGCGTGCGCGAGGCGCGTGGCGCGAAGGTGTGCGTGCTGACCAAGACCGACCGAGCAACTCCGGAACAGGTGCGCCATCAGCTGGAAGCGGCTCGCTCGCTCGCCGATTGGGATGCCATCACCTCGCTGTCCGCGCAAGAAGGAACGGGCGTCGCCGCCTTCATCGATCTGGTGGCAGGGCATCTTCCTGCTGGTCCGAAGTGGTTTCCCGATGATATGGATACCGACCTTTCCGAGGAAGTGATGGTGGCGGAGTTCATTCGCGAGAAGGTGCTTCTGAACTATCGTGATGAGGTGCCGCATGCCATCGGGGTGGGCGTGGAGCAGATGGAGTACGTGCGCAAGAAAGACCTCATGCGCATCTTCGCCGTTATCTACGTTGAGCGTGAGAGCCAGAAAGGCATCATCATCGGGCAGGGCGGCCGAGCTGTTCGTCAGGTGGGCATCGAGGCGCGCTGCGACCTCGAGCAGCTTTTAGGATGCCGGGTATTCCTCGATCTTTCCGTGAAATGCAAGAAAGATTGGCGACGCGATGCCAATCAGATTCGACGATTCGGTTATGGAGAGTGATCGCGCTGGTCGAGAGGTGCGCGCTCGTATAGAATGAACCCGGTTCAACCCATTGCGCGAATACACGATATATGGAGCATGCGTAGATGATCTGTCCGAATTGCCAAACCCCCAATCGGGAGAGCGCCCGTTTTTGCGACGGTTGTGGCTACGAATTGCCCACCGTCGATCCGGTGGTGGGCATGCGCGCGCCTGTTCGCGAGGTGTTGGCGCCTGAGCCGTTCGATCCGGTGCCCGATCCATTCGAGGAAGAGGATGACGAGATCGACCTGGGGCTTTTGCGCCCGGTCACGGTAAGTAGCGCACCTACGATCGAGCTGCCCGATGCAGACGATGACGAGGATGAAGCTGCGGCTTCTGCCGTCGTCAAAGAGCCGGTCTATCTTCCGGTCATTGATGAGGCGGGGCGCAATACCGCCGATGTGGTCACCGAGCCGCTCGAGGTGCTCGAGCAGAAGGATGAGGCTGCTGAGGCAGTGCCAGTCGAAGCAATGCCCGTCGAGCAGGAGCATGCGGGCGGTTACCGCGTAGCGGATGAGAGCGCCCTTGCAACCCATCATGCCAAACGTCGACGCTTCTCAAAGCGCAAAGCGATCATATTCGCGCTCATCGCATGCCTGATCGCCGCCATCATCATCGCTATCACGGCAGGAGCGCATGTTCTGGGTGGTCGATCCGTACCCAACGTCATCGGCATGTCGCAGATGGATGCTACCTACATGATCCAGGAGGCGGGGTTTCGCGTGAAGGTGGAAGAGGTGGTCTCCGATGAAGTGGAGGGCATCGTGCTCTCCACCGATCCCGCCGCAGGGTCGCGCATGGCAGAAGGCGCTACGGTGACGGTGCGCATCTCCATCGCGCGCGTGATCCCAGAGGTGGTGGGCAAGCCGCTCGAAGAGGCCCAAGGGCTTCTCGGGGAGAATGGATTCACCAACATTGAGGTGACGCGCGCCAAATCGAACGAACCGGCCGATACGGTGCTTACGGTGACCCCGGCGGCGCTCACACGCTCACGTGCCGATGCGCTCATAACGCTTGAGGTAGCAGAACCGTTTCGCGTGCCTGATGTAACCGGAAAGAGCCAAGAGGAAGCAGTCGATGCGCTCGAGGCTGAAGGGTATTCGGTCAATGTGCAGCGCTACAACACCGAAGACGCTCCTGAAGGCACGGCGGTCAAGACCGATCCAGCTGCGGGCACGGTGTTGGCTTCCGGGTCAACGGTAGCGCTCTCCATCGCGCACAACCGCTCCGTTGAACTGGTTGAGCTGACGCGCCAGTTCTTCGCCGACTCGCCCACGCTCACCATGGACGGTCAACTCTACGAGATGAGCAAGGTGGGAGAGGTCGCCTACGAGGGCGGCAATAGCTGCGCGTTCTCCATCACAGTGCGCCCCATTCAAACCGTCACGTGGTTCGGCACGCAGACCGAGACCCGTTACGGCAACTATCAAACCGTCAACGGAACCATGACCTGGACGGAGAGCAACCAGATCGCTTCGGTAGAGCCTCCGCTCAAGCAGGGCGGATAGCACCGTGGCACATCCCACCTACCGTGCGCGCGGCATCGTAGTGCGCAAGACCAAGCTTGGGGAGATGGACCTCATCGTGACCTTCCTGGCTTCCGATGGCAGTCAGATGCGCGCGGTGGCGAAGGGTGCTCGCAAGCCGGGGGGCGCTCTGGCTGGCAAGATCGAGATCGCCAATACGGTGGATGTGCTGTGCTCGGTCGGTCGCAATCTTGACACTGTGAAGGAAGCGCGTCTCTCTGCGTCGTATCCCTCGTTTCGCAGCGACGTGGAAAAAGCGGCATGCGCAGCATGCATCGCAGAGCTCTGTGAGCGTGTGACGCAGGTCGATCTGCCGCATGCGCGCCTCTTCGACATGATCGAGGCGGCCTTTCGGACGCTCGATCGAGCGCAGGGAGCCGTCGTGTTCTCGTGCACGGCAGCAGTGCTTTTGAAGCTCTTCGCCTTCACTGGTGTAGCACCACAGCTTTCGCACTGTGCGGTTTGCGGAGGCCCCCTCAACGCTGATGCGTCTCGAACGCCTTTTTCGGTTGAAGAGGGAGGCTCGGTTTGCGTGTCGTGCGCTGATACGGTAAGCGCATGGCCTGTTGATACGGCAACGGTGCAGGTAGCATCAGCGCTTTTACGAGCGACCTTCGATGCGATTGTCGCGGCGGGAGATCAGGGGATGCGTGCCCGGGCTGTGCTCGAGCTCTGCCGCGATTGGAGCCGATTCCATGTAGGGTCGCGCATTCGCTCGCTCGATTTTCTCTTGGATGGCAATGCGGGCATCGCATGGTGATCATTGTATCGGCAGGGTAGATGCGCTATCATTGACAGGCTGTGTATTCACAGTGCATTCGTCCCTTGGCTTTCATGCGACCACCGCTTGTCCGCCCAGAGACGAACGGGGAAGAGTTGCCGCTACGGCATGAGATGAAAGGTGGACAGGATGTCTAATAAGTTCAGCATCAGCAAGGACAAGACCGCAGAGTTGATCAAGGAGTTCGGAAAGGGCGAAGCTGATTCTGGCAGCGCCGAGGTGCAGGTCGCGATCCTGACGGAGCGCATTCGCAACCTCACCGAGCATCTGAAGGTGCACAAGAAGGACAATCATACGCGTCGCGGCCTCATGCAGCTGATCGGTAAACGGCGTGGCCTTCTGAAGTACATCAAGAGCCGCGATATCGACGAGTACCGCGCCTTGATCAAGAAGCTCGGCATCCGCGATAACATCTAGCAGGATCGGGACCCGCAGGTGCGGGTCCCGTTGCAATAGCGGCAGGTATGCCATATGAGGTGAAGGCGGCAATGGGGCCGCTGAGGTAACAGAAGGAACGAAGAGAAGATGACGAAGATCGTAGAAGAGTTTGAACTGTACGGAAAGCAGTACCGCTTGGAGACCGGGGAGTTGGCCAAGCAGGCAACCGGCGCGGTGCTGGCCACCTGCGGAGAGACCAGCGTGTTGGTGACCGCTGTGGTCTCCAAGCAGCAGAAAGACTATGATTTCTTTCCGCTGACGGTCGATTTCATGGAGAAGATGTATGCGGTCGGCCGCATTCCGGGTGGCTACCTCAAACGTGAGGCGAAACCCTCTGACAAGGGTACGCTGATCGCGCGCATGATCGATCGTCCGATCCGCCCGGGTTTCCCGGATGGTTATAAGAACGAGGTGCACATCGTTGCCACGACGTTCGTGGTGGACGGGGAAAACCCGCCCGACTGCATCTCGGTCGGTGGTGCGAGCGCGGCGCTGTTGGTGGGAGGCGCTCCCTTCGATGGTCCTGCCGCTGCCGTGCGCATCGGGCGCGATCGCGATACGGGCGAGTTCATCGTGAACCCAACGTACGCTGAAATGGAGAACAGCGACCTGGAGTTGACGGTGGCCGGTACCGCCGATTACATCTCCATGGTGGAGGCTGGCGCCGATGAGATATCCGAAGAGGACATGCTCAAGGCCATGACGTTTGCGCAGGAAGCCATCGGCAAGTTCTGCGAGCGGCAAGCCGCCTTCATCGCTCGGGCGAACCCCGTACCGATGGAATACACCATCCACGAGCCTGACCCGGTCATCGCTGAGCGCGTATCGGCATATGGCGCGGAGATGGAGGCGTGCCTGAAAGACGCTGATAAGCAGGCGCGCATGGCCAAAGTCGAGCTTTTGAAGGAAACGATCAAGGAAGAGAGCTTCTCCGAGGAAGAGCGTCTTGCGTGGGCAAGCGATATTGCCGCGGCTCTGAAATCGCTCGAAAAACATGCCATGCGTACGATGATCATCGAGACCGGGGAGCGCGCCGATGGTCGTGCGGCCGACGAGATCCGTCCGCTTCACATCGTGCCGGGGTATTTGCCTCGCGTGCATGGCTCGGGATTGTTCCAGCGCGGTCAGACCCAGGCTTTGTCGGTCTGTACGCTCGGCATGCTCAACGAATGGCAGCGGCTTGACACCATCGACCCGGCCGACCATAAGCGCTACATGCATCAGTACAATTTCCCGCCGTATTCCACCGGCGAGACGGGACGCATGGGCGCTCCGAAGCGCCGCGAGATCGGCCATGGTGCGCTTGCCGAGCGCGCGCTTTTGCCGGTGCTTCCCAACGAAGAAGAGTTCCCCTACGCCATTCGCGTCGTCTCGGAGATCCTGGAATCGAACGGATCGTCGTCCATGGCATCCACCTGTGGTTCTACGCTCGCGCTGATGGATGCGGGCGTGCCCATCAAAGCACCTGTTTCAGGCGTTGCCATGGGGCTCATCAAGGAGGGCGACCAAACGGTCATCCTGACCGATATCCAAGGGCTTGAGGACTTCTTGGGCGATATGGACTTCAAGGTGTGCGGAACCGAGCGCGGTATCACGGCGCTGCAAATGGACAACAAGGCCAAAGGTCTTTCCGTGGACATCCTCTCGCGCGCGCTCACGCAGGCTCGCGAGGGCCGCGCCTTCATCTTGGATGCCATGCTCCAGACGATCTCCGAGCCGCGCCAGGAAGTGCGCGACACGGTGCCGCGCATCGAGACCATCGTGATCCCCGTGGATAAGATCCGCGACGTTATCGGCAGCGGCGGCAAGGTCGTGCGCGGTATTCAGGATGAAACGGGCGCTTCCATCGATATCCAAGAGGACGGCACCATTCATATCGGTGCGGTCGATCGTGCGGCAGGGGATACCGCGAAGGCTATGATCCTCGATATCGTGAAAGAGCCTGAAGCAGGCGAGATCTACGATGGCGAGGTTGTGGGCATCAAAGATTTCGGCGCCTTCGTGAAGCTGACGGCGAGCAAGGATGGCTTGCTGCATATCTCGCGTGTGGCGAATGGGCGTGTGGCACATGTGGAAGATGTGCTCTCCTTGGGTGACACGGTGAAGGTGCAGGTGCTCGAGGTTGACCCGAAGACGGGCAAGATATCGCTCGATCGTCTGGATAAGCCGGATGCGCCAGCGGGTGCGGGCAAAAACGGCGGTGAGCGCACTCGTGCAAACGATGCCAAGCCTCGTCCTGGTCAAGGCAGCCGCACGCCGCGGCGGAGTCACCGCTCAAATGATTAGCGTAGCGATAGCCGGTTGCTGCGGCCGCATGGGTACCGCGGTCGTTGATGCGGTCACGGCCTCTGATGACATGATGGTGGCATGTGGGATCGACCCCCATGCCACCTCTTCGGGGGATTTCCCGATATATGCGAGGATCGAAGAAGCGCTTGCGGCTGCCGACTTTGACGTTCTGGTCGATTTCACGCAGCCTGCGGTGGTGGAGGGCAATGTTCGCGCAGCACTGCGAGCGGGCATTGATTGCGTGGTGGGCACAACGGGTCTTTCGCGTGAGACGCTCGAAGATGCAGCGGCGGAGGCCACGGATGGAGCATGTCTGTTCTTCGCTCCGAACTTCACCACCGGCGCAGTGCTCATGATGCAGTTCGCGAAGGCGGCAGCTCCGTTCTTTCCAGAGGCCGAGGTGGTGGAATACCATCACTGCAACAAGAAGGATGCGCCTTCGGGCACCGCGATGCTCACCGCGAAGCTGATCGCGCAAGGTCGTGGCGAGCACACCTCTCATGCGCCAGGACGCGAAACCGAGCTTGAGGGCGCGCACGGTGCACGCGGTGCGCTCGTTGAAGGGGTGCCGGTGCACGCGGTGCGCTCGAATGGGTTCGTTGCGAGCCAAGAGGTCATCTTCGGTTCGATGGGCCAAACGCTGACCATTCGCCACGATTCGTGGGATCGCACCTCGTATATGCCCGGCGTTCTGCTCGGCATCCGCTCGGTCGGGCGGCTTCATGGCCTTGTTATCGGGCTTGAGCGTTTGATGGATGCCTGAGGGGCGCCCGAAGGCGGTTACGCTACGGTGGGCTATAATTCGCTTATATCGGGCGATGGGATCGTCCGCATGCGCATAGGAGACAGAACATGACACAATCGCAACCCCGTTTCGGACGCATGATTCCGGCTATGGTGACACCGTTCGACCAGGCTGGAGAGCTTGATCTTGCTCGGGTCGAGCAGTTGGTCGACCGCCTGATCGTAGGTGGCAGCGATGCGCTGGTCATCAATGGCACTACCGGCGAGAGCCCTACGGTGTTCTATCCGCAAAAGATCGAGCTGTTTCGCACGGCGGTGGACGCAGCGGGCGGCCGTGTGCCCATCATCGCCAACGTTGGCGACAACTGCACTGCTGATACCGTCTCGTTCGCGCGCGACGCAGCTGCATGCGGCGTCGATGCCTTCATGTGCGTGGTGCCTTACTACAACAAGCCACCTCAAGAAGGGCTCTACGCTCATTTCAAGACGATCGCCGATGCGGTCGAGTTGCCCATCGTGCTCTATAACATTCCCGGCCGATGCGTCATCAACATGACCGCAGAGACCACGTTGCGGCTTGCTCACGACTGCGACAGCATCGTCGCCATCAAAGAAGCCTCGGGGAACATGGATCAGATCCAGGCCATCATCGATGGGATGCCTGCGGACTTCGACGTGTATTCAGGCGACGATGCGGCAACGTATGAGATCATGCGTCGGGGAGGCTCGGGCGTGATATCCACCCTGGGCAATGTGGCTCCTGAACGCATGCACGAGCTGTGCGAACTCTGCGCTGCGCACGACTGGGATGCGGCACGCGCGGCAAGCGAGGCGCTCATGCCGATCATGGAAGGCTTGTTCGCGACCGCAAACCCGATCCTCGTGAAAGAAGCGCTTGCGCTTGCAGGATTTCCCGTAGGCGGCGTGCGCCTGCCGCTCGTTGACGCAACGCCCGAGCAGTCTGCAACGCTGCAGGCGATCATGCGCGCGTGCGCCCTTATCGATTGAACCGCATGCCCTGATGCAAGGGCATGCTCATTTCAAGGAGAACCATGACAGAGATTCATCGGAAGGAACCGGCTGCGCACAACGCGGAGCAACGTCCGAAGACACGAAGCAATCGCACTCGCGCTCGGAATGCTTCCAAACAAAGCGAACGCAGCGGTACCACGAAAAAGCAAGGGGGCAGCAAAGCCTCAGCACCGAAAAAGGATACGAGCTCATATAAGCATGTCAGCATCGAGCATAAGCGTCCGCACTTGAGCCGTGACGGCAAACAGGCGAAACGGCGTCGCGATGATCGCGGAAAGCGCGAGTTCAAGCGCGGCCGCGGTGCGGCGGATGCGCAGCTCAAGATCATACCGTTGGGCGGCTTGGATGCCATCGGCAAGAACATGACCGTTTTTGAATGCGGCAACGATATGATCCTCGACGATGCGGGACTGATGTTTCCCGACGACGATCATCCCGGCATCGACCTGATCCTTCCCGATTACACCTATGTGCTCGAGAATGCGGATAAGCTACGAGGCATTGTGGTGACCCATGGGCACGAGGACCATACCGGTTCGCTGCCGTATTTGTTGAAGGATCTGGACCGCACGGTGCCCATCTATGCGACCAAACTGACCTTAGGGCTGATCGAAGGGAAGTTCGCCGAGCATAAGATCAAAAACGCGAAGCTCGTTGAGATCAAACCGGGTCAGCAGATCAAGTTGGGGTGCATGACCGTTGATTTCTTCGCGGTGAACCATTCCATCCCCGGTGCGGTGGGCCTGTTCATCCAAAGTCCCGCCGGAAACGTCCTGCATATGGGCGACTTCAAGCTGGATCAAACGCCCATCGACGGGGTCACCACCGATTTCGCAGCCCTTGCGCGCTTCGGCGAGCAGGGCGTGGATCTGATGCTTTCGGATTCCACCAACGCGCTGAACCCCAATTTCACGCCATCCGAGGCTGAGGTTGGCAAGACGTTGGCCCAGATCATCTCCCAAGCGACCGGACGTGTCATCATCGCGTCGTTCGCAAGCCACATTCATCGCATGCAACAGATCTGTGATGCGGCGGTGGCGAATGGCCGCAAGGTGGTCGTGACCGGCCGCTCGATGATCCAGAACACCGATATTGCGCGTCGATTGGGATATCTGCATATCGCTGATGAGGATCTCATCGATGCGTATGAGATCAGCGATATTCCTCCAGAGCGCGTGGTCATCATGTGCACGGGAAGCCAGGGCGAACCGCTCTCGGCGCTCGCGCGCATCGCGAACGGCGAGCACAAGACCATCGATATCGAACGTGGGGACACCGTGATCATCTCGGCTACGCCGGTTTCCGGCAACGAGAAGGCGGTCACGCGCGTGGTCAATTCTCTGGCGAAGATCGGCGCGGACGTCTATGACAAATCGCGCGCACGAGTGCATGTGTCGGGTCATGCTGGCGCCGAGGAACTCAAGATCGTACTGTCCATGGTGAAGCCGACCGCGTTTCTGCCGGTTCACGGCGAGGCATCGCATCTGCGCGCGCATGCGCGGCTCGCAGCAGCCACTGGTGTGCCAGAAGAGAACATTTACATACTAGAGAACGGCGATGCGCTCACGTTGACACCGGCAGGGGTCGAGCGTGGCGAGGGTGTGCAATCTGGCATCGTGTACGTTGACGGTCTTTCGGTCGGTGATACTTCGCAAGATGTGCTCGATGAGCGCAATGAGCTTGGCAACCAAGGGTTTGCGAGCGTGGCTTGCGCCCTCGACATGAAAGCGCGCAAGCTCGTGGGCGCGCCGCTTCTGGAGATGCACGGCATCACCGGTGGGGATGACGATTATCTTGTCGAAGAAGTGACCGATTCGGTGGTAAGCGCCATCAAGCGCGTTCTCGGCAAGAAGGATGCTTCGCTCAAAGAGGTGCGCAAAGCGGTGCGCGATCGGGTCATGTCGCTTTTGTGGGAGCGGACGAAGCAGCGCCCCATGGTGGTGGTCAATCTCTTGGAGGTTCGCTGATTTGGCTCGTAAGCGGGCATCGTCGACGCCGAAGGGGAGCGGCTCTCAAAAGAGGTTGCCGCTCGATGAACGCACGCCTCAGGCCGGTTTCCTCGACGAATATGCCAAGCGCGACATAGCCGGGGTTGTGTTCATCATCGCAGCGATCATCTTCATGTTGATGGCTGCGATGCCCGATAACGACGCTGTGGTAACCGGAGCGCTCTCGGCGGCGGTGCATCTGGCGCTGGGCGTTGGATCGTACGTGCTGCCGTTCATCTTGGCGATCATCGGCATCACCTTTCTCTATCGCAAGGGTCGCGAGCGCCTTTCCCTGCGGGCTGCGGTCGGCATGGCAGTGCTCTACATCGCGCTCCTGGGCTTCATCGCGCTCTTCACGCCCATCTCATCGCTTGGTGTCGATGACCCCGATCTGCTCTTCTCGCCGAGCATGGTAGAGCGCTACGGCGGCTACATCGGTGCTGGCATCGCTTGGGTTGGCATCGTGGCGCTCGGACGGGTTATCACGGGAGTCATCCTCGTAGGCGTCATGATCATCGGCCTGGTCATTGTGGGCTTTTCCATCTCCCGGCTGCTCGAAAAAGCGCGTCGCAAGGCGCACGATCTGGCAAGCAAGCGTTTCGACAGCGCTTCGAGTTCGCTGTTCGCTGCGCCTCCTGCGCGCATCAGGCGCAGCAGGACCGACCAGGGCGCTCCTGCCCAACCTGGCGTCGATATACCGGTTGCGGCGGATGCTCACGCGAGCGCGCATGATGCGTTCGTGACGCGCCAGCTTCCTGCGCAAGGACAGAAGAAGCGCAAGCTGAAACCTGACGCAGCGCGCATTCCTGCGGTGGTTCCGGCAGCGGATCCCAATCTGACCGTATCGCTGAATGATGTGGTCGTCGTGGATGCGCAGCAGACCAAACCCATGACGCGCAAGCTCGGCCAGACGTCTGTGGAGGACGATCGTCCATCTCAGACGAAGTCAAAAGCGAAGGCGCGAGCGAACGAAACGCCGGCTCCCGCTCCCCAAGATGGCTTTCAGTTGCCGCCGATGTCGCTTCTGGATAAGCCCGCGCGTTCAAGGAAGAGCGGTGCGACGCAAGCGGAGCTTAAGCAGACCGCATTGCGCCTTCAGCAAACGCTCGAGGATTTCGGCGTGATGGCTCAGGTGGTAGGATGGGTGGCCGGTCCTACCGTGACGCTATTCAAGGTCGATCTGCCCTCCGGGGTGCGCGTGAGCCGCATCACGGTGCTGAGCACCGATATCGCGCTCGCACTGGCCACCTCATCGGTTCGCATCTTCGCGCCGATCCCTGGTACGAACTACGTGGGCATCGAGGTTCCCAACGCGCATCGTGAGACGGTGTACCTCTCAGAAGTGCTCGCCGACGCACCTGCCGGGCCGCTCCAGATCGCTATCGGCAAAGATGTCGAGGGCGAATCCATTGTCTCCGATCTGGCCAAAATGCCTCACCTGCTCATCGGCGGTACCACCGGTTCGGGCAAGTCGGTATCGGTCAACGCCATGATCATGTCCATCCTGATGCGCGCCACGCCTGCCGAGGTGCGCTTCATCATGATCGATCCGAAGCGCGTCGAATTCACTCCCTATAACGGCATTCCGCATCTCTACGCTCCCGTGGTGACCGAACCGCGCGAAGCAGCGGGCGCGCTGGCGTGGGGCGTGGCTGAGATGGAGCGCCGCTTGAAGGTGATGAGCGCCGCAGGCGTTCGCAATATCGGGCAGTACAACCAAAAGGTCGCATCTGGAACGCTCGCTGTTGATGAGGATGCTGAGGCGCCAGAGCAGATGCCCTATATCGTGATCATCATCGACGAGCTCGCCGACCTCATGATGGCCGTTGGCAAAGAAGTTGAGTTCTCCATCTGTCGCATCGCTCAGCTCGCGCGCGCAGCTGGCATCCATCTGATCGTGGCTACGCAGCGCCCTTCCACCAATGTCGTTACGGGTCTCATCAAGTCGAACATCACCAATCGCATCGCTTTCAACGTTGCCTCAGGCATTGATTCGCGCGTCATCATCGACACCACGGGTGCCGAGGATCTGATCGGGCTGGGCGATCTCTTGCTCTCAAAGCCCGAGTACGGCAAGCCGGTGCGCATTCAGGGTTGCTTCGTCTCAGAGGATGAGATCGAAGCGGTGGTGGCCAAGGTGAAGGAGCAGGGCGAGCCTGATTATCATCACGAGATACTCCAAACCAATATCCAGACCATCGGCGCTACTGACCCTCATGGGGGTTCGTCGTCATCGGATGACGATCCGCTCGTCTGGGAAGCAGCTGAGATCGTGGCGTCTACCGGTATGGGGTCGACATCGAACATTCAACGCCGTTTGAAGGTCGGCTATGCACGCGCAGGACGTATAATGGATCAGTTAGAAGAGAAGGGGATCGTTGGTCCTGCTAACGGATCAAAGCCTCGCGAGGTTCTTGTCGATGAGCTGGAATTGGAAACGTTGAAGGCGTTCGAGGGTCAGGACGCAGCAGGCGCATAGCCATCCGGAAAAGGAGGCAGGCTTTGCCCAGGCAGGATTCATACGGACGCATGTTGAGGGACGCTCGCGAGCGCGAGGGCTACGATCTCACCACCATGGCTCGCAGGCTCCATATTCGTCCTGATATCCTTCGTGCGATCGAAGAGAGCGATTTCGATCGCATGCCTGCCCAAGGATATACGCGCAATATGATCCGGGCGTATGCGCGCGCCGTCGGACTCGATCAGAACCGCATCTCGGGCATGTATCAAGATGCCGTGCATCTTCACGAGACAGGGCGCAGCCGGGCAGGAAGCTATGATGACGCCCCACGACGCGCTCGCAGCTCGACTGCGCCGCGTTCGGAGCGCGACCGTCGGCGTCCATCAGGCACCCAGCGCAGCAGTCGTTCCGCCCGTGAGCGAACAACGCGCAGCTCGCGCCGTTCGGGCGGCTACGGGTTTGTCGGAGAGTCGCGAGCGACCGCCCGAGCGGCAACGCCGGGTGGGTATCCCAGCATTTATAGCGATCCACGCGGTGCGGGGCGCTCGCTTCCGAGCTTGCCCGTATGGATCATCATCGCGGTGGTGCTCGTTGCCATCATCATCGTGCTGATCGTGCTCTTCAATAGCAACAAGCAGGCTGTCGAAGATGTACCCGATATCCCCATCTCGGGCTTTTCCGACACTTCAAATCCTGAAGGGGAGGGCAGCACCGACGTGGCCGACCAACCGCCGACGAGCGCTCTGCTTTCGTTCAGCGTTGAGGCTGGTGGCAGGTCATGGGTGGAGATCACGCAAGACGATAAAACGGTGCTCTCCGAGGTGATCAGCGGCCCTTACGACGAAGAGTTTGAGGTCACGGGCACCTTGACCGTTCGTACCGCCAATCCCGATCCAGTCAAGCTTGCCGTTGATGGCGTCGACGTGCAGCTCGCGCGTCAAAGCGGCTCGGAATACTACGCCTACACGGTCGATTTCAGCCAGATACTCCGCGCGTGGCAAGATGAGCATGGCGATTCATCGAGTTCGTCTGCATCCTCGGCATCGTCGCAATCGTCATCTTCTTCAAGCTCCGCTCAGTCTCCTTCGTCGTCCTCTTCGCAAGAGAGCTCGTAACGCAAGGAATACAGAATACAGCGCCGCCACAGCGCATGATGTGGCTTCAGTCACAAGGAGAGAACATGGCCAAAGAGAACAGCTTCGATATCGTCAGCCAGGTTGACATGCAAGAGGTCGACAACGCATTTCAGCAAACGCGCAAAGAGCTGACGCAGCGATACGATCTGAAGGATTCCGGCGCTCGGGTCGAGCTCGACAAGCAGAAGCACGAAATGACGGTGGAGGCACCGTCTGATTTCGTGGCTGGACAGGTCATCGACATCGTCTCATCGAAGCTCGTGCGCCGCGGTATCGAGCTGGGGGCGGTGCAATGGGGCGAGCCTCAAAGCATCTCGGGCGGCAACGTTCGGCGCGAAGGCCATATCATCAGCGGCATCGATAAGGACACCCTCACGGCGATCAACAAAGATCTCAAAGCTTTGAAGCTCAAGATCAAAACGCAGATCGAAGGCGATAAGATTCGCGTTTCCTCAGCCTCGCGCGATACTCTGCAAGATGTCATCGCACATCTGCGCGAAGCTGATTTCGGCCAACCGCTCCAGTTCGTCAACTACCGATAAGGAAACGGGCTTTGGCTGGGAATGGCCGCGGGGTCGTCTGCCTGTGCACGCTCGGGTGCGCGAAGAACGAGGTGGATTCCGAGAAGATGCGACGTCGTTTGAGTGCGGCGGGCTATACGTTTTGCGATGATGCGGCAGCTGCGGATGTGGTCGTTGTCAACACCTGCTCGTTTATCCAGGCTGCCACCGAAGAGAGCATTCAGGCAGTTCTCGAAGCTTTTGAGCTGCCTCAGGTGGTCGAGGGGCGCGGCGCTGTCGTGGTCGCTGGGTGCATGCCGGCACGATACGGTGCTGAGCTTGAACGGGAACTGCCCGAGGCGGCCGCCTTCGTGCCCTGCGCTGATGAGTCTCGCATCGTTGAGGCGGTGGATCGGGCAATGCCCGCAGCGCCATGTGAGCAGGTACGTGCCGTTGCTGCGGCGGCGGACGCACCGGTGTTTTCCTACGTGAAGATATCCGATGGGTGCGATCGGCGCTGCGCGTATTGCACCATTCCCGATATTCGAGGTGCGTACCACAGCTTTCCCTTCGACGACATCGCGGCTGATGTGCGCGCTGCGATCGAGGCGGGGGCCCGTGAGGTGGTCCTCGTGGCGCAGGATACCGGTCGTTGGGGCGCCGATCTGGGGGAGAGGCATGATATCGCGTGGCTCTTAGCTACGCTTGCCGATGCGCATCCTGAGACGTTGTTCCGCATCATGTACGTGCAGCCAGATGGGGTCACCGATCGCCTCTTGGAGACCATCGCCACGCATGAGAACATCGCATCATATCTGGACGTGCCCATCCAGCATGTGGACGCTTCTCTGCTGCGTGCCATGCGTCGCGGTGGAGACCGCCAGCGCTTCGAGCAGCTTGCTGACCATATTCGCACGCAGGTGCCCAACGTTACGCTGCGCACGACGCTGATCGCCGGGTTTCCCGGTGAAACCGAAGCGCAGTTCGATGAACTGCTCGATTTCGCTGCATCAGGGTGTTTCGATTATGTCGGCGTTTTTCCGTATTCGCGTGAAGAGGGCACTGAGGCGTTCCACCTTGAGGGCCAGCTCAGCGAGGATGAGAAGGAAAGGCGCGCGCAGGTGCTTCGCGACACAGCCGATGCAGCCAGCGCGCATGCCGTCTCGCAACGTTGCGGGCATGTCGAGCGCGTCTTGATCGAAGGGGTCGAAGAGGATGGCCAGCTGTTCGGCCGCACGCAACAGCAGGCGCCCGAGGTGGACGGCGTCACCTACGTAGATGCCGGTGATGTGGGTTCCTTTGTCAAAGTGATGATAGAAGATACGCTACTCTACGATATGGAGGGCTCGGTGCGCCATGAATCGAGCTAACTCCCAGAAAAGCCAGCTGCTCATGCCAGCCAACATGGTGACGCTCGCGCGGATCTGCTTGGTTCCCGTGTTCGTGGTGGCGCTGCTCAGCCCCTGGCCCGATTGGCTCGGGCTGCGCGCAGTGATCAACGATGACGTCAAATCGCTTGTTGCTGCGGCGGTGTTCGTGTTCATATCGTGCACCGATTGGCTCGATGGCTACTTGGCGCGGAAGCGCAACGAGGTGACCGATTTTGGCAAATTCGTGGACCCGCTTGCCGATAAGATCTTGGTAGCGGCGGCGTTGCTTGCATTGGTGCAGTTGCAAGTGTTGCCATCGTGGCCCGTCTTGATCATCTTGACGCGCGAGTTCATCGTTGCCGGTGTCCGGATGATAGCGGCGAGCAAGCACGAAGTGATCGCAGCGAGTTGGTACGGCAAGGCGAAGACGGTTGCGCAGATTGTGGCCATCGTGCTGTTCTTGGTGAAGGATAGCATCTCGTTTCCCAACGCCGATGACGCCCTTCATGATCCGCTCTACCTGACCTCATGGCTGGTGATGCTGATCGCGCTGGCGCTCACCATCATCTCTATGCTCGATTACATCGCTCAAGCGCGCCATCTGCTCGGATTTGGCGCGGCGGCGTTTTCCGATGAGGGGGCGCGCGCGGGAACGGATGATATTCGAGAGGATGAGGTGAGCGATCTTGCTTGCGCGCTCATTCGCGATGCGCGCGAGCGCAAGGTGAGCCTTGCTACTGCGGAGAGCTTGACCGGCGGTATGATATCGTGCGCGCTCACGAGCGTACCGGGGAGCTCGGCCGTGTTTCAAGGTGGGGTGGCCAGCTACGCGATTCAGGCGAAGGAGCGCGTGCTTGGCGTTGATGCGCGCACGCTTTCCACTGAAGGCGTCGTGAGCATCCCGGTAGCGGTGCAGATGGCTCAGGGCGCGCGTTCGTTGCTGACCGCTGATCTGGCTGTGGCGGTGACCGGCATCGCTGGGCCTGGTGGGGCCGAACCGAGCAAACCGGTGGGCACGGTGTGCCTTGCGGTCTGCGGCGCTGAGCATACCGTGGCTCACGAGCTTCATCTCGAGGGCGACCGCGATCACGTTCGCCTTGCGACCACCTATCATGCCCTCCGCGCTCTCCATGATGCTCTTCTTGAGCGCTGAGGTATGAGCGGCGCTCGATGTAGATAAGAGCGAGATCAGATGCGCGTTGGTTCGCATGGGTGATACGAATGCGGTCGTGTCGGTGTTGCGTTCGAGTGCATGAGCGAGCAAGCCAGCGATGCAGTGCAATTCTCAGAGGATCGAGCAGGCAGATCGTGAGGCGGATGCGCCAGAACGGAGCGCTACGATGGGTCAAGGGGCATCGTCTAGCAATCAGACCGATTCCTCTTGACGGTCAAACAAATGTTCGTGTACCATACGTACGCGAACGCACCGGAAACGTACGAGATGCAAGGAGCGCACCATGGGTCAATCAAAAGAAGAGTTGCTCAAGAGCACTACCGACCAAATCGAAAAGAAATTCGGCCGCGGTTCCATCATGAAGCTAGGGGAGGGCGGAGCCGATCTCTCGCTCGGCGTCATTCCCACCGGCGCGCTGCCGCTCGATGTCGCGCTCGGCATCGGTGGCGTTCCTCGCGGGCGCATCATCGAGGTATACGGCCCCGAATCAAGCGGCAAGACCACTCTCGCACTCCAAATCCTTGCTGAGGCTCAGGCATTAGGGGGCATCGTTGCGTTCATCGATGCAGAGCATGCGCTCGATCCTGTGTACGCTGCACGATTGGGCGTTGATATCGACGAGGTGCTGATCTCTCAGCCCGATACTGGCGAACAGGCGCTTGAAATATGCGATATGCTCGTTCGCTCGGGTGCGGTCGATTGCGTTGTGGTTGACTCGGTGGCGGCATTGGTGCCCCGCGCGGAAATAGAAGGCGAGATGGGTGATACTACCGTTGGCCTTCAAGCACGTCTCATGTCTCAGGCGCTCCGCAAGCTGGCAGGTTCGCTTTCCAAATCGAATACCACGTGCATCTTCATCAATCAGCTTCGCGAGAAGATCGGTGTCATGTTCGGCAACCCGGAGACCACAACCGGCGGCCGCGCGCTCAAGTTCTTCTCAAGCGTGCGCATCGATATTCGTCGTATCGAATCGATCAAGGTTGGTGGAGAGGCGGTCGGCAATCGCGTGCGCGCGAAGATCGTGAAGAACAAGGTAGCGCCGCCATTTCGTCAAGCTGAGTTCGATCTCATGTATGGTGAGGGTATCTCCCGTGAGGGCTGCATCATCGATATGGCCGTCGATTGCGGCGTGGCGAAAAAGAGCGGTTCGTGGTACACCTATGGCGAAGAACGTCTTGGGCAGGGAAGGGAAGCGGCTAAGCAAACGCTCCACGATAACCCTGAATTGCGCAACGAAATAGAGGCTAAGGTGCGGGAGAGTTTCGATGTTCCCCTCATCGAAACCGATCTGGCAGGGGATTCGGCACAACCTGCTCCTAAAGACGGAAAGTAGCCATGGAGGTAGATATCGAGACGCTCGGCGCAACCGAGCAGCAAGATGCCGCGTTCGCCAAGGTGCTGCGGTGCGCGAGCGCGGCGGAGCAATCATCGTTGAAGATGCGCAAGAAGCTCTCCGACGCCGGGTTTTCTTCCGACGCCATTGAGTTTGCTCTCCAGAAAGCGCAGCGGGTTGGCGCTATCGATGATGTGCGGTACGCCGAGTGTCTCGTGCGCTCTCATGCCCTTGCTGGAAAGGGGATGGAATTCGCGAAGCGAGAAGTCGCGGCGCTTGGTTTAGACATCGATGACCTTGAAGCATATCAGGCATACCAGGATGCAGGAGAGCATGCGCACATCGAGGCGGCGTACGATATCCTCTCGCGTCACCCGATCCGCGCTCGGGATGCGCGCGCTGCAGCGTTTCGCAAGCTCCTTGCAAAGGGCTATCGTGGAGATATCGCATCCAAAGCGGTATCCCTCTGGATGGAACAGCGTGATAATGGGGTATAATCAAACAAGATTTGAGCAAATGTGCGCCGCGTGCGCTTGATATAGAGACAATCAAACAGTGTCGTACGCTTGCGCTTGCGTGCTTTTGCTCATGTCGGCTTTAGCCGACTTTTTGTTTATATACCAAGCGCACCTCCGAAGGGACGTGCAAGAAGGGAGAGCATACCGTGGAGATCCTACTCATAGCGATCGCGGCGGTTATCGGAATCGCTCTCGGCATCGTCATCGCGCGCATTGTCACTAGGTCCGCAGCTTCTCGGGCGGCAGACGAAGCGCAATCCGTGAAGAAAAAGGCGGAGAGCGACGCGCATGAGATGATCGAGAACGCGAAGAGCCGTGTTGAAAACATGCGTCGCGAAGCAGAATTGGAAGCGAAAGATCAAGCCCTGCGCTACAAGCAGGAAGTCGATGCTGACAACAAGGAGCGGCTCAATGAGATACGCGCTGCTGAGAACCGCGTGACGCAGCGTGAAGAGTCTCTTGATCGCCGGAGCGAGTCGCTCGATTCTCGCGAGCATCAGATCTCATCGCTTCAAGGTCAAGTAGAGAGCCGCGAACGCAAGGTTGCCGAAGCCGAAGCTGATGTGAACCAGAAGCTCGAGCGGGTCGCAGGCATGTCGCCCGAAGAAGCGAAGATGGAGCTGCTCGATACCATTCGCGACGAGGTGACCCATGAGTCGGCAGCCATCATCCGTGAGGCTGAAACGCGCACGAAGGCCGAAGCTGACAAGAAAGCTCGCATGATCCTCAGCCTTGCCATTCAGCGTGTTGCAGCCGATCATACGGCTGAGTCCACGGTAACGACCATCCATATCCCCTCCGATGACCTCAAGGGCCGCATCATCGGTCGCGAGGGACGCAATATCCGCTCGTTCGAGCAGCTTACCGGCACCAATCTCATCATCGACGACACACCGGAGTGCGTGACCATCTCATGCTTCGACCCGGTTCGTCGTGAGATCGGGCGCGTTACCATGGAGAACCTGATCGCTGACGGGCGCATCCATCCCGCACGCATCGAGGAGATGTACGATAAAGCGGTGAAGCTGGTGAGCCAGCGCGTACACGAGGCGGGCGAGCAGGCTGCTTTCGATACTGGCGTGCATGACCTCAATCCCGAACTGGTGAACACGTTGGGACGGTTGCTCTATCGCACTTCATATGGGCAAAACGTCCTCAATCACTCGCTTGAGGTCGCCTATCTTGCGGGCGTGATGGCCTCCGAGCTCGGCCTTGATCCTGTATCGGCAAAACGCGCTGGTCTTCTCCACGATCTGGGCAAAGCGGTCGACCATGAGGTGGACGGCAGCCATGCGGTACTCGGTGCCGATCTGGCGCGTCGTTATGGCGAGAAGCCGGAAATCGTGCATGCTATCGAGGCACATCATGAGGATGTTGAACCCAACACCGTGCTCGATGTGCTCGTTCAGGCCGCTGATGCCATATCCGCCGCGCGTCCCGGCGCGCGCAAGGAGACGCTCGATGCCTATATCAAGCGCTTGGAGAAGCTCGAAGAGATTGCAAACAGCTATGAGGGCGTAGAGCGCACGTTCGCTATCCAAGCGGGTCGGGAAGTGCGCGTGATGGTTGAGCCTGAGGTGGTTGATGAAGCGCAAGCGGTGGTTCTCGCGCATGATATCGCCCATCAGATCGAGACCGAGACGCAGTACCCTGGCCAGGTGAAGGTTGTCGTCATCCGCGAGAGCCGCGCCATTGACTACGCGAAATAACGACGCATCCGCACAGCTCGCTTCGTTCATTGAGGATGCGATCGGAGACGATAACCTTCGCATAGACTGCGAGTTCGGCCACGGTTTTGTGCGACTGAAAACCAGCGAAGCCGAGAAGCGTCAGGCCGCTCAGGATATTCGTTCGTCGGAGGATATCGTCATCGAATTGCTCCGCAACGCGCGCGATGCGGGTGCCAGTCACGTTTTTCTGGCAACGCAGCGAAGCGAGCAGGTGCGCTCCATCATCGTCATCGATGATGGATGCGGCATTCCTGACGATATGCGCGATCGCATCTTCGAGCCGCGTGTCACCTCGAAGCTCGATACCGCCAATATGGATCGCTGGGGCCTGCATGGCCGTGGCATGGCGCTCTATTCCATTCGGGTGAATGCACAGGAAGCTTGTGTCGTCGATACCGTTTTGGGAGGCGGAACCGCCATCTCTGTGAGCGCGGATATGCACCACCTCACAGAGAAGAGGGATCAATCGACGTTTCCTGCGTTCGAGGTGGTTGATAACGCTCTGGTGATGCGCGGACCTAAGAATATCGTGCGCACGACAACCGAGTTCGCCCTCGAGCACAAGGACACGGTGCAGGTGCATTATGGGAGCGTTACCGAGATCGCTGCCGCTCTCGCTGCATTCGGAGCGGCTACCATAAGCCCAGTGGCGCGCGCATTCGGACGAAACGGGGCCGAATGCAAGCTCGTGCAGCGCCTTGCGCTTGCCACCGACCCCGAAGAGTTCGCACAGCTGGCATCAGGGCTAGGTCTTCTTCTCTCAGCGCGGTCAGCTCGGCGCATCATGGATGGCCAGATCGCGCCTCCGGAAACGCTGTTCGAGCGCATCAGCGCAGAAGCGCTCCCGCAATCGAAGCGCGACGCTCCGACGAAGCGTCGGCTCAAGTCGGGAAAGCCAACGCTTTCCACCCGCAAGCTTGCCGGAGAGGATCTGACCGTGTTCGCCGATCAGGTGAGCGCTGCGTTCGATGAGATGGCTTCAAAGTACTTCCTCAGATCGGATGTGCCGGTGACCGCTCACGTGGTCGATGGGGTGCTTCGCGTTGATATCCCGCTCGTTGAAGAGGACTAACGGCGCTTTATTTGCGAAACCGCCTGTTGAACGGTAGAATTGACGTTCCGACGGCATGCGCGGCATGCGCGCAGAGAGTATGAACGCACAAGAAATGCTCACGAAACGGACAAGGAACGCACGTGGCTAACGACCAGAAACCTGAGATCGGCTGCCTTAAGGTATCCTCGAAATCATCCCCTGCCTCCGTTGCTGGCGCCATTGCCGGCATGATCAAAGATGGCTCTCCTGTTGAGATCCAGGCGGTGGGCGCCGGAGCGGTCAACCAAGCGGTGAAGGCTATTGCCATATCGCGTGGCTTCCTCTCCCCGGTCGGCATTGAGATCGCCTGCGTGCCCTCCTTTGCCGACATCGTTATCGATGGGGAATACCGCACCGCCATCCGGTTCGCGGTCGAGCGTAAAGCCACTACAGCGGCTGCTCCCATCTCCGATCAGGAATCTAATTCCTAACGACGCACGGCGCTCAATGACGGTGAGTCTCAACGATTGTACCTATTGCGTTCTGACGTTCGGATGTCAGATGAACAAGCATGATGCCGAACGCGTGAGCGGCATGCTCGAAGCGCTTGGCGCTGTTCATGTACCGACTCTCGAAGAGGCGGATATTGCCGTTTTCATGACGTGCTGCGTGCGGGAGGCCGCAGAAGTGCGTCTTTTCGGTCAGATCGCGTCATGCAAGAATGTGCCCGTGCGCACCGGCTCGCCTCTTGCCCAGCGCATCATCGCGATAGGAGGCTGCATCGGGGAGCGCGATGGCGACGAGCTCTTGACGCGCTTTCCTCATGTGAGCGTCGTCTTCGGCACGCACAGCCTCGCATCCCTTCCAGGCATGCTCAAGCGATGCCTTTCCGATCGCGTCCGGCAAAGCGACACCTCTGATACGGCGGATGCGTTCTCGACCGATCTCCCGACAAAGCGAGAGCATGCTTGGGCGGCATGGCTTCCCATCATGACGGGATGCGATAACTTCTGCTCCTACTGCATCGTGCCATATGTTCGCGGGCGTGAACGGTCGCGAACGATCGAGGATGTGGTGACCGAGGCGCAGCGCTACGTCGATGCAGGCGTGAAGGAGATCACCTTGCTCGGGCAGAATGTGAATTCGTTCGGGCGCGACCGTTATGGGGCACCCCGTTTCGCCGAACTGCTGCAGCGCATCGACGCGACCGGCATCGAGCGCTTGCGCTTCGTCACCAGCCATCCGAAAGATCTCAGCGATGAGGTCATTGCCGCCTTCGCCGATCTGCGCTCGTTGATGCCAGCATTGCATCTTCCGTTCCAGTCGGGATCCGATCGCATCCTGCAAGCCATGAACCGCTCTTATACGCGCGCGCACTATCTCTCGCTGATAGCGAAGCTCAAACAGGCTTGTCCATCTCTTGCGCTTTCGACCGATATCATCGTCGGGTTCCCGGGCGAAACCGAAGAGGATTTCGGAGCTACTTGCGAGATGGTGTGTCAGGTAGGTTTTTCTCAGGCTTTCACGTTCATCTACTCGCCACGCAGCGGAACGCCAGCGGCGCAGATGAGAGATACGCTGCCGCGCGAAATCGTGCAAGAGCGTTTCGATCGGCTGGTCGCGCTCGTTCAAGAAGAGGCGTATCGCTTCAACAGAGCAGCTCAGGGACGCACCCTTGCGGTACTCGTGGAAGGCGTCTCGAAACGCGATGCGCGCGTCTTGGCGGGGAAAAGCCCCCAGAATCAGACCGTGCATGCCGCATTGCCGGATGATCTGGATATCGAGCAGCTCATCGGCACCATCGTGCCCGTGCGGATCGACGAGACGAAGACCTGGTACCTTTCTGGCGAGGTCATGCGTGGATGATCCTATGCGCCCGATAGCATGCATCGTCGGGTCGACCGCTTCGGGAAAGTCTGACTTAGCGCAAGCGGTGGCACTTGCGCTGGATGGCGAGGTGGTCAGCGCTGACTCCATGCAGGTGTACAAGCGCATGGACATCGGGACCGGCAAAGTGCTTCCAGAACAGCGCCTCGTGCCCCATCATGGAATCGATCTGGTCGAGCCGAACGAACCGTATTCTGCGGCGCTGTTCCAACGCTATGCGCGTCGCACCTTCATGTTGCTAGCAGATGCGGGGAAACGCGCGGTTTTAGCTGGCGGCACGGGGTTTTACGTGCGCGCTGCGCTTGATGGGTATGAGTTTCCTGCGGGAGAGCAGGCGGACAATCCGCAGCGGGAGGCTTACCAGGCGTTTCTCGAAACGCACGGTCCGCATGCTCTCTGGGAGCGCTTGCGTCAACTTGATCCACGCAGTGCTGATGCGATCCACCCGCATAACGCCAAGCGGGTGATCCGTGCGCTTGAGATGGCTCATGAAGGCGTGAGCTACGCGGATCAGGTGAGCAGGCTCAAGAGCATCCCCCAAGTCGTGCCAGCGCGCATCGTGGGGCTTGCCGTCGATCCCGCTGTTCTCAACGAGCGGATAGAGCGCCGAGTCGATCGCATGCGGGAAGCGGGGCTCGTTGGAGAGGTGGAAGACCTTCTCCATCATGGTTTTCGCGACAGCTTGACCGCGCCTGCTGCGATAGGCTATAAGGAGATCGTCTCTGCCCTTGAGGGAACGATCAGCCTTGATGAGGCATTCGACGACGTGAAGCGCGCTACCAGGCGTTATGCGAAACGGCAACGTACCTGGTTCAGGCGCGATGAGCGCATCCACTGGATCGAGGGAACGGAGAACGACCAGCAGCGCATGCTCGATGAAGCGCTGCGCGTTTTTGCAGATGAAGCGAGCTGACACGACAAGCAAGGAGCTCTAGAGATGACCGCTTTTTCAAAAATGAACGGACTGGGCAACGATTTCGTGATGTTCGATGGCATGAAAAGCGACGTTTCGCTCACTGAGCGGCACGTTGCGCGTCTCTGCGATCGACATTTCGGCATTGGGGCGGATGGCGTCATCGTTGTGCAGCCGTCCCCGCGCGCGGAATGCGCGGGCTACATGCACTACATCAATGCGGACGGAACGCTCGCGCAGATGTGCGGCAATGGCGTGCGGTGCTTCGCCAAGTTTCTGGTGGATCATGGATACCTTGATGAGCAGGCCGATGAATTCATCGCCGATACCATGGCCGGACCGCGCCGTATCCGTTTCACGCGCGATGCAGCCGGGAAGCTCGCACAGGCGAGCGTGAGGATGGGCGTGCCCATTCTTGAGCCTGCCGAGATTCCGGTGGCAAGCGCTGCGAGCGCGGTCGCTCCTGATGGGCGCTCCTACGTGCGTGAGATGCCCCTTGATTCCCCGTGGGGGACGTTTGCGTTCACATGCGTATCCATGGGAAATCCCCATGCGGTCTGCTTCATCGACTCCTTTGATGATATGCCCGCAGATGCGTTTGTCGACCCTACCTCACGATGCCTTGCAAGCCTTGACGTTGCCAAGATCGGCGCCTTCTTCGAATCGCACCCAGCATTCCCGGAGAAAGCGAACATCGAATTCGCTGAGATGACCGATACCGGTATTGCGATGCGCGTGTTTGAACGAGGATGCGCGGAAACGCTCGCATGCGGAACGGGCGCCTGCGCCGTTCAGGTTGCTGCGGTTCTGACACAGGGGACGAGCAAGCAAAACGAGGTGCATCTGCTGGGTGGCACCTTGCGCATAGCGTGGCTTGATGATGGCGAGGTGGAAATGACCGGTCCGGCGGCCTGTGCGTATACCGGTACCGTCGATCTGAGCGCTTATGACAAATGAACCCATGCATCCGATATCTCATCAGCAGCGCGAACGCGCTGTTCTTGTCGGCATCGAGCAGGCGGCAAGCGCCTATCCGGTCGAGACGTCGCTTGCGGAATTAGCGCGATTGGCGGATACCGCGGGCGCCGATACGGTAGGCACGACAGCGCAGCGCATGACCTCGCCTCATCCGAAAACGTTTGTCGGCAGCGGCAAGGCAGCGCAGATAGCCGAGATGGCGGAGACCTTGCACGCTGATGTGGTCATCTTCGATGACGAGCTGACCCCTTCGCAGCAGTCGAACCTGGAGCGCATCGTGGGGCGCGATGTGAAGGTGATGGATCGCACGGCGCTCATCCTTGATATCTTCGCGTTACATGCCAAGACGCGTGAAGGGCGCCTTCAGGTGAAGTTGGCGCAAAACGAATACCTCTATCCTCGGCTGCGCGGTATGTGGGCGCATCTCGCATCGAACCGTATGGGCGGCGGCGTGGGATCGCGGTTTGGAGAAGGGGAGAGCCAGCTTGAGGTTGATCGCCGTATGGTGCGCAAGCGCATCACCTCCATCAAGCGAGAGCTCGCGCATCTCGAGCGCATTCGTTCTGTGCAGCGAGAAGGCCGCTACGAGAGCGGCATTTTCAAGGTAGCGCTGGCGGGATATACCAATGCTGGCAAGTCAAGCCTGCTGAATCGGCTTTGCGCTGCTGAGGTGTACGCAGACGATAAACTGTTCGCCACGCTCGACTCCACCACGCGCCGTCTCGTTCTTCCCGAGGGCAGAGAGATCACGATCAGCGATACTGTTGGTTTCATTCAGAAGCTGCCGACCACGCTCGTAGAAGCCTTCAAGTCGACTCTTGAAGAGATCACGCACGCCGATATGATCCTGCATGTCATCGACGCCTCGTCAGAAGATCATCTCATGCAAGTCGAAGCGGTCGACGAGATACTCGGCCAGATTGGTGCTGAAACGATACCGCGGATCGAGGTGTTCAATAAGAGCGATCTGCTCAGTGCTCAACAGCGTGAGGTCATCGCGCTGAGGCATCCACATGCGGTACAGGTGTCGGCTGCGACCGGAATCGGGTGCGAAGCCTTGATCGGCCGCGTTGCAGCGGCTGCTGCGGCTGCGGACACCGTTATGCAAGTGCTAATCCCGTACACAAGGGGAGAGGTGGTCTCGCTTGCCCATAAACGCTGCCGCATACTCTCAGAAGAGCACACCGTAGAGGGAACGGTTCTCGAAGTGCGCGTACCAGCAGGGCTGATGCCCGCTTTCAGCCCTTACGAAAGAGCGAACTGAAGTTTAGATGCGTCGAAACACAGCCACCACTTTGCCTGCGATGAGGCAATCGTCAACGAAAATGGGCTCCATGGATGAGTTTTCCGGTTGAAGGCGAATGCGATTCTTCTCCTTGTAGAAGCGCTTGACCGTAGCGCCATCACCGATGAGAGCGACGACGATCTCGCCGTTGTCGGCCGTGGGTTGCTCGCGCACTACCACGTAATCGCCGTCGTTGATACCGGCTTCAACCATGGAATCACCGTGCACCGAAAGCGCAAACGAGGGCGCATCACCGACGATATCGGTCGGCAGAGCTATTTGGTCGGTGATGTTCTCTTCGGCAAGAATAGGCATGCCGGCTGCCACGTCCCCCACAAGAGGAACGCTGACCACCTTGCCGAACTCCGGCGTCAGGATGGTGGCAGGAGCATCGTTGAGCGCATACGTGAGCGATATGGAACGCGATTTCAGCGGATCTCGTTTGATATAGCCCTTCTCTTCGAGGGCCTTGAGATGGACATGCACCGTGGAAGGCGAGGACAGACCGAGATCTTGGCACACCTCGCGGACGGTAGGCCCGAACCCCTTCTCGCGGATATGCTTCTCGATATTGTCGAGCACCGCTTGCTGCCGCTTCGTGATCTTCGCGCTCACAGGAGCCTCCTTGATCCTTGGCCCACGTAAAGAACCTTTGTTCGGAATTATAACCGCGAACATTGGTTCTAGCAAGAAAAAAATGCGCAATCCGCTATCATGGAAACAAGGGAAGAGAGGAACATGATATGCGTTGTCCGGAATGTGGGTATGAGGAATCGAAGGTCATAGATTCGCGCTCTGCAGACGAAGGCAGCGCGATCAGACGTCGGCGCGAGTGCTTGCGCTGCCAAAACCGCTTCACAACGTATGAGCGCCTTGGCGAGCGTCCTCTGATTGTTCTCAAATCGGACGGTTCGCACGAAGCGTTCGATCGTCAGAAGCTCTTCCGTGGTCTTTTGATCGCTTGCGCGAAACGTCCCGTCGACCCTGACCGCATCGATGCCATCATCACCGATATCGAAAGCTCGTTGCGCATGTCGGGAACTGCTGAGGTGCATTCCAAGGATCTCGGCGAGATGGTGCTCGCGCGCTTGGCTGGCATTGATGATGTTGCCTACATCCGCTTCGCAAGCGTGTACAAAGACTTCAAAGACGCCGAGGAATTCAGCTCTGCACTGAAAGGTCTGGAATAGTCCCATGACTTCATCCATCACGGTGCCCATCAAGCGCCTGCGCGACGATATCGCGTTGCCCGCCTATGCCCATGCTGGGGATGCTGGACTTGACTTGCGGGCTGCCGAAACATGTCTTCTTGAGCCCCATGGGCGCGCCATCGTGCCCTGCGGGTTCTCGTTGGCCATCCCTGAAGGCTATGCGGGGCTGGTGCTGCCCCGCAGTGGCCTTGCGAGCAAGCACGGCATCACGTTGCCGAATAGTCCGGGGCTGATCGATAGCGGTTACCGCGGCGAGATGATGGTATCGCTTCAAAACACCGACGCGCATGAGGCGTTCCTCGTTGAGCGCGGCATGCGCATCGCACAGCTTGTTATCATGCCCGTTCCTCTCGTTGCGCTCACGGTGGTCGACCAGCTTGATGAGACCGACCGCGGACACGGCGGATTCGGCAGCAGCGGGATTGAGTAGGAGCCTTCCATGCCCGACGAACAACAGACACCCACACCAACCGAAGAGGAAAAGGCTCAGATAGCCAGTCGCAACCTTGCGTCTGCGCAAACGCTGACCACCATCGCGTTGATCGCGTCTCCTGTGTCGCTCATCATCGGGGGCGTCCTTTTGAGCGGTGCTGCTCTCATTTGCGCGCTCGTCGCACAATCGAAGGTGCGGATGGCGCTTTTGCTCATGGATGAGCCGACCTTCATGGCAAGCCGTCTGCGCACGCAAACGCGCATCGCGGTCTTCGTGAGCCTTGGCGCGATGGTCGCTAACGTGGTGTATCTCATACTCATGTTTCCGATCATGATGGACGTCATCCAAAGCGGTGATATACAGCAGCTGACCGAGCGCTTCGGCGCAGCGCAGCAGGGTTCATCGTCAGCATCAAGTTCGGTATGGGGTTAGCGCCGTGCGGCTGCAGTTCCATAAAAAGCTGATAATAGATGTTATGTAAAGTTAGACTTCCTCGCGAAACGGATGCCTCGCCTTCATGCCGCGACGCGCTGGTACGATGCGCAACTCTTCGCTTTCAATGCCGAGCTGACGAAGCTTCAGGTGCAAAAGCTCCCGATGCGTATCAAGCTCCGAGCGGATGAGCGCATCAGACGCGCAGACGACGCAGACCATATACGGCGTGTCCTTGTCAGGCCCCTTGCGCGGCGCAGTGTCCTCGCGGACATAGAACCCGTTCGTCCCCTCAAGGATCAAGCGCGCAGCTGCGGCGTCCGGCCATATCGCATGCACTGCTTCCCGGTAACGTTCGTTGTTCAGCGCTATCGACATGAACTTCGCCGCATCGCCATCGAGCCTGTTGATGATCCGCGAGAGTTCGGCGCCTAGCTTCATCATGGTGCACCTCCTTCGGTGCGATTATACCCGCTTGCGCGGTGTCGGTTGGACAGTAGTGCGCACTTCGCGTATCGTGCTGTGTGACAAAGCTATCAAGGAGCATGGTATGACGGTACCGGGAAAGCGAATACGGTTCTTCGGGCTCTGTGCGCTTGCTCTGTGCATAGTGCTCAGTGGCTGTTCGCATCAGACTGACGAAGAGGCTATCGAGAGCTCGATCGCGAAGCGCCTCGATGGCTATAAGAATCCCGACAGTTCCGAGACGGCCAATTTCGCGGCTCGGATGGACATCGACTCGCTCTCGCAATACGGCGTTTCCATGGCCGATTTCATGAAGGCGTATCTTGATGGATTCGATTATGAGATCACCAGCGTGGAGGTTGACGAAGATACCGCTGTGGCCACTGTCGTGATGCGGTGCAAGAGCTTCTCGGGATACGAGGCCGCTCTTGCAGCGCAGGCCGAGGCGCTTGGCTCCGATCAGCAGATCGCGACCATGACAACCGATGAGCTGGACCAAGCGTTCGGAGAGGCTATCCTCACTTCGCTCGAGGGCGTGGATGTGCGCGATACCGACCCCATCACCATCACGTTCGAGAAGACCGACAACGTGTGGATGCCGGTGTCGGATGCCTCTGACGACATCGCAGCGGCTCTGCTGTCGAATTGAGCGGCGCTACATGAGCAGCGAACGCGCTCGGGCGCATCTGACGCCACGGTTGATGATCCAGCTTGCAGCGCCTCATACGTGGCCTGCATCTCTGATGCCGGTGTTGGCAGCGGTTGCATTCGCTGCACGGACCAACTCCGCGCTCTCAGCGCTCTCTGCATGCGTTCTGCTCGCCATTGCGGTGCTCGCGCAATCGGCGGTCAATGCGCTCAACGACTACTTCGATTTCATCAAGGGTGCGGATAGCGCTGACGATAACGTGGAGGAAAGCGATGCGGTGCTCGTGTACCACAACGTATGCCCCGCTCATGTGCTCGCATTTGCTCTGGCGTGCATGATGGTGGCGCTTGCGCTCGGCGTGTACTGCATCATGCTCGCAGGATGGATCCCACTCTGCATCGCTTTTGTGGGAGCGCTCGCGATCGTTTTCTATTCAGGAGGGCGCACACCGCTCTCATACGCACCGGTTGGCGAAGCGGTGAGCGGCGTCGTCATGGGTGGTTTGCTCCCCTTGGCATGCTATCAGGTCCTCACCGGGGTGCTCGAGCCCCTCGTGCTCGTCTGGTCCATCCCCCTCATCATCGGCATCGCGCTCATCATGTTGACGAACAATACCTGCGATATCGAGAAGGATCGCATGGCCGGCAGGCGCACATTGCCCGTGCTCCTTAACCGTCAGCGCTCACGTGTGCTCTATCGCAGCTTATTGATCATATGGCTCGCGAGCATTACCGTCATCGTGGCTCTCTGGTATACCCCCGGCATCATCGTCGTGCCCTTCCTGCTCCTTGCCGCTCATGCGCCGTTCAACGCGCTTTGGGCCAATCCGTGCACGCCCGCCGTGCGCGTGCAGGCCATGGGGCAAATCTGCTCTGCCAACCTCTTGTTCGGTGCATTCTTCGCGGCGGCTGTTTTCGCGAGCGGTATCACGCTCACCCTTTAGGGTATGAAGGTCAGGCAACACTACAGCATCGCGAAGGTGATCGCGTGCTGGTTTCGATAGCGCTTTCGCAGTGTTGCTGGGTCATATACCTTCACCAGCTCATCGGGCATCGCGGGAACGTCTTCGTCGAGGATGCCCGCCCTGAATGCAAGGTGCCCCATCAGCGCAGCAGGCGTGCGATACGTTCGCATCATCTCGTCGAAAGCGGCATCATGGTCGCGCTTGGCAAGGCGGCGCCCATCGTCAGCAACGAAGAGCGGGATATGACCATAGGTGGGAGTAGGCGTGCCGAGAAGATGATGGAGATGTATCTGCTTTGCTGTCGATGGCAATAGATCGCATCCGCGCACCACCGAATCGATGCCCTCATCAGCATCGTCGACAACAACGGCAAGCTGATAGGCAAAGCCGCCATCTGCCCGTCGCACGATGAAGTCATCAGCACCCGCATGCATATCAATGACCTGCTCTCCCTGGAAGAGATCATCGAAACGCATGCAGCCATCCTCCATGGCAAGGCGAAACGAGGATGCACGCCCGCAAGCAGCGAGCGCCTCGCGCCGCACGCGCCGCTCACGTATGCTGAGCGTACGGCATGCTCCGGTGTACGAGCTTCCCTCGCCGCGATGAGGCGCTGCTTGCGCGTTCGCTTCGGCACGCGTGCAGAAGCACGGATAGAGGTGCCCTGCTCGCGAAAGGCGAGAAAACGCCTCTTGATAGGCCTCCGTGCGCTGGCTTTGATAGATCGGTCCCCTCTCCCACGTCAGGCCAACCTGCTCAAGGTCGCGCATCAACTGATCGGCGAAGGCGGGTTTCGAGCGCTGCGCATCAAGATCCTCGATGCGCAGCACGATCAGACCTCCCGTTGACTTCGCGTCCAGCCATGCCATCAGATAGGCGAAGAGATTACCTGCATGCAATCGCCCCGTTGGTGAAGGCGCGAATCTTCCTCGTTTCGGCATCATGCGTCGCAGTGACGCCGATCGTCGATATGCTTCGCTTTTCCTGCGGTGCGCTCGATCCCTCCGGGTTCAACCAAACGCACATCCACTCCTACGAGCAAGGTGCTCTTGAGCTTGTCGGCGATAGCGCGGCGCATCTGCTCCATCTGTGCGAAGGAATCGGACATCTTCTCGGGTCGCAGTTCCGTCTCGATCGTGAGCGCATCCATGCCACCGCGCGTTTCCACGATGATGCGGTAATGCGGCGTTACCTCATCGATACCGGCGAGCACATCCTCGATTTGGCTGGGGAACACGTTCGTGCCTCGTATGATGAGCATATCGTCGCAACGACTGCGCACCTTGTCCATGCGCGCATGAGTGCGCCCGCACGCGCAGGACTCAGTGGTGACGCGCGTCAGGTCGTGCGTGCGATAGCGCAGCACCGGGATGCCTTGCTTATCGAGCGGGGTGAGCACCAGCTCTCCCAGCTCCCCTTCTGCGACCGGTGCACCCGTTTCAGGATCCACCACCTCGAACAGGAAATGGTCCTCGGCGATATGCTGCTGGAATCGATGCGCCAAGCACTCGCCCGAGACCCCTGGTCCCATCACTTCGGTGAGTCCATAATTGTCGGTACAGACGATGTGCATGCGCGCTTCCAGCTCGGCTTTGAGCGCAGGCGGGCATGGCTCGCCGCCGAAGAGGCCCACGCGCAAGCTCGAGCGCTCCCAATCGTATCCGAGACGCTCCCCTACCTCGCAGATATGCATCGCGTACGAGGGCGTGGCGATGAGCACCGTGGTGCCATAATCCTCGATCATCTTGATATGGCGCTCGGTGTTGCCCGACCCCGCCGGGATCATGGCGCACCCCAGTTTCTGCAAACCGTAGTGCAGACCGAACCCGCCGGTGAACATGCCATAGCCGAACGCCATCTGCGCGATATCTCCGGGCACGACCCCGGCCATCTGCACCAAACGCGCGATGCAGTCGCTCCAAACTTCCATATCGGCCCGCGTGTAGCCAACGACGATGGGCGTGCCGGTCGTTCCTGACGAAGCATGCAGTTCGATGATATCGTCAAGATCGACCGCGAACATGCCGTATGGATACGTATCGCGCAACGCATTCTTATCAGTGAACGGAAGTTTGCGTATATCTTCCAAGGTGCGGATGTCCTCCGGGGTCACGCCCATCTGATCCATGCGATGACGGTAGTACGCCACGTTTTGATAGGTGTAGGCCACCTGCTCTTTGAGCTTGGCAAGCTGCAATGCTCTCAGCTGCGCGCGCGGCATCGTCTCAACGGCAGGATCGAATAGAGGCAGCTCGTCGAAGCGACCCGCCTCAGCGGCAGCCACCATGGCTCCTTTTCGGAGCAGTTCAGTCGAGCAGGCTCGTCGTTGCGTATCGTTTGCCATAGGTATCCCATCTGTTCCTTAGGCGCAAGGTTGCTCGGCGCAGGCTCGCGCGATGTCCTCCTGTGTCACCATGACGAATCCGGCATCAGCCAAGAGCTGCTTCGCATGCGCTGGGTCATCGGTACCGATGATGATGTAGGTTGATATCATCGAATAACTGTAGGAGATGTTGAGCGCGGCCTGCGCGAGCACCTGCGCTGCACGGGCAAGCTCTCCTGGCACGTCATCGAGCTTCATGCAGATCACGGGCGATTCGATGAAGGCGCAACCCTCTTGAGAAAGAGCGGTTGCGGCCGCATCGGTCCGATCCACGATGAAACGCGTGATACCGTATTCGCCGGTATCAGCCAGCGCGTATCCGCGCACGTTCACCTGCGCACGCTCGAAGGCGGCCAGAACACGCGCAAGATGTCCCGGTTTGCTCTCTGCGAAGATGCTCAACTGGGAAACGGTCATAAGGCTGCCCCCTTCTCGATCAAGAATGCGCGACCAGCACGGAAGGCGTCGATGTTAGCCTCTCTGGTTCTCTCGGGAACGAATGCGCAGACGGTCTCTTCCCAAGCAGGCATTTCAAACGAAAGGAGCGCCGAGAGTGCTCCGAGCATCACCATGTTGGAAGCTTTCGCAGTGCCAGCTTCAACAGCGGTCGAGCGCGCCGGTACGATGACGGCCCCGACATCCTGCAGGCGCCCAACCACATCGCGCGGCACAGCCTGTCTGCCGGTGAGCACCGAAGCTGGTTTGATCAGCTCATCGCTCGCGATGAGACGTCCCTGATCGCGCATGAGGGGAAGATTGCGCAGGGCTTCGATCAACTCGAACGAAACGACGATATCAGCCGTGCCCGGTCCGCAGACCATGGACTCCACGTTCTCTCCGAACGCCACATCGGTTGTGACGGCACCGCCACGTTGAGCCATGCCATGGATCTCGGAGACCTTCACCTGCTGGCCGCAACGGAGCGCTGTCTGCGCAAGCACATGGGCTGCGAGGATAGTGCCCTGTCCGCCAACGCCGCACAGAAGAACCTTCACTGACATATCCGCTCCTATTCCGCGACTTCGATTGCATTGAAGCGGCAGTATTGGGCGCATTGGCCACAACCAATGCACAGGTCCATATCGATATAGGAAAGGCCCGTATCGGCATGCTTTCCGATCGCGGGGCACCCTAAGGTCAGGCATACGCCACAGCCGGTGCACGAGGTGATCAGATAGGGCTTTTCGCGCACGCGCTCAAGTAGCACGCAGGGGCGCCGGAAGACGATGACCGACAACGTGTCGGCATTTGCGGTGGCGGCCTTCAGAGCCGAGCGCACTGCCTGCATATCGTTAGGGTCGACGATGGTTATCTCTTCGATGCCAAGCGATGCCACCACGCCTTCGATATCCATCTCGCGACTGGCTCGTCCTTGTAGGGTCGTGCCATTGAACGGATTGCCTTGACGACCGGTCATGGCGGTCGTGCGGTTATCCAGAATGCAGATGGTACCTGCTCCATTGTTGTAAGCTGTTGACACGAGCGAGCTCAGACCGGAGTGAGCGAACGTGGAGTCGCCGATGACCCCGACCACCGGTCGATGATCGGTAGCGCCGAGAGCCAGTTCAAAGCCATGCGCCATGCTGATCGATGCGCCCATGCACACGCAGGTGTCCATGCACGACAGTGGCGGCAAAGCACCCAGCGTATAGCAGCCGATATCGCCGCACACGATCGCCTTCAAGCGCGCAAGCTCCTTGAAGACGAGGCGATGCGGGCAGCCCGGACACAGCGCTGGTGGACGCGCGGGAACATCTTCAGCCGCATCGTGATGCGCTGGCTGCTCCTCGCCGAAGGCGGCGCGGATGAGCGAAGGCGTCAGCTCGCCGGCACCTGGCAGCGGCGAGAGTGTGTCATGCACGGTGATGCCTGCTGCCGCTACGGCATCGCGCAGATACGTGGAAGCCTCTTCGATCACGTAGAGCGCATCGACCGTATCCGCAAAAGCACGCAGGCGCTGCGCAGGTAGTGGCCACGTCACGCCTAGCTTGAAAACGCTTGCGGTGGGAAGCGCCTCGCGCACATGCTGGAACACCGCTCCTGCGCAGACGATGCCGACACGACGCTCGCCCTCGATGATGCGGTTGTAAGGGCACTCTTCCACCCATGCTTTCAGGGCCGAGACGCGTTCGAGCTGCACGACCCTACGCGGTTTGGCGAAGGCTGGCATCATGACCCACTTCGCAGGATCGCTCTCGAAGGGATGCTCGGGGGCCTCGGTGCGCATCTTGGGTTCAACCGGTGTGCGCGTATGGGAGATGCGCACCGTTGAGCGGATGAGGAACGGAACATCGAAGCGCTCTGAGAGCTCATAGGCATCCCTGGTCATATCCTGCGCTTCTTGCGAATCGGCAGGATCCATCATGGGCAGCTGCGCTGCCGCTGCATAGTAGTGGGAATCTTGCTCGTTTTGAGAGCTGTACATACCTGGATCATCGGCAACCAGCATTGCCAGGCCGCCACCCACGCCCGTGTAGGCGGCCGTGAACAATGGGTCGGCAGCAACATTGAGGCCTACGTGCTTGCACGTGGCGAACGCGCGGGCACCTGCCGCCGATGCGCCAAGCGCCACCTCGAGCGCAACCTTCTCGTTGGTGCACCATTCCGCATATACCTCAGGCAACGCCGCGAAAGCCTCCATTGCCTCTGTTGATGGCGTGCCTGGATATGCCGCCCCGATGCGAGCGCCCGCCGCCCAGGCCCCGCGGGCTATCGCCTCATTGCCGGAAAGCAACTCCATGTGATCCTCGCTCTCGATCGCGCGTCTCATGCTTCATAGATAAAGGCGAAGGCGCCGATCTGGATGATATCCCCATCGGTGAGCGCTTTCGCATTCACGTTTTGATTGTTGACCCACACTCCGTTGAACGAGTGCTCGTCGCGAAGCACATGGCAGCCACCTTCAAAGCAGACGGTAGCGTGCTCGCGCGATACGGTCATATCGTTCAGGAAGATGTTGCAGCTTGGATTGCGCCCGATGGTCGTGCAGCCATCCCCGAGCGCATAGTCAACGCCCACGCGCGGACCGCGGATGGTCCGCAGCACTGCGCTGCTTGCCTGTTTCGCTGGCGGCAGATCCTCAAGCGTTTCGCGCACCGGGGTGAAACCGCGCGTTGTGCCTACCAATTTGAATCCGCAGACGCTGCATTGACCGTCTGACGGATCAACTGCCGAGCGACATACCGGGCATCTCTCAGTCATCTTCGCTCCGTTCCCTCACGTTGTGCATCCTCTTCCGGCAGACGAGCGCTAAAGCACGGCCGGAGTATGGTTCAAGACTACCGATTCGGAGACCTCGTGTTGTCCCATAAAAAGGCCACAGAAGCCGCTCCAGACGTGTTGTATGGATTCCCAGAGCGTCGGCGCGCTGATGGCCTCGCAGGCGACGATGTCTTGCTCGGCGATCTGCTCGTTTCGCTGATAGAAGGTCGCGTGTCCGATAACCTCACCGACCTCGACCGCGCCCGAAACCTCGTAGAACTCGAAGCTTTGGCTCACATTCCCATCGAGCGTGAAGATATCCACCGTCGCATCCGGATCGGCGAAGGTAGCCTTAACGGTCTTGTCCACCTGATCGGTCAGCGCCACCTCCGCCACCACGGGCACTTCCCGTGTGCTGCCGTTCAGATCAGCGGTCACCATCTCATCGTCGTTGGCCAATGCGTAGGCCATCTGATGACCGTAGTACCAATCGAACAGCGTCATGGTGTCGGTGAATCGCTGAGCTTCGCTGGGCGCATCGAGCACGATGGAGTACACCATATCCCCGTTGCGCTCGCAGGCGCCAGCGAAACAAGCGCCGGCAAGGTCGGTGAACCCGGTTTTCACTCCGCAAGCACCCTCGTACGTACCGAGCATCTCGTCAGTCGTGGAAACGCGCACGGTCGTCGTCATCCCTTCACGTTGCACGCTGAGATCAGCTTGCCGCGTCTCGACGATCGATCGGAACAGCTCGTTTTCCATAGCGCACGCAACGATCTTGCATGTCTCAGCCGCTGTGCTGTGCAGGTTCCCAGCATAGGTGCCATAGTCGAGTCCGTGGGCGTTCTCGAAAACGGTATCCTGGCAACCAAGCTCTGCCGCCTTCTCGTTCATGGCGGCGATAAACGCCTGGTTTCCCGCGGTATCGTCGCTCACGCCTGCCATGGTCTTGCCCAACGTCTCAGCGATGGCAATGGCCGCATCGTTGCCTGAGGGGATCATCAGCGCCTTCAAAGCGTTCTCAAGGGTCAGCACATCCCCCGCCTTCAAACCAGCAGTGGATTCCCCCACCGAGGCCGCAACCGCAGAGACCGTGATCGGCGTGTCGAGGGGAGCTTCCTGTAGGGCCACCACCGCCGTCATGACCTTCGTGATGGAGGCGATATTGGCAGGAGAGGATGCATCGCGCGCGAAGAACACCTCGCCATCAGCATCGACCAAGATGGCATGCTGCGCCTCGATCGAGGGGCACAGCGATGCGCTCAGCGCGCGCGATTCAACCGTACCGCCGGTGACCTCATCGGTTTTACGCACATCAGCAAGCGCTTCGCCAGGCAGCGCGAGAAGCGAGGCGGCGAGCATCGACGCGAGCACCGAACGCGCTACGACAGCGCGGGTGATCCTCTCCCTAGAGCGCATCGATTTCCTCGGGAGTGACGATGTGAAAACCAGCATCCAAGAGCTTACGTTCGCTGTCATCGCCTTCTATCTTGAGCACATCCACCGCCGAATTATCCTTGACGGCGAAACAATAGGCGTACTCGATGTTCATATCGCCCTCGTCGCAGAATCTGAGCAAGCGCGCCAGACCACCGGGTTCATCGGGAATGCGCACCGCGATGACCGGCGTGACGGCAGCACGAAAACCGGCATCGGTCAAAAGCGAGGCTGCCTTTTCAGGCGTTTCGCAGAAAATGCGCGCAACGCCGAAGTCTTTCGTATCGGCAACGTAGAGCGCATGCATGTTGATCTCAGCATCAGCGAGCGCAGACACTGCGCGCGAGAGATGGCCCTTCTCGTTTTGCAGGAATACGGTCAGTTGGGAAATCATGGTTACTCCGTCTCTCTCAGGTCTATCACGCGCTTGGCCTTGCCCATCGAACGCTCGATGGTCTTCGGTTCTACGATCTTCACATCCACGTTCACCTGCAAATTGCCCTTCAGTTCAGCTTGCAAGCGCCGCTTGAGGTCTTCGAGCACTCGTACGGTATCGATCTGGAAATCCGGCTCGGTCTCCACCTGAAGCTCGACCGCATCAAGCGCTCCCTTGCGCGTGAGAACGATCTGATATTGCGAAGCGATCTCGGGGAAGCCGGTGATCACCTGCTCGATCTGGCTGGGGAACACGTTGACGCCCCGGATGATCAGCATGTCGTCGGTGCGGCCGCGCAAACGATCGATCTTGCGGTGCGTGCGTCCGCAGGCGCACTCATCGCTCACGATGCGCGTGACGTCGCGGGTGCGATAGCGAATCATGGGCGAACATTCGCGCGTCAGGGTCGTGATGACGAGCTCGCCCCATTCGCCCTCGGGCAACACCTCGCCGGTATCGGGATCGATGATTTCGCAATAGAACTGATCCTCTGCGATATGCAGCCCTCCCCGCTCGACGCACTCCATGGCAACGCCAGGCCCCATGATCTCGGAGAGCCCGTACACGTCGCAGTATTGAATGCCCAGCTTATCGGCGATCTCTTGGCGCATGTTCTCCGAACAAGGTTCGGCGCCGAAGATGCCTCCCGAGATGGCGAAGTCGCGCGCTGGGTCATAGCCCATCTCAATGGCGGTGTCGGCTATCAAGAGCGCATAGGAGGGCGTGCATGCGAGAATGTCGGTGCCGCAATCGCGCAGCATCTGCACCTGTCGCTTCGTGTTGCCCGATGAGGTGGGAATGACCGTGCATCCCATGGCCTCTCCGCCATCGTGGGCGCCGAGCCCGCCAGTGAACAGGCCATATCCGTACGAAACCTGGATGGTTGACGCCGCCGATCCGCCCACCATGGCGATGCCGCGAGCAAAACAGTCGCCCCAATTGTCAAGGTCGCGCCGTGAATGCCCCACGACCGTCGCCTGTCCCGTGGTGCCCGACGATGCGTGAATGCGAGCGACCTCTTCTTTGGGAAGGGCGAACATGCCGAACGGGTAAGCATCGCGCATGTCCTGCTTCACGCAAAACGGCAGCTTGCTGATGTCTTCCAGCGAGGTGATATCGTCAGGGCTCACGCCCGCCTCATCGAAACGCTGACGGTATAAGGCAACGTTATCGTAGGCATGCCTGACGCTCCACTTTAGCGATTCCAGCTGTTGGGCGCGCAACTCATCGCGTGGCATCGTTTCGATCTCTGGTTGGAAATAGTTCCCCACGGTGCATCTCCTTCGCGTCAGTCCGTCTCATCGTCGGTGGTCTCTTCGAGTTCCACCGGCGTGTTGGGTCCGGTGAGGATCACCTTGTCCACAGGAGAGTATACGGAATCGAAGCGATCTTGGCGTATGATCTGCTCGTTCTTGTCGGTTACCGTTCTGATCACGTAGATCTCCATACCATCGGTGCCCACCGTCTTCACGCTTTGGTAGCCCTCGGGCTTTTCCTCGTCGACCTCGACCCTCGTTTTGTACTTCTTGCCCTCTTCCCAGTCGCCCGTTTGCGTTTTCACGCTATACCCGGGTGATATGCCGTAGAGCGACACGGTTATGGATGTATCGCTGTAACCAGTGCGCACGAGAATGTCGCTTTGCGTGTCGTTGCCCCAACGTAGATCCATCTGAGGATATGCGATGGCAGCGTCGCGCCCATCGGGATAGCTGCTCATATGCAGCGTATGATTGTGGCGCTCCAAAATGGGCAGCCCCGAGTTGTAGACCGCGTTGAACACGGTCGTGGCAACCTGGCAGATACCGCCGCCCGCCTCGGCGACCACCTCGCCATCCATGATCGCGTTGGCATCCTTATATCCCGCCGCCGCATCGCAGCTGCCAACCGTATCGTTGAACGACCAGGTGCCGCCCTCGCGGCTGACCACAGAATTGTTCATGGCATCGGCCGCGCGATGAATGTTGAACGTGCGATTCTGCGTGGAAGCCGTGTCGTTGTACGTGGTGGTGTACATAGCGATGCGCGTGATGAGCCCGTTCGCTACCGCCTCATCGAAGGTGAACGGGCCACGCGTGGTCTCGGTCTGTATGGGAATGCCGAAGCGCACATCCCCCTGAATGTAGGTGCCGGTATCACGAAAGGCGCCGAACAGGCTCTCGTCGAGCTGCGAGATCGCCGCATCCGTTGAGGGCAGCACAACAGCAGCATCAGGCGTCACGATCACCTCATCGCCCTGTACGGTGAAATGCACCGAGATATCCGATCCGCTCATCCCTTCCGTGAGCGAGGTGGCTATGGAGCGCGATGCTGCGAGGTGATCGAACGACGGAGCGAGCTGCCAAGCACCGTCGCGTTCAACCGCTTCGGTAACAACCCAATCCCCAAGCATGCTTCGGTCAGCATCGAGGGCCTTTCCGTCATACATGAACGAGGCGCCCTGTTCGATCGCTGCGTTCACCGCATCGCAGGTGGTCTGCGCATGCTGCTGATCGATACGGATGGGCGCATGCTCGATCTGCGCAACCAACTTGACGCGCTCGGCATCGTCGGCAAGAAGGCTGGCGGTCAATTCGGTCACGAACGCATCGGGGTCGATCATGTCGCCGTCGTGCCCCTCGGTCACCTGCGCCTGACCATCCTCAACGCGAACACCCCAATCCAAGCGCACCGTACCGAGCGCTGAATCAATGTCGTTGATCAGCAGCTCCAGCTTGTCCTCATCGAAGTCGACGACGACCGGTACGGCCTGACCGCTAAACGCTGCGGCGAAGCGGTCGAGAATCCGCCCATCGCGCCCGACCTCCAAGGCATCCGTTGCCAGACGATGTGTCGGCACTACCGCATCCAGCGTTTCGGCGTTGGCCATCCACATGGTTTGCGTTGCCTTTGCCTCCGAAACCGATATCTGCTCGGCCACCGCGTCCATTTCGTGTATGAGCTGATCGATGTCAGCCGCATCTGCGGTTGAGGGACTGTCGAAGATGAAGGCGGTCGTAGCCGCAAGATGCGTTCCATAGCGGTCCTGGACTGCCGCTGCGGCCTCATCGACCGTCATGCCCGACACGTCAATATCGCCGATATGGACGCCTGGATAGATACGGCCATGGTTCACTAAAGCATCTACGCCGATGCCCAAGCAAAGCGCGATCACCACCACCGCAGCTACGCAGAGCGCTTTACTGGCATGCCAAAGGCGTGCGACGAGCGGTTCTGGCGGCGCAGAGCGCGCACTTGAGCGAGAAGACGACGCGCTGCGCGTATCTTGTCTTGTGTTGGGCATACGCCCGGAGGCACCTGATGCAGGTGGGCGGCGCTGAGCGGCGCGCATGCTGTCCGGCGCTGAGCGATTCGATTCGCGAAGGGGACGCGATGGCTGATGCGGTCCAGACTGAGCTGCTCGTGACGTACGGGATGCGAGCGGCACGGCGCCTGATGACCTGCGATTCGTGCTATCTGAGATCGCCTGTGAACGTCGGGGCGAACCTGAGGGCGCCGAATGCGCCGCGGACCGATTCCGCTGCTGTGGTCTTGCAGCGTTCCGCGTCGCTGCGTTCCTTCTCCGCTCGGGGCTGCTTCCTCCACGCCCGCGTGCGCCGCCCGTCACGAAACCGCCTTCGCGCGCGCATCGAGCACGGCACGCAGTGCGCGCGCTGCCACGACGCAGTAGTAGATCGTCACGCCGATTTGCAACACGAGTCCCAGATAGACCGACCAGATGCCCCACGATACCCACGCAGCGTTGAAGCCGGGCAACCAAGCAACATCACACCACGCAAGACCAGCCACGAGCGGTTCGCCCAAAAGCAGCCCTGCAATGCCGAAGAACAGGAACGTGGTGGCGAATTTCCCCGGATAGATGACGGGCACGTGAATATCGAAGCGGCGTAGCAGCACCGCCCCGCCCACCAAAAGAAAGAGCTCACGGGCGAAAATGAGGACCATGATCCACAGCGGAAGAGCGCCGATCGCGCAGGCGCCGATCACACCGGAGACCATGAGGGCGGTGTCAACCGCCGGGTCGAGCAACTTGCCAAGATCGGATACCTGATGGGTGCGCCGCGCCACCTGCCCATCCACGAAATCGGTAGCAGCAGCGAAGGCGAACACGATGGTAGCGGCGATATTCTGCCCGTTTGCGAGCAACACCGCATAAACCGGCACAAGACAAAGCCGTGCCAGCGATATCAGATTGGGAACGGTGCATACTTTGCTGCTGGATTCTTCCATATCGCATATGTTACCAGTTGAGACGCCCTGTTTGAAAGAGCGGGGACGTCTTCAGCACAACATCACAAGCAAAAGCGCGCCTTAGGCTTCGGAAGCTGCTTTCTTATCGGGCACCACAAGATCGATCACGTGCTTGCGGGCAGCAACCGCAGTAGAGGCAGGCTCCATAAGCAAGCATGTGGTCGGACATGAGCGCACGCAGCTGCCGCACAGGATGCATGAGAACGGATCGATCTCCCAGGTGTGCGCCTTCTTGTCCACCGTGATGCAGTGGCAGGGGCATACGCGAGCGCACATACCGCACAAGATGCATTCGTCAACCTTATTGGCGATGTGACCCTTCTGATGGGGATACGGCGTTTTAACCTGCGCGGGATACAGCAGCGTCTCCGGCTTTTTGAACAGGCTGCCGAACGTCATGCCGCCTAGTTTGAAGCTTCCCATGGCCCTACCTTTCCGTGCAGCTGATGCAGGGATCGATCGTCAGGATGATCATGTTCACGTCGGCCAAATCGCATCCTTTGAGCGCAACGGTCATCCCTGCGAGATTTTGCGAAGTCGGGGTGCGCATGCGCATGCGCTCAAGATACTTCGAGCCATTCCCGCGTGCGTAGTAATAACACTCGCCCCGGGGCTGCTCGAGCACGCTCGATGCCTGTGCCCCCGCAACAGGACTGCCCTTCACCTTCACAGCAATGTCCCCCTCGGGTATCTTAGAGGCCAGCTCCTTGATGATCTCGATCGACTGCACGACCTCAAGACAACGCACCTTCACGCGCGCATAGCAATCGCCTTGCGCATCTACGATCGGCTGGAAATCGGCAAGGTCGCCATAGGCGCCCCGCCCGAACATGCGCACATCGTACGCAACGTCTGACGCGCGCGCGAACGGGCCTACCATAGAAAGCTCAATGGCCTTCTCGCGCGATATCGCACCGACGCCCACCGTACGATTCTTGATGGACGTGTCGGTGAGCAGCGTTTTCACGATGGCATCATAGTCGCTTTTGATGCCATCGAGCACGTCGCAGATCCACGTGAGCGTGGCGCGGTCCATATCGCGCACCACGCCTCCCACCGACACCACCGACAAGATCACACGACCCCCGGTCGTCTTCTCGAAGATATCGAGCACGCGCTCGCGCAGGCGCCAACAATGCATGAACATGCTCTCGAACCCGAAGGCATCGGCAGCAAGCCCGAGCCACAGCAGATGCGAATGGATACGCGAGAGCTCATGCCAGATTACGCGCAGGTATTCAGCGCGCCGGGGAACCTCCACCCCCATCAGCTCCTCGACCGTTTCGGCATAGCCTAAGCTGTGACCCATGGCGCAGATGCCGCAGATGCGCTCAGCCACGTAGATGAACTGGTTGTAGTCGCGCGTCTCGACGAGCTTTTCGAGCCCTCGATGTACGAACCCGATCTGCGGAATGCAATCGATGACGGTTTCGTCTTCGACCACCAAATCAAGATGAAGGGGTTCGGGCAGCACGGGGTGCTGCGGGCCGAATGGAATGATCGTCGCCTTACCCATTACCGTACCTCCTTCTCTGCCTTCGCAGCCTTGGCCTCCATGGCAGCACGCACTTTAGCTGCTTTCTCAGGGTCCATGCCTGCAAGCTTCGCCTCAAGGTCGGCTTCGGCCTGTTTCTTCTCCTTCGCAGCTTTCGCCTCCATAGCAGCGCGCACTTTCGCTGCCTTTTCGGGATCCATGGCCGCCAATTTTGCTTCCATGTCCTCGGCGTTTTGCTCTTGCGTCTGTGCGGCTGCCTTCGCGGCGGCCGCAGCTTTCGCCTTCGCTTCCTTCTCGCGACGGGCAAGCTGCTCAGGCGAGATGATGGTCATGGGCTTTTCGGTTGAAAGGCGATAGAAGTTTCCCAAGAAATCGATGGCGAGGCCGGAGAACCCTATTCCGAACAGGTCGTGTATCTCGTTCTCGCACACGAACGATTCCAGGTATACGTCGCTGATGGACTCGAGTTTGCCATCATGGGGCACCGCTTCGACCACGAGATTCTCAAGCGCGCCATCCTTCATGTAAGAATAGATGACATCAACGCCCTCATCGCGATTGACCGCGAGCATTTGCACGTAGCGCCAACCATCTGCACGTCTGCGCTGCGCTTCCTCATGCACCTGAGCATCTTCAAGCGGCGCGAATCCCTGCGTGAATTCCATGAGCGCCTACCTCGCCTTCTCTGCCGATTTCATCTGCGCCGCTTTTTCGTCCAACACAGCAACGCCCTCAACGATCGCATCGATCAGTGTTTCGGGACGCACCGCACAACCCGGCGCGTACACATCGACCGGAATCGCCTTGTCCACGCCGCCGAGCACGTTATAGCAATCTTGGAAGATGCCCCCTGAGCAAGCGCAAATACCGCACGCGACAACCACTTTCGGTTCGATCATCTGATCGTAGATCTCACGCACGACGTCGATGTTTTGCGCATTGACCGAACCGGTCACCAAGAAGATATCGGCGTGCTTGGGATTTCCCGTGTTCACCACGCCGAAGCGCTCGCCGTCGAAGCCCGGGCACAGCGTAGCAAGTACCTCGATGTCGCACCCGTTGCAGCTTGACCCATCATAGTGGATCACCCACGGGGATTTCGATGCGTATCCCATGCGAACTCCTTATACGAAAGCCAGAACAGCGATGTTGATGCCACCGCCAACGAGCGCGACCGCCCATGCGCTCTTCAGCATGAATTGCCATTTCACGCGCGCGAAGTTGTTGTCGATCAGTATCTCGAGGAAGTACACCGCAAGCGCCACCACGATGGCGATCAATACCGACCACCACGCGCCCCACACGAAGAAGATGCTGACCCAGCCCAGGAACAGCACGTTCTCGCACCAATGCAGCACTTCCACCAACGCCAGCGTCGAGCCGCTCATTTCCGTGGTGATGCCGCGCACGATCTCTTGATGCGCGTGGTGCGACATGGACAGGTCGAACGGCGATTTGCGCAGTTTGATGGTCAGAATGAACAGCAGCCCCAGAAAGACCGGCCAGATATAGGCGATGACCGGGAAGTCGAGCGAGAATGCTGCCCCCACATTGAACGATCCGATGCCCTCGGTGGGCAAGATCAGCGCGGTTGCCATGTAGAACGCCACGGCGAACAGCAGCACCATCGGCTCATAGGACATCACCTGCATGGTTTCGCGCGCAGCACCCACCTCCGCATAGGGAGAGCGCGTCGACCAGGCTGCCATGATAAGGAAGAGGCTTGAGAGCGTGATGATGAACACGCACATGAGCAAGTTGCCGCCACTGAAGAAGATACCGCCAGCAAGACAAGCGAAGATGAACGCGCAGACCACATAGGCGCCCTGCACCGTGTTCACGTCAACGCGTTCCTTGCCCATCAGCTTGCGCACATCGTAGTACGGCTGCAGAAGCGGCGGTCCTACCCTACCCTGCATGCGCGCCGAGAGAATACGGTCAACACCGGCCAGCAGACAGCCCACCACCGGTGCCACTACAGCAAAGACCAAGCTGGCAAGGATCGGTATGATAAGTTCCATCAGTGACATGCCAATTCCCCCTATGCCAACGTTATGCCGACAAGCGCCAACACCACCGCGCACAGCATGACCACGCTATTGAACACCACACCCACCGGTGCGATGCGCGCCTCGCCGAACACATCTTCCATATACCAGTTGCGCGCCGTCGCCACCGTCTGGCCCGAAAGGGAGTTCTGGAACGCACGCGCATCATCGTCGCGGCTGACTCCCGCGAGATATACATCAACCTGCCGCTTCTTCGAGCGACCCAAACCGCAGAACAGCGCGATGACCACGATGCACACGCTGATGCTTGCCAGGTAGAGGTTGTCGAAGGAGATATCCTGAACCAGGAAGGCAACGGGCGCGAATTGGTAGGCACTGACGACATAGGGCTCAACCAGGTACGCCGATATGGCCGGAAGGGCGATGCAAGCGAATACGAGCAGCATGACCATGAGCAGAATGGACACCCATTCGCTCTTATGCACGGAAAGCTCAACGTTGGGCGGCTGTCCGGCGATGCCCGCCAGCTTGCCGAGCCACTTCGCCCAGAACATGAACGTGGCAGCAGAGCCGAATGCCAGAATCAAGATGAGCGCGATCTGATCCATGTTGGCGAAGGACACCAACGCGCCCCACTTTGCGATGAGCATGCCGAAGGGCGCGATGAACATGCACATGATGCCCAGCATCATGAAGCGAGCCAAACGCGGCATACGCTCGAACAGCAAGTCCATATCCTCGATGTCGCGGCTGCCAATATGATGTTCGGCCGTGCCCACGCACAGGAACAGCAGGCTCTTCGCGATAGCATGGAAGATGATCAAGAAGATCGCGGCCCACACCGCCTCAGGGGTGCCCACCCCAGCGCACATCGTGATCAGCCCCAGATTCGCGATGGTGGAGTAAGCCAGCACGCGCTTGGCATTGGTCTGCGAGATGGCCATGAAGGAGCAGAGCAGGAAGGTAATGCCGCCAACCAGCATCACCATGACCGAGGGGATCGTGTTCAGCAAGAACAGCGGCGCGAGCTTCACCAGCAAGAAGACGCCCGCCTTCACCATGGTTGAGGAATGGAGCAAAGCGCTGGTCGGCGTTGGAGCGACCATGGCCCCTAGAAGCCACGTTTGAAACGGCATCTGAGCTGCCTTGGTGATGCCCGCAAAGGCGAGGAACGTGATGGGCACCGCCACGATAGCGGGGTTGGCGATGCCGGCCTGAAGAAACTCTATGAGCGAGAGCGTGCCCACGTCGGTGATGGCGAACCACAGCGCCACGATGAAGGCGATGCCGCCCGCCAAGTTCATGATGATCTGACGGAAGGCATTGCGGATGGCCTCGTCGGTTTTGGTGTATCCGATCAACAAGAACGAGCACAGCGTGGTCACCTCCCACGCGGTGAACATCCACGACATGTTGTTGGAGAGCACGATGGCGAACATGGCTGAGAGGAAGATGAACATCAGCGCGAAGAAGGTCGGGCGCCTATCGCGCGCAGCGGCATCTTGGTGAGCTTGGAAGTCTTCCATATATCCCAAGGCATAGATGCAAATGCCCGATCCGATGATGCCGATGATGAGCACCATGATGATGGAGAGCAGATCGGTGTAGAGGCCGATCTCGACCTCCATCTGGCTTGCGAAGCCGAACTCGACCACCATCACGACGATGATCTGGATGATGGCCAGCAGCGCCGCCCAGATGTTTTTGTACTTCGCTGAAAAAGCCAGGATGACAACGACGCACAGGCCGCTGATGGCGGTGCAAGCGTGATCGATCAGAGGATGGTTGAAGTCGAAAAACACCGGCCCTGCGGCGAGATACGTGCCCGCAAAAACCACCGAAGCAAGGGCGATCAAGGTGCCGAATGCGCATACGATGATCGTGCGCGCGGTGTTCTGCCGGATGATAAGGAGCAGGATCGCTGCAATCAACGGCAGGAGTATCAAAGTGGCGATCAGTTGCATCTCCGCTTTCCCCTTCTCGTTTACCTCGTGGGAATGAGACAGCGGAACGGCGATCGGCGTGCCGCTGTGCGTTCCGCATCGCATTGACTTTACTAAGAGCCTCTCGCTGTGCGGCCGTCACGCCGATTCACGCGACCATCTGTTCGGTGAGGGGTGGCTCAGGTGCAGAGGCTGCTGCATGAGCGGCACCATAACAAGCGCGAACGGCGCAGGGACACTCAAGGAATACGGATTGAAGATCGTCTGGAGCGAGTTTCACATGCCAACTGAGTACAGGCAATAAATAAATTTAGATAATGCACTCTTTGAAACATAACTCAAACATGATCCAATTATTTGCGTGATTTGTATATGCCGTCCAGATATGCAACAGGCGGACGGCATATCAACCATCTGACCTGTCGTGATGTCTGGTTAGGACGGCAGAATTTGAACCTGCAAACCCTTGACTCTCAACTATAAGAGCTGGCTGATAAGTATGTAAATTTACGTGTAATTATTGATGGTATTTGCGTGTCCTTGAAATCTCTATATGAGTGTAGCGATGTACGTTTACGGTTGATTTACGTATACGTATGCTAGCCATAAAACCCGCACCATTAGAGGTGCGGGTTTTTTAACAGCACTAAGAAATGAGGCTACCACAGTTAAGGTATATCTCAACTTTTGCATGTGATGGCACACCGTCAATGCTTGTAATTGAGAACGGCAGTGTACTATCAGGTGTCATAGTATCAAGATATGTATATGCTCCCCCTAGAACATTTCCTGCTTCATCTCGAAATACTGCGTTTGCGGTGGATAGGGCAATCTCTGCGTCCATTTGATTAGTTGCTTGACCTGATACTGTAGTGTCACCAAAAGAATTTGTTGTCTCATTTATAGCGTCAACAAAGAAAAGCTGATCGAGTTGGGCTTGTTGAATATCTATCTCTGTCCACATTTTCTTCGAGTTTATTAACTGAAATTCGAGTGTGGAAGCTCCTTCAAATAATGTTTCGCCGCATAACGCCGTCTTGCCATTCGGGAAGATCAGAGAGAGCTTATTTGTGTCGCTGCCAACAATCTGCCCCGCATCGTCTTTACCCGTCACTTTGACTTGCACATTTTCAGCGGCCCAGTTCATGTTCCCATTTTGAATAATAACAGCATAATTGCCATCATTATATTCATCGAACCAATACCCTGATTCAACTATCTCTAGGTCTTGCGGTTCATCAGTTTCTTTAGAAGCAACATTTGCCGTTGCTGGTTCACTCTGTTCAATGGGCTCTACATTCTTTGAGCAACCCATTGCACCGCACGCCAATATGACGCAAAGAAGAACGGAACTTACCTGAACAATCAATTTCTTCATAACAGTCCTTTCTCTTCTCTCCCAATCATGGTGCAGAATGGACTGCGCGACAGACAGGAGAGCATCCGTATCGGTCGCCACAACCACAAGCAAGGCGTCGCCATATAGCAAATAGCCCTGAAAGACAGATGCTCTCCCAGCTGACTATTCGCTAAACATATGAAGCCCTAATAAGGCTTGTGATTGTGGCAGAAACAAGGTTAACAGAGCAGAGCAAAAAGCTGCCACAAAAGGTTTCTCTTTCCTTCTTGTTTATTTATTTCTTCAAGTGTGACAAGATCGATTCAATAGCTTTTGGCAGTTCGCATATATTGGTGATAACGAACTATCCAATATGATCCGCAGGCTCTCATATACTCTCTGTGCTCTGTTATAACCTCGACTGATTCGTCGGCACGTCTCGTATCTAGTTCGGTTTCTAGGTGCTCTAGAAACAGCAGCGTGAGCCGTCAATGTGATTGATAGCTCGTGTAGAAATGCTTAAAGAATTTTTCGATCCAACAGTTTCGAAATTATTCAACAACTTCCAGCACTTTCAAGTTTTCTCTACATTGTTTCATTTCTTCTTTACTTTTTCAAAATATTGATCCAAGCTAGCCGACATCTTATTCATTACAGCAGTCTCATCAAAGAGCAGATTGGATATATTCATAATCGCGTAGAAAGCGGCCTCATCACGTTGCATCGCGCTTTCAAGCGTGCCTTTAACCAGTGTAAGTTTGAAGATCGCATGCGGCGACACATTCAACTGCTCATAGGCACCATCGTTTATCTCAGCATCGAGAAAGGAATAAAGAATCACCCTCAGTATCTATGCTCCAACATAACCGAGACTGTGCCGCAACGATGCAGACGATAACCCAAAGCAGACACAAACAAAACGTTGTGGAAATGCCGGAAAGAATCGAATTATCTGGGTTAAGGCTCAAAAAGTGTGCTCTTTTTGATGAACAATCGCGAGGTCAGAACTGATAGATCGATGCTTCAAGTTG
>NZ_CALPCC010000012.1 GCF_943192905.1 Adlercreutzia murintestinalis | reverse complement strand
GCGAGTGTCCAAGACGTTGATGCAACCACCCTTGCTGACTGCACCGGCGTTGAGATCTATGTGCCCTACAACGCAGACGAGACCTACGCATGGCGGGCTGGTGTTCCTGCTACGGGCAACCACCTCATACCGTATGGCGTGAGCATGCCCGATGCACCGCTCGTGCTCAACCAAGACGAGAGCGCAGAGCTTTTGGGAGATACAGGATATCTCAAATCAGAAGGCCGCATCGATGTGCGCTATGCCTATGATGCAGCACCCATCAGCGTGGATCCCTCAACCGGTACCGTCACCGCCAAACAGACCGGCAAGACCACCGTGACCGCACAACTGAGACTGAACGACAAACTGCTCGCGAGCGCATCCCGTGCCGTCATCGTGGCCCTCGCTCCCAAACCAGAAGAGCCAGCAGAGGATGATGCTGAGTCTGGCGAGGGTGACGAAGGAGCAGCCGAAGAAGATGAGCGTGATACATCTGATTCTGATGAAGCTGTTGGTGAAAATGGTGAGACAGAAGAAGAGCTAAAAGTACTGAATACACCAAGCATTTCCTATGGCGAGCAATTGAATATGGAAGGCGATTACTTTGAAGAAGGTCTCTTTGAGGCACAAGAGAAGGTCATCAATAGAACCGTTGCTCTTGCTGATGGGGGCATCAGTCCTATGAGTCTTGAATTGCCTAGTGTTACTGACTACAGCAAGCAGGTTGGTACTGCGGCAAAGGGCATGCTCGTAACATACACTGCAGCTGATCGAACTCTTACGCTGAACTACACTGGCGATTATTACTACGATGGTCATACGAGCGAAACCGCAAGCGAGGGCTCTACTAATCGAGTGTGGCGTCTAACGAATAATAGGATGCAAGCCATACGTCGGGTTGTTGTTAACAACATGTGGGACAAGAATTCCGAGTTCGTGTTCGCGAATATGCCCAATCTCGAGACGATCGAATTCAACGGTACTACAAGACTGGGGTATGGAAACCAAAACAGCGGTGATTATGGTACGGCAAGGCGTATGTTTTGGAATTGTTATTCACTTCGTGTGATACCGAATTTTAGGTACTCTGGGATCAAAACATCAACTGAAATGTTTGGCTTCGATTCTAGCTATCGAAGCACGCTAAGTTCAAACAGCCAACTAGTTAATGGCAAGCTTCTCACTACCTATGAAGGCTCTGACACTACGATCAAAAATGCTCTTAGTGCGGCATCACCCAATGAGATTAGGAGCCTTGTTACTTCTTATCACACGGTTACCTTTGACAATCAAGGCGGTTCCGGTGGGCATCGAACAGCAGGCGAATCGAGTTCATCCAGCACGAAGACCTACACCATTAAAGTTCCGACCGGATCTCCCGTTCCTGAATTGATTGGCACGCCGTCTTATAGTGACTGGAAATTTGCTGGGTATGTCGACAATTTGAATAACTCGCCGAAAGAGTTTGTGCAGTTCAACGGGCAATCGTCAGGCGTGATGGTGGACGGGCATGTTCAGTCGGCTGTCGTTACTTCGGACATGACGCTGAAGGCTTTTTGGTATAAAAATGCTCAATTCTATGGGAATGGGGGCACAATTGAGAATGGACTAACTTGGTATGCGCGCCTTCCGAAGGGCTACACTGTCTCCAAACCGTCAGGTTTCGCCTACGCTTCCTTGCGGAATTATGGTTTTTGGTCTGTTGATACCAGCACAATGTCAACTACCAATCGTATTCAAGCTCCAACTGCAACCCATGCGGATGGGCGGTCGTTCCGGGGATATACCGTTTCAGCGGGTAATGCTACATACCCCAATTTTAGAGACGCTGCTTACTATAACTCGCACCGGGATCCTACCTCTCAGGTGTACGATGAGCCCAAAAATCTCTACGCTATGTGGGGCTACTTCACGCTGAACATATACAGTAATGTGGACTTGACCTGGACCAGTGACCACACGCATCGCGTTGATTGGGCGGGACAATTTCATGGTCCGCGAGAGACGCACTATACAAAAGCTAACTACACTCAGGTTTTTTCGCTTTCGGACGTTTACGGATTTGACAGAGCGACTACAGAACACATCTATGCCCATAATGGTAAGGGTTTTGACCAATGGACAGATGCCAACAATTGGTTCCGTAATCTGCGTGAGGCGTGGTTCACGATGCCTAGCTATCACGCCTTGAAAGAGGTCCGACTTGACGACCCCTCCACGGGAGAGATCGTTCCAATTCATAAGGTCTCGAATTCGTACAATAATATTGTGTTGACGAAGGACACTAATATCTATTTCATCTTCGAGGATAATACTCCCACCGACACTATCAAATGGAAGGCGAACGGGGGTTACCTCAACGGCAACACAGCTACCACCGAGAAGACCGATACGGTCAAGCGCGGTACGAAGGTAACGGCGCCTACGATCGCTCGCGCGAATGCCTCTGACACGCGTCACACCTTCTTGGGGTGGTACAACGGGGATACGAAAGTCTGTGACGCAGGAGGCCAGGTAACGGCCAACGGCAGTGCCACCTACACCGCTAAATGGAAAACGGAATACAAGATAACCTGGAACACGGGTATGAGCGGGGCGTACTGGGTGAATACCGCCAACGCCAACGACAAGTCGAACACGGCCGCCAAAGTGATCTGGGTTGAAGCAGGCAAGGCCGTGGCAAAACCAGGGGCAAACTCGCTCAAGAAAGATGCCATCAACAACGACACGCGCTGGACGTTCCTGAACACCTGGGACAAAACGCCGGTCACGCCAGCCACCGGTCCTGCCACCTACACGGCCAAATGGAAGACGGAATACTACGTTACCTGGAAGCTCGGTGTGGCAGATGCGTATTGGAAGAACAACGGCGACCCATCAAACAAGACGGACAAGGCGGACAAGCACACGTGGGTAGAAAGCGGCAAAAACGCTACGCAACCAGCAACGCCTCAGCGAGATAGCGGTATCGAGTACACCTATTCGTTCAAGTCTTGGGATGGCGGTGCCACCAACGTCACCAGCGCCCGCGATCTCACGGCTTCGTGGAACGTGACGGTGAACAAGTACCAGATCAAGTGGGATGCCAACGGTGGATATTGGAGCGGCAACACAAGCGATACCGGCATTAAGCAGACAACTGATGCGCTGGGTAATACGAAGTGGTCAGGGCCATCAGTTGGCGTACCCGCAAAAGCCCACTACACCTTCCTCGGATGGGCGGAGAGCAAAACGGGCACGCCTTTAAAAGAGATCACGGTCACGAAATCAACCACCTACTATGCTATTTGGGGTGGTTCCTATGCGTCCACCATCGATCCGAACGGTGGCGAGTTCAAAGTGCCGGAGGCAGGGCTTACCGGGCGGACCGCGCAATACATTTGGTACAACTGGTTCGTGATCGGCGATCGTACGCTCAACTTCAACGTGCGCAAGGCAGACGGCACCTTCTCGGATCGCATTCGGATGGATGGCACCAAGATAGAGCGCCCGGGCTACACCTTCTCTCATTGGGAGTGGTCGGGTGGATCAATTGCCCCCACCTCGGGCAGTACCTTAGATGCAGCTCAAGATGGTAAGGGCTCTTCTCCAGGCGCAACCTATAAGGCCATCTGGAAAGAGAACGACGTCACGGTCAAATACCAAGTGGGCACCCGCGGCGGCGGCAGCGTGTCGCGCGCGACCGAGACGGTGAAGGCGGCCACGGGCACGCTGCAAGGGTCGCGGCCTACGCACAACACTGGTTGGCACTTCGTCGGCTGGAACACGAAGGCCGACGGTACGGGCCAGACGCTCTCGACCGACGCCTCGGCAGTGTTCGTGCCCACCAAGCAATCGGTTTCCGGGTGGAGCTACGGACTCAATGTGGCCAACACCTACTACGCCATCTTCGCGCCTAACGGCTACACCATCGAGCTGATGAAGAACGACGGCACCGGAGACGATGGTCACGGCGTAGCGGTCGGCAGCATCTCGGCTGAATACGACACGCCTTGGACGGTGCGCGGGGGCAATGTGCCGAACCGCCGCGGATATTACTTCGTGGGCTGGGACACCAACCCAGACTACGCGGGCATGACGCCGCGCTTCCCGCATGCGCCCGAATCTGATGGCACCTTCCGCGACAAGCAGTTCGGCGAATGGGTTGACGGCGCGTTCACGGGGAACCTGACCACCGCAGAAGATGGTTCGGGCAATGCGGTGCCCACCACGGTCAAGCTCTACGCCATTTGGAACGAGAGCCGCTACACCGTCATCTTCGACGAGAACTGGTCGCAGGCTACCCCCGACGAGACGCGCACGGGCGCAGCTCCGGGCCGACTCGACCCGCTCTATACGGAGAAGGTGACCATCCCGGGCCAGAACGGCATGGCTTGGCAGGGGCACTACTTCGCCGGATGGAATACGCGCGCCGATGGTTCGGGCACTGCGTACAGGACCGGTACGGTTTGCCAGTTCGTGGGCCACACCGACTTCGATGATGCCCACGTGCGGGGTGCGACCGTGCGCCTGTACGCTCAGTGGGAGCCCATCATGTACCTGGTGATGTTCGACGCGAACACCCAAGACGAATGGAGCGTGGTGGCAGGGGATCAGGTGCTCACCCCGCACTGGGGCGACACGGTCACCATCCAGACCGAGTTTGCGCGTCCTGGGTACGAGTTCGTGGGCTGGAGCCACGATCGCATCGTGGCCTCGGATGCGTCCGGCACGCCTTTGGTCGACTACAAGGTGGGCGACACCTTCCGCAACCTGACCGACGAACGCAACAAGATCGTGCAGCTCTACGCGCAATGGAAGGGCGCGCCGTACCAGATCATCTTCGACGCGAACGCTGATGATGAGCACCATGCCGTACCCGGCCCGAGTGGTGCCATGGCACCGCTGGATATGTTCTTAGGCGTGGGACGCGCGCTGCCGAAGAACACTTACGAGTGCCCGGGCTTCTCCTTCAAGGGATGGAACACGGCACCGGATGGCAGCGGGGATGCCTACACCGATACGCAGCTCGTGCAGGATATTCCGGGCATCCACGATGGGAAAGTGACGCTGTACGCGCAGTGGTCGCCGGTGATATCGATGACCTCGCCCATCAATGCGCACATTGAGGTGTACATCGACGGCATGGACGTGAAGGTGGTGGCGGTCAAGCCGGGAAGCCCGCAAGAGGCCATCGAGTCGCACACGCGCGGCAAGCTGTTCGTGGAGACCATGGAGCTTGACCCGAACCTTGACCCAGAAGCGGGCATGGCGCGCATCTTCCCGGTGGACGGGGCGCCCACGCGCGATAGCTGGGAGGATTTCACGCTGGAGTTCACGGCCTTGAACGAGGATACGGGCAAACAGGTGAAGAGCTCCATCGACTTCGGCAACGGCTTCGCGTTCTTGCCAGGCCAGCGCAACAACTACTACGTGCCAGCCTACGACACGGCAACCTCTACGCCGGGGCGCTTGCAATACAAGCTGTCCATGAGCGTGCCCGAAGGTGCGCCTGTGCGCTACAGCGAAGACCCGGTGCAGGTAGGCACGCTCATATTCACCTGTTCATTGGCCGAGTAGGCCACTGGTACGCGAAGCGCTCAGCGGGGCTGCACGGCGGCCCTGTGGCATCGCACTGCCGGGTGCTGGGCGCATCGCGGGACCAACGTATAGGACCACTGTGTAGGACCACGATCAAAGGACTCAACGACTCATGGCACGAAACGACAACAACCAGACAGATCCTCGTCGCGAAGGCAGGCTGCCTTCCGATCGTGCAGCGATGGGCGCTCGGGTGCCCATGGCGCAAACGCCGGGCGCGCCAAGCGCGCGAGCGGCGGCAACCAAGGGCGGCAAAGCGGCCGCTGGTATGCCCGCTGGTGCCGCACAGGCGGCAGGGCAGGCGCCGGGTGCGCAGCGCGGCAACGGTCGTCGCACGGCGCTGATCGTGATCGGGCTGGTGGTGGCCGCCATCGTGATCTGGCTTTTGGTGTGGCTGTTCGCCTGCAACGGATCGAGCCTGTTCGACCCGAACGCGCAGACCGGGCAAGCGCCGTACAAGACCGACGAAGAGATGCAGGCCGAACTTGACCGCGTGGTCGAGGAAGGCATGTTCAACATCTCCATCGCCAGCGTCATCCAGTTCGACAATCCCGGCGCATCCGGCACAGCCTACATCGAGAACGTGCCGGGCAACCGCTATGACATGCGCGTGCAGATCACCGATGACGCCTCGGGGGAGGTGCTCTACGAAAGCGGCGTTTTGAAGCCGAACCAATTCATCGAGGACATCACGCTGACGCGCGAATTGGAACCCGGCATGCACGATGCCACCGCAACGTTTGTCGCCCTTGACCAGACCACCCATGAGGAAACGGGCAAGGCGGCGGCCAAGGTGACGCTGAACGTGCTGGAAGGATAGGTGTTTCGCGGCATGGGAGCCGCTGGACATAAAGCAAGGACAGTAGTTGGGAAACGATGCTCGGGCTCAAGCCAAGCGCATGCGAGCTCTGCGCATCAAACGGTTCGGGTGCCGCCTGTGGCGCTCGGGCACGAAAAGGAGGAAAGCATGAAAAAGGCAAGCAAGCTGATGGGCGCTGTTGGTCTGTCCGCCGCGTTGGCAGTGGGTTGCGCAATGCCTGCGTTCGCCGCCGCTCCCACGTTCGGGGACGACCTGGTGGGCCGCGACAGCAACGGCGACACCGAGATGGCCACAAGCGTTACCCAGAACAAGGGCACCACGGCATCGAACGTGTGGGTGGACACCTACGTGGACAACCTGAGCGTTACCGTGCCGCTGAACGTGAAGGTGGTCACCAAGGCATCGGGCGGCGCGCTCAAGGCCACGCCTTCCACGGGTGTGAAGAACTACAACACCACCGACGGTCTGATCACCACGGGCTATCGCATCGAGAACTACTCGGGTCTCAACGTGAAGGTCATCAATGTGGAGTCCGACGACACCATCGCGGAGAACATGGATGGTGCTGACAAGAAGTGGAACCTGGTGGCTTCCAGCACCGGCGTTGACACGGCTGGGTATTCCATCGTGGGCAAGAAGGGCGACCTGGCCCTGACGCTGGCACCGTCTGCTGCTGCTACGAGCGGCATCACGTGGGGCCCGGGCGGCGCTTCCGCGAACGACCTTGCCACGCTGGTCGACTACAACGAGGGCAACGTCTATGCCGGCACCAGCACACCGGCTGTGGTTGACCTCTTCGGCGCCACCGCCAAGCCCTACTGGGAGATCGCAGCGCGTCAGATCGATGGCACCGATCCCATTCCGGGCATCTTGGGCCTGCAGATCGACGGCAAGAGCTCGCCCATCAACCCCAATTTCAAGAGCGGCCTGACCGACGACGATGGCAATGTGATCGTGGAGAAGGCATTCCAGATCACCTACACCATCGCCGCGGCATAAGCGCACGGGGAAACGGAACGGGTCTATGAGCGCACCTGATATGAGATACGGTCAGCAAGGCCAGCCAGGGACAGGGAGCGCGCCTGCATACGGCGGCGCGCCCGGAGCGGCAACGGGCAGCGTGCGCTCATATGGCATGGGACATGCGGGCGCAGGCGGTTCTGCGCCCGCGCCGGGCGGTGCCGGGCGGGAGGCGTATCAGCCGGGGCCAGGCGGCGGGCCTGAGGCGTATCCGCCCGCGGCGTTTCCGGGTGACCCGCGCTGGCAGCAGCAGGTATCGCAGGCACACCCCGGCAATCCCGGTGCTGGCGGAGGGCCGCCGTTTTACGGGCAGCCTTCCGCGGCGTATCCGGGCACCTACCAGATGCCAGCGACCTCGGTGCCACAGGCGCCGCCGCGCAAGAGCAGGCGCGGCATCGTTGTCGCGCTCGTTGTTGCGCTCGTGGCCATCGTGGTGGCCATATTGCTGGCGCTCACGCTCTGCTCCGACGAGAAGAGCCGACGCCAGGGTGACGCGGGCCAGCTTGAGGGCAAGACCGACGCTGAGATACAGGCCGAACTCGATCGTGTGGTCGAAGAGGGCATGTTCAACATCTCGGTGGCCAGCGTCGTTGAGTTCGAGAACGGCAGCGCCGAGGGCGACCTGCGCATCGAGAACGTGCCGGGCAACCGCTATCTCATGCGCGTGACGCTCGTGCGCAACGACACGGGCGAGCAACTCTATCAGACCGACATCATAGAGCCGGACCACCACATTCAACGCGATGCGCTCGATGTGGTGTTGCCGCAGGGAAGCTATGAGTGCACGGCGCTTTTCGAGGCGCTCGATCCTGAGACCGAAGAGCAGGTGGGACAGGCAGCGGCGGTCATCACCGTGAATGTGCGTTCGTGAGGAACGCGAAGTAAAGGGAAACATCATGGGTATTGGGAAACAGATAAAACGGATGGCGGCAACGCTGCTGGCAGCAGTGCTCGCGGCGAGCATGCTACCCGCGGCTGCTCTGGGCGCTGGCGCGGCGTTCGATAGCGCAGGAGTTGGCGTGGACGATGCGGGCACCACGCAGATGGCGCCTTCGGCGAATAGCGCGGGACAGAGCGTGTCATCGAACGTGTTCGTGGAGGTCGATCAGGATGCTTTCGAGGTGGTGGATCGCTCGCCCGATTACGTGGCAGCGGACGTATCCGCGCTGCTCGGCTTCTACGGCGGACGCATCTGGGTGCAAACGCAGGGCGGCACGAGCCCGCTTTCCGGCACCTGGGATGTGACGCGCGATGGCGTGCCGGTGGGCACGTTCGCGTCCACGCAGGCACCGGATGGCACCTGGGGGCTCGATCTGACCTCTGACGGCGCGGCATCGAGCCTCAAGGTGGAGGCCGACCATCTCTACAGCTGCACGTTCACGGCAACCGACGCGCAGGGGCGCACGGTGTCGGCGTGCGTCACGTTCATGGTGTCGGCGGGTGGCGCGTATGGCGCGAAGACGGTCTACAAGGACCACGACGAGACCTTCGACGGCGTAGCTACGTATACCGAGCCGTCCGTGACCGGCATCATTCACAAGCAGGTGCAGCACCTTGCTGCCACGAAAGCCGAACCGCTCTCTCCGGTCTATGCGGCCCTGATGGCGCAGGCAGCGGCGTATGCCGCCGACACGGGGCGCGATGGTGCCTATGCGATACAGGCTGCATGGAACCTAGAGACGCATTTCACCTTCCCGCAAGCGGGAGACCCCGACCCCTATAAAGGGCGCTTGAGCGTGGTCATCCCGCTGCCAAACACAGGCGATGCGCCTGCGGTGGGCGAGGCGGTGACGGTGTTCGGCTTCGATGGCGCGGGAGCCAAAGAGGTGCGCACGCTGCGGGTTGAGGAAGACGATGCCGGAAACCGCTATGTCAGTTTTGATGACGCGACGCTGGGAGCGTATGCGGTGTGCACCTACATTCCGAAAGGCGCGACCGGCCCCACCGACCCGAACGATCCGACCAAGCCGGGCAACCCGCTGACCGTGCAGGTGACGGGCGTGGTGGACGGCCCGGGCTTCATGAACTACGAGGGCACCTACACCTGGCCGAAGAAGGGCGCCATCCGCTACACGTTCACTCCGGTGGTGCCCGGCGCGGCGCTGTCTCGGGTGGAGGTTGACGTTGATGGGGTCAGCATGACGGTGCCGTCATGGGCGCAACTGGCGGGTTATTACGACCTTGATCTGGAAGGGCTGCCCGAAGGCGCATCGCAGGTGACCATCAGAGCGATTTTCGTGACGACGGGAGGCTCGACCGATCCGGGTGAGCCCGACCCGCCGGTGGTCGATCCGGACGACCCGAACCGTCCGGTCGACCCGAACGACCCGGACGATCCTATGAACAAGGACTGGAAGCTCACCGTGGTCACCGAGGGTAGCGGCAGCGTGCAGGTGAGCGTGGCAGGCGAGTCTGCCAGTGTGCCCTACACGTTTCGCAAAGGTCAGCGCATTGAGCTGACGGCGCTGCCCAGTGACCCTTCGCAGTCTATTGCGTCGGCTACCCTCACCGTCAACGGCGAAGAGATTCCGCTGAACGTGGTTGGCGGCGTGTGCGGCTTTCAGGGGCCCGGTGCCGATGCGGTCGTGCGCATCGTGTTCTCCGGCGAGCCTGAGCCGCCCGTGGTAAACCACACGGTCACCGTGCGCGTGGAGGGAGGCCACGGTTCGGTGGACGAGCTGTTCGCGGGCGCTGCGAGCACCATCGAGGCGGTCAAGAGCGTGGCCCCTGGCGTGCCCGCCACCTTCTCGCTTTTCCCTGAAACGGGGTATGCGCTCTACACGGTGCAGGAGGGCACGACCGATGTGGGCGCCTACGCGCATGCGGTTGCGGGTGGCTACAGCCTTTCGGTGCCCGATGTGGGGCGCGATCGCGTGATCGTGGTGCGCTTCACGAAGGCGGGAGAAGAGCTGCCGCCGGTGGTGGTGCCGGGTACTTTCGTCACCATCAACGTGGCGGTGGAGGCTGTGGACGGGCTTGCATCTTCCTCACTGCCCAGCGTGACCCCGCAAAGCGTGTCGGTTCCCAAGGGCGCTGGATACGACTTCTACGTGATCCCGGCGTCTGCGGGCGATGCGGAGCTGGCATTCGTGCGCGCGAAGGGGGATGCCGATCTGACCTGGCGCGATATCACCAAGCAGGCATCGTGGGTGGTGTGGCCCACCGATGCTGCGACGGGCTATTGGTTGCTCAAGGTGGAAGGGGTGAACTCCGACACGCAGGTGCGCGTGGGATTCAGGCCACTTGAAGAGGGCGAGGATCCGCGACCGCCCACCAGAACGCGCAACATCACCATCAACGTGGTGGGCGATGAGTGGGGTGCGGTGTTCCCGAACACGGTAGGCAAGCCGCCGCTCAAGGTGCCGGTCGGCAAGACCATCGTGGTCACGGTGGTGACCAAGGAAGGCTACCACTACGAGGTGCGCCGGGCTGACGATGTGCGCAGTGACGCGGCGGCATCCGCTGGCACTGCGGGCGATATTGCGGCCGTGGCGCCTACCGCCAATGCGGCGGGCAACGACAAGACCTCAACGGAGATCATCGGAGGCTCGGGGGACGAGGACGAGAACTGGGAGTTCGTCTTCGGGCCGAACGGCGGCTCGTCAAGCTCGTCTTCCTCGTCAAGTTCGGCCGGGTCGTCCTCGGGCAGCAGCGCCGGGTCATCTTCGGGGTCATCGTCCGGCAGCAGCGCCGGGTCTTCGGGCGGCTCATCAGGTGGCAACCAGGGCGGCTCGTCGGGTGGCGATATTGGCGGCATCAAGGATCCTTCCGGGCGCCCCACGGTGACGCCTATCGTGGTGGCCGATGGAGCTGGGCGCACGCACGGGCGCATCACGCCGTCGCAGCCGTTCACGGTGGCGCGCGGTGGCAGCGCATCGCTCGCGTTCTCGGCTGATGCGGGGTATCGGGTGGTGCGCGTGGAGGTCAACGGGCAGCGCATCAGCGATTATGCGTTGACAGGCTGCGTTCTGCGCAACATCCAGCGCGATACCACGGTGCGCGTGACCTTCGCCGCCCGCGCCGAGACGGACAGCCTTGCCGAGCCGGGGCGCACCGTGCATCGGTTGCGTTCGCTGGCGAAAACGGGCGACCTCACGCCGCCCGCTATTACGTGCCTTGCCGGGGTAGCATGCGCGGCAGCAGGTGTTGCGTTCCTGTTGGCAGCGCGCAGGCGCCGCACGAAGCAGGAGGCGCCGGAGGTCTAAGGTACTATCCGCCGCCTCGGCGCGGTTTCTTCTGGCATCTTCGGCCCGCTTGGACCATAATGCGACCTATGAGGGTAATGGCGCTCGACATAGGGGAGAAACGCGTTGGGGTGGCAATAAGCGACCCGCTAGGGCGCGTTGCCTCGCCCGTCTGCGTGCTGCCGTTTCCCGAGGTGATATCGGCTGCGAAAAGCTGGCGGCGCGTCCTTGAAGATTGGGAGCCCGAAGCGCTGCTGTGCGGTCTGCCGCTCACCTTGGCAGGCGAGGAAGGCCCTCAGGCCGAGCGCATCAAAGCGGCGGCGCGCGCTATTGCGCAGGCGGCTGATGTACCCCTGCATTTCGCCGATGAGCGCCTCAGTTCCGCCGAGGCCAAGCGCAGCTTGCGAGATTTGGGCTATGACGAAGCGCGAATGCGCGGTAAAATCGACATGGTGGCCGCTAGCCTGTTCTTGCAGGCATGGCTGGACGCCCGCAACACGCAACAGTAACGCAACACGAAAGGCGGCACCGTGGCACTTCGTCAGCGGCAGGTCCCCATCTCATCGAAGAACAGCTTCTCGGCGCAACGAGCGCATGCGCGCGCCAGTCAAGAGTTCAGAACCTACGACACCAGCGCCATCAAGCCCAAGCGCTCGAAGGCGCCGTTCATCATCGCGGCTCTTATCGCCGTCATCGCGGTGGCGGCCATCGTCTTCGTGGTCATCAGCTGCCAAGCGCACCCCGAAGGGTCGCTGCCAGCCGACCAAGAGGCCGTTGTGGTGGTCGAGCAGGGGGAGTCTGCCTCGCAAGTGGCGGCAACGCTGGTCGATGAGGGTCTCATCGGCACTGCGGATGTGTTCGTCAACCTGGTGAAGGAGAAGAATGCCGCATCCGCCATCATCCCGGGCAGCTACCTGTTCAAGGGCAAAACTCCGGTGGAGGACATTCTGAGCGCGCTCATGGCTGGCCCGGCATCCACCGCCGATACGCTTACCGTGCCGGAAGGCTATATCCGCACTGCCATCGCCGAAGAGGTGCAGCGCGTCACGAACGGCCGCATCTCCATGGGCGATTTCATGAACGCCACGGAAAACGCCGCCACCTATGCGGCGGAGTTCCCCTTCCTTGAGGAAGCGGGCACCAACAACCTGGAAGGCTTCCTGTTCCCGAAGACCTACGCCATCACCGCTACCGATACCGCCCAGAGCGTCGTGAAGATGATGCTCGCGCAATATCAAGCGGAAACGGCGGGGCTCGATTGGGCGTATCCGGAGGAAGCCGGTCTCAACCATTACCAGGCGCTCATCCTGGCTTCCATCGTCGAGAAGGAATCCAACCCCGACAACATGGCCACGGTGGCATCCGTGTTCTACAACCGCCTGGCATCCGACCGGCCGTATCTGGAGTCCGACGCCACTACCGCCTACGAGGTGGGCCACGATCCGTCGGGCGAAGAGGTGCATGCGAACACCCCGTACAGCACCTACACCAATGCCGGGCTGCCGCCCACTCCTATTTGCAACCCGTCGCTCAAGGCGCTGCAAGCCGTATGCACGCCCGAGCAGACCGACTACATGTACTTCTATTCCGGCGGCGGCGAATACACGTTCAGCGTGACCTACGAGGATCACCAGAGCACCTACAGTTGATCCGGAGCGCGCGAAGCAGTATGACCGAGCATCTCTACATAGTGGGCCACCCTGTTGCGCACTCGAAGTCTCCCGCCATGTACAACGCGGCGTATGGGGCTTTGGGGCTTGATTGGGAATACGGGTTCGCCGATCTGGCGCAGGCCGACGAGGCGCAGCGCTTCTTGGAGGCGCGTGCCTTTCTTGCCGTGAACGTGACCACTCCGTGGAAGCCGCTGGCGTATGCGACAGCCGACGTGACGGCGGCCACGGCCAAGCTGGCCGCGGGAGCCAATGTGCTCGTGCGCGCCTCGGATCGGTTGCTCGCCTACAACGTGGACGGGCAAGGGTGCGTTGACTATCTGCTGCGCGAAGGCGTGCGCATCACAGGCGCGAAGGTGGCCATTTGCGGCACGGGGCCCACCGCGGTGTCCATCATGCACGAATGCGTGCAAATGGGTGCGCAGCGCGTGGTGCTGCTCGGGCGCGACAAGGACAAGGCGCGCACGGTGGTGAACCAGTATTTGGAGACGTATCGCGACCTGCTTGCCACCGCGGTCATGCTGCCGGGCTCGGCGGCTGGGCGGCTCGGTTTCGACGAAGCGTATGAGCAGGCGGAGCTGCTGTTCGGCAGCTACGACACCTCCACCCAGGCGATCGCGGCGTCAGATGTCATCGTGGATGCCACGCCGCTCGGCATGACGCCGGGCGATCCTGCTCCCTTCGACACGGCGCTGATCGGGTCCGATCAAGTGGTCTTCGACACGGTGTACGGCCATGGGCTAACAGCTCTCATGCAAGCTGCGCGCAAGGCGGGCGCGCGCGCCTTTGACGGGCGCGGCATGTTGGTGGCGCAGGCGGTGGCTACCGCGGGCATCGTGTGCGACGTGCAGGGGGTTGAGCTACCCTACACCTTCGAGCAGCTTTTCATGCTGATGGCGAACGCGGCAGGGTTCACCTTCGACCAAAAGGAGTAGCAGATGCAGTATCTGACAGCGGGAGAGAGCCATGGCCCTGAGCTGACCACCATCGTCAGCGATGTGCCTGCGGGCATCCCGGTGGATATAACGAACATCAACACCGATCTGCGGCGGCGCCAGGGAGGCTACGGGCGCGGAGACCGCCAGAAGATCGAGCGCGATCAGGCGGTGGTCACCTCAGGCGTGCGCTTCGGGCGCACGACGGGCGCGCCGGTCAGCATCACCGTGCAGAACCGTGACTGGGAGAACTGGCATGAGCGCATGGCGCATTTCGGGCGTCCGCCAGCCGATCTGCATCGCGAGGTGACGCCGCGCCCCGGTCATGCCGACCTGGTGGGCGTGCTGCGCACGAACCAGGACGACTGTCGCAACATCCTCGAGCGCTCGAGCGCGCGCGAGACGGCGGCGCGCGTGGCGGCTGCGGGCATCGCGAAGGAATTCCTGGCGGAGCTTGGGGTTGAGGTCTACAGCTATGTCACGTCGGTCGGCGATGTGGCGCTGCCGGAGGGCTATGCGCTCGAGGGTGACGCGGCGGAGGTGCAGATGGGCATCGAGATGTCTGCCCTGCGCTGTCCGGATGCCGACACCACCGAGCGCATGAAGGCGGCCATCGATGCGGCGCGCGATGCGGGCGAGAGCCTGGGCGGCACGTTTTGCGTGGTGGCAACCGGTGTGGTGGCGGGCCTTGGCAGCCACGTGGCAGGCCCCGAGCGTCTGACCAGCCAGCTTGGCGCGGCGCTGTTCAGCATTCCCGCCATCAAGGGCGTGGAGTTCGGGCTGGGGTTTCAGGCGGCCGCGCTGCCGGGCAGCCGCGTGCATGACGGCATCGTGCTCGACGGCAGCACGTTCACGCGCACCAGCAACAACGCGGGCGGCCTGGAAGGCGGCATGACCACCGGCATGCCCGTGGTGGTGCGCGCAGCTATGAAGCCCATACCTACGCTGATGAACCCGCTGCAAACGGTCAATCTGGATACGCTCGAAGTGGAAGAGGCATCGCGCGAGCGCAGCGATGTGTGCGCCGTGCCAGCAGCGGCGGTCGTGGCAGAGGGCGAGGTGGCGTTCGTGTTGGCCAACGCCTACCAGCGCGCGTTCGGCAGCACGTCTCTGGCTGACATCAAGGCCAACATCGCCAGCTACACGCATCGGCTCGACACGATGGGCCGCTAAGTGGCGCGCCGCAGCGGACAGTCATCTCCCAAACGACCGCACCGCCTGCACCGCAGCGTGTATCTGATCGGGTTCATGGGTGCTGGCAAGTCCACCGTGGCGCGTCGTCTTTCGCGCATGTGCGGCCTTGCGAGCATCGACATGGATTCCTATATCGAACGGCTGGCGGGCATGCCCATTCCTCAGATCTTCGAGGAAAGCGGCGAAGAGGGGTTTCGCCGTATGGAGACTCAAGCGCTGCGCGATATTGCCGCCATGGAGCCCATGGTGGTCTCGTGCGGGGGAGGCGTGGTGACGCGTCCGGAGAACATCGCCCTCATGAGCGCGCACGGCACGGTCGTTCATTTGCGGGTCACCGCCGATCAGGCCGCGGCGCGCATCAGCGACACCTCGTCGCGCCCGCTCTTCCAAGACCTGGCGGCGGCCCGTGCGCGCCTGGAAGAGCGGCTTCCCGCCTATGAGGCGGCGGCGGATCTGACCATAGAAACAGGAGGGCGCAGCGTGGGCGCTATCGCGCATGAGGTGCGCCGAGCGCTCGAGCGGCGCGGCGTGCTTGAGCGCCTTGACGCGAGCAGCGTGGCTTGAAAGGAAGGTGATCGCGTGGCAGCAACGCGCGTGGAGGTGAACATTCCCGGGGAGGCGCCCTACGACGTGCGCATCGGCGATGAGGTGCTCGACGGCATTGGCGCGTGGTGCCAGCGCACGGCAGCACTTGCGTACGCGCCGCAGGTGCTCGTCATCAGCGACGAGAACGTGGCGCCGCTGTATCTGGCGCGGGCGAAGGCATCGCTTGAGCGTGCGGGCTTCAAGGTGCCCGACATCGTGGTGCCCGCGGGCGAATCCTCGAAGAGCGTCGAGGTCGTCTCAGAGCTGTGGGAGGCCATGGCCGCTCTGGGGCTGACGCGCGATTGTGCGGTGCTGGCCCTGGGCGGCGGTGTGGTAGGAGACCTGGCGGGGTTTGCGGCATCCACCTTCATGCGCGGCATCACGGTGGTGCAGGCGCCGACCACCTTGCTCGCCATGGTGGACTCGTCGGTGGGAGGCAAGACCGGCATCAACCTTGAGGCGGGGAAGAACCTGGTGGGCACGTTCTGTCAGCCGTCGTATGTGTGCGCGAGCACGGATTGTCTGGCAACGCTGTCCGAGCGCGAATGGCGGTGCGGATGTGCCGAGGTGGCGAAGAGCGCTGTGGTCGATTCGGACGACTTCTTCTTCTGGTTGGCAGAGAACGCACCAGCGCTGATGGCTCGCGATACCGAGGTGGCCACGCAGGCTATCGCGCGGTGCGTGGTGTTCAAGGCCGATGTGGTGGCGCAGGATAAGACGGAGAGCTGCGGGGTGCGCGAGTGTCTGAATTACGGGCATACGCTCGCCCATGCCATCGAGAAGCTGTCGGGGTACGGCACGTTCTCGCATGGGGCGGCGGTGGCCGAGGGCATGCGCTTCGCTGCAGCATTGGCGCATGAGCTGGTGGGCGCAAGCCTCGATTTCGTGAACGCGCAAGCCGACCTGCTCGATGCGCTGGGGCTGCCGCGGCTGCCATGGACGGCCGATCCGGCGGCAGCGCTTGACGCCATGAAGCGCGACAAGAAGGCGCGCGCGGGTCAGGTGCGCTTCGTGCTGCTGCGCGATGTGGGCGATTGGGAGATCTGCGAGGTTGACGACGACGTCATACTGGCTCAGCTTCAGGCGTGGAACGCCTCGGCGCCGAAGGAGGCATGAATGAAGCGCATCTTACTGATGAACGGGCCCAACTTGAACATGCTGGGCATTCGCGAACCGGGCATCTACGGCACCGATAGCCTTGCCAGCATCGAGCGCGAGTTCTGCGAGCATGCGGCGGCGCGCGGGGCGATGGCCGAGTGCTTTCAGAGCAACCACGAGGGCGCGCTGATCGATCGGCTCCATGCGGCTCACGGGCGCTTCGACGGCATCGTGTACAATCCGGGTGCGCACACCCACTACAGCTACGCGCTGCGCGATGCCGTGGCAGCTATCGACGTGCCGGTGGTGGAAGTGCACATATCCGATATCACGAGCCGCGAGGAATTCCGCCGGGTCTCGGTGATCGAGCCTGAATGCGTGGCGCAGATCAGCGGGCGAGGCCGCCAAGGCTACCTGGACGCGCTCGATCTTCTTTTGGAGGACGCATGACATACGCACAGCCGACCACGCTGAAAGAACGCATCGTGCATGCTGCGCGCGCGCTCGAAGTTGAGTTGCGCGCGGTCAAGAGCATGGACGAGATAGAGCGGATCATGGCGGCGCAGGCTATCACCGATGCGGCGTTCGCCCAGTTGGTGCCGCAGCTGCATGAAGGCATGACCGAGCGCGAAGCGGCCCATCTGCTCGATGATGCGCTGTTCGACCTGGGCGCTGACGAACTGGCGTTTCCCACCATCGTGGGCACCGGCGCTAATGGCGCCAACCCGCATGCGGTGCCGGGAGACCGGCCGTTCGAGCGCGGACAGTGCGTGGTGATCGATTTTGGCGCCAAGAAGGATGGCTACTGCTCTGACATGACGCGCACGGTCTTCATAGGCGAGCCGACCGGGCGCATGGCGGACGCGTGGCGCACCATGCGCCTTGCCAACGAGGAAGCCGCCGAGGCGGTGCGCCCGGGCATCACGGGCCGGGCGGTGCATATGGTGGCCGAGCAGGTGCTCATCGAAGGCGGCTTCGGGGAGTGCATGCCGCATGGCCTTGGCCATGGGGTGGGTCTGGATATCCATGAGCAGCCGGTGCTCAATCGCCGCTTCGATCGGCCGCTGCGCGTGGGTCATGTGATCACCATAGAGCCGGGCATCTATCTGCCGGGCCAGTTCGGCATGCGTCTTGAGGATATGGGCGTGGTCACCGAGAGCGGTTTCGTGAAGCTGACCGCCGCCGACCACGAACCGATCGTCATCTGATCAGGCAAGAGCGCACTGGCCTTGCGGCACGCTCGCGCAGCTGACGTGAGCGCGGAGCGCAACATGCGCAATGCAGAGCATGCGCAAAAAAATACTCAGGCGCCCCTTCGCTACCAGCTCAGCAGTTCGTAGCCTTCGTCGGTGACCACGATCTGCACCTCCCATTGGGCGGTCAGCTTCCCGTCGGCGGTGCGCACGGTCCAGCCGTTCGGGTCGCTCATGTCGATGCGGTGCTTGCCCATGTTGATCATCGGCTCGATGGTGAACATGAGCCCGGGCACCAGGATGGGCCCGGTACCTGCGCGCGTGACGAAGCTAACGAAGGGCTCTTCGTGGAACTCCAAGCCAATGCCATGCCCGCCGAACTCGCGCACGACAGAATAGCCGTGGGCCTTCGCGAACTTGTTGATGGCTGCGCCGATATCGCCCAAGTGCCTCCACGGTTTCACGGCGGCCAAGCCCACCTCGACCGCTTCTTTGGTCACCTTGACCAGCTCAGCTGCCTCAGGCGACACCTCGCCGATCATGAACATGCGCGACGAATCGCTGAAGTAGCCGTCCTTGATGGTGGAGCAATCCACATTCACGATATCGCCCGCGGCCAGCACTTGGTCAGGGTCGGGGATGCCATGGCAGACCACTTCGTTCACGCTGGTGCACACGCTCTTCGGAAAGCCCTCGTAGTCGAGCGGAGCGGGAATGGCGCCATGCTCGAAGGTGTAGTCGTGGACCCATTGATCGATCTGCTCGGTGGTCACGCCTGGGGCGATGTGCTCGGCAACGTAGTCGAGCACGCCGATGTTGACCGCCGCAGAGCGCTTCACGCCTGCGATGTCCTCGGGGGTTTTCAGCAAGCTGCGCGGCGGCACCTCTTCGCCCGCGTTGGCCAGCGCTTCCAGCCGCTCGTCGAAGTCGGCATGGCACTTCTTGTACTTGCGCCCGCTGCCGCACCAGCATTCATCGTTGCGCCCAAGATGGGGACCGCCGTCATACATCTGCTTTCTCCTGCGTCGGAATGGTTTTTGGGTCATTCTACACCACCTGACGCACGCCAACCGGATACCGAACATCCATTTGCATCTATCCTGCGCATTTTGTTATTATGGGAATATTCTCAAACTGTAGCTAAAACGATTAAGGAGAATGAGGATGCTGTATCAAGGCGATGCGCATCATTACCGCGCGATGATAAAGCGCAAGCAGCGCAAACAACGTGCTCTTGGTTCTGCCCTTGTCACCCTTTCCATAGCGCTCATGTTCTACGCTATTCCGTGTTTCGCGGTCAGCGTGTTCGACTATGACGATCAGGTGCCGGGCGGCATCGCATTCTCTTCTTCGGTGAACGACCACGACGGTTCCACGGTACCGGCGGTTGCGCAGGCAACGGCCGAACCTGCCGAGGGCGCTGCCGCAGCGAATGCGGCATCCACCGCCGCTGCGGTCGTCATGAGCGAGACCATCGGGCCTGCCATGCTCTCCAACGATGCTGCGGTCGATTCCGCCATCAAGCGCGCCGAGGCAATGCAAGTGGTCACCTCCGCGCAGAACACCATGGTGACGGCGCAGGCGGTGCCCGAGGCTCCCGTCGAGCAGCCCGACCGCAACCTCGTGCCCGCGCTGGTAGCGTTCTTCATGGCCGTTGTTTGCGCTATACTGGGCCTACGTATGATCACGCACAGCAGGCAGATGCTGGGAAGGCGCATCACGGCCGAATACGGCAGCGCCCTTCGCGCCTGCTAGCTGCGCGCTAGGGTAGGGGATATTTTATGAGCGACGCCGGACGCGACGATTCAATTTCCATCGGCGATCTTTTTGCCGCGCTGGGGACCACTTCCGCAGAAGAGAAGGCCCCCGCAGCGAAGAGCACGCAGACAGCCGCCGCATCGGCCCGCGCCGCGAGCCGTACGGCAAGCGATCATGACGACACGGATGGCGAATCGGATGTCATAGACGTCATGTCCGCGTTGGGCATCACGCCGAATGCGGATATGCGGTCGTCGGTTGCCAGCACGCGTGAGCGTCAAGCGCGCTCTACGCAGCGCGAAGAGCAGATTCGCGAACAGCAGATCCGCTCACAGCAGTGGCAGCGCGAATTGGAAGAACAGCAGCGTCGTCGTCAGATGCAAGCTGCCCGCGAGGCTGAGGTGGAAGAGCCGGTGGTGGAAACGCCGCCGCGCAAGAACGGGTTCGGTGAGGACACCACCCGTATTGCGGAACCGTCGTTTTTGGATAAGCGCGACGCGCCTGAGTCGTTCGCTGCGGCTCATACCGTGGATCTTCAAGCAAAGGCGCAGAAGGCCGCCGCTCAGGCCGAGACACAGCCGAGCGCGGTGGCGGCAACGCCAGCACAGCCTGAGCTGGTCGCAGCACCAGCATCGCCAGAAATCACCCAAGAGGTGCCGGTTGACGCGGCTGCCTCTTCACAGAGCGAACCTGCTCCTGCGGTAGCGGTCGAGCAGCCCGCTGCTGCCATGGCGCAGACGCCCGTGCAGCCCGATCAGCAAGTGACCATTCCGGTGGAGGCTCCGTCGGCCACACCGCAGGCGGCGGTTGAAGAGCCCGCTTCTGGTGTGATCAAGCCTATCTCCGAGTCAGCCGCGGCAGCTACCGCGCAGCAGACGACGTCACCGGCCGCACAGGCGCCGCACGCAGCTGTACCTGCTGTACAACAAGCAGCCGAGGTGCAGCAGACACCGGCAGCCCAGCTGCAACCAGCACGGTCAACGCAGGTCATCGCGCCCATTTCGCAATCGAAGGCGTTCGATGACGTTGTTCCGGCAACGGCTGCTCCGGCTGTGCAGCAGCGTCCTTCCATACAGCAGCCCGCCGCACCGCTGGCGGCACCCATGCCCTTGGAGGCTCCGGTGCCTGAGCCTGTTGCGGTGCCGGTGCAACCCAAGAAGGAAAAGCACGGCGTCAACAAGGGCAATGTGCTCGGCATCATCCTGATCGTGATCGCGCTGGTGTGCGCGGCGCTCACTATCATGCTTCTCACGGGAACCATCGATGCCACCACGTTCACCAACTTGACGAATAGGAACATCAGCAGCACCGAGCAGCTGGAGTCGTCAGCGACGGTGTTCGATGAGGGATCCAGTTCGTCTGCGAACGAGGCTACCGAGACGCATGCGGTCTATGGGTATGTGGTTCGCGGCACTGATGGGGCTACGCATCAGGCAACCGAGACGGCTACGTTTGCCGCTGATGGCCGTCTGCTCTCCAGTAGCATCGTGATCGACGCGCCCGATGCAACGCAGGCGCAAAGCCTGTTGGATCAGCTGAAGAGCGATTTTGGGGATGCGGTGGCTGATGCGGGGCTGCGCGATGGCGAGGTGTACCTCACGGTCAATATCGATCGCGACGATCTGGATGTGGATTCCTATACCGAACTGCTCTCGTCGAACATGGCTGAGTTCAAAGTGATCGAGACGGGCGTCACCAAGTAATCATTGAATTAGCGCGCCGGGGTGTGTGCGGAATGCTCTGGCATGCCCGAGCGCGCATGAGCAACAAGATTGTGCGCAAAAAAAAACGGCCTCCCGCGGGAGGCCGTTAAAGATTCTGCTCGTACCGTTTACAGGTTGGAAGCGCCGCTGGAAGCAGCCAGCTTCTCGACCGTGCTGACGAACGTGTTGTACAGGTCAGGGGAGATCAGCACAGTGGAAACCTGGCCGTCGGTGATCATGACCTTTACCTTCTGATCCTTCACGACGTCGATCAGCTGCTGCTCGGACATGCTGTTGATCTCGTCCTTCGTGACCATCCAGTCGTTCAGGCTCTGCAAGCGCGGCAGATTCAGGCCTTCATTCATGAAAGTGCTCCTTTTCAACTTAGTTAACCTTAAACCGGCTTGTAACCCTAGCCAGCAAACTAAAATGATTATATACGTTTTGCTGCTGAATAAAAGATGTTCTGCGGAAAAACGGATACTGATACCATTTAGACATGCTTACATCACAAAGGATGGACCAGGATATGCAACACCAGGACAAGCTCTTCGCGAGCGCCGAGGATGCCGCCTGCCGCATTGAGGCGCTCCGACGCGAGATAGAGCACCACAGCTACCAGTATTACGCATTGGATGCGCCTGAAATATCGGATGCGGCCTTCGATTCGCTGATGCGCGAATTGCGCGAGATGGAAGCGGCGCACCCCGAGCTGATCGTGCCCACCAGCCCTACCCAACGTGTTGGCGGATACGTGGGGGAGCAGTTCGCATCCGTTGCGCACGAGCAGCGCATGTATTCGCTGGATAATGCGATGAATCTTGACGAGCTCGACGAATGGATCGCGGGCGTTCATAAGGCGCTCGGGCACTTCCCCGAGCTTTGTTTGGAGCTCAAGATCGACGGCTCGTCCATTGCCTTGACCTACGAGCAGGGCAACCTCGTGCGGGCGGCCACGCGCGGTGATGGCGTCACCGGCGAAGATGTGACGCTCAACATGCGCACGGTAGCAGACGTGCCGTTGCGCTTGCGCGAGCACGCTTTCGAGGGGCTGGTCGAGCCGGGTGCCGCCCTTGAGCTGCGCGGCGAGGTGTACATGCCCAAGAAGAGCTTCGACGCGTTGAATGCGGCAGCCGAGCGCGCAGGCAAGCAGCAGTTCGCCAATCCGCGCAATGCCGCCGCTGGCAGCGTTCGGCAGAAAGACCCCATGGTAACCGCCAGTCGCAATCTGTCCACGTTCATGTATGCCATCGCCGATCAGCGTGCGCTCAAGGTGCGCAGTCAGTGGGAGCTGTTGGAGTGGCTGCGGCGCGCGGGGCTGCATGTGAATCCGGATGTGACGCGGGCGAAAACGCTGGAAGAGGTGCATGAGTTCTGCACGAAGCAGATCGAGCGGCGCCAAGATCTGCCCTACGAGATCGACGGTGTGGTGGTGAAGGTGAACTCGTTCACCGAGCAGACGGTGCTCGGCTTCACCTCGCGGGCGCCGAAGTGGGCCATCGCGTTCAAGTTCCCGCCCGAGGAAAAGACCACGGTGATGCATGATATCACGGTACAGGTGGGTCGTACGGGCGTTCTGACGCCGGTGGCCGAGCTTGAACCGGTGGTGGTGGCGGGAAGCACAGTCAGTCGCGCCACGCTGCATAACGCCGAAGAGGTGCACCGCAAGGACGTGCGCATCGGCGACACGGTCATCGTGCGCAAAGCGGGGGACGTGATCCCGGAAGTGCTGGGGCCGGTGCTCTCGCTGCGACCCGAGAACGCGCTGGTGTGGCAGCCGCCTACGGTGTGCCCCAGCTGCGGCAGCCCTGTTGTGACCGATCCGGAAGAGGTGGCTCTGCGTTGCGTGTCCATTGATTGCCCTGCGCAGGCGTTCGAGCGTTTGCGGCACTGGGCCAGCCGTCAGGCTATGGACATTGAAGGTATGGGCAACGAGATCATTCGGCGCTTGGTGGAGCTTGGCCGCCTCAACGATGTGGCTGATTATTATTCGCTGACCGAAGACGAACTGGCGCATCTTGCCACGAACCGTTCAGACGGCGAGGGCGAACCCGTGAAGCTGGGGCATACGGTGGCGGCGAAGCTGGTGGCGGCGCTCGAGGCGTCGAAAGGGCGCTCGTTCGCGCGCGTGCTGAACGGGCTTGGCATGCGCCATGTGGGCAAGAACACGGCGGTGGCGCTCGCGCGCGCGTATCCTTCCATGGAGGCCATCATGGACGCCAGCGAAGAGCAGCTCGCCCGCGTAGAGGGGGTGGGGGATGTGGTGGCGCACAGCATCGCCACATTCTTGCGCACGCCCGATAACGTGTCGGTGATCGAGCGCTTGCAACGTGCGGGGGTGAACATGGCGGCCACGCAGGAAGATCTAGGCGATGGCCTGCCGCAAACGCTTTCAGGGCTGACCTTCGTGTTGACCGGGACGCTGGTGGAATCGGGTATGAGCCGCGATCAGGCCGCGGAACGTCTGAGCGCGCTGGGAGCAAAGGTCACCAACAGCGTGTCGAAGAAAACGAGCTACGTGATAGCGGGCGAGGCGGCCGGATCGAAATACGACAAGGCGGTGAAGCTGGGCGTTCCCGTGTTGGATGAGGCGCAGTTGCTCGAGTTGCTCGAGACCGGCCAGCCCCCGGTCACAGAACCAGCAACGCAGGCAGATCCGCAGTAGAGTTGGAGCAAGGAGCGCAAGCGCAGCAGAGCACGCGCATCGCGGCAGCCGCGATCGGAGTGCGCACTCAAAGCGGTCACGGCAGAGCGGGTACGATCGGCGTGCGCAGCGAAACATTATGTTTATTTCACCAAGGATTGGTCATTTCGCCGCATCCATGGCACAATACCCTCCATGGCTTATAAGAAAGGCAATCCACGGCATGCCAAAGCGGCGGCCGCAGAACCTGAGAAGGCTGTACAGTCGGGCAACCCCCGGCGTGCCTCCAAGGAGCGGCGTCGTGCGTCGGCTCGGGCGGAAGCGCCGGTAAGTTCTGCGGAGTCTGCGCCCGATACTGAAGATGCCCAGACCACGGCTGATCGTTTCAGTGCGCGGACGCGTCGTGAGGCATTGGCGTTTGCGGAATTGCGCAAGAAGCGTAAACGCAAGCGCATCCTGCTCGGTGTGCTCAGCGGCGTGTTGGTGCTCGCGTTGGGCGCAGGGGCATTCGCGTTCGCCTTCATTTCCAATATCGACCGGAATCTGCGTTCGGGGGTTGACGACAACCTGCTCGCGCTCCTTGCTACCACCGATACGCCCGAGGATCCGTTCTATGCGCTGTTGCTGGGCATTGATGGCTCGCTCGAGCGCGAAGAGACCATGGGCGCGAATTTCCGCAGCGACTCCATGATCTTGGCTCGCATCGACCCGCGCAGTAACCAGGTAGCGCTCGTTTCCATTCCGCGCGACCTTCAAATGGATGATCTGGACGGTCATGGGCAGCAGAAGATCAATGCAGCGCACGCCTTCGGTGGCCCTGCGCTCACGGTGAAAACGGTCTCTGAGCTGGCGGGTGTTCCTATCTCGCACTATGCCGAGATCAACTTCGACGGTTTTCAGTCTGCGGTAGACGCGCTGGGCGGCGTTGAGGTTGACGTTCCCATTCAGATCGACGACCCTGAGGCGGGCGGCCATTTGGATGCGGGCACGCAGACGCTCTCGGGCAGTCAGGCGCTCATCTTGTGCCGCAGCCGCCATTCGTATGACGATTACGGCTCGGGCGACGATTACCGTGCCGCCAATCAGCGCATGGTCATCTCGGCTATCGCGCAAAAGCTGCTGGCCTCTGATCCGGTAACGCTGTCCAACACCATATCTGCCATGTCCGAGTATGTGCTCACCGATATGAGCGTGGCGGAGATCGTCGCCATCGCGCAGAGCATGGCTGGCATGACCGCCGACGATATCTATTCAGCGAAGGCTCCTTCCACCTCAGAATACACCGACGGCATCTGGTGGGATATTCTGGACGAGAAGGAATGGAAGGCTATGATGAAGCGCGTGGACGCAGGCCAGCCTCCGGTTGAAGAGGAAGTGATCGACCCGTTGACGGGCACCATCATGTCCACCGCGGGGCAGGGCGCCTACAGCAATTCGCTCAATAGCGTTCATGCGGCCAACCGCAGCGCATCCATCGGTTTGCGCAACGGCAATGGCTCTGACGGCATCTGCGCTGCTGCTGAGGATATCCTGGAAGAGATGGGGTATTCGAAGATCAACGCGCGCAACGCGGACAACTTCGATTACGACAAGACGGTCATCGTGTACAAGACCACCAGCGACAAGGCCGATGCGGAACTGATCGCGCAGGCGCTTGGCGTGGGCGAGGTCATGCCCGATCGCGATGTGTATCTGTTCGACGAGGATGTGCTGATCGTGCTGGGGTCTGACTACCACGGGTAGTTCCTATTATTTCCGTTTGCGGATAATCAATTGACTTTCCACGCCGCGAACGATAGCATCCATATCTATCACAGACGAGAATAATCCCACATGCGGACAATCTCGTGCGGAACCGCGCGGAAAAGGGCTGCGTTGTTCCATCGACCATCGGAGGGGATATGAAGAGCATGAAGAAGTTCCTTGCCGCCGCCGTTTCGTGCGCGCTGGTATCCGCTATCGGGCTGACCGGCTGCACCGGCTCGGGCACCTCGAGCAGCTCATCTGAGGGCTCAGCTAGCAGCGCGGCGCCGCAAAGCGATATCCAGTTGCAGATCTTCGCCGCTAACTCGCTCGAGAAGGCGATGAACGAGGCGCAGGAGCTCTACACGCAGCAGACCGGCGTCACGTTCGCCGACACGCAATATGACGGATCGGGCACGCTCAATGAGAAGTTGAAGGGCGGCGCGTATGCGGACGTGCTCATCACCGCGTCGAAGAGCACGATGGATACTGCCATCGACGCGGGATACGTGGACGAATCAACCAACGAGACCATGTTCACGAACGATCTGGTCATCGTGACCCAGGAAGACGGCGCGCTCGCGAACATCGACATCACGCTCGAGGATATCGCCGCGGGCATCTATACGCTCTCGGTGGGTGATGAGAACGTGCCGGCCGGCAACTATGCCTGTCAGGCGCTTTCCACGGTGGGTGCCTACGTTGAGCCCGATGGCGCAACGGGCGCTGATGCTACCGGCAAGGGCGGCACGTTCTCCGAGACGCTTCAGCCTAAGGTGACGCTGGGCGACAAGGTGGGCAGCGTGTGCAAGTACGCCGAGAGCGGCGAGGTGGATATCGCTATGGTCTACAGCTCGGACGTGTATCGCTTCGGCGGCGTGTCCATCTGCTCGGTGGTGCCCAACGATACCCACAAGGCCATCACATACCCAGGTGCGATCTGTGCCGATTCCAACAATGCCGAGGCTGCACAGGCCTTCCTGACGTGGTGCATGACCGACGAGGATTGCGCCCAGATCTGGCAGAAGTGGGGCTTCGAGCTCGCGTAGTGCGTAGCGCTTGAAGTTCGGTCGGAAAGAACGTTCGCGTCGGGTGCGCAGGTGCGCGCCCGACTGCTGCATCGGGGGCTCGTAGATGCTCAATCGTGGAAAGATCGTGCGTGGTTTAGCGGCGGGGTTGTGCGCGTTGGTGCTGAGCGCGTGCGTGCTGCCCGCCGCTGCGTTCGCGCAGGAGGCCGCAGAGGCTCCGGTGGATATCTCTGCCGATGGGGATGCAGCGCGCATCGAAGGATGCGCCTTCGCCGTGCAAGGCTTCCAGCGAGTGCAGGTGGGAAGCAACCGCCCGATCGATGAGGTGTATCAAGGGTATGCCTATCTGCTCGATGGCGGCCAGGTAGTGGTGGTTGACACCGCATCGTACGCGGTTGTCTACGTGCCGCCCGAGGTGGCCGAGCGCTTTGGCATCAGCGAGGGCTCGGCCAGCTGGGACGACATGAAGCGGTATGCGTCTGCGCTGGATGCCGGGCAGGCAAGCGGTGCAGCGAAGCTTGCCGATCAAGAGGTGTGGTACCTGACCACGCAGCAAGAGTATCAGGTGGGCCAGGTGGTGTTCCGCTTCGATCAGGAATTGCGCGAAGGCCGCTTCTACACCTGCATCAGGGGGGCCGACGGCTCAGATGTGAAAGATGCCGTGCAGCCGCTGTGCGCCGATACGTTCCAGGTGGTGGCGGCTAAGGATGCGGTCATCGCCGCCGCGGCGCCCCCGCTCCAGCAACTGGCCGATTTTTTGGGCAGCATCGACTATTCGCCGCTCTGGGTGACGCTGAAAACGACCGGCGTTGCCATCGTGTTCATCTTCGTGCTAGGGCTGGCCGCAGCCTATTTCACTATGCGCATCCCCAAGCGCGCCCAAGACATCTTCGATACGATCTTCACCATTCCCATGGTGCTGCCGCCGACCGTGTGCGGCTTTATCCTGCTGTGGTGCTTAGGCCGCAATACGGCGGTGGGCCAATGGTTCATCGATATCGGGTTCCCGTTGATATTCAGCTGGCCAGCCACGGTGATCGCAGCCACGGTGGTGGCGTTCCCGTTGATGTATCGCAGTTGTCGCGGTGCGTTCGAGAACTTGGACGCAAACATGATGGATGCGGCGCGCACGCTGGGTTGGTCGAATGCTCGTATCTTCTTCCGGCTGATGATCCCCCTGTCGTGGGGCTCGATCGCGGCGGCTACCGTGCTGGCCTTTGCGCGGGCGCTGGGCGAATTCGGCGCCACGCTGTTCTTGGCGGGCAACTACGTAGGCGTGACGCGCACCATACCCATCGCCATCTACTTTGAGTGGATGGGAGGCAACACCGAGGTCGCGTGGTTCTGGACCGCGGTCATTCTGGTGTTCAGTTTCGTGGTGATCTTGCTGATCAATCTGCTGGGGCGGCGCACGACGAAGTATCGTCAGCGCAGCAACCAGGTGAAGCCCCCGCGCGGGCAGAGCGTGCGTGCGCAGGCGTCGGATACGGATGGTGGTATGGCCTCAGGAGAGGTGCAGCATGAGTCTTGAGGTGCGCATCAGAAAGCAGTTCGGCAGCTTCACGCTCGAGGTCGATCTGGAGGCGGCCAACGAGACGCTGGGCTTTCTCGGCGCCAGCGGGTGCGGCAAGTCGCTCACCATGCGCTGTATCGCTGGCATCGAAACGCCGGACGAGGGCCGCATTGTGGTCAATGGGCAAGTCTTCTTCGATTCGGCGCAGCATATCAATCTGAAACCGCAGCAGCGCAAGACAGCGCTCTTGTTCCAGAACTACATGCTGTTCCCGAATTTGACCGTGCAGCAAAACGTGGCAGCTGGCATTGGGCGAGAGGTGCCGAAAGATGAGCGCGCGCGCATCGTGGCGGCCGAGCTTGCCCGATTCAGTCTGAGCGGGTTCGAGCAGCGCTATCCGGCGCAGCTTTCGGGCGGTCAGCAGCAGCGCGTGGCGCTGGCGCGCATGCTGGCGGCGCGCCCTGGCATCCTCATGCTCGACGAGCCGTTCAGTGCGCTCGATGCGCACCTGAAGAGCTTGCTGGAGCAGAACCTGGTGAGCCTGTTCGACGCCTATGAAGGCACCATCTTGTACGTGAGCCACGATATTGACGAGGCTATCAGGTTCTGCGATCGCATCGCCGTGGTGGAAGCGGGGCATATCCTTGAGGTGGATACGCCCGATCAGCTGGTGAACCATCCGCAGTCAGAGGCGGCATTGAAGCTGTCGGGCTGCAAGAATGCGCCGCAGGCGTCGTTTGCGGGAAGCCATTGCGCGTGGGTGCCGAAGTGGGGTGTGCACGTGCAGACTGCCGAGCCGGTACCGCCCGAGGTATGCCACTTAGGGATACGAGCCGCCTACATCCAGCGTGCGGAGGGCCCGGGTGTGAACAACTATCGCGTGCGGGTTGACCGAGTGAGCGATGCGCGCTTCGATCGGTCGGTGCTTCTGGGCTTTTTGGACCGCGAAGAGGGCAGCACAACGGCGGTGAGCCGCGAAGATGACGAGATGAAGTACCTGCATCAGCACCTGTTCTGGCGCGTCAGCAAGACGGATGCGGCACCGGGCACCTTGCCCGAGGTGGGCGACGAGCTGTGGGTGCACCTTCCCCCGGATAGGATATACTTGGTCACCAGATGAATGGGGCCCTGTCACATAAGGATCGCTTTGAAAGATAGCCACGGACGTACCATCGATTACCTGCGCATATCGCTGACGGATAGGTGCAACTTCCGCTGCATTTATTGCATGCCGGAAGAAGGCGTATGCCAACTGGGCCATCAGGAGATCCTCTCGCTGGAAGAGATAGAGCGGCTGGTGCGCGTGGCGGCCGATCTTGGCATCACGAGCGTGCGCTTGACCGGCGGCGAGCCGCTGGTGCGCAAGGGTGTGGAAAGCTTGGTGGAGGCGGTCACGCACACGCCGGGCATCCAGAACGTTTCCATGACCACCAATGGCGTGCTGCTGCCGCAGATGGCCGATGACCTGAAGGCCGCAGGGCTCAACCGGGTGAACATCTCTCTGGATACGCTGGACGCCGAGCAGTTCCGCCAGGTGACGCGCGTGGGACGCCTGGAAGATACGCTGGCGGGCATCGATGCGGCTCTTGAGACGGGGTTCAAGCCGGTGAAGGTGAATGCGGTCACCGTGCGCAGCCTCGATCAGGATTTTCTGGCGTTCGCGAAGCTGTCGGTGGATCGGCCTTTGCACGTGCGCTTCATCGAGTTCATGCCCGTGGGCGCTAGCGACAGCACGGGCGTGAACGGTGCGGGGTGGGGCAAGCAGGATGTGATCCCGAGCGACGAGCTGCTGGGCATCATCAACGAGCGCGCGCGCGAGGCGGGCATGCCCGCGTTGCGTCCGGCTGGCAACAAACCGGTGGGCTGGGGTCCGGCGCAATACTATGAGTTCCCGGGCGCGCAAGGTACGGTGGGCTTCATCTCGCCGCTGTCGCGCCATTTTTGCGCTGAATGCAACCGGTTGCGGGTAACGGCTGACGGCAAGATACGCCCGTGCCTGTTCTCGGACAATGAATTCGATGTTCGCGAAGCGCTGCGAGGCGGCACCGATGATGAGGTGCGCGCGGTGCTCTTGGAAGCGCTGGGTGCGAAGCCCGACGACCATCACGACAAGGTGGGCACCGAACGCGGCATGTCCGCCATAGGAGGCTAAATGGCAGAGCAGTTGACCCATATTGACGAACAGGGCGATGTGCGCATGGTGGATGTGTCTGCCAAGCCGGACACCGAGCGCGTGGCTGTGGCCGAGGGCTTCATCAGCATGCACCAAGAAACGCTCGATCTGATCACGACCGGCACGGCGGCTAAAGGCGACGTGCTTGCCTGCGCGCGTGTGGCAGGCGTCATGGCGGCCAAGCGCACGAGCGATCTGATTCCCATGTGCCACCCGCTCAACATCACGAAGGCGAAGGTCGAATGCGTGCCGGTGCAGGCGGGGCAGCGCGCGGACGGGCGCGTGGGCATCCAGGTGACCACCACCTGCGGCGTCACGGGCAAGACCGGCATCGAGATGGAGGCGCTGACCGCCGCAAGTATCGCGTGCCTTACGGTTTACGATATGTGCAAGGCTGTTGACCGTGGCATGGAGATAATGGATGTCAGGTTATTGCGTAAGGACGGCGGCAAGACGGGCCTTTGGCTGCGCGAGGAAGTCTAGGGGCACGCATATTCGCTCTGCCGCAGGTCTGCTGATCAAAGCGAGGTGGGCGCGGTGGAGAAGCGAACGAAGATAATCTGCACGCTGGGGCCAGCGGTCGATTCCGACGAGATGCTCGAAGAGCTCATACGCTGCGGCATGAACGTGGCTCGGCTCAATTTCAGTCATGGGAGCCACGCTGAGCATGCAGAGCGCATCGCGCGCGTGAAGCGTGTGCGCGAAAGACTGGGCGTGCCTACCGCCATCATGCTCGACACGAAAGGTCCCGAGATTCGCACAGGCACGCTTGCTGGGGGCGAGCCCGTTCAGTTACAGGCGGGTGCGCAGTTGGTGCTGGCGGCGCATGAGGTACCGGGAGACGCTGCGTGCGTGAGTCAGACGTTTCCCGAACTAGCGCGCTGCGTGTCGCCCGGCGAACATATCCTGCTCGATGATGGACTCATATCGCTGTGCGTGCGAGCGCTCGACGGCGATAGCATCATCTGCGAGGTCGAGAACGACGGCCTGTTGGGCCAGCGGAAATCGGTGAACGTACCCGGCGTGTCCATTCCTCTTCCTGCGGTGACCGAGAAGGACCGTCAAGACTTGCTGTTCGGCATACAGCATGAGGTTGATTATGTGGCTGCATCGTTCGTGCGCGATGGGGATGGCATTCGGGAGATTCGCGCGTTTCTGAAGGAGAACGGCGGCGAGGATATCCGCATCATTTCAAAAGTGGAGAACGCCGATGCGGTGCGCAACATCGCCGATATCGTGGCCGTGTCCGATGGCGTGATGGTCGCACGTGGCGATCTGGGCGTGGAGTTACCTGAGTACAAAGTGCCTTATATCCAGAAGAAGATCATCCGTCTGTGCAACATGGAGTCCAAGCCGGTCATCACGGCAACGCAGATGCTCGATTCCATGATCCGCAACCCGCGTCCCACGCGCGCCGAGGTGGCCGATGTCGCCAACGCTATCTATGACGGTACCGACTGCATCATGCTGTCGGGCGAGACGGCGGTGGGCCGCCATCCGGTGGAAGCGGTGCGCACCATGGTCGAGATCGCTCAAGAGACCGAACCGCGCGTGTTCGACGAGCATCCGCCCGAGCGCTTCCGCACGCACGTGCGCGTGTCGTTGGCAGTGGGGATCGCTGCGGTGGATACCGCCGAGAAGCTGGATGCTGCCTGCATCGTGGCACCCACTATGTCGGGCCGCACGGCGCGGCTCATCTCGAATCTGCGCCCTCGCATGCCCATCTATGCGGTCACGCCGTTTCCGCGCGTGATGCGTCAGATGCAGCTCTCGTGGGGCGTGATGCCCTTGCACGATGACGTGCGCGGCGATATGCGCCATGTTATCGATCAAGCGCGCAAGGCCGTGCAGCAGCATGAACTGGTGAAGCCGGGCGATCTGGCCGTGTTCACCGCGGGCGATCCCACGACGGGTCCGGTGGAGCCGACCGATTCGCACTACTTCGGCACCTCGCCCGCTAACGTGATGTATGTGGTGCAGTTCCGTTAAGTTCCGGCGGGCGTCGAGTCCGCCGGAACCGCTCGACGCTGCGGCGTTGCCCAGCACATCATCTTCACGTTTTTGCGCTTGCCCTCACAGCCCCAAGGCTGCTCGGCCGCGCAACACGCGAATCTGAAGCACTGGGAAACGCATCTAAGGTTTCTCGCTGACCTTTCCTCACCTGTATGCCGTTTCCAAAAGTGGTGTGTGCTACCATGTTCTGGCACTAAACCATATAGAAAGGCAGAGGTATGTCAGGGCATTCCAAATGGGCAACAACCAAGCATCGCAAAGCCGCGCAGGACGCCAAGCGCTCCGCGCTGTTCAGCAAACTGTCGCGCAACATCACCGTGGCGGCCAAGGAAGGCGGCGATCCCAACCCTGACAACAACGCTTCGCTGGCAGCAGCTATCGAGAAGGCCAAGGGCTATTCGCTGCCGAAGGATAAGATCAAGACCGCCATCGACAAGGCGTTCGGGTCGGGCAAGGATGCGGCGAACTACGAGACCGTGGTGTATGAGGGCTACGGCCCGGCCGGTATCGCGGTGTATTGCGAGGCGCTCACCGACAACCGCAACCGCACCGCCGCCGACGTGCGCTCCACGTTCAGCCATGCAGGTGGCAGCTTGGGCACCAGTGGCAGCGTGGCGTTCCAGTTCGAGCGCAAGGGCATGATCCAGGTGCCCAAGGAAGTGGAGACCGGCGACAAGAAGAACCCCACTGGCCCCAACGGCGCGGCAGCTGACGAGGAAGAGTTCATGCTGGCCGTGGCCGAGGCTGGCGGCGATGACTACGAGGATGCCGAGGACGAGTGGGTGGTCTATACCGGTGCATCCGATCTGATGGCGGTGAAGAAGGCGCTCGAAGAGCAAGGCGTGGAGACCAAGGGCGCCGAGCTCACCATGATCGCCACTAACCCCACCGAGGTCACGCTGACCGATGCCAAGAAGGTCATGCGTCTGGTGGACAAGCTCGAAGAGCTGGAAGACCTCCAGAACGTCTACCACACCGCCGACATCACCGACGAGATCGCCGAGCAACTGGACGATTAATCGTTCCGCTGGCGGACGGTCTGACGGTCGCCGAAGCTCCATGATGCCGTGAAGCCCTGGATGCATCCGCATCTGGGGCTTTTTCACGTATCCTCACAGCCCTGAGCGCCAGTAGATCTGGTTGCCCAAACGTTGCAACTGCTTAAAATGTTTCATGTGAAACATTTTGGGAGGCACGGTAAGGAAAACCGCAACCGGTTTTGAATTGTTTCACATGAAACATTTTTGAGCATCGAAGAGTTGATATGGGCAGTTGCCAAAACCATGCATGGTGAACCAGCGTAAGGAGAGAACCTGCGCTGATTCTCGTTATTCCGCTAGCGTCTCAAGGGCAGCCAGGCGCGCGCAGCACACGAAGATGTCCAGCGCCAGGTCAAGATCCTCAAGCGGCGGCATGGTGGGTGCGATGCGAATGTTGCGATCCTGCGGGTCGTCGGCGTAAGGCCAGGTAGCCCCTGCGCCGGTCAGCACCACGCCAGCCTCGCGCGCGAGCGCAACGGTGCGCTTGGCGGTTCCCGGCAGCCCGTCGAAGGAGACGAAGTACCCGCCGTGCGGGTCGGTCCACGTGGCGATGCCCAGCCCGTTCAAGCCCGCCTGCAGCTTCTCCTGCACCAGCTGGAACTTCGGGCGCAGGATGGTCGCATGGCGATTCATATGCTCAGCCAGCGCATCGGCGGTGGGCAAGAAGCGCGCGTGGCGCAGCTGGTTGAGCTTGTCGTGCCCGATCATCTGCGCACCGCATAGCCGCTTCGCCTCCGCCAGGTTTGCGGTGCTGCACGCCATGGCTGCCACACCAGCACCAGGGAAGGTGATCTTCGAGGTGCTCGCGAATTTCAAGTACCGGTCGGGCGTGCCCGCCTCTTGGCAGGCAATGCCGATATCGAGCACCTGGTCTTGGCGCTCTACCTCGGCGCACAGATGGTGCACGCAGTAAGCGTTGTCCCAGAAGATGCGGAAATCCGCAGCGGCGCAGGGCATCTTCGCCAGTCTGCGCACCACCTCGTCGGAATAGGTGATGCCGCTGGGGTTCGAGTACTTCGGCACGCACCAGATGCCCTTCACGCGCTCGTCGCTGGCGACCAGCCGCTCCACCTCATCCATATCGGGGCCGTCTGGCCCAAGCGTCACCGGCAGCATCTTGATGCCGAACTGCTCCAAGATGGCGAAATGCCGGTCGTAGCCCGGCACCGGGCAGATGAAGCTCACCTGATCGTAGCTTGCCCATGGGCGGCTGCCCAGGCACCCGTAGTCCAAGCACCGCGCGATGGCATCATGCATGGCGGTCAGGCTCGCATTGCCGAACACGAACACGTTGTCCGGCTCGTCATCGAGCAGGTGGGCCATCAGCTGCTTCGCTTCGGGAATGCCGTCGATCACGCCGTAGTTGCGACAATCGAGCCCCGCCGCATCGAAGCAATCCTCGGCGCTCTGCAGCAGGCTCAGCATCGGCGTTGACAGATCCAGCTGTTCGGCGCACGGCTTCCCGCGCGACATATCGAGCGCCAATCCGGCGGCCTTGAACTCGTCGAAGACCTGCCGCTGATGCGCCAGCTCCGCTTCCCGCTGCTGTGCTGTCATGTCCTCATACCGCATGAGCGTCCCTTCTCGTGGATGCGTTGGCCGATAGGCTCGTTGCGCTTTACTCGGATAAAGTATAATCGCGAAGGCCGCGCTTGAGCGGCATTCCAGCAATAAAGAAGGAAAGAAACAAGATGAACACAGGGGATTTCTGGGTATTATTCGCGATGCTGCTCTACTTCATCGTAGTGCTCACCATTGGCTTCGTGTACGCGAAGCGCTCGAACTCGTCCACGTCCGAATACTTCATCGGCGGTCGCAAAGTGGGGCCGTGGCTGACGGCGCTCTCGGCGGAGGCGTCCGATATGTCGGGCTATCTGCTCATGGGTCTGCCGGGCTTGGCGTATTTCACCGGCGCTTCCGATGCGGGTTGGACCGCAGTCGGTCTGGCCATCGGCACCTATCTCAACTGGAAGCTGGTTGCGCGCCGTCTGCGTCGCTATTCGGTGGTGGCGGGCAACGCCATCACGCTGCCAGGGTTTTACTCCAACCGCTTCCATGACACGAAGAACATCGTATCCACGGTGGCAGCGCTCATCATCTTGGTGTTCTTCTGCGTGTACGTCGGCAGCTGCTTCGTCACGTGCGGCAAGCTGTTCAACACGCTGTTCGGGCTCGACTACCTGCCCATGATGTGCCTGGGCGCCATCATCGTGTTTCTCTACACGCTCATCGGCGGATACCTCTCCGTGGTAGCCACCGACTTCGTGCAGGGCTGCCTCATGTTCTTCGCGCTGATCGTCGTGTTGGTGGGCTCTATCGCCATGGGCGGCGGCGTGGAGAACGTCGCAGCGTTCCTCCAGAATATCCCCGGGTTCCTCTCAGGCGTGGAGATCGCCGTGCCCGTGCTTGGCGAAGATGGCCTTCAGATCATGAACGACAACGCACCGGTCTTCGATATGCCGGCCGAGTATGGGCTGCTCTCCATCATCTCCATGCTGGCATGGGGCTTGGGGTATTTCGGCATGCCGCAGGTGCTGGTGCGCTTCTTGGGCATCCGCAGCGCCGACGAGATCAAGCGCAGCCGCGTCATCGCGGTCACGTGGGTGGTGGTGTCGCTGTTCTGCGCCATCTGCATCGGCTTGGTGGGTCGCGCGGTCATCCCCACGGCGTTCGCTACCAACAGCGCGGCAGAGAACGTGTTCATCGTGTTGTCTCAGATCATGCTGCCTTCGTTCATGTGCGGCGTGGTGGTCTCCGGCATTCTGGCCGCCAGCATGTCCTCGTCGAGCAGCTATCTCTTGATCGCGGGTTCAAGCGTTGCCGAGAACATCTTCCGCGGCGTCATCAAGAAGGATGCTACCGACGCGCAAGTCATGATCGTGGCGCGCATCACGCTGATCGTGGTGTTCCTGCTGGGCATCTTCGTTGCCGCTGACGAGAATTCGGTCATCTTCTTCGTGGTGAGCTACGCCTGGGCGGGCCTCGGTGCCAGCTTCGGGCCGCTCACGTTGTGCAGTCTGTACTGGCGCCGCCTCACCAAGCAAGGCGCCATCGCCGGTATGCTGGCGGGCACCGTGAGCGTGCTGGTGTGGCATAACTTCCTCACGCCTCTCGGTGGCATCTTCGGCATCTACGAACTGCTGCCAGCGTTCTTGATCAGCCTGCTGTGCATCGTGGTGGTATCGCTGTTGACGCCTGAGCCGCCCGCAGAGGTGCTCTACGAGTTCGATCACTATATGGATGACGACCCAGCGCTCGAAGAGCAGGCGGCGCAGACTTCGGTGGCGGTCGAGAAGGCTGCGGCCGAGGCAGTAGGGGAGTAGGGCGCGGCTCGCGTGGCCCGGTTGCCATTTTTGCGCAGCGTGCTATCATAGTGCGAATGTTTGCCGAACACACAACTTGCTCGAAGGAGGAGGAACCTCAACTTATGAGCGAGCATACCATCGCACTCAGCAGACGCGCCTTCGTGGGTACCGCTGCCATGGCAGGTGCCGCGTGCCTGATCTCAGCCGATCCGCTTCCTGCTCTTGCCGCCCCGTCCGACCAGAAGAAGGCCGAGGCGCAAGCAGCGCTCGATAGTCTCAATTCCATGCAGGACAAGCTGGAAGTAGCTACGAACGAATACTACAACGCATTAGACGCGCAGGAAGAGGCTGAAGGCCGCGTTGACGAAGCGCAGAACCGCATCGATGAGGCAACCGAACAGATCGGTGGCCTGCAAGAGCAGCTGGGCGTGCGCGCGCGCAGCATGTATCGCACCGGTTCATCCACGTTCATCGACCTGCTCTTGGGCGCTACCACGTTCCAGGCGTTCACCACCAACTGGGGTGTGCTGAACAACATGAACGAGAGCGACGCTGAGATGGTCCAGCAGACCAAGGACCTCAAGGCGGAAGTGGAAGAGCAGAAGGTCGTGCTGGAAGAGCAGCAGGCAGCAGCCGAAGCAGCAGCGCAGCAGGCCGAGACCAAGAAGAACGAGGCGGAATCGGTAGTTGCGCAGCAGCAGGCCGTCTACGATTCCCTCTCTGCTGAGGTTGAGCAACTTCTGGCTGAAGAAGAGGCTGCTCGCGAAGCCGCTCAGGCGGCAGCCGCGCAGGCTGCTATTTCCTCGGGTACCACCAGTGGTGGTGGCACGAGCGGCGGTGGAAGCAGCAAGCCTTCCTATAACGATAGCAAGGTGCCTACCGCTGGCTACGACGCGGTGAGCCGCGCGCAGGGCTGCTTGGGCATTCCGTACGAGTACGGCGCCGCTGGTCCTCATACGTTCGACTGCTCGGGTCTGGTGAGCTATTGCTTGACGGGCAGCTTCGGGCGCCGTTGGTCAACGGCTGACTACATCAGCTGGCCGCGCGTGTCCAACCCGCAGCCTGGCGATGTGTGCGTGGTGCACAACAACTCGCGTCAGCATTGCGGCATTTATGTGGGCGGTGGCCAGATGATCCACGCTCCCCGCACGGGCGATGTGGTTCGTTATGGTGGTGTTACCTCCGATATGGTGTACGTGCGCTACTAGAGCAACAACATAGAGTGTAGGCAAGGCCCATCGCACGTGCGGTGGGCTTTTTTCATGCCCGTACACGGGGTGAACGTTCGATGCAGAAGTTATGCGCAGCGGTTGGAGAAGTTGTGGAGCGCACGTCTCGCGCGTTGCTGCAATGATACTATCGTCGCTCATTTGTTTGCACAACGACACGATTGCTCGATCGAGGAGGGCTACCAACTTATGAGCGAGCAGACCAACGCACTCAGCAGACGCGCTTTCGTAGGCACCGCCCTGGCCGCAGGCGCTGCCACCTGCCTTGTAGGGGCAGATCCGCTCGATGCCTTCGCCGTTACCTCGGCGCAGAAGAAGATCGAAGCGCAAACGGCGCTCGATAATCTCAACTCCATGCAAGAGAAGCTGGATGTGGCATCTGACGAGTATTACACCGCGCTCGAGACGCAGCAGCAAGCCGAAGAGCGGGTGGCTGAAGCTGAGAATCGCATCGCTGAGGTCAACGAGCAGATCAGCGGACTGCAAGAGCAGCTCAGCACGCGTGCGCGCAGCATGTACCGCACCGGTTCGTCCACGTTCATCGACCTGTTGCTCGGCGCGACCAGTTTCCAGGCATTCACCACCAACTGGGACGTGCTGAACAACATGAATGAGAACGATTCGGCCATGGTTCAGCAGACCAAGGACTTGAAGGCCGAAGTGGAAGCCGAGAAGGCCGTGCTGGAAGAGCAGGAGCAGGCTGCCAAGGAGGCAGCCGAACAGGCAGCGGCCACCAAGGCCGAGGCTGAGACGCTCGTCAACCAGTATCAGAGCCTCTACGACTCCTTGAATGCCGAAGTGCAGGAGCTCATGCGCCAAGAGGAAGAGGCGCGCGAGCGCGCGGCGGCAGCAGCGGCGGCAGCAGCGGTACGCCAGCAGCAGTCGACCGGTCATTACGGCGGCGGCAGCAGCAGCGGCGGCAGCAGCGGCGGCGGAAACTATAACAACAACGCCGTGCAGGCGGGTAGTGTCAGCGGTGCGGTCGCGCGTGCATACGAGCATCTGGGCAAGCCCTATGTGTGGGGCGCTGGCGGCCCGAATGCGTTCGACTGCTCGGGTTTGGTCAGCTACTGTCTGACCGGACAGTACGGGCGCGTTATCTCGAGCACCTATGCGATGGTAGGGTCTCGCTTCCCGGTGGTATCCGATCCGCAGCCGGGCGATATCTGCTGGAAGAGCAGCCACGTGGGTCTGTATGTGGGCAACGGCCAGATGATCGATGCTCGCGGTTCGCGCTATGGCGTGGTGGGTCCGCGCGCGGTGGATTCTGGCATGGTCTTCAAGCGCTACACGGGGTAGCGCGCACTGCGCCATGAAGGTGCATAGTATCTGATGCGTTCCGAAAGCCCGCCCTGCTGCATGCTCGGCGGGCTTTTTCATGCCTGGTCCAGGTGCTTGAGTTCGCACCTTCCGTAGTCGCGCGTTGGCGATCAGAAACCAACGAGAAAGCGATCAGCAAGGACGTGGTCGTAGGCATTCGGTTTGCGATCGGGCCGATTTTGTAGAGAAAAGATGCAACCGCCGATATGGATACGCCCCGACCCGTGTTATTGCTTGACACTCGTACTTTGCTCACGTATTATTCATTCGCTTGCTAAGTCCCACCGGGGGCTTTTGTCGAGCGGCAGCTTGAAAATTACACATGAATTTTCATTTGCTATTTTGAATAGCACGGCAGCCAGAGGGCATGCTGTGCAGGTTCAGAATGGGCGTGTGCCCGAGTGGTTAAAGGGGACGGGCTGTAAACCCGTTGGCTCTGCCTACCTAGGTTCGAATCCTAGCGCGCCCACCATTTTTTTTGAGCCATTCAGATGCGTATGATGCAAGGAAGGGCAGAGCGGATGCGAGGGAGCGACCTTGCGGTCGTGACCGAACAGACGACGAAAGCCCTGACGCAGCAGCAGACGTAGATGGATGCGATCAAATCGCCTGTGTAGCTCAGTCGGTAGAGCACTTCGTTGGTAACGAAGAGGTCACCGGTTCAAGTCCGGTCGCAGGCTCCATTCGGCGGTGTAGCTCAGTTGGTCAGAGCACACGGTTCATACCCGTGGCGTCACTGGTTCAAATCCAGTCACCGCTACCAGAGAAAATCCGCGTCCCGCAAGGGGCGCGTTCGTATGAAAGACAGATTTTTCCACAAGGAGGGAAATACATGTCCAAGGAAAAGTTTGAGCGTTCCAAGCCGCATGTGAACATCGGCACCATCGGTCATGTTGACCATGGCAAGACCACGCTGACCGCGGCCATCTCCAAGACGCTCTCCAGTAACGACGGCAGCCATGGCACTGCCAGTGCTGACTTCACCGCCTTTGAGGACATCGACAAGGCACCCGAAGAGCGCGAGCGCGGCATCACGATCTCCATCGCTCACATCGAGTATGAGACCGACACCCGCCACTACGCTCACGTTGACTGCCCCGGCCATGCTGACTATGTCAAGAACATGATCACCGGTGCTGCTCAGATGGACGGCGCTATCCTGGTTATCGCTGCTACCGACGGCCCGATGGCTCAGACTCGTGAGCACATCCTGCTGGCCCGTCAGGTGGGCGTGCCCTACATCGTGGTCTTCCTGAACAAGTGCGACATGGTCGACGATGAAGAGCTCATCGAGCTGGTTGAGATGGAAGTTCGCGAGCTGCTGGACTCCTACGAGTTCCCGGGCGACGACACCCCGATCATCCGCGGCTCTGCTCTGAAGGCTCTGGAGGGCGACGCTTCCTACCAGGACAAGATCTGGGAGCTGATGGACGCGGTGGATTCCTACATCCCCACCCCCGAGCGCGACGTGGACAAGCCGTTCCTGATGGCAGTCGAGGACACCATGACCATCACCGGCCGTGGCACCGTTGCCACCGGTCGTGTGGAGCGCGGTGTGCTGCACATGAACGACCCGGTCGAGATCGTCGGCATCAAGGAGACCCAGGAAACGGTCTGCACCGGCATCGAGATGTTCCGCAAGCTGCTTGACGAGGCTCAGGCTGGCGACAACATCGGCGTTCTGCTGCGCGGCATCAAGCGCGAGGACATCGAGCGTGGCCAGGTTCTTTGCAAGCCGGGCAGCGTGACCCCGCACACCGAGTTCGAGGGCCAGGTGTACATCCTGACCAAGGACGAGGGCGGCCGCCACACCCCGTTCTTCGATGGCTATCGTCCGCAGTTCTACTTCCGCACCACCGACATCACCGGTGTGGCCCATCTGCCCGAGGGCACCGAGATGGTCATGCCTGGCGACAACGTCACCATCACCGGCGAGCTGATCCACCCGGTGGCTATGGAAGAGGGCCTGAAGTTCGCTATCCGCGAGGGTGGTCGCACCGTTGGCTCTGGCCGCGTTACGAAGATCATCAAGTAGCAACGCTGTACACGATCAGGGGTCGCCGTCGAAGGAAGGCGGCCCCTGTGTCACCGCAATTCATGTGTATGATCGCAAGCTTGCGATACAATTTGCGTAAAAGGAGTATTCATGCGAACGTTGGTCACCATGGCGTGCACGGATTGCAAGCGCCGTAACTACACGACCACGAAGAACAAGCAGAATAATCCCGAGCGCCTTGAGTTCAAGAAGTACTGCAAATGGTGCCAGCACCATACGGTACATCGCGAGACTCGCTAGGCATCAGGATTTTTTGTAGACAGGCAATAGGCCAGTAGCTCCAATTGGTAGAGCGGCGGTCTCCAAAACCGCATGTTGGGGGTTCGAGTCCCTCCTGGCCTGCCAGCTTGCATCACGAGCAGCCCCGGGCTGCTTGTTTGGCGTTATAAGAAGGCTCGGACACGCGGTTCCGAGCGCTCCGGCGATAAGAGAAGCGTAGCAGAGGAACACATGGCTAAGAGATCGAAGACCCAGAAGGCAAAGGCATCTGCCGCTCGCCAGGCCCGCAAGGCCGACCGCGAGTTGGAAGCGGTCGAGGCAGAGGAATCATCGGCGAGCACGACCGATGCTGCTGGCGACGCTGAGGCGGAAAAGAAGAGCGGCCTTCTGAAGAAGACCAAAGAGGATGCCCCTGCGAAGGCCGAGGCAAAAGGTTCTGATGCTAAGAAGTCGGAGAAAGCGAAGCCGAAGAAGAAGCGCTTCCAGTTCCTTCGCGATGTGAAGGGCGAGCTCAAGCGCGTCACCTGGCCTTCCAAGAAGGACGTGGGCCAGTGGACGGGCGTTGTGGTGGCGGCATTGCTGTTCTTCGGCATCTATGTTGCCATTCTTGACAACTTCATCATCACCCCGGCTCTCATTGGCGTTTCGAGCATCGAAGTGGAGCAACCTGCTGCTGAGACCGAGAGCGCGGACACCGACGGCAATGTCGGCCTTCAAACCACCGACTCCAGCACGGATGGCACGGTTGCCGATGACGCAACCACATCTGAGGAACCGGTCACCGATGATGCCGCGACAGCCGATGCGGCTCTGGTCGATGGCGGCGCTGATGCTGCCGCTGACACGGCGGCTGATGCAACCGATACTGCCCAAGCCGATACCGCCTCTTCCGAGGGAGATGCGGGTGCTGAAAACGGTTCGGAGGGGTAGAGCATGGCGAAGAAATGGTACGTCCTTCACACCTATTCCGGATATGAGAACAAGGTGAAGAGCAATCTTGAGACCCGCATCGAGACGATGGGTCTTGAGAACAACGTCTTCAAGATCGAGATCCCGACGGAGCGCGTTGCTGAGATTCGCGACGGGGGTCGTCGTAAGGAGACGGAGAAGAAGGTTTTCCCCGGGTATGTCCTGGTGAAGATGGAGATGGATGACCGCAGTTGGGCGGCCGTTCGCAATACGCCGGGCGTAACCGGGTTCGTGGGAAGCCAAGGCAATCCCAGCCCGCTCACGCGCGACGAGTACAACAAGATCATGAAGCGCACGTCTATCGAGACCCCGAAGCGCACGTCGACGACGCTGGAAGAAGGCCAGTCGGTGCACGTGACCGATGGTCCGCTGAAGGACTTCGATGGCATCGTCGCCGAGGTGATGCCGGATGCGGGCAAGGTCCGCGTGATGGTGTCCATCTTCGGACGCGAAACGCCGGTGGAGCTCACGTTCGATCAGGTGGCGCGCATTTAAGATGAATATCCCGCGCAGCCGTGCCCTCGTGGACAGGGGCTTCTCGCGGCCGCGCATGCTATAGAGGTAAGACGAACCAACAACGTAAGGAAACAAGATGGCTGACAAGAAAGCAACAGGCTTCATCAAGCTTCAGATCCCGGCAGGTCAAGCGAATCCAGCACCTCCGGTCGGTCCGGCACTGGGCGCACAGGGTGTCAACATCATGCAGTTCTGCCAAGCGTTCAACGCGCAGACGCAGGACCAGGCGGGCACCATCATCCCCGTCGAGATCACCGTGTACGAGGACAAGTCGTTCACGTTCATCTGCAAGACGCCGCCGGCTGCGGTGCTCATCAAAGAGAAGCTGGGCATCCAGAGCGGCGCGGGCATTCCGCAGCTTCAAAACGTTGGCACGCTGACCGATGCGCAGCTGACCGAGATCGCCGAGATCAAGATGCCCGACCTGAACGCCAACGACATCGACGCGGCGAAAGAGATCATCGCGGGCACGGCGCGCTCCATGGGCGTGCGCATTGAAGGCCGCGAGATGAAGAAGAAGTACGAGGTCACCCGTAAGCTGGCTGCTCTGCTCAAGGGCGAGTCGGTTGACGAGGGCGACGGCGCAGCTGCATAGCGCGCAGTGCAGAGCGCGATGGCGCAGCTTTACGGAGTAGAGCGCAGAGCGCTTCTGCAAGGATGGTGCGAAGCACCGCATACGGCAAGGTGAGGCCAGACGGCCTTGCGCATATGACAGTGGAAGGGAGTTTTTTGCTCCCGTCACGACCACGAAGGAGAGTACCATGGCGAAGAAGAGCAAGAAGTATCTAGCAGATACGGCGAAGGTTCCCGAAGGCGAGGTAGCCCCCCTTGAGGCCATGAAGGTGATCAAGGAGATCAGCAACGCCAACTTCGATGAAACGGTGACCGCCGATTTCCGTCTGGGCATTGACACGCGTCAGGCCGACCAGCAGTTGAGGGGCACTGTCAGCCTGCCCAACGGCTCTGGCAAAACGGTGCGCGTGGCTGTGTTCGCCGAGGGCGATGCTGCCAAGGCTGCCGAAGAGGCCGGTGCCGATATCGTGGGCACCGACGAGCTCACCGAGCAGATCAACCGTGGCGAGTTCAACTTCGACGCTGCGGTTGCCACGCCCGATCAGATGGGCAAGGTTGGCAAGCTGGGTAAGGTGCTGGGCCCCCGTGGTCTGATGCCTAACCCCAAGCTGGGCACGGTCACCACCGATGTTGCCAAGGCCATCAACGAACTCAAGGGCGGCCGTGTGGAGTATCGCGCTGACCGTTTCGGCATCGTGCATGTGGTGCTGGGCAAGGCCAGCTTCACACCGGAGGCGCTGGCGGAGAACTACGGTGCTGTCTATGACGAGATCCTGCGCATGAAGCCTGCAGCGGCGAAGGGCAAATACGTGAAGAGCATCGCGGTGTCCTCCACTATGAGCCCGGGCGTGCGCGTTGACGCCTCGGTGCAGCGCGCGTACAGCGAAGACGCTGAGTAGCGCACCTCTACCGCATGAATTGTGAAGGCCGCCTGCGGGCGGCCTTTTGCTATCATTGAAGCGCGGCATACGCACTCAAAAACACACAAGGAGCCTGCATGGAACGAAAGCCATCGAGCGATGATAATCGCTTCGCCCTGCTGATCGACGCCGACAACGTCTCGTCGCGTTATCTGAAATCCATTCTCGATGAGTTGTCGAAATACGGCACGGTGACCGTCAAGCGCATCTATGGTGACTGGACGCTGACGCTCCATTCCAAATGGAAGGATGCGCTGCTGGAGAACTCGCTGACGCCCATTCAGCAGTTCGGTTACACCCAAGGCAAGAATGCCACCGATTCGGCCATGATCATCGATGCGATGGACCTGCTCTACGGGGGCAACCTGGATGGCTTCTGCATCGTGTCGAGCGATTCCGACTTCACGCGCCTCGCTAGTCGGCTGCGAGAGAGCGGCATGTATGTGATCGGCATGGGGGAGAAGAAGACCCCGGTGCCCTTCCGCCGCGCGTGCGACGTGTTCACCAATCTAGAACTTCTCGCGGGCAACCGCGCGAAGAACGGTGGCGCCATGCGCAAGCAGGATGTTGAGCAGGCGGTGGTGGATATCATCACCGAGAACCTGAACAACGGCAAGGCGACCGGGCTCGGCGAGGTGGGCAGCCGCATGCTCAAGCGCTACCCCGATTTCGACGTGCGCAATTACGGCACCAATCTGCTGAGCAAGCTGCTTGACGAGTTCGAGCGCGTGAAGATCACCAAGGACCACAGCAACGTCACCGTTGAGCTGGTGGAGAGCGTTGATCATGCTGAGGGAGGCCGGGAAGGCGCCGATGAAGATGCTGCCGCAAGCGGCGAGGGCGGTCGTAAGCGAAGCAGACGCCGCCGAAGTCGCAAGGTTGCAGCAGGGTCCGATGAGGCATCTGATCAGCACGAGGATGCGGCGAAGGCCGAGCGCAGAGCGGAAGAGAAGCCCTCTGCTCCCTCACCGCGCAAGCAGCAAGCGGGCGAGACGCCGCAAAGCTACATCTACGCACTGGTGCGCGATGCGGGCGCTGACGGTATCGCCATGCAGCGCATCAGCGATGCCGTGCGCGAGCGATTCAAAGACTTCAAGGTGCGCGATCTGGGGTTCGCGCAAATGCGCCAATATGTTGCGAGCATCGGTGATTTCGAGATGACCAAGGAAGGCCGCCAGACGAACGTCCGCCTCGCGCAGTAGCGCAGCGATCGGGAAGGGAGCAGTGCCAGATGGAGACGCTGACGCTCGTACTATTCCTCACGCTGGGCGTGCTGCTGTCTGCGGTCATCGACCAGATCGTACCGCGGGTCAGCTTGCCGCTGATCCAGATCGGCCTGGGCGTTGTCATCGCCATCTTCGCCAGTTCGACCATCACCGTTGAGTTGGAACCCGATCTCTTCCTCGTGCTGTTCATCGCACCTCTGCTCTACATCGAGGCGAAGAACGCGGACCGATTAGCGCTTTGGATCAACAAAGGGCCCATTCTGGCGCTGGCCATCGGGCTGGTGGTGGTCACGGCGGTCATCATCGGCATCGCGCTGCACAGCCTGGTGCCCTCCATATCGGTGGCCGCGGCGCTCGCGCTGGGAGCGGCTCTGGGACCCACCGACGCCGTTGCGGTGACCTCGCTTTCCAAGCAGATATCCATCCCCGAGCGGCAATGGGGCATCCTTCGCGGGGAATTGCTGCTCAACGATGCTTCAGGCATCGTGATGTTCCAGTTCGCGCTCGGCGCTGCGGTCACGGGCACCTTTAATGTAGCCGAGGCGGGCATCGATTTTTTGATCGAGTTCTTCGGCGGCTTGGTGGCGGGCGCCGTGTTGGGATACGCCTTCAATCTGATCCTGCGCAAGATACGCGACCTGGGCGTTGAGAATGCCACCTTCCACGTGCTCTATGAGCTGTGCGTGCCGTTCATCGTGTACCTGCTCGCGCAGGCGCTCCATGTTTCTGGCATCATCGCGGTGGTGGTAGCCGGGCTGCTCAACGTGGTGGCGCCGCGCACGTCAAGCCCGTCCATCGCGCGCATGAACATCGTATCGAGCAATGTGTGGCAGGTGCTCTCCTTCGCGCTGAACGGGATCGTGTTCATCCTGCTGGGCACCCAGCTACCTGCGAGCATGCGATACGCCTGGTCGGATCAAACCGTCAGCAATTTCACCCTGATCGGGTACATCTTCCTGATCACGGGCATTCTGGTAGGCGTGCGCTTCATCTGGTGCCTGTGCATGGAATGGTGGCACGCGCGCCATCCGGGGCACAACGGCGGCGAGAAGAAGCAGTTCGGCTCCCAAAGTGTGCGCGATGCGCTGATCGTCACGCTGTGTGGCGCGAAGGGCACCATCACGCTGTCCATCCTCTTCACCATTCCCATCTTCATGGCAACCGGACAGCGCTTTCCCGAGCGCAACCTGATCATCTTCATCGGTTGCGGCGTCATCTTGATCACGCTCTTGCTGGCCACGTTCGTGGTGCCGCTGGTGGCGCCCAAGCGCGAGCGCAAGCAGTCCGAGATCGATGCGCGCCAGAACTACTTCGAGGTGCTCTCGGATATCCTGCGCACGGTGATAGAAGAGCTGACCGCGCAGCAGACGCGCGCGAACCGCCGCTCGACGCGAGTGGTGATCCGTGCGTACCAGGACCGCCTTGCTGCCGCGAAGGACATGAGCGACCAGGACGATGGGCCCTTCACCGAGCTGCGCCTGCAAGCGCTCACCTGGGAACAGGAGCGCACCATGACCATGATCGAGCAGGGGATCGTGGACCATGACGTAGGCTATGAGTTCCTCGGGCGCCTTGAGCGCATGGAGCGCTTGACCGAGCACCGCTCGGGGCATCGCTTCGATCTACGGCGATTCTTGAGCCACTTGCGCATTCTGCTGGTGCGCACGCGCCTTGCGCTCATTCGACAGCTTCCCGATTCGCAGCTGACCGATATGGGCGAGAAAATGCGGCGTCTTCAAGAGGATACGGCACGGTATGTGGTCGATATTCTGCGGGCTGAGATGGCGGAGGGCAACGTGGCCACCGAAGACGCCAGTAAGCTGATCATGGAATACGAGGCAAGCATCTCGGCGTTGACCAGCAGCCGCACGAGCGTGACCACCTCCATCAAGATAGCCGACGAATCGGACGATATCCGCCGCATGGCATACTATATGGAGCTCGAACAGATACAAAAGATGTACGAGGAAGAACGCATCAACCGCCAGGAGGCTCGTACGATGCGCGATAACGTATCGCTCATGATGATGGATTTGGATGACACCTTATGACAACGATCGACACGGCTACCGGCGCGGCAGCGCCTGCGGAGATATCGAGCGAGCGCGTCAAGGGCATCTTCGCGCATATCGCCCCGCGCTACGAGCGCTTCAATGCCATCAGCAGCTTCGGCGCCTACAAGCTGTGGCTGCGCACGATGGCGAAGATGGCGCCCATCAGCTCTGAGAGCCACGTTCTGGATGTGGCGGGCGGTACCGGCGAGGTCTCCTTCACCATGGCGCAGCGCAAGCGCCCGGCTTCCATCGTCTGCACCGATCTGGTGCCCGAGATGTTGGAGGTGGCGCGGGCGCATCATGCAGAAGGCCGTTCGGGCGATGTGTCCATGAGCTTTCAGGTGGCTGATGCGCACGAGCTCCCGTTCGAGGATGCTCGCTTCGACGTTGTGACGGTGGCTTACGGTATTCGCAACATGCCGAACCGTCCGCGCGCCCTTGCCGAGATGCTTCGCGTGCTGAAACCTGAAGGGCACCTGGTGTGCCTTGATTTCTCCACACCGCCCAATCCGGCATGGCGTGGGCTCTACGGTTTCTACTTGAAGCACATGATTCCGCTGTGGGGAGGCTTGATCACGGGCGACCGCGCGGGGTTCGTCTACCTAGCCGATTCCATTCGCGCGTTTCCCGACCAAGCTGGTCTGGCGCGCTTGATGCGCGAAGCGGGGTTCGTTGATGTGGAATGGCGCAACTGCACCGGCGGGGTAGCAGCGGTGCACGTGGCTAGGCGACCCGGAACGTCCCATCGGTGAAGATGCGGATGGCTCCCTCGTCGGAGGCCTGCTGAATGGCCGTGCCCAGCACCTCGCGCACGCGCGCGGTCTTGCGCTTGTAGCCGAGAAGCCGCATGGCAACTTCGATGAGCTCATCGCGCGAGAGCCGCTCGGAGCAGCTGAGCGCCTCCACGATGGCCGCTTTGAGTTCTTGGTAGCAGATCTCGGTGATCTGGCGGCTTGATTCGCCATCGGCTACGCGGAACGTATCGTACGTCTCAGGGTTTTGATCGCCGCGCCAGACGAAGGTGGCATCGTTGAATTCGGTCTGCTTCGCGTTGATGTTGCGCCCGAACAGCCAATCGTTGTGCGCCTGGATGTCGCGCCCGCTGCGCTTGATGCCGAAGCTGGCGCGCACGGTGTTGAACAGGCGCTGCTTTTCCACCGGCGCTTCCGCATCGATGACGCGGCGCATGCGGTCGGTGATGGCGTCTTGGTAGGAGCTGCGCTGGTAATCGTCCGAATCGATGGGCGTGTAGGGCAGATCGGCAACGCGGTAGGGCTTGCCAGCATCGGAAGAGCAGTTGAGCGCGCTTCCGGATGCGACCGGTTGGCGTGCGCTCACGCTCGGGGCGGTCTCTGATGCAGCGGCACCGGCCGCTTCGCAGTTGGCGGCGGCTGCGTTCTCTTTCATGCGCTGGATGGTGGCCTGCGCCTCTTCAAGGGCTGCGCTCGCTTCGCGGGCGCGCTCGCGCTCCTTGTTGTAGCCGTCAGACAGCGCGCGATAGCGCTCGGCGGTCATCACGACGAACCGCTCGGCGCCACCCATGGTGACCACGATCTTGCCAGCGCCCTCTTCAACCAGCTCAAGCAGTTCTGCTACATCTTCCAACTCTGCTACTTCAAATCGATCAGCCACAGGTGCTCCTTTGCCGTACGCGGTACGCGTTCATGGTACTGAGCATGCAACTCTTGCGTCAACATGGTTGCGTCGAATCTGGCCCCTCATAACAGGAAGACCACAAGAGAGAACGGGAAGAGCGCAAGAGAACTGCCCGGCGAACCTGCGGGCGCGCTGCCGCTGGGCAGGATGTAGTTCTCCTGTTCAGCCGCGCGTGCTCGTGCGGTGCATGTATAATGAGCGGATGTGCATTCGCGAGAGTATCTCGCTTTGGCGATATGGTGAATAGAGAGGTATCGGATGAAGAAGACCAAGTTCGTCGTGTGCGCCACCCTGGCCGCATCACTGTCCCTGTTCGCGCTGAGCGGTTGCCAGCAGCAAGAGACTCAGATCGAGGCGCCCAGCGACACCGTGCGGGCTGTCTATGATGTCTATGACACTTCCGAGGGCGTGGCTGCCACAGTGAACGGCGTTGAGCTGGGAGAGAAGGCAGTGACGGCCTACGTTGATTCCCGACGCGAGGCATTCGGCATGACCGACGACGAGTCGTGGAAGTCGTATCTAGAGCAGAGCCAGATCACTCCCGAAGAGCTGCGCAACCAGATCATCGATCAATACGTGAGCAACGAAGAGATCCGTCAGGCTGCCGCTGCCAACGGTATCGAGGTGACCGATGAAGAGGTGGACAAAGCCGTTGCCGACCTGAAAGAGCAGTACGGCAACGAGTCATCGTGGCGCATCTACTTGAAGCAGACCGGCCAGACCGAATACGACGTGCGCGAGTCGCAGCGCATCAGCCTGTTGAATCGCAAGCTGTATTACCTTGCCACCGGCAGCAGCGAACTGGAGGATCTGGTGAATCAGATCACGTCGCAGATGCTGAGTTCGGCGGCCACCTCTGACGAGCTGACGGCGTTGCAGGAAGAGCAGCAGGCGCTTCCTGAGGATGCCAGTCAAGAGCAGAAAGACGAGCTGCAGGCCAAAATAGATGCAGCGCAGACCGAGGCCCAGGACAACCTCAAGAGCGCGCAGGAGCTGGTCGACCTGATCGATGCGGGCATCGCCAAGATGAAAGAGGCCATGGGCGCAGAGATCTACGAGGCTACCGATGAAGAGGTGCTGGCGTTCATCCAGCAGACCGACGAGAGCTTAGCGCAGCTTGATTCGCTGGAGGGCATCCCGGCGACCATCGTGTCGTATGTGCGCTCGCAGATCACCAGCGAGAACAAGACGAAGGCGTATCAGGAGTTCATGGCTGACTATCTTGATGGTGCCACCGTGGTGGTCAACGATGCGCCAGCGGGGCTGACCTACTTCATCGAGGTGTCGCTGCCAGCTGCGGATGACGCCGCAGCGGATGACGCCGCAGCGGAGGGCGACGCAGCGGAGGGCGACGCAGGTGCGCTTGATGAGACGGACGAGGCCGTCTCGGCCGAGTAGCGGCTGCATCGCATCGTCATGATCGTTTCAGCGAAATACGTATTCCCGGTCACCAGCGAGCCGATCTTCAACGGAGCGGTGCTGGTAGAGGGAGATCGCATCGCCGATATTGGCGAGTTGGACGCATTGCGGTTGCGCTATCCCGACGAAGAGGTGGTCGACTACGGCATGGCGGCCGTCATGCCAGGGTTGATCGACCTGCATACGCGCCTCGAGAAGAGCGTGCTGCGCGGGGTGGTGGCTGACAAGCCGTTCGCGGAATGGATCCTTTCGGTGATCGACCACAGCGTGCAGCTTGAGCAGTCCGATTGGTATGACTCGGCCATTCTGGGTGGTCTTGATGCGCTCAGCTCGGGTATCACCTGTGTGGTGGATATCACGTCCACCGGTGCTGCGGGGCGCGCGGCAAGCGCTCTGGGGCTGCGCGGGGTCATCTACCGCGAAGTGGGCGCCATGGATAAGATGCGCGTTGATTACGCCATGCATTCCGCCCAGCGCGATATCGAGCAGTGGAACGAGGAATTCGGCAGCGAGCTGGTGCGCATCGGCATCGCGCCTGCCGCCATCTACGCCAACCACCCCTCGGTGTTCCAGCGTGTGACCGAAGTGGCTCAGCGCGACGATCTGCCGGTGGCTATGCGTCTGGCCGGAAGCCGCGAAGAGTACAACTTCGTCATGTACGGTTCGTCCATGTTCGCCGTGGATACCATGACCGAAGAGGCGCGCGGCTACGTTGAGATACCGCCGTGGCTGCCCTTCGGTGTGACACCGGTGCGCTATGCGCTGAATTGGGGCGCGTTCGACTCCAACAACGTGCTGCTCATCCATGCGGTGCATGTCAACGACGAGGATATCAAGAAGCTGCGCGAGTTCGACGTGGCGGTCTGCACATGTCCATCGAGCAACGCGAAGCTGGGTATGGGCGTGGCACCGCTCTCTGAGTTCATGAAGGCCGGTTTGCGCGTGGGGCTGGGCACCGATTCGCCTGCGGCCACCGAATCGACCGATATGATCGCCGAGATGCGCATGGGGCTGTTGCTGCATCGCGCTTCTGATACGCGCCGCTTCCTGAGCAGCCAAGAGGTGCTGGAGTTGGCTACCATCGGCGGCGCACGGGCGCTGCGGCAGGACGACCGCATCGGGTCGCTCGAGGTGGGCAAGCAAGCGGATATCATCGCGGTCGACTTGTCATCATCGCACCAATCGCTCGATCAGAATCCGGTGAGCGCGCTGGTGAACACGTGCACGGCAAGCGACGTCATGATGACCATGGTGGGCGGCAAGGTGCTCTACGAGAAGAACAACTGGCATGTGGGCGTAGAGGTTGCCAAGAACATCGCGCGCGTCATCGAGATACGATCGAAGTTGAAGGCATAGCATGGGTTCGGCCAAGCAGAAGATATCGAAGGCACAGCGCGAAGCGCGCATCCAGGCAGCTCGCGAGCGCGAAGCGGCCGCAGCAGCTAAGAAGGAGCGCAGCGAACGCTTGAAGAAGGCATTCACGGTGGCGGTTTGCATCATCTTGGTGCTGGCGTTGGGCATACCGACCATGGCTATCGCGGTTTTGGGAATGTAGAGGAGAGACGTGTTCGGCATCGGTGGATTCGAGTTATTCCTGATCCTTCTCTTCGGCTTTCTGGTGTTCGGGCCTGATAAGCTGCCGGAGATCGCTAAGACGGCGGGGCGCGCCATTGCCAAGTTCCGCACGGCGCAAGACGAGATGAAGTCAACGCTGAACGCGCAATCGTTCATGGACAAGGATGCTGAGGACCCGTTCAAGAATCCGCTCGAGGTGATCGAGCGGGCAGCGGGCGACGCGCAGGCCAAGACCGCCAAGGCGCAAGCGGAGGTGTCTGCGGCGACCGATAAGGCAGCCGAGAAGATATCCGAGAAATCAGCCAGCTTCGCCGAGCGCAAGGCAGCTTACGACAAGGCGCGCGCCGAGCGCAAGGCAGCCGAGGCAGCAGCGGCGCACGAGCAGGCAGCGCAAGCGGCAGCTGCCAAGGACAACCCCAAGACCGAAGTTCCAGCGAAGGCTGCGGCATGCGCAACCGACGATGCGGAAGCGGGTGATGCGTAATGCCTATCGGTCCGGCGCGGATGCCGCTGTTCGATCACCTGGGCGAGCTGCGCATGCGCTTGGTGCGCATCGTGGCGTGCTTAGGCGTTGCCATCTGCATCTTCTACTTCGCGGCTCCCGCCATGGGGCAGTTCTTGGTCATGCCCATCACGCCCTATATTCCGGTCGATCCGCAGACCGGCTGGGCCGAGATGGTGGCGCTTGACCCCTTCGAGGCGTTCGCGGTGCGCTTCGAGATAGCGCTGTTCTTCGGGGTGGTGGCCACCTCACCCATCATCTTGTGGCAGCTGTTGGCGTTTTTCCTGCCGGCGTTGAAGCCTAAGGAGCGCAAGTGGTTCGTGCCCACGTTCATCGTGGGCGTGGTGCTGTTCATCTTGGGCGTGGTGTTCTGCTATCTGGTCATTTTGAACGCGGCGTTCCAGTGGCTGACCGAACAGGCCATCGGTCTGGGTTACGTTGAGCCGCGCATGAACTCCTACATCGACATCATCATCAAGTTCGAGGTGGCCTTCGGCATTGCCTTTGAGTTGCCGCTGGTTATCTTCTACCTGGTCATCTTCGATGTGGTGCCGTACAAGAAGCTGCGGGGCAGCTGGCGCATGGTCTATATCGTGCTGATGGTGCTGTGTGCGGTGGTAACGCCGGACGCCTCGCCGGTGACCATGCTGCTGATGTTCGCCGCCATGATAGCGCTGTACGAACTGAGTCTGCTGCTCGCTCGTATCGTGTTGGCCCGTCGCATCAAGCGTCAGAATGAAGAGCTGGCCGCCGAGGAAGCTGAGTAGTGCACGAACTGGGCATCATGACGGGGGTTCTGGATGCGGCGAAGAGCGCCGCGCAGGACGCAGGCGCCGACCGGCTCCTTTCGGTGACGCTGCGCATCGGAGACATGACCGAAGCCATTGAGGATGCGCTCGTGTTCGCGTGGGAGGCGCTCATCGAGGACGACCCGTATGTGCGCGACGCCAAGCTTGACGTGATCATGGTGCATCCGAAAAGCCGCTGCCTTGAGTGCGGGGCCGAGTATCATCACGACCGGTTCAACATGTTCTGCCCGCACTGCGATAGCTTCGCCACCGAGCTGATAGAAGGTCGAGAAATGCAGATTGAGAGCATAGAAGTGGACATGTCGGAATAGGCGCGCACGCGTGTGCGTGTGGGCATGCTCGCGCGTAGGGAGGTGCGCCTACGGAGGCTGTGCGTGCGGAAGCTGCGGCTGTGCGCTGGAACCCATGCGATGGAGTGAGGGAGGAACCACCATGCAGATAGACCTCAAGCAACCCATTCTCAAGAAGAACGACGATATTGCCGCACAGCTGCGGCAGCGTTTCGCCGAGCACCACGTGTTCGTGCTGGACTTGCTGGCGAGCCCAGGGTCGGGCAAGACCTCTACCATCTTGGCAACCATCGATGCGCTGCGCGACGAGTTCAATATCGCCGTGATCGAGGGGGATATCGCCAGCAGCGTGGATGCCGAGAAGATCAAGCGCCAGGGCACTGCGGCCGTGCAGATCAACACGGGTGGCGCGTGCCACTTGGAAAGCGATATGATCCGCCGTGCGGTTGATGTGCTCGATCTTGAGCGGCTGGACCTGATCATCGTGGAGAACGTGGGAAACCTGGTATGTCCGACCGACTTCGACCTAGGCGAGAATGCCAAGGTGATGATCCTGTCGGTGCCCGAAGGCGATGACAAGCCGCTGAAATATCCCGGCGTTTTCCAAGTATCCGATGCCGTTATCTTGAACAAAGTGGACACGATGCCCGTGTTCGATTTCGATGAGACGGCGTTTCGCGACGAAGTGCATCGGTTGAACCCGATGGCACCCATCTTTCCCATTGCCGCCACCAAGGGCGATGGCGTGGAGGCGTGGGCGTCGTGGCTGGCTGAGAGGATCCATCAGGTGCAGTGAGCGCGAGTGGGCGCAGCGAGCGCAGGTGGGTGCGGCGAGTGCGAGTAGACGCACCGAATGCAGGGAGATGTGCGGCTGAGGCTGAGGCATCGGCGCGAAGGGAGAGGCGATGATGGATGTCCAGGCGATGTATGCGGCGTGCGTGCAGCATACGGCCGATTTCGTGCGCGCCGCCGGGTTCGATGAGGTGGTCATCGGGTTTTCGGGGGGCATCGATTCATCGCTGGTGGCGGTCATGGCGGCAGACGCATTGGGGCCACATCGCGTGCATGGCGTTCTCATGCCGGGGCCGTATTCTAGCGAAGGGTCGCTGACCGATGCGCACGCGGTGGCTGAGCGCGTGGGGATATCCACGCTGACCGTGTCCATCACCGAGCCGTACGCCGCCTTCGCGCAGGTGCTGACGCAGGCGACCGGCGAGCCGTTCGGCGGCTTGGCAGCCGAGAACACGCAAGCGCGCTGCCGCATGGTGGTGTTGATGGCGCTGGCGAATGCGCGCGGGTGGATGATGCTGAACACCGGCAACAAGTCAGAGGCGGCCATGGGGTATTCCACGTTGTATGGCGATACGGCGGGTGCGTTCGCGCCGTTGGGCGGTGTGTACAAGACGCAGGTGTACGAACTGTGCGCATGGCGCAACCAGCAGGCAGAGGCGCTGGGGAAGGTGCCGCCCATTCCGCGCAGCGTGATAGAGAAGCCGCCGTCGGCTGAATTGGCGCCCGATCAAAGCGACGAGGCATCGCTGGGCATCGACTACGCTACGCTCGATCGCATCCTGGTGCAGTTGGTGGAACACGGGCGCAGCGCGGATGAGGTGGTCGCAGCCGGGTTCTCGCAAGATCAGGTGCGCGAAGTGGCGCAGCGCTACACCGCATATGCGTTCAAGCGCGCGCTCGAACCGCCGTTTCCGGATGTGGATTTCTATGCCTGACGCCCAGAAGCACGGACGCGAGCAGCGGGCGTCTTTGACGGGCATCGACTGGGGCGTTGATGTCATCATAGCGCTGGGGGCTTTCGGGTTCGGGCTGTTGCAGATGAGCATGTCGGCCAACCTGATGATCCCGGACGATTTCATCAGGCGCGTGCTGGGCATTCGCGCCATCACGCTTTCGGCGTGGGGCATGGCAGCGGTAGCGCTGACGTGCGCGCCATTGGTGGTGAGGCGTCGGTTTCCTTGGGTGGCGTTTGCGGCGTGCGCGGTGTTCTGGACGTTCTTCGAGTCGCAGATGGGCGTCGCGACGCTCTCGTTGTTGGGGCCGCTGATCGCCCTGTTCACGGTTGCCTACGAACGTCCGCGCGGCGAGGCGCTAGGCGCATGCGCCCTGATGGCCGCGCTCATCGTGTTGTGCTCGTTTTCGGCCGAGACGGGCTCGCTTGCCATGTTGATGCTCGTGCAGAATGTGGCGATCACGGTGGCGGTGGCGCTTGCGGGATACGCCCTGCATGCCCGTGCTGAGGTGGTAGCGGCGGCCGAGGCGCGGGCGGATGCGGCCGAGCGCACGCGCGATGCCGAGGCGCAGCGGCGCGTGGAGGAAGAGCGGCTGCGCATCGCGCGAGAAGTGCACGATATCACCGCGCATTCGCTCTCAGCTGTGAGCGTGCAGGCAGCCGCGGCCAGCGCACTGGTGGATACGGATCCGCAGGCGGCCAAGGAGGCGCTCGCGAGCATTCGGGGAACCGCGAAGGATGCGCTTGACGAGATGCGCGGGGTGATCGGGGTGCTGCGGGCAGGCGCGCCCGAGGAAGCGGAGACGCAGCCGGTCTTGGGGCTTGACCACATGGATCAGCTGGTGACCTATCTTGAGCAGGCAGGCGTGGCATGCGAACTGCGGGAGCAGGTGTCGCCCAAGGTGCATGTACCAACGTATGTGAGCACTGCGCTGTTCAGCGTCGCACGCGAAGCGGCCACCAACATCGTGCGTCACGCAGGCGCGCATCAGGCGAGCATCTCTTTGGTCGTGCGCCCCGGGAGCGCCGAGATAGCGGTGTCAGACGATGGGTGCGGCTTGTCGACAGGGCAGAGCGAAGGCCACGGGATCGAAGGGATGCGCGAACGCGTGACAGTGCTCGGCGGTATCTTCGATATCAGGACGTACCATGAAGGGGAAACGCGTGTGGTGGCGCGCATTCCGCTGTCTTCCGGCGACGCGCCAACGCTTAATGCGCAGCGTTAATTATCAAACGAGATACGCTAGAAAAATCCGGCTGTAAACCTTCGGCGCGGTATAATGCCATGGTGTTTTCCCGCGATGCGACGTCAGTGTTGAGCGAAGGGGAGCAGTCATGCGCTTTGCTGATAGCGTGGTCATGTTCGAGGCCTTTTCCATTCCCATGGTAGGAGATACGATCGCCGGTCATCTGGTTGGGCTTACGCCGGAAGGTGCGGCGGTGTGTCGGCGTATGCTGGCCGAAGAGGTGGATGAGGCCGACATTGCTGCCGCCGACGAGGCGCTGTTGGCGCACTTCAAGGGTGCAGGCCATGTGGCGCTCTTCGAAGGCAAGCCTGCCGCGCCGTGTGTGCTGCGCTCGGCATACTTGCATGTCACGCAAACGTGCAACCTGCACTGCGTCGGCTGCTATTCGGAAGATGATGCCCGAAACCGCGCGCCAGACCTTCCTCTTGAAGAGTTGCAAAGGATCATCGAGGCGCTTGCTCAAGCCGGGGTGGTGCGGCTGATCGTGTCGGGCGGCGAGCCCTTCCTGCGGCCTGATCTGCCTCAGATCGTGCAGCATGCGAAAGAGGCAGGCATCGCGAACGTGGATGTGCTGACCAACGGAACGTGCGTGTTGGCAGAGGTGCTGGAGCGCATGGCACCCTTCGTGGACCGCGTGTCAGTGTCCTTCGACGGTTGCTCGGCGGAAAGCGCGGCACAGGTGCGCCGCACGCAACTTTTCGACACGTTGGTTGACGCGGTGCAGATGATCAAGGATGCGGGCATTGCCGCCCATATCATCCCGACGATCCATCGCTTGAACGTGGACGATATTCCTGCATACGCCGCCCTTGCTGACCAGCTGGGTGCCACCATGAATTTCAGCTTGCTCTCGTGCCCGGCAGACGATGCTGTGGCGCAGCTGGCCCCCGATGATGCGGCGCTCAAGAAGCTGGCGGCGTACATGGCGGGGCAGGGGGCGTGCGGTCCTATTCAGGTGGCCGATGCGCCCGTGTCTACTGGGCTGCGCGTGAGCACCGGGTGCGGAGCGGGGTGTTCGGGCGTCAGCGTGGGATATGACGGGCGTGCCTATCCGTGCCATATGCTGCACGACGATGCTGTTGCGCTTGGTGCGTTGACGGGCGATGCGCCCGATGCGGAATGCCTTGCTGACCTTGAGCGCTTTCATGTTGATGCGGTGGACGAGTGCCGCGCGTGCGAGATCAAGTATCTGTGCGGCGGCGGTTGCCGTGCGCGCGCCTATCATGCGACGGGAAGTCTGCGCGGAAGGGATCCTTATTGCGCTTTGATGAAAGAATACTACGCGCTGGTCTTCAAGAAGTTGTCGGGTCAATAGAGGAAGGAGGAAGCCATGCTGTTCTATGGAGATGCTGAACCCTATGGTCTGTGCCTGCATATTGGGCCAAGCGGCGGAACTTGCACCAATATCGGTATCGGGTAAAGTTCACTAGCGTGTCAGATGTGGGTAGGATCATGCGAAAGATGCTGCCCACATCCATAGAAAAGGGCGAATGAAAGAGGGAACAACATGAGCGGCGAAGAGGCGATAGTGCTTGATGATGAGATTGGCAAGGTTCGGAAGGCATGCCGGGCGATAAAGGTCGTTGCTACTGTCTTGCTTGTGGTATTTGCGATTATCTTGCTTCTCTTCGTAGGATTGTTGGCATTCGGTATGATCGATCCGAGGTCTTCTGTTCCGTTCGGGGGCTTGTTGTATGCGGGTTTTCTTGGTCTGGATATCATTGCCATTCTCTATTGTGTAATGAAGATCTTCGCCGAAGCAGAAAAGGGACGACCATTTGAAAGATCGCAAGTCCTTCGATTGAGGGTCATCAGTGTTCTGCTGGTTCTTTTTGCACTCATCGAATTAGTATTCGGTATTGACTTCTATGGAGGGATCGTCATTGCTGGTTACGAGATCGGTGTTGCAGGTGGTGATGTTTCACCCACTCCGACATCGTTCGTGAATATCGGCGCTCTGTTCTTCGCCGTTGCGATCTACTGTGTCTCGTTCATCTTCCGGTATGGTAGTCTTTTACAAGAAATGAGCGACGATACGGTATGAGGCACCTCGGATGGCGATAATCTCAAGACTTGACCGCGTGATGGCTGACAGGAAGATATCCGTCAATGAATTGGCGGCACGCATCAACTTGTCGCCGGTCAATCTTTCGCGCATCCGCACGGGCAAGATCAAGGCCATTCGATTCTCCACGTTAGAGGGGCTGTGCGCCGAGCTAGAATGCCAGCCTGGGGATATCTTCGAGTATCTGCCCGACGAAGACTGACGATCTTTGCACATACTGAGGATTTGCAACGGGCGCTAGGCTTCACCCCGCTTGAATGCTTCGGGTATCGCGTCACTTCGTGTGAGGTTCCATTGAGGCCAGGTATCGATACGCATGAGTTCTAGGTGTCCGGATGAGCCAGGGGCAAAAACATCCGCATCCAAGATGAGCATGCCTTCTTCTGGCATATTAGGCTGTGCCATAGAAACGAAGATGCTCGCAAGGCTTAGAAGCCCTAGATCATCTCCACTGAGATATGCACTTTGCCCGTCTGCTGCTTGTAGCTTGAGATGGCCATGCAGATCGAAGTCGTCTTTGAAGTTGCCCTGTGCATCGCAGGGGCAATACTCAACGAAAGCTGTGCGTGTTGGAGGGTAATAAGGCACGTTTTTAGATTGCTCAGCTCCGTGCTTCTCAGTGGTAGCAGCTGCTGTTGCATCTAGTGCCAGTTCATATATCTCATCGTAGGCCGCCTCTCCGCCAAACGCAGAAAGGACGCGATCGTCAACGAAGAAGCAACCGTTGTCGTCTATTTCCTTTCTGCGCGCGATCGATAATGTTCCATGTGTCCGCTCTTGACACGGAAATGTATCATTTAGACCTACACTATCCCAATCTTTCATGATCGGATGCGCGAACGACACACAGGTAATAGCAAGAAAAAGAAACCCTTCCGCATTCGCGCAGATCAAGCCTCGATCGTTGATGACATCTACAGAAAGATAGCAATCGTCATCCCATGCGTATCCAACAGATTGATAGATGTTGTAGAGAAAATAAGGTATAGCTGCTTTCATGGGCTCTGGGCTTCTCTAGGGGCCAATGGGAATGGTAGCAATGTTCCTATGACAAACCTCACCCATTATAACGAATATCGTTAATCTTAATCTTGCAAGCAGAGAGACATCTTGAACCCACAGAGCCTTCCAAAGGTTATTCATCAGCAACAGATGAACTGATGCACATCATAGCGAATCTTCGTGTGATACCGATGGGATGTGCTAGATAATCGCTGCGGTCTTTACGATCTTCCATTCTCCATCGATCAGTTCAATATCGATGACTATATCAAGATAGTATTACTCCTCTTTGCCACTATCAGAGATTTTTATAAAGTCACTCCTCACTTGTACTGTTCCTGTAAAGCCCAAAATGTACCATGACCGTAGTTCGATTTTGGTTGGCCGTCTAGCGAGATGCTCGGTCGTGCTGTAGTAAGGTAAGAAACAACGCAGAGGATCGTTGTCATCCGTATAGAAAACCACAGCTACCGGTTCTCTTGTTGAGACTTCGCGCGCCTCTTCCACAACGCTCATTGCTACATTGCGTGTATAGACAAAAAGTGCGCCTGCTATCAGGCATATGACAAGAGCGCTGCATATAAGGGCCACAGTGCGTTTGGTGCGCGGTGTCATCGTCAGATCTCACCCCGCTTGAATGCTTCGGGTATCGCATCACTTCGTGTGAGGTTCCATTGAGGCCAGGTATCGATGCGCATGAGCTCTAAGTGCCCATATGAGCCAGGGGCAAAAACATCCGCATCCAAGATGAGCATGCCTTCTTCTGGCATATTAGGCTGTGCCATAGAAACGAAGATGCTCGCAAGGCTTAAAAGACCTAGATCGTCTCCTTCGAAGTATGCGTCGTCACGGTCTACCTTCATGAGAAGATACCCTTCGATCTCCATCCTGTGCTCGAAGATACCATCTGCATCGCAGGGAGTGTATTCGACGAATGCGTCTCGCATGGGAAGTTGAGGGATAGCGTGCACATCTTCTGTTTCAAGAGAGCCTGTTGTTGATGCGGCCTCTGGGTCAGAGCGCAAGAAGGTATCTCCGATCTCGACCAGCTCGTCAACAGCCGCATCACCTCCGAATGCCAAAGCAACCTTTTCGCTAATGAATTGCCGACCATCAACGATCTCTTTGTTTCTCAGGATAGTGAAGGAACCTTTGCATCCCGGCTCGAAAAAGGAAAAGGCATCGAGATGAATATGGGATGAGTCGTTTATCGCTGGTTGAGCGAAGGTGATACACCTTGAGGCAAGCAAAAGAAAGCCATCTGCATTGCCGCATATCAGGGTTCGGTCTCCTGCTATGTCTAAGGTTACGTGTTCTGTGTTATAGCGAAAGGAGCGTATCCAGTCATATTGGCGATGCGGTATGAATGGGATCGCTGCCTGCATATACTTGTCTCTCAAACTACGCATGTGATGCTCTACGAGGCTGCTTCTGATGCAAACTTGTCTTGTGGGACTTGCCAGCGAGGATAATAGATACCTGGGCGTTCGTAGGGTGCACCATAATGCCATAGTCCATCTGGAGCCTTGCTGCTTCCCTGGTAAGTTTCTTGCGTTTCAAAGTACACGCAGCAGATCCCTTCCTTCGAATCATCGATGGTGTTGTATGGGTAGTATTCGAAGCAAAGCCTGTATTCCTGATTTTCAGTCGCGATGTCATATCCACCAAGGATGCTTTTCGACCTCAGAAGACCACGTGTGGCGCTGCCATAACTTGTGCCGCGCCGCTCGATAGAAACGATCGGCCCATCGAGCAAGCTATGGGCATACGATAGGCCTTCTTGTAAGTCAGCGGCTTCAGTAGCACAGGGGGCAAGCATGGGAGCAAGGATGCTCAGATCATTCTCTTCGATAGTTTGAAGGATGGTGTTGGCGGCATCGTCGGCTGCCTCTTCTTCATTGAAGAGCACACGAGAGCATCCTGTTGCAAGGAAGAGAGTAAGAAGGGCTGTGCAGACAAGGAAAAAGGTGGCCTTTGATAGGACATTGCTGCGCCCGAGATGGCATGCGGACCAGATATCGCTGCGTAGAAACTTCAAGCATCCATGCGAACCGGATGCGTTAGCTTTCTTACTGTGGATGAACGTATGATAAGCTGCTTTCATTGATATGGAGCTTCTCTAGAGGCGAATGGGAATGGTAGCAATGCTCCCATAACAAACCTTGTCCATTATAACGAATATCGTTAATCTTAATCTTGCAAGCAGAGAGACATCTTGAACCCACAGAGCCTTCCAAAGGTTATTCATCAGCAACAGATGAACTGATGCACATCATAGTGAATCTTCGTAAGAGACTGATGGGATGCACTAGGTGATTGCTGTGGTCTTTACGATTTTCCACTCTCCATCGATCAGTTCGATGTCGATGGCTATATCAAGATAGTATTGCTCCTCTTTGCCACTATCAGAGATTTTTATAAAGTCACTCCTCACTTGTACGGTTCCTGTAAAGCCCAAAATGTACCATGACCGTAGTTCGATTTTGGTTGGCCGTCTAGTGAGATGCTCGGTCGTGCTGTAGTAAGGTAAGAAACAACGCAGAGGATCGTTTTCGTCCCTATAGAAAGCCACAACTACCGGTTCTCTTGTTGAGACTTCGCGCGCCTCTTCCACAACGCCCATTGCCACATTGCGTGTATAGACAAAAAGCGCGCCTGCGATCAGGCATATGGCAAGAGCGCTGCATACAAGGGCCACAGTGCGTTTGGTTTGATTTGGCATCATCAATCTTTATCCTGTCTGAATGCTTCGGGTATCGCATCACTTCGTGTGAGGTTCCATTGAGGCCAGGTATCGATGCGCATGAGCTCAAGGTGCCCATATGAGCCTGGAGCAAAAGCATCCGCATCCAAGATGAGCATGCCTTCTTCTGGCATATTGGGCTGTGCCATGGAAACGAAGATGCTTGCAAGGCTAAGAAGCCCTAGATCATCCCCGATGAGGTATGCGCTCTCTTTGGCAGTTACCTCCAGCTTGAGATGGCCATGCAGATCGAAGTCGTCTTTGAAGTTGCCCTGCGCATCGCAGGGCAAATACTCAACGAAAGCTGTGCGTGCTGGAGGGTAATAAGGCACGTCTTGAGGTTGCTCAGCTTCGTGCTTTTCAGTGGTAGCAGCTGCTGTTACATCTAGTGCCAGTTCATATATCTCATTGTAGGCCGCCTCTCCGCCAAACGCAGAAAGGACGCGATCGTCAACGAAGAAGCAACCGTTGTCGTCCACTTCCTTTCTTCGCATGATTATTAGCGCTCCGCGTGTTCGCTCTTGGCATGGAAAGAAATCGCTGTAGCTTATATCATCCCAATCTTTCATGATCGGATGCGCGAACGACACACAGGTAATAGCAAGAAAAAGAAACCCTTCCGCATTCGCGCAGATGAGGCAGCGGTCGTTTGCCATATCTATTGAAAGATAGCAATCATCATCCCATGCGTATCCAACAGATTGGTAGATGTTGTATAGAAAATAAGGTATAGCTGCTTTCATTGATATGGAGCTTCTCTAGTGGCCAATGGGAGGGTGTTATTGCTCTTGTGGCAAACCTCGCTCATTATAACGAATATCGTTAATCTTGATCTTGTGAGCAATGGTGCATCTTGAGCCTATCTAAACCCTTGAAAACTATCTAGCGCCAACAATAACGATGACGCCAAAAGCAATGATCGCCATGAACAGTATGCCTGATATAAAGGCATACCAGATGCTCGTGCCGCCTCGTCTCCTGACATATGCGATCAATTCATCGTCGGTCTTGAAGTTCTTTTTGAGAGCTGTGCGTATCACGCGCTTTGCCCGCGCGCGATAGACTGGAAAGAAAAAGAATGCAGGAATGAAATAGAGCAGGAAAGGACCGATAGGAGCGCATAGCCATCCGAAGAGAAGGGCAACGAATCCGAAAAGGACGATCAGAGGTATCGCTTCGATGAGGCACTTTCGGTATCCCCAATACAGGGGGCCCAAGAGAAAATCAGCGTCATTTGAGCTTCGTTCGGATCGTAAGCCCTGAAGAAGGACTTCTGTGTTGCGTGAATGATCGCATCCTTGGGCGGCGTTGCCCTCAACGAAGGCACGTAACAGCCTTTCCTCTTGATCCATTTTGTATCTCCCGAAGTCTATTCCTAAAATCCTGTCGCATTATTTCTGCTACCCTGTGAATGTTGCAAGCAATAAGGCATCATGAGCCTATGGAGCCTTCCAATGGTTATTCATCAGCAACAGATGACCTGATATACGTCATAGCGAATCTTCGTAAGAGACTGATGGGATGCACTAGGTGATTGCTGTGGTCTTTACGATCTTCCACTCCCCATCGATCAGTTCGATGTCGATGATTACATCGAGGTTGAATTGATCTGCGGTTCCGTTATCGCGCATGATTCCAATAACAGACTCTGTTTCAACTGCTCCCGTAAAGCCTAAGATCCACCATGAGCGTAGCTCAATTTCCATTGGTCGTTCAGTGAAATAATTAGTCGTGCTGTAGAAAGGTATGAAACAGCGCATCGGATCATCATCGTCCGTGTACACATTACTGTTCACGGCTACAGGATCTCTTGTTGAGACTTCGCGAGCCTCTTCCACAATGTCCATTGCCACATTGTGTGTATAGAGGAAAAGCGCACCTACTATCAGGCATATAAATAGGGCGCTGCATACAAGGGCCACAGTGCGTTTGGTGTGCGGTGTCATCGTCAGACCTCACCCCGCTTGAATGCTTCGGGTATCGCATCACTTCGTGTGAGGTTCCATTGAGGCCAGGTATCGATGCGCATGAGCTCCAGGTGCCCATTGGAGCCTGGAGCAAAAGCATCCGCATCCAAGGCAAGCATGCCTTCTTCTGGCATATTGGGTTGTGCCATAGAAACAAAGATGCTTGCAAGGCTTAAAAGACCTAGATCGTCTCCTTCGAAGTATGCGTCGTCACGGTCTACCTTCATGAGAAGATACCCTTCGATCTCCATCTTGTGCTCAAAAACACCATCTGCATCGCAGGGAGTGTATTCGACGAATGCGTCTCTCATGGGAAGGGGAGGGATCGATCGTATATCTTCTGTTTCAAGAGAGCCTGTTGTTGATGCGGCCTCTGGGTCAGAGCGCAAGAAGGTATCTCCGATCTCGACCAGCTCGTCAACAGCCGCATCACCTCCGAATGCTGCGACAGCCTTTCCGGCGATGCGCCACTTGTTGTCGATCACCTCTTTCTTGTGTAGGAATGTGAGCGTTCCATTGCTTTCTGTTTCAAAAGGAAAGAAATTATCGAGATGAGTGTGGTTTTGATTATCCATCGCTGGCTGAGCGTATGTTATACATTCAGATGCAAGTGAAAGAAAGCCATCCGCATTCGAGCAGATCAAAGCTCGGTCACGGGCTATGTCAAGAGTGAGACAGTAGTTGCAATCCCAATCACCTGCGCATGTTCCCCAATAAAGACGATGAGGATAAAAAGATATAGCTGCTTTCATTGATATGGAGCTTCTCTAGTGGCCAATGGGAGGGTGTTGTTGCTCTTGTGGCAAACCTCGCTCATTATAACGAATATCGTTAATCTTAATCTTGCAAGCAGAGAGACATCTTGAACCCACAGAGCCTCCCAAAGGTTATTCATCAGCAACAGATGAACTGATGCACATCATAGCGAATCTTCGTGTGATACCGATGGGATGTGCTAGATAATCGCTGCGGTCTTTACGATCTTCCATTCCCCATCGATCAGTTCAATATCGATAACTATATCAAGATAGAATCGCTCATCTTTGCCGTTGTCAAAAATTTCTTCGAAGTCACTCCTCATTTGTACTGTTCCTGTAAAGCCCAAGATGCACCATGACCGTAGTTCGATTTTGGTTGGTCGTGTGGTGAGGTGCTCGGTCGTGCTGTAGTAAGGTATGAAGCAATGCAGAGGATCGTTGTCATCCGTATAGAAAGCCACAACTACCGGTTCTCTTGTTGAGACTTCGCGCGCCTCTTCCACAATGTCCATTGCCACATTGCGTGGGGGCTCCGGACGAATTCCTGGACACCCTAGGCCGCATATCCTAAAGACTTGCGGTATTGCATCGGGCTCATCCAT
>NZ_CALPCC010000011.1 GCF_943192905.1 Adlercreutzia murintestinalis | reverse complement strand
AGCGGATCGAACGCAACAGGCTGGTTCTAGGATCGTGTGAATAATTGCCCCAGACACACTTTTTGAGACCTAAGCCGGCCTTAACCCCTATAACCCCTGGTTTTTGGAACTTGAGAATAAAAGATCAGGAGCCAAAAACGACTCCTGACCTGGTGTTTAAATGGCGGGATGTACGAGACTTGAACTCGCGACCTCCGACGTGACAGGCCGGCGCTCTAACCAACTGAGCTAACACCCCGCATATGCGGTGCTGCGTGTTTGGCGCAGCTTGATAATTATAACAAGAGCGCGCCGTGTGACAACCCCTATTTTTGCGAAATGCGCACGATGCTGCGAATGGCGGCACTCGCCTCAGTCGCCCCTACGATGGCCTCGACCAGAACATCCGGCCGCAAGGACCCCGTCGGCTTCGCTTCCAGCGTGAACTCGACCGCACAACCGCCTTCGCATTCGCGAACGTCACCGACCAGGAAATCGCTCACCTCAAGCACCTTGCGCTTCTTCTTGCGCATGACCTCCACCTGCTTCGGCACGACCAGAGCATGCCGGATGGGCGCATCGAACGATACCCGATACGTGCTCAAAGGATACGCGACCGACGCCGCAGCCGCTCCCGGCTCAACATAGACAGCCCCATGCGGCATCAGATCGGGCGGGCTCACCTCAACCAGCGCTGCCAGCGCCTTCTCAGCAGCCAGATACTCGGTCAGATACAGATCGAAGAACTCGTCGCTGCCTCCCACGCCAACCGGCAGCGCAGCGCCAAACGCAATGCGCATGTGCGGCGAGAACCCATTCGTCACCGCGAAAGGAAGCCGCGCGCGACGAACGGCACGCTCGAGCGCCCGCACCACCTCAAGATGCGACAGCAACGCCAAACGGCCGCTCTTCGCATATCGCACACGGAGACGAAACAGACGCGGATCAGCCACAGCACCCTCCCTCATCCGATGCCGTATCAGGCGTTATCCGCGGCGCCGCAAGCTGATTGCGCGTAGCGGTCTGCATGCACACGCCGCACAGCGTGCATGCGCCGAACGTGCAATCCTGCGTGGTGAGTCCCTCGTGTGCGCGCAAGCGCTCGTCGGCCAAGAATTCCTGCGTGACCCCGGCAGAAATATGCGCCCAGGGCATCACGTACTCCGACGCATACGTAGCCTCAGCCACCGCTTCGGGCGCCAGCCCCGTCTTGTCCGCCGCGACGCGCCACGCCTCTTCATTGAACAGTTCGGTCCAGGCATCGAAGCGCGCACCAGCCTCCCATGCGGCCTGCACCAGATCGGCGCACGCGCGCCCACCCCGGCTCATCACCGCTTCCACGAAACTAGTCTGCGGGTCATGGTAGTTCACCCGCACCGCACGATACTTCACCGACCGCTTCAGCAGCCCCACGCGGCGCAGCGCTTCATCGCGGCTGATCTGCCCATCCCACTGAAACGGCGTCTGCGCCTTCGGAACGAACAGAGCCACGCTCACGGTCATGGCCAAGCTGCCGCGCTGATCGGGCGGCGTGGCTGCCTTCATGCGATCGTAGGCGCGCTGCGCAAGGCTCGCGATGCCCTTCACATCATCATCGGTCTCGCCCGGCAACCCCACCATAAAATACAGTTTCACGCGACGCCAGCCAGCCGCCATGGCCGCATCGATCGCGCAGAACAAATCCTCTTCGCTCACGTTCTTGTTGATACTATCGCGCAGACGCTGTGTACCGGCCTCCGGCGCGAACGTCAGGCCGCCCTTCTTCTGGCCAGCCACCAGCCCTGCCATCGACACGCCGAACGAGTCAAGGCGCTGGCTGGGCACCGAGATGCGCACGCCGCGCCCAGCGCATGCCTGATTCAGACGCGTCAATATCTCTTCGATCTGGGAATGGTCGGTCGTGGAAAGCGACGTCAGCGACACTTCGTCGTAGCCCGTCTCATCCAGTCCGCGCACGACCGCGGAAACGATGTTATCCGCGCTGCGCTCGCGCACCGGTCGATACATCATGCCCGCCTGACAGAAGCGACAGCCGCGCGCACAGCCGCGCAGCACTTCCACGTTCAACCTGTCGTGCACCGCTTCGGCAAACGGCACCACGCACGGCTCCCACGCATCAGAATCGGCGAACCCTTCAAACACGCGGCGCACGATCACCGGCGGCGCGATCTCATCTTTGGGCTCCACCCACCTGCCCGCACGCTGGGCCTCTTCCTCACCGAGCACCCGATACAGCGAAGGCACGTAGGTGCCCGGTACCTGCGCCAAGCGTCGCACGATCTGCTGGCGACCCTCGCCAGCAGCACGACCCGCACGCACCGCCTCCACGATCTCAGGTACCGCCTCTTCCCCCTCTCCCACCGAAATGGCGTCGAAGAAAGGGGCGTAGGGCTCTGGGTTCAGCGCGCACGGGCCGCCACCGATCACGATAGGATCATCCTGCCCACGCTCGGCCGCCCGCAACGGAATGCCCGCCAGATCAAGGAGCTCGAGCACATTGGTGGCTGCCAGCTCATGCGGCAGCGTGATGCCCACCACGTCGAACTCACGCAAGGGAGCGCAGCTTTCCAGGCTGAACGCAGGCACGCCAGCAGCGCGCATGGCATCGGCCATGTCGGGCGCGGGCAGAAACGCACGCTCGGCCGCCACACCCTCTAAAGCGGCCACCGCGTTCACCAAGATGCGCACCGCCTGGTTCGGCTGCCCGAGCTCGTAGGTATCGGGATACGCCATGCAGAAGGCGAAATCCGCATCAGACGTGCGCGATGCCCCCCACTCGCTGCCAAGGTAGCGCGAAGGACGCTCGGCTTTCCGGGCAAGCCGCTGCACCTGCGGCCACAGATCGGTCCGAATCATCTAACGCTTCTTCGTACGCAGAAGCCCTACCGCGCCCTGCACGGCCCCCTTGGCTGCCTTGATCGTGCGCTGGCCGAGGGGAGTCGCGCTCGCCCGGCTCACCGCACCAGCGGCCTCGCTTGCCGCCGTCTTGGCTACCTGTGCTAGGCCCGCTGCGCTGCCGCCAGCCTCGAAGTATTCGATGGCCGCACGTCCAACCGCTTCGGTCGCAGCGAAACCAATGCCACCACTGATGACCAATCCAGCCACCGGCACCGCTTTCACCAAGCTGCGCGCCACCATGCGGCACAAGAACGCATTGCCGATCAGCGCCGCCAACTCAGGAATGCGCTCCTTATCAAGCGGCTGACCATATGCAGTTGCTATTTGCATGAGCATCTTTGCTTGATTGAGCGTCATGATGGGCATATCCGCACCGGGTATGATGGGAAGAAGCCCAATGCCCGCATTTTGCAACGCTGTGCTGTTGATGGCATCCATAGCAAGCGGGCGTCGCACGAACGGGAACGCATGCGCGAACGCAAGCCGCTTTTCAGGAGCCGCCGCGATCACCCAGCTGCCCATACGTTCGTTGAGCAGATCCTTCGTCTGCCCCGTCAGAGCAATAGGCTCTTCGGGCGGAAGCGCAGGCGTTTTCGCCCGCGGAAATGCTCCTGGAGTGCGCACCGGCGCTATCACATCGCCATCGGGAACAGGAAACCCGGATGCAGCCGCATGCTCCCGCACAAGACTCGGCGTTGTGGTTGCCACCATGACCGGCACACCCACCGCGCGAATGTCCGCCGCTACCCGCCCCACTGCCTCGTCGTTCCCGGCAACGATCACCGCAAGGTCATCCTCAGCCCGCGGTGCTACACCGGCATCCATGTACGAAAGAGAAACGCGCGCATTCGTGCCTTCAGGAGATGCGAACGCCCCGCGTACCTGAGCGATGCAGTCAGGCGCTGCGGTATCATCGATCCACACGGATACCGACACAGACTCGTTGGCCTGGTCGGTCGCATCAATGGCGGCCTTGAGCACTGCCGGGATATCAACGGGCAGAGCCATGGGATCACCCTCTTCCTAACCTCGACTCGTGGCAATACACCGATCCGATCAGCCCGAGCATGATGAAGTTCACCACCATGAACGACGAGCCATAGCTAACGAACGGCAACGGGATGCCCGTGATGGGCATCAGGCCGCAGCACATGCCGATGTTCTCAAGTATCTGGAACAACCACATGCCCACGACCGCGCACACAACAAGCATCCCGAACAGATTACCGCAATTCCGCGCGATCCGCAGACATACGAAAACAAGTACAGCATAGAGCGTTACCAAACCGAGAACACCCACAAAGCCAAGTTCCTCAGCCAGCACGCAGAAGATGAAGTCGGTGGGCGCCTCGGGCAAAAAGCCTAACGACGACTGCGTGGAACTGCCCAGACCCTTCCCGAACAGACCGCCCGATCCAATGGCGATCATAGCCTGCTGAAGGTTGTATCCCTCGGCAGAATAATCGGCTGACCCTTGATTCATGAAGACGAAGAGGCGCTTGCGCTGGTAATTCTTCAGCAAGCGGTATTCGGTCGTCCCGTCCTCGGTGGTGTATTTCAGCAACTCATCCACGAAGAACACCGCCACGATGACCGCCACCAGGAGCACGACCGACCACACGAGGTATTTAACGCGCGCGCCGCCCATCACGAGCACCGTGGCAGATATGAACAGATACACCAAGCCCGTTCCCAAGTCGGGCTGCGTCATGATGCAGATGAAAGGAATGAGCAGCAGCCCCACGACCTTGCAGTATTCCCGCAACTCGCCAAGCTGCCCGTTATAGCGTGCCACGAGGCTCGCCGCGAACAACACCACCGTCACTTTCGCGAACTCGCCCGGCTGTACCTGCATGCCGATATTGATCCACGAGGTAGCGCCCATGGTGGTCACACCGATGACCGGCAGATGCGGCGACAAGATGAGCACCACCGTAATAACGAGCAGCGGCTTGGTAGCACCTGCCAGCTTGCGGTAATCGAACGCCCACACAAGAGCCATCAGCACGAGCCCCGCGCACACGCCTCCTGCTTGTCGCATGAAGCTGTACCGATCGTCCCCCTGCACTGCCGACCAGCAGATGACGAGCCCGTAGGCAACCAGCAGCCCCGCCACGATGACGAACGGCCAGCTGATGATCCCCGAGAGCGGAAGCGGTCCGCGCGACGCGCGCTGAGTGCCTGCGCGCCCCACGTGGCGTGCTGCCCGGCGCGGCGCAGGAGCGCCCGCTGGATCGAGCGTGTCGATCTGCGGAAGCGACATCAGTCCTGCCTCCCCTCTCCTGCCGAGAAGTCGGTAACGTGCGACTTGCCAGACGAGCCCGCAACGCGCGCCACCTCGCCTGGCTGTTCACCTTCGGCCTTCATGACCGCGCCCATCACTTGAGCCGTCACCTGAGCGGCGGTCTTGCTGCCACTACCACCCTGTTCCAGCACGCAAGCCACCACGTACTTCGGGTCATCGTAGGGCGCATACGCCACGAACCACGCGTCGTCAGCCCGATCGGTATGCTCGGCGGTGCCCGACTTGCCAGCCGCCTGCACCCCTTGCTCCAAAAACCACCCATCCACTTCCGAATGCGCGGTGATCATGTTGCGCAGGGCGTTGCGGACATAATCGAGATCGGACCGGTTCACCTCAGGCTCTGCGAGCACTTCGGCCTGATGCTCCAACACCACGTCACCTGACGCATTGCGCACTTCCTTCAAAAGATGCGGTTTCATCATGGTGCCGGTAGCGATACCGCAATACCCACAAGCCACCTGCAATGGCGTGACCAAGATATCACCCTGACCGATGATCATATTCGTGTAGTCGCCACCGCGCCACGCCGCCTCAGACGGAACATTGCGCCAGTGCTCGGCCTTCCAATCCGGCGTGGGCACGCGTCCGGCCGACTCGTTCTTCAGGTCGATCCCCGTCACCTTGCCGAAATTGTACTGCTCCACATATTCCTGGAGCGCCGTGTCGGATATCTCGCCGGTACCTTCCGGCCCGTGGTCGAAGAACGCCTTCGCGATCTCATAGAAAACCGTGTCGCACGAGTTCACGATGCCGCCGTGCAGATCGAGCGTACCATGGCCCGCATGCTCCCAACAAAACTGAGCGGCCCCCGTGTTGAAGCCGTCCCAGCTACCCGTGCACGTCCACGTGCTGTTCCGGGTGGCATACCCATAGTGCAGCCCCGCCATGGACGTGAACGCTTTGAACGTGGAAGCGGCAGCATACTGCCCGTTCACCGCCCGATTCAGCATGGGCGCGTGGGATTCCTCGGTGTTGTACAAATCCCAGATGTCCTGCGGGATGCCGTTGGTGAAGTTGGAGGGGTCGAACGTAGGATAGCTTGCCAGAGCGAGCACGGCGCCATCGCGCACGTCCATGGCGACCACCGCACCCGACACGCCCTTGCCGCTGCCGATGTCCCCATCGGGTGCGATCATGCGCGCCAAAGCCCGATCAGCCGCATACTGCACGGATGCGTCTATGGTCAGGTGAATGTCGGAACCTTTGGCAGGCTCGGTCTCGCTGGTCACACTGACCACATTGCCCGAGGCATCCACCATCACCTGACGCTCGCCCTTCTCGCCCGAAAGCACGCTATCATAGAACGACTCAACGCCGCTTTTGCCCAGCATATCGGTAGAATCGATGTCGCTTCCCTCCACGGTGATGGCAAGCTCGTCCTCGGTAGGCGAGCCGGTGTATCCCAGCAGATGCGCGCCCAACGCGCCATAGGGGTACGTGCGCGCCGTGCGCGTCTCCACGCTGACGCCTGGAAACGCATCGGCATGCTCGGAAATGAACGCAACATCGCGCAGCCGCACGTCACTTGCGACCACGCGGCGATTCTGCGCGCCTGTTGACGTGTCGGCCAAGCGCTGTCGCAGCACGCCAACCGGGATGCCCAGCACCGAGGACAAGCGCCGCGTCACGTTGTAGTTGTTCGCCACCTCCTGCTCGGCGAGCACCGTCTGGCTTGCCCGATTGGTCACGAGCACGTTGCCCCTTCGGTCGAAGATGGAACCGCGGGGGGCAGGCGTGCGCACGGTGGTGTAGAGGTTCTTCTCGGCCTCATCGGAATACTGGCTGGAATTCATGACCTGCATGGACCACAGCTTCGCACCGAGAATCGTGAAGATGCCCGCGCCCAAGGCGCCGAGCGCTCCGAAGCGCTTCGAGAGACCATCCGATGGCTTGCTGGCCGCCGTCCGCCCAGAACCAACGCGTATTTCGCTGTCTTCTTCGGCCCCCACGCCAACGGTATCGAGCAGGGCAGGATCGCTGGCATCCGTATGCTGGTCGCGATGGCGCGCCAGCAACACCAGCACCACGGCAACAATGCCCGCCGCGATGAGCGCGGCTATGATTCCAGCCACAACGGCAACGAACACGCTGCATGCTCCATATCAGTCCACGCGCGGAGACCCGCGCACTCAAATCATCGTATGCGCAAAGGGGCGCTGCCCATGGCACCCAAACGCGCAAGCAGCGGGAACATGATCAAGGCGAGCACCGTATCGTACAAACCACACGGAAGCGCCCTGCCCACGAGCGCCTCGAGCGCGCCCACATCCATCCCGCATGCGATCATCAGTATGCCGTAAACCGCATCTCCAAGGAACGTTCCGGCCACAATCAGCACAATAGGAATAAAAAGGGTGTCGTTGTTGAGCATCATCAAAAGGCGGCTGCATGCGAACGAGAACACGACGCAGACAAGGGCCATAGCGCCAAGCGGGCCATTCCCCATCAAGTCGTAGAGCAATCCCAACACGAACGGAGCCACGATGCCACCGGTAGGTCGCGCCACAGCGTTAGCGATGACGAACGCCAGGATGAAATTCGGCACGGCGGGTCCGATAACCATGAACGGCGCCAGAATCGCCTGCAGAAGCACTGCCAAAATGGCGCACACCACCGTGATGATGAGGCTGCGATGCTCCATCAGCCCTCATCTCCCGCATCGTCTTGCCCCGCATCGTCATCCGAGAGCGCATCCGCGCTTGATCGTGCGCTCGATGCGGCCGAGGAGGACGATCCGCTTTGTCTCGGCGTCACATCCGCCCCTGTTGCGTCGAAGACGACCATGACCTCTTCCAGCGCGCCGGTGCTCTCGTTCGGCGATACGTAGATGGTGCGCGACCCATCGCCTGCCGACCCTTCGATGCGCACGATGGTGCCGATCAGCAGCCCTTTCACGTAGCTGCCGCCAAGGCCGCTCGTGAGCACCACATCGCCCACCTTAGCCTCAGCGTTCGCTTCCAGATTCTGCAAGGTGAGCTGCCCCGAGAGAGACCCGCGCACGATGCCCTCCGCACGGCTCGACTGTATGATGGCCGCCGCGCCCGACTGCGGATCGCTCAGAAGGCGCACCGTGGCTGAGCCCGGTTGCACGGATATCACCTGGCCCACCACGCCAGACGGCCCCACCACCGTAAGCCCGCTCTCAACGCCATCGGCGCTGCCCACGTCGATGGTCACGGTCTGGTTCCACGCATCCGTGGAGCGTCCGATCACGCGTCCGCTCACACCATCGATCTGATACGTCTCCTTCAATCCCAAAAGACCTTGGAGGCGCTCGGCCTCCAGCCGGTATTCCTCGCTCTGCGTGAGCAGCTGGGTCAGTTCGGCATTGCGCTCGCGAAGCGCCGTCAGCGTTTCCTCGCTTGCCGCAGAATCGGCAGCCGCCGCACCGGCATCTTCTGCCAGAGCACCGGCCGATGACCCTGCCACCCCCAGCGGCGCGAGCACTGCATGCGCACCAGACTGCACCGCATGCAACGGACCTTGCTCTCCCTCATTGGAATACAGCGTCATCAATACCACCGATGCCGCAAGAGCCGCCACCAACAGCGCCCTGGTCAGGCCGATCGGCCGCCCCTCTTGGAAGTTGAGACCCATGAGCCGACGCGCGCCTACTTAGAACGCATGAGCGTCTGGCGAAGCGCGGTGGGCGTCTCGAGCACCTTCAAGCAGCCAGACACCACATTGGTCAATGCCGTTTCGCTGACCCACACCGGAATCTCCAGCTGGTCGGTCAAGTAACGATCGAGCCCTGAGAGCAGACCACCGCCACCGGTGAGCAGAATGCCGTTTTGGATGATATCGCTTGCCAGGTCAGGGTTGGTGGTCTTGAAGGTGTCCTTGATGTGCAGCACCATCTCTTCGATGGGCGCTTGGAGCGCTGCGCGCACGTCCTCAGATTGAATGGTGACCTCTTTGGGCTGCTCGGTGTAGACGTCTTGGCCCGAGATGATCATATCGCGCTCGCGGCCATCCTCGAAGGGAAGCACGCTGCCGATCTTGATCTTGATGACCTCGGCCGTGCGCTCGCCGATCTTGATGCCCAGTAGATCGCGCAGATGCATGGCGATGGCCTCATCGAGTCGATTGCCCGCAAGGCGCAAGCTGGACGATGACACGATACCACCCAACGATATGACGGCCACCTCCGTGGTGCCGCCTCCGATATCGACCACCATGCTGCCCGTTGGTTCGGTAACGGGCAGGTCGGCGCCCATCGCAGCCGCCATGGGCTCTTCGATCAGGTAGGCCTGACGCGCGCCCGCCTGAATGGCCGCCTCGAACACCGCGCGCTTCTCCACGCTGGTGGCACCGCACGGAATGCAGATGACGATGCGGGGCTTGGCCTGCCACGGGTACTTGCGATCGGATGCCTTGCTGATGAAGGCGGACAGCATCGCCTCGGTCACGTCGTAGTCAGCGATGACGCCATCTTTGAGCGGGTGCTCGGCGCTGAACGCATCCGGCGTGTGATTGATCATGTTCTTCGCTTCATGACCCACCGCGAGCACTCGGTGCGTGCTCTTCTCTATAGCGACCACAGACGGCTCGTTGATGACGATGCCCTCTCCGGTTATGGCGACCAGCGTGTTGGCAGTGCCCAGGTCGATGGCCATGTCCATCCCCACGCTTCCGCCCATGTTGGCAAGCTTATCGAATATCGACATAGAGGAAATCTCCCCTTCGCGTTTCCTTCCCAAAATGGATGTGAACTGCGATTTTACCATAGGATGCCCGCGCAGACGCCCTTTTGCGCAATTTATGGAGAGCGCAGGTACGGAATCAAGCGCCCCGTTTCATCGCATCGATACGAAACGACCTTGCCGCCGATCAGCGCAGCTTGCCGCTGCCGCCGAACCAGACGGCGCTGAGCGCTGCGCGCCCGCACAGCCCCGTACGCGAAGCAGGCATCCGCATGGGGCGCTCGCGGCGTCACGAACGCGCCGATCCGCCCTTCGCCCGCGGGTGAGCGCTGAGGTATTCCTCGCGCAGATGCGAACGATCGACGTGCGTGTATATCTGCGTTGTTGAGATATCCGCATGTCCCAGCATCTCCTGAATAGCGCGCAGATCGGCACCGCCCTCGAGCATATGCGTGGCGAACGAATGTCGAAGGGTGTGAGGGTGCAGCCCCTCTATGCCAATGCCCTCGCCCGCGCGCGCGGTGATCGCATGGATGCTCTGCCGTGTCAGACGACCACCCCGATTGTTCAAGAACACCGCACCTGCATCCCCCGGCTTCAACGCTTTCGCCTTCAGGCTCAGCGGTGCACGCCCTTCGTCGAGGTAGCGGCCCAGTGTACGGGCGGCCGCCCCCGCAATGGGCACGATGCGCTCTTTGCTCCCCTTGCCGAACACACGCATGAACCCATCTTCAAGAAACACATCAGAAGTGTTCAGATTCGCCGCCTCGCTCACGCGCAGCCCGCACCCGTAGAGCACCTCCAGAAGCGCTCGATCGCGCAGCCCTGCTGGCGTTGGGTCGTCTTGAAGGTCGAGCAGCAACCCTACTTGGTCGATGGTGAGCACATCGGGCAAGCGCTCGGGCATCTTCGGAAGCGGCACCGCGCTGGTGGGGTTGCTTTGGGTCAGATCCTCGCGCACCGCGAAGGTGTGGAGCGCCTTCACCGCCGCCATCCGGCGCTTGCAGGTTGAAACGGCGAACCCTTGCTCCAAAATGGAACGCTCGAACCCGAGCACCGCCGCGCGATTCACCTCACGTATGCTCGTGATGGCGCGCTCGGCAAGATAGAGCTCGTAGCGTTGCAGGTCGCGCGTGTAGCCTTCTATGGTGTGAGGGCTTGCCCCGCGCTCGATGCGCAGATACGACAAGTATTCCTCTATGAGCTCGTGTACGTCCATACGGTCATGGTAGGCCATCTTGGGCCACCCTGCACGCCTCTCCGTCGCTGCCCGCGCCTCATAGAAAGGCGGCCCCTGAATCCGGGGGGTTGGATTCAAGGGCCTGAAACTAGGGAGAGAGGTATGTGCTTGTGTTAGGTTCCTCTATCGGGACCGTCAGGGCCGGTTTGGTCAACCGCAGATGCGAACCGACCCCAGCGCGATTGTCCTCTTATAGGGTGCCGAGCACATCCAGCGCCGTATCAGCATCCATGACGATGCCCACATCGCAGTGCTTCATCAAAGGAGCGTTCTTGTCCTTGTTGATGGAGACCACGAACGCGGAATCGTCCATGCCGACCGTATGCTGAACTTGTCCGGAGACGCCGATGCCGATATAGACCTGCGGCTTGACCGTAGCCCCGGAGACGCCTAGATAGCGGCTACGTGCAAGCCATCCCTCGCCTTCGGCAATGGGACGCGTGCAGGCCACTTCGCCACCGAGCTTATGCGCGATCTGCTTGGCTTTCTCGACGTTTTCCGCACTTCCGATGCCTCGACCAACGCAGATGACGTACTGGGCAGAGCTCAGGTCTACCGTTTCCTCCTGCTTTTCTTCGGTGCCCACCAGCTTCACCGGGCCAGCCTCAACCTTCTCAGGCTGATCGGTGATGTCGCCTACAGCGGTCACCTCTTCAGGTGGGAACGTGCCAGCAGCCAAAATGACAATGGCGCCTCCCCCGACGAGCTCAGTGCGCTTCGCAGCGCCACCGAAGACCATGTGCTCGACTTGCACGGTATCGCCATCCACCGAAACGGCGGAGACATCGTTTAAGACCGGCATATCGCAGCGTATGCCGATGCGCCCTGCCATGAGGGCATCACGCTTGCTCGCGCGTGAGAGCACGAGGGGCGCTCCTGCGCGCTTGATCGCCTCTGCGTAGGCGACCGCGGCATCTTCCGGGATCGCACCCGCTGGTATCTCACCGAAGTACAGCACGTTCGCGCCGTATCCCGTTATCTGCTCAGCGCCTGAGCGCGGCCCCGCATACAGCGCCACCGGATTGCCGCCCAGTGCGCGCGCAGCGCAGGCGAGCTCTTCATAGGCGGACGGGGTGTCTGCAAACAAAAGAATGTCAGCCATGTTCATCTCATCCTTTCCTAGAGTTGCTCGCGGATCATGGCCACGAACTTCGCTACGGTCTCATCGTCGGAACCCTCAAGGATGGTGCAGGCGCGTTCACGCTGCTCAGGAGCAAGCGTGCTCACCACTTCCACGGCCTCGGGCGCATCCGTATAGCCGATCGCCGCGAAATCGACGATATTGGAGGGCTTCTTGCCCGCGCCCAAAATGTCCTTCATGGACGGGATGCGCGGCACGTTCATATCAGCCGCCACCGATATCACTGCGGGCAGTGGCACCTCAAGGGTCTCGACCACATTGTCCACGGTGCGCTCAACGCGCGCTTGGGAACCATCAAGCTGGATGGCGGTGACCGCGTTGATGACCGGCCATTGCAGCAACTCGCCAAGCTGCACGCCAACCTGCTGAGAATAGCGGTCAGCTGAACCCTCGCCGCACAGCACCAGCTCTACGTCATCGAGCGTCTTTACAGCCGCAGCCAGCACCTGAGCCGTCTTGGTGGAACCGGCCTCGGTCAAACTCGCATCCTTGACCGCCACGTTAGCCTGCGGCCCACGTGCAAGGATTGCCTTCTTGATCTTAGAGTCCTCCACGGCATCGCCACCGGCGGTCAGGCAGGTCAGGGTTGCGCCCGTCTGCTCGGCCAGCACCGCTCCAGCCTCCACTGCATTCAGGTCGTAGTCGCCGATCTTGAGCGCCGCACGATCAAATGAAAGCGTGCGGTCCGGCTGGACCAGGGCGTCTTGCTCGTCGGGCACGATCTTGTAGCACACAACGATGTTCATGAATCACTCCTTAAGTCATCGGTTTTGCGCCTCAAGGAGCATTCAAGCAAAAGCCGTGCCAACCTACCCGATTCGCACGCACCAAACGATGAGCATCGTCAATACATCGCCAGAACGGGTGCTACCAACGCACCCGGAACGCGATGTCATCAGTATCGTCATCATCTCCTAGGACGATGCGCGCTTTGATCCCCAACTGACCAATGTGATCGCGCAACTCAGTCGCCGTCATGCCCAAACGGCCCGCTACCTCGCTGAAATCACCGCTCGACTCGGTGATCGCACGTTTCAGACGCCCTCGGGCATCTTCCTCGGCATCGCGCTGCTTGGCAGAGCTTGACCCGCTTCCCGAGGCATCGAAGGCCGTGACCGGCTCCCCTGTGGCGGAATACGCATTCTGTATGTAGTACGGAAGCGTATCGACGGCAACACGAGCCCCTTCACCCTCCATGATGAGACAGCGCTCCACCATATTGCGCAGCTCGCGCACATTGCCAGGCCAGCTGTACGCGCCGAACGCCTTCACCGTCTCGGCCGGGAACGGCGAGATCGGCACGTTCAACTGCGTTGAAAGCTGCTCGTTGAAATACTCGACCAAAAGAGGAATATCGCTCGCGTGCTTGCGCAGCTGCGGCAAGCGTATCTCCACCATGCTCAACCGATAGTACAGGTCGCTGCGAAACTTCTTCTCGGCGATCATGCGCTCGATGTCTTGGTTGGTAGCGGCCACCACCCGCAGATCGAGCGTCTTTGAGGTGTTCGAGCCGAGCTTCGTCACCGACGATTCCTGCAAGACGCGCAACAGGCTCACCTGCATGTCGATGGGCATCTCGCCTATCTCGTCAAGAAAGATGGTTCCCTTATCCGCGAACTCGAACTTCCCGATCGCACCATCTTCCCGCGCACCGGTGAACGCGCCGCCCTCATAGCCGAACAGCTCCATTGCCAGCAGATCGCGCGGCAAAGCGCCGCAGTTCACCGCCACGAACGGGCCTGGACGCCCCGATCGGCGGTGGATGGCGCGCGCAACGACCTCTTTGCCCGTACCCGTCTCACCCAGCAAGAGCACGTTGGTGCGAATGGGCGCCGCTTTGCACACTAACCGGTCGATCTCCTTCCATTCCTGCGAGTCTCCGATGTAGTCAACCGTATTGCCGCCCTTTGGCATGACCTCGGTGTCGCGCGGAGCAGCTTTGCGCTCAGAGCTTTTCTTCGCGGGGCCATCCTCTGCCGCCTCTGCGGAGACCCCATCCTCGAACACCAACATCATGAACGGCTCGACCTTGTCGATCTCCACCCAGCTGCACCGCACCAAAAGCGCCTCGTGAATGCTGCGCGAGCGTCCGCGACGAAACGGTATCTTCACAGGTTGATTGGTGCCCTCGCCCATTTTGAGCACGTCCTTGAACGTCATGGACCGGCCCAGATACGCGTTCAGCGATTGGGTGCCCAGCGCATATTCGTCCCAATCGTTGCAGTAGGGACGCATGGCCGCGTTCGCGTTCAAGATGCGCCCTTGCCTGTCGAGCAGCACCACCGGATCCTCGTAGAGCGCGAGCAGCGGTTTGAAAAACTCTGTAGTGGAAAGCACCAGCGGAATGCGCTCGCCCGCGTCGTAGAGCTCAGCGGTCAGGCTGGCCCCTTTCACGCACAGGTCGAGCGCGCTGGCTGGCAGGCGCCGGAAGGGGCTGTTGATGTTCATGGCGCCGTAGTAGCGCCCCTCTTCGTTCAAATATGGCGCCGCCACGCCCGAATAGCACTGTGCGATGGCACGATAATGCTCGAACCCGTCTATGCGCACCGGTTTGCGGTTGTGCGCCACCAGCGTCGCGTTGCCGGTTCCCACATCCTCTTCACGCATGAAGGTGCCGTAGGTGCGCGGATACATGACCATGGGAGAGAACAGCTCGAAGACGAAGTTCTCGCCGTCCATGAGCGAGACGTTCGCACCCAAAAGCGACCGCAAAAACTGCATGACCGGCGCCGTTGAGCGCAGCGAGGCCGCGAACCGCTCCCGTTTCTCGCGCAGCAAGGTGCGGTTCTCCTTCTCGAAGTCACTCGACCACGGGTCAAGCCCGCTGTCCTTGCAGCGCACCCACGAGGCGGCAATATCAGGGCGCACCTTGTCGGTGAGCACTTCCCCGGTGTTGACGAAGGTCTTCCAAGCCTCGATTGTGTGTTCTTCAGAGTAGGTCATACGATCCCTCCCTGTTCAGCGGCGCCGCTGGGACTGGCACGGTATCCCCAGAGCTTCACGGTATTTGGCGACCGTGCGCCTCTTTATATCAATGCCCTCTTGGTTCAGCTGTTCGGTAACGGCCGCATCGCTCAAGGGCGTGCGCGCGTCCTCGGCGTCGATCAGGGCGCGGATGCGCTCTTTGATGACCACTGATGATAACCCGCCGCCGCCACCGGTACACGGCAGACCGGTGGAGAAGAATTGCTTCAACGGATAGACGCCCCACGGAGTGAGAATATGCTTGTCCTGCACGATACGGCTTATCGTGGAAACGTGCACGTCGAGCGCATCTGCTGCTTGCTGCATGGTAAGAGGACGCATGGCAGCACGCCCATCGCAGAAAAAACCGTACTGCACATCAACCAGGTACATACCGAAACGGAAGAGCGTGCGCTTGCGCTGGGTCACATTGGAAAGCGCCATATCGGCCTCGGCACGCTTCTGGGCAAGCCACGCACGCGCTTCATCATCGCCGCGCTCGGCCACCAAATGCTCGTACTCGTCGCGACGGATCAACTTCTCGGCGATCTCACCGGTCACGCGCACTGAAAACGACGGACCGCGGCGCTCGACGATGAGGTCGGGAATCACATACACGGTATCCTTGCGCTGGGAGAACGCTGCACCGGGACGCGGGTTGAGGTTCACGATCGCCTTGCGCACGCGCGCAAGCTCATCAAGAGAGAGCCGATAGGTGCGCATGAGCTTCGTGGTGCGATTGCCAGCAAGATCCTCCAGGCTGTCAGAGATGATACGCCTGATGATATGGGCATCAGGCATGCCATTGTCCACCTGGAGCAAGAGGCATTCCTGAAGGTCACGCGCACCTACGCCGCGCGGCAAGAGCGTCTGCACGAACCGCAACGCACGCTCCCCTTCCTCAAGGGTAAGGTCGGCCTCATCGCACAGAGCTGGCAAGCTGCCGTCGAAATACCCGTCTTCATCCAAACAATCGATGATGGCATCCACCAGAACACGATCGACCTCGGTGGCCGCCATGCCGTCAAGCTGCATGTGCAGATGACACGCGAGCGTTTCTGTCTGCGAGCAGTCATCACGTAAACGCTCCAGATCGAATCCGTCGCTTTGACGCACTGAGCGCCGGGGCAAGCGCGCATCCCACGCAGAAGCTGACCACTCGTCCTTCTCGCGCGGGTCAAGCGGAAGGTCCTCGAAACCAACGGTGAAGCCATCGGAATCAAGATCGAGCAAGGGATTGCGCTCGACAACAGAACAAATATAGGCGGTCAGCTCGGTGACGGGCAAGGAAAGCACCTCAAGACCCTGGATCGCCGCAGGGGAAATGCGCGTATGCTGCGTAACAGCAGTGCGCGACCGCGAATCAACGCGAACCGAAGATGCGGGTTGAGACATCCCTGAACACCTCTCCACGCTGATGGGCACGGGTACCTCGTATCTTCCCGCATCCATCTCCCCCCGCCAGCGAACTACACCCCCTGCGCGTTCACCGGCTTTTTCAAGCGATCGTGCTTCCCTAGCACGAAATTCGCTATGAGCCTTCTTGCATACTACCTGCGGCCCCGATCATCGTCAAGGAATACCGATGGAGAATCCTGCTCTTTTTTGCGCTCATACCGGTGCGAATGCCAACACACCACAGATTCGCCCCGCTGGATCGCAGGACAGCGAAGCCATCGCGCGCATGGCGCACGCGGCCGACATGGGCGAGTTGTCGGAGGCGGGCGTTACCTACGTAGCTGAGGTAGACGGTGCGGTGGTAGGCTTCATCCGCCTGGTGGAGGAAGACGGATCGTGGTTCGTGAATCCGGTGGTGATCGAAAGCGCGCGGCGCGGGCGCGGTATCGGGCGCGCGCTCATGCGTTTCGCACGTCAACGCAAAGGCCCGCTGCGGTTCGTCGCGCGCGGATACGCGGTACCCTTCTATCAAAAGCTCGGCTGTACCACCATCCCCTGGAGCGAGATACCCGCCTCCCTTGCAAGCGACTGCGATGCGTGCGATATGCTCGCCACCTGCTTTCCTCAGCCCATGATCTTGAAATAGCGAAGAACCCGTGCGCATCGGCACGGGTTCTTCTACGAGGAAAAGGAAAGGAGATGGTTGGTTATCGGGGGTTCTTCGCCGCCGGAGCCGGGTCGGCCGGACCCGCATAGGTTTGCACGATGGTGGCATAGGTACGCGCCTCATCGCCCACGACTTCAAGATCGGTGTCCATCCAGTTGCGACGGCGGATCGCCACCAGCGCCCAATCCTTGGCCGTGCCCTTGATGTAGTTCTGATCGTTCGGCTCGCCCTTGGCCCAGATCTCCCCTGACGGCATCGTCAGCTCAAGATACATGGGAGTCTCAGGATCGAAGGTCTTGCCGTTCACGTTGTACATGTTCGGACGACCCTGCCAGGAGAGGAACAGCGTTGAACTGATGCGCTCTTTCACCGGCACATCAAGCCCCAGCGCATCATAGATATCAACGCTGTGCGCCCACAGCTCCATCAGGCGCGCGGATGCCAGCGAGCGCACCGACATGGGCGGAATGCCCGCAGCCCACGGCACGCGACCCTTCGGACCCGCCTCCATGAAGGCGGCATCCATCAGCGTGCGCTGCTCGCGCCACCAGTTCAAGATCTCAGCGCCGCTCTTGTCGCGGTAGGCCAGCACGTGATAGTGCTCATCCTGCTCGGATGCTGCGTCGGCCACTTCGTTGACCGACTCGCCGCGACCCGCCAGCAGCTCGACCACGCAGTAGTCGAAGAATGCGATGTGGCAGATGACATCCTTGAGCGTCCAGGTGTCGCAGTACGACGCCATGCGATTCCAATCGTCTTCGGTGAAATCCTGCACGAGGGCATCCACCTGCGCCTGCTCAGCGATCAGATCGTCGAGGGGATTGAATATCTCGGCCATAGAGTGCTTCCTTTCTCTTGCTTATCCGTTACACGGGCTGCACCGCAAGCTGGCATCCGCACAGCGCGCACAGCCCGTGCCACCTACCGCATTCAGGCAGGGTTCTATTTATCTTTGTAGGGCTTCTGGATAGCGCGACCGGCGATGTGGATCATGATCTCGTCGGTGCCAGCGCCAATGCGATAGACGCGCTGGTCACGCCAGAGACGCGAGATGCGGCAATCCTTCGTGTAGCCGATGCCACCCATCACCTGCAAAGCCGTATCGCACACCTCGAAGGCCGCACGGCCGCAGTAGAGCTTCGCGCAAGCGGAATCCACCTGCACCGATTCGCCGCGATCGATCTTGGCAGCGCACTTGTACACCCAGTTGCGCATGTTCTCGATCTTGATGTACATATCGGTGATGTGCTCCTGGATGAGCTGGTTGCTGCCGATGGGGCGCCCGAACTGGATGCGCTGCGTGGCGTACTTCACCGCGTCCTCGAAGGCGCACTCGGCCGCACCGAGCGACTGGGCACAGGCCAGCACGCGCTCCACTTCGAAGTTCACCATGGCCTGCATGAAGCCGTTGCCCTCAACGCCCACGAGCGCCGATTCTTCCAGCTCAACGTCATTGAGCGACATCTCGCAGGTGTTGCCCATGTTCCAGCCGATCTTCTCGAGCGGATCGATGGTGATGCCCGGCATCACGTTGCCCTCATCGTCATGCAGCTGCACCCACCACATGGAGAAGCGCGAACGGTTCTTCGGATCATCCGGATCATCGTCGGCATCGCGCGCCACGCACAGCATGTACTTGGAGTTGCATGCGTTCGTCATGAACGACTTCGAGCCGTTCAGATACACCTTGCCATCGCGACGCTTGAACGTGGTGGCAAGCGAGCTTGAATCCGACCCGGCACCCGGCTCGGTGAAGCCCAGCACGAATCCGGGACGACCCGCCATGACCTCAGCGAAGCATTGCTCCTGCTGCTCAGGGCTGCCGAACTCGGTCATATCCTTCAATGAGCACAGATTGCCGTACACGTAGATGGGCGCACCGTTCTTGCACACGCGCTCGGCCACCAGCATCAGCGTCGTCACGTCCACCGGCGTGCCGCCGAAGCGCTCGTCCACGCCCAGCATCTGAAACCCGTTCTCCAGAAGAGCGTCGGTGAACTCCTGGGGCCATACGTGCTGCTCGTCGCACTCCTTGAAGTACTCCTCAGTGCCGTAGCGCTCCATGAGCTCATCAAGGCTCTCGAGCAACAGCTCTTGCTCATCGGTCAAGATCATATCCATGCCCTCTTCCTTTCTCGAGGATCATCCCGCATCGGCGATGCGGTAGCGGTTGATGCCATCGACAGGCTCCGCGCACACGCGCCCTTCGCATGCCAGATGATCCAGATGCGCGGCGGTTTCCCCTGCGATGATCCATCTCTGTATGATGGGGATCTCCTCCCAGCTGTCATACGGGATGTTCCAATGTATGGATTTAGCAATTTCCGTGCCACTCATCCCCGGATGCTCTTGCAGCACCCCGCAGATCTCGTCGAGACGCTTCTGGTGGTGCACGATGAGCCACTCGATGCGGGCAGGCATCTTCTCAGCTTGCGCATGCGCATCAACGCGCCCGTGCGCCATGCACGCCATGCGCACCGGCAGCGCTGCCACCTTTTGCAAGCTGCGCAGATAATCGCCGAGCGGGTCGGGCGCACCTTTGAAGGGAGCGATGTTGGGAGATGAGTTCGGCAGCACATGATCGCCGAAGAACATGATGCGCTGATCAGGTAGATAGAGGCATTGATGCCCCGGCGTGTGACCAGGCGTGGCCACCACCTGGAAGCGATACGCGCCGCATCGCAGCTCGTCTCCATCAGCCAAGTTCGTGAAGGTCGCAGGCACGGGCCATTTGCTGCGCGGGATCAACTTGCCGTCGGTCACTTCCAAAAGGTCGATCTCTGCCTCAGCGAAACCCTCTTCGCGCAAGCGCGATTTCACCGTACCGCGATAGAAGTCCTCGCCGCGCATGCTGAACAGCGCCTCATCGGCCGCGCTGAGATACACCGTGGAATCGGGGTGCGCCACCGAAGCCGCCAGCCCCAGATGATCGATATGGAAGTGCGTGAGGAAGATGTCCGTCTTCGCCATATCGGCGCCTAGCTCATCGAGCGCCAGCCGCAGCACCTCGTAAGATGCCTCATGGCTCGTGCCCGAATCGATCAGCAGGCACCGCTCGGGCGTGCGCACGTAATACACGTTCGTATAATCAATGGGCGTGCCGCCCGAGAAGGGCACCTGGATCAGATAGATCTCCGGGTCGTCGCAGATCTTCTCATGGAACTTCGGCGCCGCCTGCTCCTTGTGCGCGTCGAAGTACGCAACGATCGCGTCCTTGCGCACCTTGCCCGCATCATCACGGCCCATATCATCCATGAACACCACATAGCGCGGCTTCTTGTAGCTGGCGATGGAACGCTTGCAATGGTTTTGCACGTGCGTTGCTGTGATGGTAGCGCCCGGCCGCGGCTGCACGACGGCGGCCACCGCCTCGCCCATGACCGGATCGCTCGTGCTGAACACCAGGCAGTCGTCAATATCGGGATCGGCCCGCAACACCGCTTCCACCTCAGCGACGAACACGTTCTCGCCGCCCGATTTGATCATGTCCTTCTTGCGCGAGCGCACGTAGAAGTAACCCTCCGCATCGCGCTCCATCATGTCTCCGGTGCGCAACCATCCGTCTGCGGTGAACGCAGCGCGCGTGAGATCGGGTTGACCGTAATAGCCCTCCATAGCGGCCTCGGTCTTGATGAGCGCCTCACCCACCTGGCCGCAGGGCAGCTCACGGCCCTCATCGTCAACGATCTTCATGGTGGCATACGGCATAGGACGCCCCACGCTTTCCAGAAGAGGCGAATCGTCACGCAGCATCTGACGGGTGATCTCCAGCGAGGTGCCAGTGCCGCTCTCCGATTGCCCCCATCCGTAGTTGAGGACCGCGTTGGGGAAGCGCTCATAGACCGCTTCGATCATGGCGCGCGTAGTCGCGCCAGCAGCGCTTTGCACCAGCTTCACGCTGCTCAGATCGAATTGATCGATGGTCGGGCAACGCAACAGCCGCACATACGTGGTGGGCGGCAGCAGGATCATATGCGTTACCTTGAAGCGCTCGATGTCGCCCAAGATGCGCTCGGCGTCGAACGCTTCGCAGATCACCACCTGCGCACCGGTCGCCAAGGCACTGGTGAACCAGCTGTGGCCTCCATGGTGTTCCAGCGGACACTGCACGAGCACCACGCTGCCCGGATGCTCCGCCATGCCATTGGACTGCGCCACTGAGGCCAGCTCCACCAGATCGGCCTTGTGGGTGCGCGCAGCGCCCTTGGGAAGCCCGGTAGAGCCACCGGTGTACTGGATGCGCGAGAGCGCGTACGCATCGCAAAAAAGTTCCGGTTCAATGGGTTGTGCCTGCGCGCACGCCGCCTCCAGATCGAGCGCGCCAGACACCGCGCCCCGCACGCTCGCCAAGCGCACCTCTGCGGGCATTTCCAAAACCGCCTCGGATACCGCATCGGCGAACGCAGCATCGAACACGAGCACGCGCGCTCCACTGGCACGCACCAGATAAGCCACCTCGCGCGCGATCAGCTTGTAATTGAGCGGTACCGCAACCGCTCCTATCTTCTGTACGGCATAGTACAGCTCGATGATCTCAGGGCAATTCGGCAGCAAGTACGCAACCCGGTCGCCCATCGCAACGCCCAGCTGATCCAACAGCACCTGCGCGATACGATTCACGTGGTCGTTCATCTGGCCATATGAGACCACCAGGTTGTCGAATACCAAAGCCGTTGCCGCAGGCTGCTCTCGCACGCGGTCCATGAACGGCTCAACCACGTTGCGACGATTCGTGATATCCACGGCGCCGCTCCCTTCTTCGGTTGTCTTCTCCGGTGTTAGCGGGCGAACTTCTCCATGGTCTTGGCGTAGGCTGCCGTCGTCGTGCAGAACGGCGACGCAGTCGACTCCGCCTCGAGACAGGCGTTCAGGTTGTCATCGGCGATCGAATTCATGAGCGTCTTGGTGATCTGGATGGAAGCATCCGGCATGGCAGCAAGCTGCTCCGCGAACGCCATCGTGCCACGCTCCAACTCGTCGTCCGGGAGCAGACGGTTCACCAAACCCCACTCATACATCCGCTGGGCGGGTATCTTGCCGCCGATGAACAGCAGCTCCTTCGCGCGCTGCGGACCCACCAATTCGGGCAGATACTTCATCATGGCCATTTCGGGAATGATGCCGATCTGGCAGAAGGCTGGCACGAACAGGGCGCGCTCCGATGCGCACACCAAATCGCTTGCCAGCACGAGCGCGAACGCGCCGCCCACTGCGTATCCGTCCACCATGGCGATGACGGGCTTCGAGATCGACCGAATAGCACGGATGGCGCGCAGGTAGCGCCGCAGCGTCTTGCGGGCACGCTCGGGCGTAGGAGGTTCGGTCTCCTGATTGAGATCCCCGCCGCTCGAGAAGTTCTCACCAACGCCGCGCAGCACGATCACGCGCACCGCATCGTCGTTGTCAGCCTTCACGAGAAGGTCGGCGAGAATGTCCATCATCGGCGCCGATATGGCATTCTTCTTCTTAGGCTGGTTCAGATAGATGACCTCGATGCCATCACCTACGCTCTGCGCGAACACCACCTCGTTGTTCTGTTCCATCTTGCCTCCGTCAGATCCTCCCGCCGCATGCGGGCTCTCTACTCAGGTGTGGAGGTGCACCTTCAAGGCCCACCTCCCACGTCGTCTTATTTCGCGAAGCGCTCCTACAGCGCACAGGCCGCAACGTAGCCAGCCTTGGTGGCATCGGCAATGCGAGCGGGGTTGTCGCAGTCACCCACCAGGTACACCTCATCGACCAGCGGCTTGATCTTTTCGCCCAGACCATGGTTGGGATCGAGGCCGAGCGTCACCGCTACCGTTTTGCCGGGCACGAAGATGTTCTTCTCGTTGCCCTCTTTGTCGGTCTGCACGCAGTCCACACCGCTCTCCTTGACCGCGGTCACGCGCGTCAGAGGATAGAGCTCGACATTGGGCGCTTTCTTGAAGGCACTGGTCAGACCGAAGCGCTCGGAGGGGCTCACGTCGTAGCCGACCTTCTTCTTCTCTTCGATGATGGAGGTCTTACGGCCGGTCTCCATGCATAGATGCCCCAGCTCGCAGCCCGGCAGACCGCCACCGATGATGGCGATCTCGCGACCGATCGGCCAGCTCATCTTCGCGGTCATATCGCGAGCAAAGGAAGGCGTGTAGTAGCGCTTCAGGAAGAACGCACCAGCACCCCACATGAAGTTGTTGAACAGGCCCTTCTTGCCTTGCGGCTTGTGGCCGTTGATCATCTCGAGAAAGTCGTGCGAGGTGATAACGTTTTTGCCCTGGGCGCCCGGCACATCGATGTTGATGGGCGCACCGCCAATAGCCACAATGGCCGCATCGGGCTTGACCTGCTGCACGAGTTGCGGGGTCACCTCGGTGTTGAGGTGCACCTTCACCTCCGGTGTGGTCTCCACCAGATGCTTCATGTAATCCAGATAGCGCTCGTGATAAGGGCTGAAGATGGAGCTCATCTTCACGCAGCCACCCAGACGCGGCCCCATTTCGTACAGATCGACCGTATGACCGCGCTTGGCTGCGGTGACCGCCGCATTGATGCCCGCAGGTCCCGAGCCGATCACCATGACGCGCTTGCTCTTCTCGGCTGGCGGATACATGTCATGCTCAAGTTCCGGCCCCAGATGCGGGTTGACGCCGCAGTAGACGAGCGGCAGACCACGCGAGACGACATCGTCGATGCAGCGGCAGCACACGATGCATTTGCGCATATCGGCCGTGCGATCCTCCATCACCTTCAGCGGCAATGCCGGGTCGGCGATGGAATAGCGCAGACCCGCGATCACATCGCACTTGCCGTCTTGCAGGTTCTGCTCCATCACCGTGGGGTCGGTGTTGCGATAGCCCTGACCCACGGGCTTTTTCGCCACCGACTTGATCTGCTCGGCGATGTACATCCAGTGGCCGTCCTCGATGCCCTTCGTGGTCAGCGGGACAGACGTCTCATGCCAGCCCACCGACAAGTCGTGCATATCCAGTCCGGCGCTCTCCATCCACTGAGCTATCTGAAGCGATTCCTCCATGGAGAGGCCCTCACCTTGCGGCGTCTTGATGAAGTCGATCGGTGACCAGCGCACCACGATCGGGTAATCCGGGCCGACCACTTCGCGCGTGCCACGAATGATCTCCAGCGTCAAACGGCAGCGGTTCTCAAGGCTACCGCCGTACTGGTCGGTGCGGTCGTTGGTGGCACTCGACATGAAGCGGCTCAGGATACCGCCAACGCCCGCCATCACCTCAACGGCATCGAAACCAGCTTCCTTGCACACCTTCGCGGCATTGAAGAACTGTGCCTTGAAATCCTCGATCTGCTCGAGCGTCATGGTGCGGAATCCGCTCATCATGGGAATGACCGCGATCTCGGAAGGACCGTACGGACCCTCCTTGGTCTCGGCGTCAGGCTTCCAATCGTGCACGTAGTACAGTTGCGCGCAGATAAGACCGTTGTGCTTGTGCACTGGGTCGATCATGTACTTCTTAAGGTCGGGAATGCAGGTCTCGTCGTAGCAGGACGGTAGCGCATGGATGCCATCGCCCTCGTAGCGCTTCCAGGGGCAGATGGTCTGAATGATCATGCCGGTGCCACCAGCTGCCCGTTCCTCCAAATAGGCAGCGAGCAACTCGGTGGGACGATTGTCGTCGGTCACATAGCCCTCGCCCGGCGACATGGACGTGGTGATCATACGGTTGCGCATGGTCACGCCGTTCACCTGCAGGGGCGAACCAAGTATGGGGTATTCCTTGCTCATGAGCATCAACTCCTAATCTCTTGCGTATCGAATCCGTTCTTGACCCGCATCAGCGCACCTCAGCCAAGCCGGAACTCGACTCCCATGCCTCCACGCGGATAATTCCACGACTTCACGACCGTGCCCTTGCCTGCCACCAAGCACGTGCCGCACTCCAAGCACCCAGCATAGTCGAACGTCAGCTCGCCGTTCTCGTCTCTCACGTAGAGGCCCGCAGGGCACAGCTTCACCAGGCGGTCGATCACCTTCGCGTCTCCATCCTTGTCAACCTCGATGTGCGCGAATTCCTCATCAACGTGGAACTTGTCCACAGCAAGCTTCTCTTCGACGGTCATATCCTCTCTCACAGCGCCTTCAACCCCTTTCGTGCATCCTTGGCAATGTTCATGAGGCCAACTTTCTTGACGGAGCCCATCGCCTTCTTCTTGAGCGGCACCGGCGCGCTGCCATCCACCGTGAACATGCCGCTCATGATCTCGTTGAGCATGGGGCCATAATCGGTGAACATGCGCCGCGTTTCCTCCATGAAAGTGGGGAACTTCGCGTAATGCTTGAGATCCTTCATGATGAAGCTGTCGTCGAGCTTGGCGGTATAGGTCGCCAGGCTCGCAGCGCTGTAGTCGTCCTTCTCCTTGGCAGCCATCACCGTCTCGGCAGCCAAGCGGCCCGATTCGATGGCGAAGTCCATGCCGCGCACGCAATACCCGGTGTTCAGCCCCAGCGCACCGGCATCACCGGTGATGAGCACGCCATCGCGCACCAGCTCGGGCACGCCCGCAATGCCACCCTCGATGACCATACGGCCCGTGTACTCGCGGATATCGCCCCCTTCGATGAGCGGCGCCACCACCGGATGGTGCTCCAGCCGTTTCAGCATGTCGGGCACCGAGGTGTCGTTGTAGTCGATGTCGGCGATGGTGGTTACCACGCCCAGCGATACGGAATCCTTATTGGTGTAGAGGAAGCCGCCGCCGATATGACCGTTGGTGGGATCGCCTACGAACAACCACGCACAGCCCTCGCCCGCCTTCACGCCGAAGCGGTCGGAAACGGTCTTTTCGTCCAGCTGGATGACCTCTTTGGCTGACACCGCATACTTATGAGGATCGAGCGGCGGCACCATGCCCAGCTTCTGACCAAGCAGCGACACCGCGCCATCAGCCAGAATGGTCACACGCGCGTACAGGTCATCATCACCTGCGCGCACGCCCCGCACCTTGCCGTCCTCCACGATCAGGTCATCGACGCGTATCTCGTTGATGAACATAGCTCCCTGCTCTTCGGCCTGCTCGGCCAGCCACTGATCGAACGGCGCGCGCAGCACCGCATACGAAGCGCATGCGGGATCAGCCAACGCCGGGGTCGTGTAATCCACGGTGGTACCAGCATCCTCCGTCAGAAACGACAGACGTTCCTTCGTGATGACGCGCTCCACCGGCGCCGTTTCAGCAAACCCCGGGATCACCTTCTCGAGGCTATGGCCATACAGACGGCCCCCTGTCATGTTCTTCGAGCCGCTGTAGGAGCCGCGCTCAACCACGACCACCTCGCATCCGGCCTTCGCCAGCACATAGGCCGCCGTGCATCCGGCCAGTCCCCCGCCGACGATCACTGCGTCGAAGATCTCTTCGTCCACGCTTGGACCTCCCTCTCCTTATTGCTTGCGTCGCGGTGTCCCCACCGCGCCCCATCGCGCGTGCCGGGCGCACGCCCAGCAACGCAGATGGCTGAAACCCTTATTCTTTCCACGCACGGTGCGACAGCTTGATGGTCAGCGGAACCAAGACCACAGCTGCCACGTACATGACGATGACGATCATGAAGCACAGGTCGAACGACCCGGTGGTGTCGTAGATCATGCCGTAGACCACGAACGAGATAGCGGTGAAGATGAAGATGCCCGTGGAGACCCAGGAATAGATCTGGGAATAATTGAGCGACCCGAACGCCTCGCGCGCCAGCACCGGCGCTATGACCGTCAGGCCCGCATAGCCACCGCCGAAGATGATCATGCCCGCGTAGAACACGCCCACATTCGAGCCTGACACGAAGGCGAGCGTGATGCCTATTGCTCCGCTGGCAGCGGCGATGATGCCCGTCCAGCGCACCCCGATGCGATCGTTGAGCGCACCGAGCACCAACTTGAACACGATGCCGCCCACCATGATGATGGACACCGCCATAGCTCCCACCTCAGGTCCCAACTCGCCATGCGAGCAGAACGCTGGTATTTGCTGGAAGAACGCCGCGCACATCACGAAGATGCCCGCAACCAGTATCAATAGATACAGGCCGGGCGACTTGATGGCCTGGGTCACCGTGGCACCGTGTTCGAAGGTGTAATCCTCTTCCTTCTCCACGGCGCTCTCATGGTCCTTATGCCAGCTACCCACCGGCACCAGGCCCATGACCGCAGGCGATTTGCGCACGAACGCGATGGTGAGCACGAGGGATAGGACCGTGGAAACAACGGACAGGATCGCGCGAGCGGTCTGCCACCCGTATTCGCTGATGAGCGCCTGGCCGACCGGGCTTCCAATGGCCGCGAGCAGTGACAGCACCGCAGCGGTGATGGAGATGGCGATGCCCGCATTCTTCTCGAACCATGCGTTGATGAGCACGGGCGCCGCGAGGTACATGAAAAACCCGGAGGTGATGCCGAACACCACCCCGTAGAGATTCCACTGCCACAGCTCAGTGGCATACGCGCTCAGAAGCGAAGCGATGCCGAACGCTGCCGAGACGACCGCGAGTATCCAGCGGGGGTTGCCCTTCTGCATCATACGCCCTGCGAAGGGCGCCACCACCGCAGCCACCAGCGGCTGAATGGTGCGATACATCGTGGTATCAGTTTGCGACCAGCCAAACTCGTCCATCACCGGAGCCACGAAAATACCTGACGTGTTGCCGATGATGCCCGTCGGGATGGAGTAAAACCCGATGCATCCCAAAACGACGAGCCAAGCCCAGATGGTGCTCTTCTTCTGAATAGCTTGCATGCAGCCCCTCCATCCTCAAATGCTCGAGAACTTCTTGCTATCAGGAGTAAGCAAATACCGTGCCAACGCATGGGACAAAAAAACGGACGAAGCTCGAAAGCTCCGTCCGCCCAGGAGAGGGTATGCTCGATCGCTCAGCCGAAGGGGGTCTCTTCCTTCTTCAAGAGCTTCTCGTCGTAGAGCGCAGCGATCTGCTCAGGCGTGGCACCCAGCTCAGCCAGAATATCCTCGTTATCGGCACCGACCAGCGGCATGCCGCGCCAGATCTGGCCCGGATTATTCTTCAACTTCGGCACGATGTTCACGCCGCGGATGCTCTCGTCGTTGTAGGAGTTCTTCCATTCCGTGAAGCTCTCGCGCGCGATGTAGTGCGGGTCCTTCTCGGCAATGGCGAAGTTGTAGATGCGACTGCACGGCACACCTGCATCCAGCATGATGCGCTCGGCCTCTGCAGCGTCATGCTCGCTGAAGAACTTCTCCATGGCCGCCTCGAGCACATCGCCCGCCTCCGAGCCGAACGCCACCACTGGCGTGCCCACTGGGAACAGGTCGCTGCCATATTCCAGCCCAAATGCAGGAATGGCCTTCTTCACCACGCCGGGGCCCAAGATGAGCACGTAGATCGGCACGCCATCCTTGCAAATATAGGTGCCATAGCCCGCCGACGAAGTGGAATGCGACCCCTCGCGCACCGGCAGCGCACCGGTGTTCAGGTAGTTCACCGCATAGAAGCCCTCGCAGCGCAGCATCGACTCGTATTGCGCCACGTCCACGCTCTCGCCCTTGCCGGTCTTTTGAGCGTTGATGTAGCCAGCGAGCGCGCCCAGGTCAGCCATGAAGCCTGCGTAATAGTCGGACACCTGCGGGAAGGCGAGCACCGGCAGACGGTCCGGGAAGCCGTTCATCTCCATGAAGCAACCGAAGGCCTGCCCGATGCCATCGAAGGACGCGCGTCCTACGTAGTCAGGGTCGCCCGTTTGGCCGAAGCCCGAGATATGCACGATGGTGAGCTTGGGGTTGATCTCCCATAGCACCTCATCGGGCATGCCCCATTTGGCCATCTGGCCGCCGCGGAAGCCATCCATCAAGATGTCGGCATCCTTCAGCAGCTCGAAGAACCACGTGCGCCCTTCTCCCTCTTTCACGTTCATGCACAAAGACCGGGTGTTGCGGCGCTCCATCTGAGTGCCCCAACCCTGCAAGGCCTCATTGGTGGGACGGGAGGTGTCGCGACCCAGCGGGCTTTCGATGCCGATCACATCAGCGCCCATATCGGCCAGCAGGCCGCATGCGAACGGGCCAGCGATCGCCATGGTCAAATTGACCACGCGCACTCCCTGCAGCGGGCCGAATTGCGGACATTCCTCGGTTCTCATAGGCTTCTCCTTACCTGGTCATCTCTGCAGCACCGCTCATGCGAAGCGTCCGCGCATGATGGAAGCGGTCTGCGCTCTTCCGGCGAAGATGCAAAACACGTGCCAAGATGGCACATTTATTGCGGTTCAAACGGCATATCGGACCCCGGAGAAGGAGCCCTCATGGCACAGAAAGCCAAGGACATCTACGACGCGCTGCACAAGGTCGAAGGCGACCACGCGCGCATCCAGCTCGATATCAGCAAGGCCATCATGCCGTTAGGGCTCGGGGTTGAGTTGCCCGGTGAATACGTGTCCGAGGTGGTGCGGCCCAACATCAAGCTGCCGCATACCACCAAGCACCTCTTCTCCACGTCCGGCTCGTTTCAGATGGCCGCAGAGTTCCATATCGTGCTTGGCGATCGTCCGCTCGTGCGCGACAACCTGGACCTCTGCCGCATCCGCGTGCGCAACATCAAATGGAGCAGCGGTGGCGTGCCTCGCATCGACTTGAAGTTCAGCATCAGCGCCGACGGAGAGATCGTCATCGGCGCCGACAATCTCGATCACAAGAACGCCGACATCATCGTGCATCAAGCGACCACGCACGTGAGCGCTGCCGAGATCGAGCGTCTTCAGGCCGAGTCTAAAGAGCATGCTGACGAGGACGCGGGCATGCGCGAGCTCATCGATCGCATGCTGGAGGATCTCGCGCTCATCGGCGTTACCGACGACCGGTACGCTTTCGCGAAACGCAAGATGGGATTTACGGCGAAGCGAGCCTATAAGGATGCGAAGAAGCGGCTCAACACGGCTTTGCACGTCAAGCTCACCGAATTGACGCCCGAGAAGATCGAAGAGCTCATGGAAGCCGAAGCCGCGTTCAAAGAGCAGCGTCAGATCATCCTGCCGCTCTACAAGCAGGTAAAGGGCTGGTACGAACGGTAAGAAGGCGGCATCTCCGCTCGCCCGCACATCTCAAGCGCAGACCTCGCTCTCGTACATGCTCCCTGCGCCGTATCCCGCAGCACGACCCGACACAAAAAGAAGGCCGCCCGAGGGCGGCCTTCCCATTCGATCCCAAGCCCAGGGATATATCGCCTTGCGGCTTAGTTCTTCTTAGCCCAGAGGCGACGGCCCATGGGGATGATGACGATCGAGCAGATGGCCGTGATCACGTAGAAGGCGATGATCAGCCAGAAGCAGCCCGCGAACGAACCCGTGATGTCGTAGATCTGAGCATAGATCAGAGCAGAGAAGCCCGAGAAGATGTTCAGACCGGTTGCGACGATCGAGAAGATGTTCGCATAGTCCTTGTCACCGAAGGCCTGCTGGCAGGTCATCGGGGGAACGATGTTCAGAGCCGCGAAGCCGCCGCCGAACAGGAATACGCCCACATAGAACATCATGGCGTTGTCAACACTGAACAGCACGATAGCGATACCGGCAGCACCCAGAATGGAAGCAACCACGCCGGACACCTTCGCACCCGTATGGTCGCACAGCCAGCCAAGAGCGAACTTGCCGACGACCTGGCCGACCATGCAAACGGTAACGCCCAGCGCGCCAACCGCAGCGCCCAGCGGACCGGTGGAAGCGTACGAAGAGAACTGCTGCATCATGCCAGCAGCGACCACGAACAGACCAGCCATGATGACCAGCAGCCACAGAGCCGGGCTCTTCATGGCCTGTGCACGGGTGATACCAGCGGTCTCCTTGACCTCGGTCACCTGAGCGACCTCAGACTCAGCGCGGTCCTTCTGCGCAGCGCCATAGCCCCAAGGCAGCACGCCCATCTTCTCGGGAGACTCGCGCAGCAGAGCAGCGGTGAACACAACACCCACGATAAGAGCAATGGAGCTGTTGATGATACGAGCGGTTTCCCAGCCATAAGCGGTAATCCAGCTTTGCACCACCGGGCTCATGATGGCACCCAAGATAGAGGCGGTCATGCCGATGACGCCAATAACGGTCCCGTTGCTCTTAGCGAACCAGCGGTTGATGAACGTGGGCACGGCGATGTACATCCAGAATGCCGCAGAGATGCCATAGCACACACCATAGACGTTCCACTGCCACGGCTCGGTGAACCAAGCGCAGGCAAGAGATGCGATGCCGAACAGCGCCGCAGCACCCGTCATGATCCAGCGCGGGTTGTACTGCGAGATCAATTTGCCAGCGATGGGCGTGCAGATAGCTGCGACCCAAGGCTGGATGGACATGTACAGCGTCGCGTCGGTACGAGACCAACCGAACTGGTCCATGACCGGCGTGGCGAACAGACCGGCTTGGTTGCCCACGCACGCCAACGGGACAGCATAGAACGCAACGCAGGCAATAGCGATAGCCCAGGCGTAATTGCTGCCCTTCATTTGTTCAGTTCCCATATTTCCTCCTTCGTTGGGCTTGGAACTCCTCGCCGACCATCAAGCAAAACGCGTGCCAACCAGGAGCCCCAAACCTATGTATTTCGCGCAGCCTCCGTGCGAGCATCCCCGTCTTCGGAGCGCTGCGCGATGCTTCCAAAAAGGCTTACTCGCCCTTCTTCAGAACACCCTTCTCGTAGAACTCCGCCACCTGTTCAGGGGTGTAGCCGAATTCCTCCATGATGTCTGCGGTATCGGCGTCGTACTTCGCGCCACCGCGCACCACCTGGCCGGGATGCTTCTTGAAGCGCGGGATCATATTGACCTGCTTCACTTCCTTTTCGGTGATCTCGTCATACACGTCAATGAACACCTCGCGCGCCTTGTAGTGCGGATCCTCCAGCATCATGGCGTAGGTCATATGCGGGCTGACCGGCACGCCCATCTCAGAGAAGGTCTTGTTAACCTCTTCCACCGTGTGCTCTTCGCACCACTTGTCCAGCGCAGCGCGGAACTTGGCAGCGCGCGGTGGCATGGGCTCATCGATGCTCTTGCAGCCAGGCGCACGCGAGATAGAGGCATAGCTGCCCAGTGGCTGGAAGTCGGGATCCTCAGCGAAGCCGAAGAACTCCACCAGCTTGCGCACAGGACCAGCGCCACCCACCGACACCTGCACGTAGCCATCCTTGCACTTCTGCGAACCGGCACATGCGCCCACCAGGTCCTCATTGCCGATGCGCGCAGGCTGAATGCCGTGGTTGATACCGTCAGAGAGGGTTGCCCCCTGCAGACGCACGAGCGCCTCGAACTGGCAACAGTCGATGGATTCGCCCTCGCCGGTCTCACGAGCGCGGATGACGGCTGCCAGAGTAGCCCACGCGCCCATGAGCGCCGTCATGAAGTCGCCCGTGAAAGGCTTGGTGACGCTAGGCGCTGAGCCCGGAGCACCATTGAGGTTCGAGTAGCCGCCGAATGCTTGCCCGATGGGGTCGAAGGACGCCTTGCGCACATAATCCGGATCGCCATAGTTGCCGAAACCGGAGATATGCAGGATCACGAGCGCCGGGTTCGCCTCCCAGAGCACCTCGTCGGTAAGACCCCACTTGGCCCACGTGCCACCCTTGGAGGACTCCACGAGCACATCAGCCCACTTCACCATGTTGAGCAGGATCTCCTTGCCCTCCGGTGAAGGAATGTTCAGTGTCATCATGCGCTGGTTGCGGCGATCGACCGACCACGCATCGCCGTACATGCGATACATGTCAGGAGCAATCGTGCTCTCCAACTCGATCACGTCCGCGCCCTGCTCAGCGAACAGCTCGCAGACGAAGGGCGCCGCTATGACGGCGCCTGCGTTCAGCACCTTGAGGTTTTGCAAGTTACCGAACTTGGGACGCTCCGATGATTTCATAGGCATTCCTCCGTATCTGACGGCCCGCACCTGCGGGTCCCTTCGCCCCCTGCTCGTGCAGCAGGGTTTCCGGAGGTTCTTTAAGCAATTCCCGTGCCAAGAGTTGGCTCTCAGAAGCAGAAATCTCGGGGGTTATGAGGCGACCTTCAAGGCCAGCTTGAAAAGCGCAGATCAGGCGCGTGCGGCGGCTGCTGCTATGAAATCGGAAACAGAGGATGAGGCCGATGCGGGCGGCTCTTGAACTCGGGGTGTCCCTGGCTGGCCACGAACCACGGGTGATCGGGCAACTCTACCATCTCCACCAAGCGCTCGTCGGGAGAAAGGCCACTGATGACAAGTCCGGCCTCCGTCAGCGCATCGCGGTAGGCGTTGTTCACCTCGAAGCGATGGCGATGACGCTCGTAGACGAGGGCTTCCCCATACGCTGCCGCCGCCTTCGTGTTCGCCACCACCTTACACGGGTACGCACCCAGGCGCATGGTGCCGCCCTTCTCTTCCACATCTTCCTGCTCAGGCATCAGATCGACCACATACGGCACATCCGCCGCCTCCTGGTTCGTGCACGCATCCTCGGCGAACTCGGCCGAGGTGGCGCCCGCAAGACCGCACGCATCGCGCGCGAACGCGCAAACAGCCGCTTGCAGCCCCAAGCATATCCCCAGATACGGCACTGCCGCTGTGCGAGCATAGCGCGCAGCGGAGATCTTGCCCTCGAACGCGCGGTGGCCGAAACCGCCCGGCACCAACACCCCGTCCATGCCACCGAGCACCTCAGCCGCGTTCTCGTCGGTAAGCTCTTCGCCGTCGATGAGATGCACGTTCACCTGCACACCGCAGGCCACGCCCGCATGTCCGAGCGCCTCCACCACGCTCAGGTACGCATCCGGCAAGCTGACGTACTTGCCCACCACCGCAATATCCACCGCGCCCTCACAGTGCGCCGCCGCGTCCAGGTACCCGCGCAGATCGCTCAGATCGGCGCGGTGCGGCGAGAGGCCCATACGATTGAGCACCATGGCATCGAAACCCTGCTCATACAGCTCCAGGGGTACCTCATAGATGCTCGGCGCATCAACGCATGCCAGCACCTCTTCAACGCCCACATCGCAGAACAGCGCGATCTTCGCGCGCACCTCGTCGCTGATCTCATGATCGGAGCGACACACGATGAAATCGGGCTGCACTCCGATCTGGCGCAGCTCCTTCACGCTGTGCTGCGTGGGCTTCGTCTTCACCTCGTGAGCCGCAGCGATGTAGGGCACGAGCGTCACGTGCACGAACAGCACCTCACCGGGCGCCTTTTCCATCTTGAACTGGCGGGCTGCCTCGATGAAGGGTAATCCCTCGATATCGCCGATGGTGCCGCCGATCTCGGTGATGACAATATCGGCGCCCGACTGCTCGACCGCGCGCCGCAGCCGCTCCTTGATCGCTTCGGTCACATGCGGAATGACCTGCACCGTGCCACCGAGGAAATCGCCCCGCCGCTCGCGGCTGATCAGCGTTTGATAGATGCTGCCTTGCGTGAAATTGCTCTCTCGCGTGAGGTTCTCATCGATGAAGCGCTCGTAGTGCCCCAGGTCAAGATCGCCCTCGTGCCCATCTTCGGTCACAAACACCTCGCCGTGCTGGAAGGGGCTCATGGTGCCGGGGTCCACGTTGAGATACGGATCCATCTTCTGCATGGTCACGTTATATCCGCGCGCCTTCAGCAAATGCCCCAGACTTGCCGCCGTGATGCCCTTGCCGAGCGAGGACACCACCCCACCCGTTACGAAGATGTGCTTCGCCATGTCACCCACCCTCTCTTCACGCCGCGCATCCAGCACTGCCCGTTCGCGCGCTCTGCGCTATACTCTCATCAGTTTGTTGCATGGATGTTAAGAGGTCGGCGAAACACTCATCGAATGCCGCAGCGCCGTTTCTGATCCAGCATTGAGAGACCATCGTGAGTGGCCACACGGCCGCGCATCCGATCACGGGAGACGCCATGCGCGAAGGATTCGATAACGCCACCTATATCCAAATGCAGGCCGAGCGCATCCGCGAGCGCATCGGGCAGTTCGGCGGCAAGCTCTACCTGGAGTTCGGCGGCAAGATCTTCGATGATCTGCACGCCAGCCGCGTGCTGCCCGGCTTTGAGCCCGACAGTAAGATTCGCATGCTCCAAAGCATGGCCGACGATGTGGAAATACTCATCACGGTAAACGCCAACCACATTGAGAAGAGCAAGAAGCGCGGAGACCTTGGCATCACCTACGATGAGGACGTGCTGCGCTTGATGGATGTGCTGCGCGACATGGGCTTTCTGGTGAGCACGGTGGTCATCACCCATTACGCCAATCAACCCTCAGTGGACGCCTTCCGTCATCGGCTCGATGCCATGGGCATCAAAAGCGCCCTGCACTACCCCATTGCTGGCTATCCGTTCGACATCGACCACATTGCCAGCGAAGAGGGCTTCGGCAAGAACGATTACGTGGAAACCAAGCGCCCGCTCGTCGTGGTCACCGCGCCGGGGCCAGGTTCGGGCAAGATGGCTACCTGCCTCAGCCAGATCTACCATGAGCACCAACGCGGCGTGCGCGCAGGATACGCGAAATACGAAACGTTTCCCATCTGGAATCTGCCGTTGCAGCATCCGGTCAACATCGCCTACGAGGCGGCAACGGTCGATCTGGACGACTACAACGCCATCGATCCGTTCCATCTGGAAGCCTACGGTGACACCACGGTGAATTACAACCGTGACATCGAGATATTCCCCGTGCTCAAGACCATGATGGAGCGCATCATGGGCACAAGCCCCTACCAAAGCCCCACCGACATGGGCGTCAACATGGCAGGCTATGCCATCGTCGACGACGATGCGGTGCGCGAGGCGGCCAATCTGGAGATCATGCGGCGCTACTTCAAACAAGCCGTTGAGGTGAAGGAGACCGGCGCGGGCGAAGAGGCGCTCAAGAAGCTCGAGGTGCTGATGAACCAGTCCGGCATCAGCACGACCGATTTCCCCGCCCGCAGCGCAGCCCTGCTCAAAGAAGAGATGACCGGCGGTCCTGCAGGCGCCATGGTGCTACCCGACGGCACGGTCGTCACCGGCAAGACCTCGAACCTGTTGGGGGCCGCATCAAGCCTGCTCATGAACGCATTGAAGGCCATGGCCGATATCCATGATGATATCGACGTGATCACCGACGAGGCCATCGAGCCCATCTGTCATTTGAAGACCGATCACCTTCATAGCCGCAACCCGCGCCTGCATTCCGATGAGACGCTCATCGCGCTGTCCATTTCAAGCGTTACCGAGCCTCTGGCCGAGCGGCTGATCGAACATCTGGACGACCTACGCGGCTGCGATGCGTTTTTCAGCGTCATCGTCAGCCTCACCGACCAGAAGCTCTATCGCACGCTGGGCATCAACGTATGCTGCGAGCCGAAATACGAGCAGCACCGCTATTACCATAAGTAAGGCGGCGCGTGGGTTGGTGGGACGATATCTGCGACCGATGCGGGCGGTGCTGCTTCGAGCGCGATGTGGACGATGATGGCGACGTCATCATCGATTATGCAGCGCCCTGCGAGTTCTTAGATGTCGAAACGCGCCTGTGCACTGTGTACGACCATCGGTTCGATGCATGCGAGCGCTGCGGGCGCGTCACGCTCTGGACGGCCCTGGTTGACCCGCGTTTGCCCGAGGGATGCGCGTATGCGCGGCGGTTGCGCCCCTGGCATCGCGAACAGCCGCTCGATGATGCGCCAGACGAGTCATAAGTCATAACGGCTGCGGGCGCAGCTTCGAGATGAGCGAGCGTCAAACCGCGCGCAGGCTCTCTTGGCGGTGAGGCGATCTTTTACCGAACCAGCACACGCGCACGCACAGACATGCGACGTACCGCAAATCTGCTACCTATGCGAAGAACGTTCGCGCAGCGTACTCGTAGAAATGGTCCGCCTCGGCATAGAGCAAGGTGGTAGGATGCGCGCCCCGGCTCACGTAGATGCGCTTGATCGGGCCGGAAAGCGTCAACAGATCGCCGTCAGCGAACACCATGGCCGCTTCCGCATCAGCCGAACGCGTCATCTGCACGCACACGATGTCGTTGGGATCGGTGAGCACCCCGCGCGCGCTCAAGGTATGCGGAGCGATGGGCTGCACGATGAGCCCGCTGAAGCTCGGCGCCACCAACGGGCCGCCCGCCGCGAGCGCATAGGCCGTTGAGCCCGTGGCGCTGGCAACCACGATACCGTCCCCCGCGAAATCGCCAATATGGCTCTCGCCCACATCTAACCCGAACTGCAAGGTGCGCCCCATGGCCCCTCGCGTGACGGCGAACTCGTTCAGCGCGAAGAAGCGCCCGGGTTCTGAGCCGGATGCCTCTTCGTCTGCATAGGGGTCCCGCTGCCCTTCGCACACGATGCACGCTTGTAGGTTCGTACGGTGCTGCACCAGCAGCTCTCCGGCCAAAGCGCGCGCGGTCAGCTCCACGACCCCGGCCGCTGCATCGTTAGCCAAAAAGCCCAAGTGGCCGAAATTGATCCCCAAGATAGGCGTTTCCGTATCCGCCAGCAGCCGTGCAGTGCGCAAGATGGTGCCATCTCCCCCCAGCACCACGGCAAGCTGCGCATCGCAGGCGCGCTGGCGCGCCGGTAGATGCCCGCTTTGGGCGAACTCAGGGCAATACAGCTCATCGGATGACACGCGCTCGCACGCAACCCCTTGCGACATGAAATACGCAGTGAGCAGCAAGGCAGCATCGGTCGCATCGCGGCTGTTGCTGTTCTGAACGATCAGTGCGCGCATGATCCTCCTTCGATCGGTTTGCGCCCATTATACGGCTCCCCATGCGCTTTGCTGCCGCTCGGGTATCATATACACCATGGGATCTGGACCGAAACACGCGATACGGCCTGACTCTCGCGCTGAGGCGCTGGAGTCCGCAGACATCACGGCTTCGGCCGATCAGAGCAGCGCGCCCCCACCGTCGCGCAACACGGCGCCCGCCGACGCGACCAACATCGGCGCATCAGCCGCGCTCATCAGCATCTGCACCATCATCAGCCGCATCACCGGTTTCGCACGCACGTGGGCCATGGCTTTCGCGTTGGGCGCCACCTTCCTCAGTTCCAGCTATCAGGTTGCTAACAATCTGCCCAACATGCTCTACGAGCTGGTCATGGGCGGCATGCTCTCCACCGCGTTCTTGCCCGTATACCTCTCGCTCAAGCGCAATGCCGGGCGTCAGGCAAGCCGCCGCTATGCCTCCAATCTGCTCACCCTCGTGGTGCTCGGCTTGGGCGCGCTCAGCCTGATCTGCATCCTCTTCCCCGCTCAGGTCATCTATACCCAGACGTTCTTTAGCAACCAAGAGGAAATGGGCACCGCAGTGCTACTGTTCCGTTTCTTCGCTATTCAGCTGGTGTTCTATGGCGCCTCGTCCATCATCAGCGGCCTGTTGAACGCGAACCGCGACTACATCTGGGGTGCCATCGCGCCGGTGTTCAACAATCTGGCGGTCATAGCCACGTTCATCGCGTATGCCTATCTTGCGCCGAACGACCCGCAGCTGGCCCTTCTGGTGATCGCCATTGGCAACCCGGCCGGTGTGGCCATTCAGCTGCTCATTCAGCTGCCGGGTTTGCGCCGCAACGGCATCCTGCTGACGCCCCGCATCAACTTCCACGATCCCGGCCTGCGCGAAACGGTGCGCCTGGGCGTGCCTGCGCTCATCGTCACCCTCATCGGTTTCGTCACGGTCAGCGTGGCGAATGCCGCCTCGTACACGTTCGCCGACAACGGCCCGAGCGTCATCGCATACGCGCGGCTATGGTTCACCTTCCCTTATAGCTTCCTGGCCATTCCGGTGGCCACCGCCCTGTTCACCGAGCTCTCCGACATGCAGGCGAAAGGCAACACCGAAGGAGTGGTGCGCGGTATCATCGGTGGCACCACGCAGATCTTTTTCCTGATGATCCCCTTTGGGTTGTATCTGATCGCGTTCAGTCAGCCGTTGGTGTCGCTCTATCATATCGGGGCGTTCACCGAAGACGCCATCGGCCAGATCGCGCGCTATTTGGCCGTCATGGCGGTGGCGCTGCCGTTCTATGGCGTGAACACCTACTTGCAGATGGCGTTCAGCAGCATCCGGCGCATGAAGGCGTTCAGCATCTTCACGCTCATAGCCAGCCTCGTGCAGGTGGGCATCATCGTGGGCGCGGTGGCCATTCATGATGCCGGAGGCTCTACCACCATGGACTTCATTGCTGCGGGCACGATCGCTGCTTATGCGCTGGGCGATGTGCTGGAGCTAGCCTACCTCAAGAAGCGCTATGGACGCCCGTTCAAGGTGAGCGCGATAGTGAAGACATGCCTGCGCGCCCTCATCGTTGGCGCAGCGGGGGCGGCGGTAGGCGCCGTGGCCTTCTGGGGCTTGAACTTTGCGTGCGATGCGAGCGGCAATGTACCGCTCACGCTGGCGTACCTGCTGGTAGCAGGCGCGCTTGCCATGGGGGTTACCTTTACGCCCGCCATCAGGGGAGCCTGGCCCGAAGCCGCCTTCGCGACCGGCATCTTAAACCGAGTGCGCCGCCTTGTGGGCCGCGGTTTCGGCCGCCATCCCAAACGCATGTGAATTGTTTCACATGAAACAGCGGGAGCGCACAGCGCGTAGCCAACGCAACAACACAAAATGTTTCACGTGAAACATTTTCAGTAATGCTACATGCTCAGTAATGCTACATGCAGTAGCCATGCACCAAGCTGCACATCGTTGCACTCTATACGCTGCACACTATGCTGGGAGCCACTGATACGAAAAGCCCCACGGCGCGCACCTTCGTGCGGCACCGCAGGGCTTACCTGCTCATCAGCATAGGAGCAACCGGGAAGGGCAGCGAACTAAGCGCGCACCATAACAGAGGCCAAGATTCCTCCACCCGCAGACTGCAACTTACAGAAGAGCCTACCGTTCTTCATCCGCAGCCCGCAGAAGAATGCGCGTTCTTCACGCACGACCCGTGAAAGAACCTACAGCTCCTTCACCCACAGCCCATGAATGTTGCAGAACTCGTATACCGCAAGCGGCTTCTCGCCCTCGCCCAGGTAGAAGTCGGTATGAGGCTGCATGTCATCCTGCAGCGGATGAATCTCGTATCCTGCCTCTTTCACCAGGCAAATGAACTGGATGTAGTGCTCCGGCGTCATGGGATGATCGACGCTGCCGATATTCACATGCACATGGTTGCCCTCAATATGCACGTCAGGCACATGCTTCTCCAGCGCTGCATCGGTGGTATCCGCCACCAACTCAACCATCGGCTCGCCACAGCACACCAGCGGCACACCGCTGTCCACAACCTTCACCGCAATATTCCCGCAATGCTCGCACCGATAGAACTTGACCGTCATAGCAACCTCTTTCTGCTCGTGCTTACTGATGGATCCATTCTAATCGCACGGTGCATCATCGCAAGATGCCTCTTGCTGCCTGTTACCATGCTGTGGAAGCTTTCTGGTATGCGCAAACACCAACAAGCCGATGCCAACCAGCACAAGCGGCACGCTGAGCAGCTGCCCCATGGTCAGCCAGCCTCCCCACAGATACCCTAGCTGCACATCGGGCTGGCGCACAAACTCTATGAGGAAACGGAAGATGCCATAGAGCACCAAGAACCACCCCAGAAAGGTGCCACGCGGACGCGGAGGCACCTTACGTGAAAGCGCGAACAGCACGAAGAAGATGACGAGCCCCTCGAACACGCCTTCGTACAACTGCGTGGGATGCCGCGGCACAGTACCCGCTGCACCGCCAAACACCACCCCAATAGGCCAATCGGTCGGCGCACCCCACAGCTCGCCGTTGATGAAGTTGGCGCACCGACCGAAAAAGAGCCCCAGCGCCGCCGCGATGGCCCCAATATCGGCCAGCGTCAAATACGGAATATGCGTCACACGCGCCGCGACGATGCCTGAAAGCAGCGCGCCCACCAAACCGCCGTGGAAGCTCATACCGCCCTCATTGAACGCCAGGATGCTGGCCGGATGCGCCAGATAGTAGCCGTCCCCATAAAACAGGCAATACCCCAAACGCGCCCCCACGATGATGCCGATCATCACGCACAGCATGATGGTCAGCACATCTTCGGCGGTAAATCCCAGCTTCCAGCGTTTCGCAATGCGATAGATGATGAAGGCAGCGAGCGCGAAGCCCAGCACATAGGCAATGCCATACCAGCGAATGGCCACCGGACCAAGCTGGAGCGCAACAGGATCGAGCGCATGATAGAGAGCATCGAGCATGGCATGACCTCTTACGCGTCTAGCTTGCGGCCCATGCCAGCATGTATCTCAGCTGCCGCCGTACCCACATCATCGCGCAAAAGGGGTGGAATGGGCCGCAGCATGGACGTCTTCGCCGCGCACGAGGGGCACGCCATCGTGAACAGCCCCAAATCGGCTCGCAGCACCATGAGGCTCTCGTAATCAAGAAGGTTCAGAAGAGCAGAGCCGCAATTCGGGCACACGAATGAGTACATCTCTCGCTGCATGGGCACCTCCTTGCTCGTCTCCCCATCGATCAAACATCCCGGCTCGTCACTCGCCAAACGTTGGCACACAACTCACGATACCAGCTAGCCCTCACGCACCAGCCAACCTATCGCGCCAGCCAACCCACTGCACCAGTCCGTTCGCCATATCAGCCAGCGCATCGTGTCAGCCAGCACATCGTGTCAACCGTCTCAATTCTACCAGAGCAGCGCCGCCATACCGCACGCCTCCACATCCGTAAAAACGCTGTTTCCCCGCGCGATGCTCCGCGCGAGATGAAGCGGTTCGGATTCCAAATGCGCTTCCAAGCCTCACGGCCAGCGCAGAGGCCCTTACAAGATGAAGCGGTTCGGGTTGCCCTTGCGAATGCGGTCGGGCGGCGCATCGGCGATATCGGGCCCATTCGTCAGGAAGAACTCGCAGAAGCGGCATATCTCCTTGTTGGCAGCATCGTAGTCGCGATCAGGATTGAGCAGCATATCGAAATCGCCGCACACCACATGTGTCGGCCGTACGCAGGCGGCGAAATGGCAATCGGCCGGGCACGGCTCGCCCGGCGTGTTATGGGGGCAACGCCCCTGCATCTCATCATCGCACCCGCGTATCTCCCAACATGCAGACATGCCCGTTCCCTTCGCTATTCCAACCTTACCCGTGCAGCCACCCCCAACTTGCACCCGAATGCACCACTCAGGTCAACTGCGCCGAAAAAAGAAAAGCGCCCGGACGTACCGGGCGCCACCCTTCCAGCGTGCCTACATGGGCTGGCCGCCCATGAACGCCTGCATATCGAAATCCTCCGGCATGTCGGCGCTGCGCACACCTTGCACCTCAGGGATACGGTCGCGCAGAATGCGCTCGATGCCGTTGCTCAGCGTGATCTGCGACATGGGGCATCCATGGCAAGCACCCTGCAGCTGCACCACCACATACCCATCGTCGGTGATATCCACCAGCTCAACGTCGCCACCGTCAGCCTGCAAGCTCGGGCGGATCTGATCCAGCACCTCGGAAACTCTTTCCCTATCCAGCATGGTCTCTCCTATCGGAATACGTTGTGTTTCATGCCGATTCTACCATGGGCGAGCAGGGTGTGCGCACAAGATGATCGGCCGTTCATCACCTCTTTATGATTGACCAGCAGCCAGCGCCCATATAAAATGGATAGGTTCGCGCACATCGGGCCGTTAGCTCAGTTGGTAGAGCAGGGGACTTTTAATCCCAAGGTCGCGGGTTCGATTCCCTCACGGCCCACCACGCGCGTCAGTATCGCTGGGGTATCGTCCAACGGCAGGACTCTGGTTTTTGGTGCCAGCTATCTAGGTTCGAATCCTGGTACCCCAGCCACTTTCATCATCAGAACACCACACCAAGCGCATTCACGATCAGGCCCCAGAACACACCCATCGCATACAGCAACCCGATGATGACGAGGTTCTGCGTCCACGGGCGGTTTGCGCGCACGAGCACCAGCAGCCCTACGCCTGCCGAAACGAGCAGGCCCGCCAGCATAGCGCCCGCGCCAAGGATGCCCTCAATGTACAGATCGGCGATGACCACGCTGGCCGCGCAATTCGGAATGAGGCCCACCAGCGCCGAGGTGAACACGCTCAAGATGGGGTTCGCCTGCATGACGTCGCCCAGCGCATCCTCCCCCACCACTTCTATGACCGCATCGAGCGCCACCGTGATGATGAAGATGAACACCATCACCTGCACGGTGTGCTTGAGGGCGGAAAGCGCGATGCCCTTCCAGCTCTCGTCGTGGGAATGATCGTGCGCATGGTGGCTGTGGTCGCACCCATGGCAGCAATCGTCAGCGTGCTGGTAGGCCAGTTGCGGATGTTCCTCGCACGTATGGCAGTCACCGTCGCAGCCGCACTTGTCCTGCGCGCAGAGCTCGTGAATGCGCAGGTCTTGCCTGTCGCGCCGCACCAGACGCAACACCGCATCCACGATGAACCCCATCACCATGCCGATGACCACCTTCGCCCCGATGATGGAGAGGATGGTGAGCAGCGGCACCTGTTCAGCGATGAAGATGGGCAGCATCTCATCGGAGGTGGACAAGAACACCGCGAAGAGCGTGCCCAGCGTGATGACACGGCCCGCGTACATGGTGGCCGACACCGCCGAGAAACCGCACTGCGGCACCGCACCGAGCAGCGCGCCCACGATGGGACCCGCCGCGCCCGCATGCTTGATGGCCTCCTGCGTCTTGTTGCCCGTCTTGTGCTCGAGCCATTCCATGAACAGGTACGTCAAGTACAAGAACGGGATCAGATACAGCGTATCGGCGATGGCATGCCCCAGCACATGCTCCGTTATGTGAAGGAATTCATCCATGAGACCATAGTAGCGAAAAAGGGCGCCCCAAAGGACGCCCACGATGCAAACTGTTATCTCTTTGGAGAATACTGGTATCAGCGCACAGATACCAAGGATACAAGCGCGGTCCTCGTCGCTCTTCCCCGATGTGGAAGCGGAATCGCCAAAGCGCAACTGGAACGATCGGCATAGCGTTGCATGTTCCCTTCATATCAGATAGTCTATACGTTAATAACGTATAGACTATGAACACCGTGCTGTTCGGTAAGGACTCATCATGGTTTCCGTAAAGAACATGCGTACACGCACACGTCTCAGCCAGAGGGATTTCGCAAATACCTTTGGCATCCCCGTGCGTACCTTGCAGCAATGGGAACAGGGCGCAAGCTCTCCCCCATCGTATGTGCTCAGCATGCTTGAAACTGCCGTTGATGCGCATCTGGCAGCAGACACGACCTCAGAGCGCCACCACATCCCCAAAAAGACCAGATGGAAGGTCTGCATCGATGACCCCTTCCAGAATTGTGACCTCATCTACCCCATCCAGCAAAGGAAGGTCAGAGAGCTCATCGATGATATATCTGGGTCATCAACTTTGAAAGAAATGTGGGTCTTCGGGTCCAGCGTCACGGAAAGCTGTCATATCGGAAGCGATGTTGATGTCTTCGTGGATGCTGAAACTGAGGTGAATGGGAATCTTCTCAATCGCACGCATGACTTCGAATACGACGTATGGACACCCGCTACGATAGACGAACGCTTAGCGAAGGAGATCATGTCGAAAGGGGTCAAGGTATATGGCTAGCGCAACAACGCTCTATGGCAAGGCAGCCGCCAACTTCAAGAGCGCAAAGCTTTTGCTCGATAATGCCAACGGGGACGAAGAGCAGCTCAACCTTGCAGGCTATCACCTTCAACAAGCTTTGGAACTGACACTGAAGTACCTTCTTGAGCAAGATGGCATAGAGTACCCGAAAACGCACGACATCGACCAGCTCATCCGTATCGGAAACGAGAGCAGGGTCGATCTTCAGCTGAGCGAGTACCTCATCGACCATGCTGAGATGTTCTCGCTGTGGGAAGCGAAGGCGCGCTACATCTTGGGATACGCCATCGAAGCGAGAAAGCTAGAGCGCGCCCTCTCGGAAATAGATGATTATCTTGCTGCAGTCGCAGACGCGGAGTCGTCGAATTCAAACTGATCTCACGCTCCTGTTCCCATACAGGGAACAGGAGCGATCGCCAAGCGAGCATTCTGCCTCGAAAACTCGCCTGAAGAAGTCATTCCAGCCCCGGAAGCAGCCACCTGCTTCCACCAGATCCGCATCCAGAGAGTGAAGCACGATGGAAGCAACAAGCGGCATGATCAAGACCGTATTGCCTCCTGCAGTGATCAGTATCGACGCTATCTCTTGGCTGATCACACCCATTGAGGTGGCAACCGATGTCACCGCAACGATCAGGGGAAGCGCCGTGGTGCAATACGATGCCACGCTGGCCTTGGACCGCGGCTTCATGTCGCGAGACTCTTTGGAGATGCTCCAGGAAACATAGATGGGCACCGCACGAATGAGAACAAGCAGCAGGATGAATGCCGCCACCAGCACCGGCTCGGACGCAACTGCCGCCGGATCGATCTTCATTCCACTGACGACGAAGAACAAGGGAACGAAGAAGCCGTATCCGATTCCGTTGAGCTTCTGCTCCAGAACAGCATCTCCGTGGGGAAGCACAGTCCGAAGGATGAAGCCTGAGGCGAAGGCACCGAGCACGATATCGAGTTCGAAGAGTGCCGAAACGGTGACCAGCGTCACGAGAAGGAGCACTACCGCGCGGATGTTCATCTGCGAATTCGTCTCTGAGTTCTTGATGATGAAGCGAGAGAGCGCCATATCCTTGTCCTTCGCCTTCTTCGAGATGAGGGCGACAGCTACCGCTAGAAGCGCGAAGGCGAGCAGCACCGCCAAAGTTACCCAGGTGGTCCGAGCCGAAATCAGAAGCGAGATGGCAACTATAGGGAAAAGCTCGCCCGAGCTTCCGTGAGCGTTCACGAGACGACCGATGCGGGTATGGGCAAGACTGCGCTCCTTCCCTCAGCGCCAACGAGATCCTTCATATCAAGCTCATAGCCTGCTAAGAGGAAGAGAAAGCCCAATCCTAGATCGGACAAGAGGGTTATCGCGTGGTCGATGATGATGACGTCGAGCACATAAGGTCCGAGCACCATGCCGCCCACCAAGAAGAGAACGGTCTCAGGAAGGATCCTGTTGGGAAAGAGTGCCGCTATAAGAGGACCCACAAAGGCGATGGCAGTTATGACCAGCAGAGAGACGAATGTGAACTCCATGGGATCACCTCTTCCATCTCAAGTCCGTACCTTCCGTTAGGGAACAAAGCTTTCGGATCGATTGCCAGCAATCGGTTAGCCGGTCAGCGTCGTAGGATAAATGCTCGACGAACAGGAGATAAGAGACGCGACGATCACGGGCAGAGCAGATGCGATCAATCCCACAGACCCGAAGAGCTCGAAGCTGAGCACCATGGCAGTAAGGGGGCAATTGGTGCAAGCAGCAAAGAAAGCCATCATGCTCATCTCCACCACGGGCGCTCCCCCCGAGAGCACCCCACCACCTGCGACGACGAATGCCCAATCGATCGATGAGCCCAAACACGCCCCGATAGCGAGTATGGGCATGAGCTCACCGCCCTTGTACCCTCCAGCAAAGGTCAGCAGTGTTAAAGCGAGCTTGGCCAGAAACGCCCACGAAGGCAGGCGATTGCCGGAAAGCGCCCCATCAACGAGAGCCATACCCGTGCCGCAGTAATCTCGAATCGGCTCGTAGTGCAGGGGGTCGGCATATCCGAGCACGAGCGCCGTCACCACACCACCCACCGCAAGCGCGAACACCGGCGATCCGACTCGGCGAAGACCACCTTTCATAGCTTCAAACGCCTTGCAGAACACCACCGCCAAAGCACCTGCGCCTACCGCCGAAGCAAGCGCGATTCCTATGATCCGATAGTCAGCCAGCTCGAGAACGGATACGGAGGGCAGCTCTAGGAATCGAACCCCGACTATCATAGTGACGCCCCAGGAAAGCAGCGAGGTGAAAAGCGGTGCGACAACCTCGACGAACTTGCTAGGACGCTTCCTGACGGCCTCGAATGAGAAGACGACGCCAGCCAGCGGCGCTCCCAGCATAGCTCCGAGCGCCGCTGCGGTGGCGGCGGGAGCAAGCAGCCGTCGGTAGCGCTCCGCCACCTTTTCACGGAACAAGCTAGTCAGGCCACCGCCCATCTGAATGGCCGCCGCCTCCTTCCCTACCGATCCACCACACAGCACCGTGAGGAACGTCCCCACGATGATGGCCGGAACCAGCGCCAAGGGCACACGTCCATCGCTCTTCGATGCTTTGAGCACCCGTGCCGTACTCCAGCTGAAATCGAGGTGCAAGACGTGATATATCCCGTACGAGGCAATCCCTGCCACGGGCAGAAGCCAGACAAGGTGTGGATGCGCCAAGAACAAAGCCTCAGCCACGTCAACGGCAAGGCCCAGCGCGAGGGTCAGCACCCCGATGATAACCCCGAGCGCAGCGAGGAAGATGGCCAAGAAGGCATCCTCTCTAGACTGCTGCCGCTGCGCCATATCCGCGAATCTCCGATGAGCCATAACGGTCTTAGGCTAGTGGGTGGCTAAGCCTCAGTCGTCCCACGCTGCTGGTCAAGCATCTCAATGCGCCCGCTGCCGATATGGTATAGAGCAGCAAGCATGGTCAGCTTTCCTGCGTCCTCCAGCTCCATGAGCTCTGGAACTTCCCTGAGCCGCTCGACAGACGCCAAGGCATTCAAACAGCAGGCCCGCTCCAGATCGCTTTCTCCTTCTATGGCCTCCGCAATCTGGCTCGTCAGCGGCGCGAGGCTTTCATCCTCGTATCCCTCCATCACGGCGGTTACTGCACCACAATGCGTGTGGCCGAGCACCATGACCAGCGGAACGCCCAAGTGCTCCACTGCATAGACGACACTGGCGATCTGCGCCTCATCAGCAACATTGCCAGCCACGCGCACAACGAAGAGCTCGCCCAACCCGCACATGAAGATATCTTCGGGCACCACGCGCGAATCGGAACAGGTCAAGATCACAGCGATGGGCTTCTGTCCCTCATCACGCAAGCGCTCTCGCAAAGCAGGCGAGATATCACTGCCGGATACCTTCGCGCTCAAGTACGACGCATTCCCATACATGAGTTGCGTTATAGCATCATAGGCTTTCTTCACAACCATGGTAATTCCCCTTAGAATCACGAACCTTCCCGTTTGCGCATCGGGTCGTTGTACACCGTCATCGAATCAGGTCGGGCTTGGCACACGAGCGTCAGGTCATACTCACGCGCGAGACGTATGGTCTCGTCGGTGGGCACCGCTTTGGTGGCCAGAATGGGAATGCCACCCCGTATCGCCTTCATGACCATGTCGACCGGAAGCCGTCCGCTCGAATACACGAGGGCATTCCTCAAGTCGATGCCTTGGCGAAGGGCAGAGCCTATGACCTTATCAAAGGCATTGTGTCGCCCCAGATCTTCACAGCAGATGACAACCTCTCCGGCAAGCACGAGGTAGCAGCTATGGGTTCCCATCGTCGTTCGATGAAGCGGCGTATCGTCGGCAAACATTCGCGCCACAACGAATATCCATTCCGGCTTCCAGGGGATGGGCACCACTTTATCTGGTCGGTTCTCGTTGGCGAAGTATTGGTTGTAGACGCGGTTTCCCGTACAACATGAAGGTACGACCTCCACCCCTTGATGAGAGAAGTCGGCAGCATGAACTGTCAGAAGCACAGACGCGCGCGTCCCTTGGTCGCAGAGATAGACCTCTTCTATCTCTGCGATCCCCTCGATGATTCCCTCGGTATACAAGCGACCGATGACAAGGTCGACCAGGTGGTTGGGCGTGCAAACGATACGCATGGTCGGCACTGTGTTCACAGAAACCTCCATGACGTGCTCTGCGAGCACAGGACGTTTGACCGGCTCTCGGCTCCCATCGGGCATCAGAAGCTCGCCCGAGCACTCCTCGATGGCCTCATCCCCCTTATGCCGATCGACCAACCTCATGGCTTACTTTGCCTGCTTCTTGTGGTAAATAAACCAATAGGCCATGCCCACCAGCAAGCCGCCGACGATGTTGCCGAGCGTGGCGAGGGCCAAGTTGTAGCCCACACCGGCGAGCGTGACCGCATCTGCAGCGCCGAAACCAGCGCCATTAAGGAAGAGCCCCATGGGCAGGAAGAACATGTTCGCTACGCAGTGCTCGAATCCGCATGCAACGAATGCCGAGATGGGAAGCAGGATCCCCAAGATCTTGTCGGCGATGGTCTTGCCGGAAAAGCCAATCCAGACAGCAAGGCACACCAGGATGTTGCAGAGGATCGCTTTGAAGAAGAGGACGTGCGGTGCGAGCGCTACCTTTCCCGCCGCCACCGACACGAATGCGTTGCCGACCTCTCCGCCGTTCATGCCCTGAAGGTTCGACATGAACACGATGAATACCGCCACAAGCGATCCAGCCAGATTGCCAACCCACACGATGACCCAATTGCGGAACATGCCCCCGAAGGTTATCTTCCTCGAGGCCTTGGCGCAGGCCATGAGCACATTGCCCGTGAACAACTCTGCGCCACAGCACAGCACCAAGCATAGGCCCAAGCAGAAACACAGGCCGCCGATGAGGCGCTGTGCGCCGAATGCCATAGATGTGTCTCCCAAGAAGGTGCAGAAGTACATGGCGCCGAAGCCGATGAATGCACCAGCCAGCATGGCCGACACGAAGCACTTGGCAGGATGCATGTCAGCTTTGGTTACGCCAACGGCCTCAGCTTTCGCCTCGGTTGCCGCTGGCGCTAAAGCGACTGGATTGATGGCTGTCAGATCTTCTTTCTCAATAGACATGTTCTAGTTCCTTTCATCGTTGACGTAGGGAATTCCTTCAAAGTCGTCTCCCCGGGCAATGCCCCGATAGATGGTATCCACGGCAGCGAGCACGCGAGCATGAACGGGATCGAAGAACTCCGTTCCCGATGGCTGGATGCCAAGGAAGGTCACCTCTGAGCATAGGGATTCAAGTTCGCCAAGAAGATAGGTGATGGGCAAAGTGTGAGTGGTGATGAACGACTGACTTGCCACATCCGCCCCCCTGAGGCGCCGAATGGTGCCAGGCTCGAGTCCCATAGCTGCCGCATCAACCAGAAGCAGGCGCTTTGGGGAAAGGCGGCGGAGATGCCCTAGATCGTTCTCGGGCGTTTGTCCTCCATCAACCGCCGCCCAACCTTCGATAGGCGCGTCTTCCATCTTCTTGACCAAGAGCGGCCCTGCCGCATCATCACCGCGAAGAACGCTTCCGACGCCAAAGACGATCTGCCTCCGACGATCAGCGTCCTCGTACGCTGTGAGTATCTCCTCTGCGCTCAGCATGTCACTCTTCTTCCCATGGCATACACGCAAGGCTCGCATTGGACCTCTTCCAATAGGCAGAGGAATTCCTCGAGCCACGCAAAGGCATCGATGGCCACTACCGTTTCATGGGAAGAAGCGCTTCCGGCCTTATCTTCTAGCTTGTCCATGACGGCAGATGACCGTTCAAGGGCCTCGATCACAGCCAGCTTAAGCGGCAGGACATGCTCTTTCTTGACCTCGATCTCGCCGAATCTCTCGATTCCGATGAGCTTGTCACGTCCTTCTCCGTCTTCCAGCAGATCGATCGCTTTAGCGAATACGTCGCGCGAGGTGGTCAGCCGAGGTCGAAGGCAATCGATGATGCCCGTATGATGACCGATGGCAAGGGTGTAGTAGAGCACCGATTGCGCCTCCTCAGGGATGGAGCGCTCGTGATCGACGAACTTCTCGCTCAAGCGATAGAAGACCACCTCACGAGCTGTTCTGGAATCGGTGGTATGCTGTGCCGCCGACCGCATGTTCTCGAACGCAGAGAGCGACGATAGGCACGCCTCCTGCTCAACGAGCGAACGGGAGACGCGCTTCGCATCGCCCTGACGGATGGTCACGCTCATCCTTTGACCACCTTGCTCATCAGAAGCGCCCTCAAGTCCATGAACACCGCACGCTTACGCGCATCGGTCTCATTGCCTATCAGGCGATCGATCGCTCCGAATACATCTTCTTTGTCTTTGGAGATCGTCAGCATGAACTCATCGACGATCTTTTTTCCGAAATAATAGCCGCTCATGCGGCGCGCTTCGCGTTCGAACGACGTGCGCACTTTGTATGGGATCGCGGGAAAGGCGACGAACGTCTGATCGTCCGCAGGTGCTACATGGTGACTTGCATGGAGCTTCTGATCGAGAATGCCCAGCGCGCACGCGAAGCCGAAGATGGTAGCAGGGGGAGTTGGCGGGCATCCTGGCACGTAGACATCGACGGGCAAGATAGGGTCGGTGCCGCCCCATACGCAATAATTGTCATGGAAGATGCCACCCGTGCATCCACATGCACCGTAGGACATGACGATCTTCGGATCGGGAGCAGCATGATAAGCGCGGATGGCTGGCTCTCTCATGGACCTGGTCATAGCACCGGTGTACAAGAGCATGTCCGCATGGCGGGGCGAAGGGACCACCTTTATGCCGAAGCGCTCAGCATCGAATACGGCAGTGATCGTCGCGAATATCTCGATCTCACAGCCGTTGCAACCGCCGCAATCCACGCGGTACACATAGACGGACCGCTTGATGGATTCGAGCAGCTTCTTCTTAGCCTCCGCTACCTTCGCATCGAGCGTGATAGGGTCGGGCTTCCACTGAAGCTGAGGCGGGATATTATCTGCCAACATCTAGGCCTCCCCTCTATGACGCGCCTGCAGCTGAAACGCCTCTGCATCCTCAAGGCGACGGCAATCCAGGCATCGATCCAGTTTCTTGATATCCGTAGCAGCGGGACCGCCCATCTTGGACAGCAGGTTACGCACGTAGTCCACTTCTTTCTTGACCGCGTAGGGCTTTCCACAGCATGAGCAGCGCGCCACTTCGTAGGCGCACGATTCGCCCAGATCAGCCTTGTTGAGCACGGTGAGCTCGAATTCCTTGGTGAGCTCAATGGCGAACATCGGACACACTTCCTGACACCGGCCGCAGAAGATGCAACGTCCGTAATTGATATTCCATGTGATGAGAGACTGATCCTCACTCAACTCCATGGTGATCGCATTGGCTGGACAGGCGATAGCGCAGGCCTCGCATGCGATGCAGAGCTTCTCGTTGTGCTCCGGCTTGCCTCTAAACCCATCAGGGAACTCATAAGGTGCAAATGGATACTCGACGGTGGCATCGCCGGTTTCGCGAATCTCCTTGAAGAGCTTGAACATCCTTACCACCCCTTTCCGGCAAGCGGGGAATGGGTGCGGCGGCGGCAATAGCTCTCCAATTGGCTCTTCGTGAGCACCGTGCTCGTGCTCTTGTTCACATCCACCACCGTCACGCGATCGGTGCAGGAATAGCATGGGTCCATGGAGCCGACGATGATAGCAGCATCGGCTATAGTATTGCCACGGAACATGTAGCGAAGCACCGGCCAATTGGAATACGTTGCGGCCTTGCACCGCCAGCGATAGCACTTCTGGTTATCTCCGACCTGTGCCCAATGCATATCCTCGCCGCGCGGGGCTTCCGTGTAGCCAAGGGCGAACTTGTTAGGCGTATACTGCCAGCCTTCAGCCTGAATAGGGCCTTGCGGCGCACCATCGAGCCACTGCTCGATCATAGCGAGCGAATCCATGAATTCCTCCACACGCACGAGCGTACGGCTCTGCACATCGCAGCCGTCATGGGTGCGGGCCGACATGCCCACGAGGAACTTGTAGCCGTCGAAGGGATGGTCGAAGCGAACATCGCGCCCGATGCCCGAGCCGCGAACGCAGGGACCCACAGGACTATAGTCGCGGGCGATCACGGGGTCCAGTCGGCCGATGCCGCCCGTGCGCGACTCAAAGTTGGCGGTAGACACCAGCATATCCACGAGCGCCTCAACCTCGTTGCGAAGTTCGCTCACATACTTGATGGTCGCAAGCTTCTGATCATCCAGGATATCGCGGCGCACGCCGCCGATGAGGTTCAGACCGTAGGTCTTGCGCGCACCGGTCAAGAGCACCGCTAGGTCCATGGCCTTCTCACGCACACGGAAGAAGTGCTGGAAGCCGGTATCAAAGCCACAATAATGGCAGACGAGGCCGAGGTTCATCAGGTGGGAATGCAACCGCTCCACTTCCAAGAGAATGGAGCGGATATATTGGGCACGTAGGGGAACTTCAATGCCCTGCGCGTGCTCCACCGACTCAGCGTAGGCAACCGAATGCGCGTTACCGCAAATGCCGCAGATACGGTCGGCCAGGAATGTAACGGCATCATAGCTCAGGCGGTCCTCGGCCACCTTTTCCATGCCACGATGCACGTAGAACAGGCGGTAATCAGCATCGATGATATCCTCACCGTCCACGAATAGACGGAAGTGCCCTGGCTCGTCGGATGTGATGTGCAGAGGGCCCATGGGGACCTGAGTAGTTTCCTCAGCGTGGCCCTCATACAGGAACTGGTAGTTCTCGACATCGGTAGTGGGCGTCGGACGATGACGATAATCCATAGAGTCCTTGCGCAGCGGATAGAGGTCATCGGGCCAATCATCGGGCAGAACGAGACGACGTTCGTCGGGAAGCCCTATGGCTCGCAAGCCGAACATATCGAAGGCCTCGCGCTCGCTCCACACGCACGCAGGGACACGCGGCGTCACGGAAGGGTATTCCATGGTCGCAGGATCCACCTCGGTTCGCACGACCACGAATCCCTTATCGCTCTCTTCCATGGAGAGCAGATAGTACAAGGCAAAGCAGCCGTGCAAGGGGCGCTCATCATTGGCGACCATGTTCGGCAGCCATCCACCACGCCCGTAGTACAGAAACTCCACTACATCGGGCAGCATGTCCGTGGGAACCGTAATGGTCACCTGATCGGCTGCCTGCCATGTGGCATCGAGCACTGACCCTGGAAAGGTGTCGCGCACTGCTTGAACATGGGTCTCGCCGATGCGCAGGGCGACCGGTTTCTTTGCCGTCATCACTCGAGCACCTCCTCGGTTTCCTCTGACACGTCAGAGACATCCATAGCGTCATTGAATTCAGGTTGTTCTTGCGCACCAAGCGCCTCTAGAGCATCAACGAACAAGTTCCCATTAGCAGGATTCTCATCTTCGTAGACCATCACGATGGCGCTAGCATCCTCAATGGATCCCGCCAGAGGACCCGGAAGAGCCACACCCAACAGCACGATCAGCGCCAGAAAGATCACTTCGGGAGCGAGCGCCAGCGGAGAGACATCTCCCCGCTTGACCTCCTCAGAAGCCTTTCCTAAGGCAGCGCCGGTGATCATATGCACCAGGGCCATGATGACCACCACAAGCGCCACGAGCACCACTGCGAGCACCCACCAGGCCTGGGCAGCAACGCCGGCTAGGATCATGAGCATCTCACTTACGAACAGAGCGAAAGGCGGGAACCCTGCCAGCGCCAAGCACCCAGCCACGAACAGCACGCCTGTCACCGGAGCCACCGAAATGATGCCGGATATCTTCGACAGATCGCGCGTGTGGTACTTCATCATCACATTACCGGAGAGGCAGAACATGAGAGCTTTGGTAAGGCCATGCGCGATGCAGTGCACAAGCCCAGCGATGATGCCCAAAGGCCCGCCGATGCCGAAACACACCGCGATGAGGCCGATGTTCTCACATGAACTGTAGGCGAGCTTGCGTTTGAGATCGTTCTGGCGATACACCTCGAAGGCAGCATAAACCACGGAGAGCACACCTAAGATGAGCAGCACAACTTGGGGGAAGATATCGCCCACATTAGCGGCCGTCAAGATAAAGAAGCGCAATACGATCAGAATCGCGCACTTGAGGAGCACACCGGAAAGCAGCGCAGACACGGGACTAGGTGCCTCAGAGTGAGCGTCGGGGAGCCATGTATGCATAGGGAACAGGCCCGCTTTGGTGCCAAAGCCGATTGCCGCGAACACGAAGGCGATCATCATGAGCGAATGATCCATCAGTGGCGCATTGGGGAGGATGGCGGTCCAGAACACCGCTTGATGCGCATCGGCCATCACATCTGCCGCATTCGCATAGATGAGCAGCGTGCCGAACATACCGAAGGCCACGCCCGCTGTGCAGACGATAACGTACTTCCAAGCGGCCTCAAGTGCCAACTTTGTACGGTAGACACCCACCAAGAACACTGTAGACAGCGTGGTTGCCTCCACCGATACCCACATCATGATGATGTTGTTCGAGGTGACGGCCAAGATCATCGAGAAGACGAAGAGGCCATAGAACAGGTAGTACTGCTTGACCTGTGAAGGCCCGAGCTTTCCGTCCTCCACATCGTGCTTGATGTAGGGCAATGAGTAAACGCCCGTGCATGGCGCAATGACTGCGATAAGGCCCAGGAACAGGGCCGAAAGGCCATCGATGTGGAACCATTCGCCAACAACGAAGATGTCGTTGCCCATGAAGGCAGACACCACAAGCACAAGGCCCGAAACGGCGACTCCTGCTAGCTCTATCACGTGGATAGCCGCATAGACCGCGCGCGGCGTCATCTTCGACGGAAGAAGGGCCATGAGAAACGCCGCCCCAAGGGGGCATCCCATCAGGATCAGGAACAGAATCGTGTAGTCCATGGCTTATCCCTTCAGCTCGCAAAGATCGTCAGCGTCCAGGGTGTGGGCATAATGCCCCATGCGCCAAACCAGAACCGAAAGGATGATGACGGCGAAGATGGCATCAGTTGCCACACCAATCTCGACCAGTTCGGGTGCTTGGGGCGCTAGAAGGGCAAGGGCCACATGGGAACCGTTCTCCATCAGGCAGTATCCGAATATCTGCTTGAAGATGGAACGTTGGATGACGATGCAGGTAAGACCGATGAAAAAATGGGCTAGCGCTACCGCCAAGGTCGGCTTGACCTCGGCAGCTGTAGGCAATTCGATGCCGGATACAGCCACGAAACACACGAAAACCTCCACGGCAACCAGTGCGACCGCCTTCATGGAATTGATCTTCGGAAGCAGATCGGCGTGGGCATCACCACCGATCTTCTTTAGAGTGAACAACAAGATGGCCGGCACCAACACGACCTTCGTGACAAATGCCGTAGCCGACCAGGTGAATAGCTCGCTAGAACTCGTCACAAAGCCCAAGCTGGCCAAGATCGCCACAAGCATGAGCGACTGGAACGAGTACAGGAAAGCCGAAGCGCGCATCGTCTTAGCGAGAACCACCGTCATCGAGGTGATGATGAGGCACGCGCCGAGCGCATTGACCAATGGGTAACCAATCATATCCATCACCTAAATCCCTATGATGAGAAACACGAGAGAAAGCGAGGCGATCCCCACGACGAACCAGGTATAGCGGCCAAGGATCTTATAGCGTGCACGCATCGCGGAGTTCTCGATCACCGAAGCGATGAGGAATACCACGAGCACTTTGGCCACAAAGACCAGAAAACCGATAAGGATGTCAAGAGGAGCCAGCGTGGGCGCAGAACCAAAGGGCAAGAAGATACAGACCAGCAGGCTTGCCACAACGACCTGTTTGAGCGATACGCCCAGCTTGAGCATCGCAAGAGACGGACCAGAATAGGCAGCCAACGGACCTTCTTGGATCTCTTGCTCCGCCTCCGCCATATCGAAGGGAAGCTTTCCCATCTCAATGTAGCAAGCCATGGCGCAAGCGACGCCAGCCACCACAACGGCGACGAGAGGGGTCGCTTGCAGATTCGCGACCGCCGTAGACATGAGGCCCACATTGGTGGATCCCACTGCGCTGGCCATGACGAACAGCACGAGGATCAGCGAAGGCTCGACCAAGACGCCCACGAGAAGCTCGCGGATGCCGCCGATGGCGGTATAAGAGCCCGCTGAATCTATGGACGCCAAGGCGAACATGAAGCGAGGCAATGCCATCAGATACAGGATCGTGATCATGTCGCCCAGCATCGGGATAGGGCAAGCCTGCATGACAAGGGGAAGGCCTGCGGCAATGAGAACGAAGCACCCAAGAAAGATGGGCGGCATCAGCCGCGAGATGATGCCGCTGCCCCCTTCCCGCACCTCGCTACGCTTCATGAGCTTGGCGAGGTCGTAGTAGTCCTGCAGAATGCTCGTGCCCTTGCGCGAATGCATCTTCGCCCGGATCTTGCGTGCGATGCCCGAAATGAGCGGGGCTACGACAACCAGAAGGATTGCCTGCAATATCGCTATGATAATAGTCATGGCATCCTCCTAACGAACCAAGATGATGAGCGCCATGAAGAAGACGAGCGCTCCTACGATATAGACGATATAGGTGCGGAAATCGCCGCTCTCCATCTTGGCGAACCAGGTCCCGACGCTTCGCACGACATCGAGCACCGAGTACGAGAGCGCGGGGGCCTTCTTCTGAGCAGGAACGATTCCTACCGTGCGATCCGCGTCATAGCGTGACACAGGATGAGCATCGATGGCTTCCGCGGCCAGCGGCTGCTCCTTGCCTCCACAAAGCACCTTTCCGATGCAGTACGCAACCCACTGACCCGCGCGGTTCACGCCCCGTCTGATGGCATAGAGCGGACTCATAAAGTTACGGACGTTTGCCCCAACAGTCGAAGCGAGCGTCTCCATAGTCAGGTCGGGCTCATAGCCGCAAGCCCAAGGTTGGGTGTCGTCCTTCACTCCCGCCTTGCGGTTCGCGGCGTTTCGCACGAGCGCGCACGCGGCGATGATGATGGCCATGAGCGCGGCCAGGATGAGTGGGGATACAATGGAGAGGGTGTCGGCCGAGACCAACGTGGCCCCTTCCGCCACGAGCACCTCAGGGCTCGCAAGCATTGCTGAGGCAACCGAGCTCATGAGTGGAGCAAACCATGCGGCACCTAGGCCCAGCAGGACACAAAAGACTGTGAGCACAACCATGGCGATGATCATGGGAGCAGACACCTCCTTCGCGCCCTCCGCTGCGGCGGAGCGGGGTTTTGCCAAGAACGTCACCCCGAACGCCTTAACGAAGCACGTAACCGCCAAAGCGCCCGTGATGGCCAGACAGATCACCGCGAAAGCGAAAACGATGCGCATCAGGATATCGCCATCCATCGCGCCTCCGATGAGCCCCTGATAGGTGAACCACTCGGAAACGAAGCCATTGAGGGGCGGGATGGCGGAGATGGCCAAGGAACCGATGAGGAAGCAGACCGCAGTCCATGGCATGAGCCGAGCCAAGCCGCCGAGCACTTCCATATTCCGCGTGCCGGTAGCATGAAGAACGCTGCCGGCACCAAGGAACAGGAGCCCCTTGAACATTGCATGGTTGACCAGATGGTAGAGACCCGCCATAAGACCGATGCCAGCAAGCCATGGCAAGTCAGCGGCTACACCATATATTCCCACACCAACACCAAGCAGGATGATGCCGATGTTCTCAACGGAGTGATAAGCAAGCAGGCTCTTCAGGTCATGCTCACCAAGGGCGTACGCGACACCCAGCACCGAAGAGATCGCGCCGATCACGATGACAAGGATGCCCCACGATACCTCGGGACCCCCAACGCCCAGCAGATCGAAGCAGACCTTGCAAATACCGAAGATGCCGATCTTGATCATACCACCCGACATGAGAGCGCTTACATTGGATGGGGCGGCGGGATGGGCCTGAGGTAGCCATGAATGGAAGGGCACCATACCCGCCTTTGCCCCAAAACCGAGGAAGGCGAGGACAAACGCTACGGTGGCGATCCCTGAAGGGAACGGAGAAGAGCGATACGCATCAAATTCCAGGGAGCCAGTCGCGCTTGCCATCGCGAAGAAGGAGAGAGCGATCATCAAGAAACCGATATGAGCCATGATCAAGTATAGGAAACCGCCGCGCAGGGATTTCTCTGTTCGATCGATGATCACAAGCACATAGGATGTGAGCGACATGAGCTCGAAGAACACGAGGAACCAGAAAGCGTTGTCAGAGAGGACGACGAGGTACATGGAGGCTATGAACAGGTTCATGAAGAACCCGATAACGCCGATGCCCTTATCGTAGTACTCATCGAAGTAGGAAAGACCATACAGCCACGCAACGAACGCGAGGGCGGCAATGACCGCGATGACCAGCCCCGCCAACGGGTTGAGAAGCAGTGTGAAGTTCGTGAAGGGCATAGGTCCTGCCCAAGAGGCATATGTTGCCGGACTGAAGAGAGCGCTCGCTCCCCCAGCGAAGCCCAAAGCAGCCGAGCCCATGCCGCCCACACAGGCAATGACCTTTGAAGCTGCGTGGGCTTTTGAAGCTATAAGCGAAAATATGCCGGTTACGCAGGAGAGCCCGAGGGATAGCAAGATCAATTGCAGCATTTAGGCCTCCTTCAGATGCGTTGATCGACCCATCATGACCTGATTCTCCGCAGCCGCAGCCTTGAGCTTCTCACGACACGACTTGCCGAGCGTCTCGGCATTGCGCACGAACAATGCGTTGGTCGGGCACGCAGGCACGCAATGCGGACTTTCATCAGGCCCAAGCGTAGAGCAGAGGTCGCATTTCACAGCGCATGTATATACGCCTATGCTCCAGGCAAGGAGGGGCGATGTGCCCTTTGGATAGGTTGGAGTCGGATAGGAAGTGCCGGCAACACCTGCAATGGACGTGCCGCTCGGATGTATGGCCCCAAAAGGACAAGCAACCGCACACAACTTACAGCCGATACACGTCTGCTCATTAACGACAACGGCATCGTCGGTTTGGCGAATGGCGTCCACAGGACATACGGCCAGGCATGGAGCCCCCTCGCATTGATGACACGTGACAGCAGCTGTCACCTTGCGGTCGAATGTCAGTGCGAGTCGGGGCTCAGCCTGCAACCCGGCCATACGATGGCCGTAGCTGCAGGCTGCAAGGCAGGTACCACATCCGATGCATCTATCCGGCTCTATCGCGATGAAGGTATTCATCAGAGTCCTTTCGGATTCGATTCCGATGCGGTACTGAGCTTAATTGGCGACAAGTTCGCCCACGGGAGCCACGTCCTGGGGTGATGCTTCGGTAGCCAGTCGGTCCTTGAGGGAGGTGTAGAGCGTCTCCATGTGGCGTTCTGCCCACAGCTGATCGTCGATAGCCTCGACTTGACAGGCAGAGTACTTGTCCTCCGGCGTGCCGGACAGCGGGTCGGTCGCATGCATGGTCAGATCGTTGCACTTTCCGATCCACCACTGATAGGTCATGTAGACGGTTCCCTTGTTGATGCGCTCGTCCAAGCTGGCGCGCGTGATGACCTTGCCACGCCGGGAATAGACCCACACTAGGTCCTCATCCTTGATGCCGCGAGCCTTGGCGTCCGCGGGGTTCATGGTCACATAACCCGGCTCATCAGCCAGCATGGCGAGAACCTTGCAATTGCCGGTCATCGAACGACAGGAATAGTGTCCGACCTCTCGCACCGTGCAGAGGACGAGCGGATACTCCTCATCAGGCGTTTCGGTGGGCTCTATATAATCATGAGCCATGAGCCTTGCCTTCTTATCGGGCGTTGTGAACTGGCCGTTCTCGTACAATGTGGGCGTACCAGGGCATTCCAGCGTGGGAATGGGCCATTGCGCATGGCCGACGCCGTCCATCTTCTCATATGTTGCACCGTAGAAGTTCGGACAGAGGGAGCGCATCTCGTCCCAGATCTCCTTGGTGTCCTCGTAATGCATGGGGTATCCCATACGAGTGGACAGCTCGCTGAAGATCTGCCAATCGTGCTTACACTCCCCCTTCGGCGGCACGGCGGCGGTGAAGCGCTGGAAGGTACGGTCGGATGCCGAAAATACGCCATCGTGCTCACCCCAGGAGGTACCGGGAAACACCACGTCAGCCAGAGCCGTCGTCTGTGTCATGAAGATGTCCTGGCTGATCAGAAGCTCCAGGTTCTCCAGCGTCTCGCGCATATCGTTCGAGTCAGGCTCGGTCTGCAGAGGATCCTCGCCGAAGTTGTAAAAGGCCTTGATCTTACCCTCTTTGACCCCATGAGGCAGATCGGTCAACTTGAAGCCCGGAACGGCCGGAAGCGATCCAGCAGGAAGGTTCCATGCCTTCTCGAACTTCTCGCGATTGGCAGGATCTTCCACCTTCTGGTAGCCAGGGAACCAGCTCGGCCACATGCCCATGTCGCAGGAACCCTGAACGTTGTTCTGGCCACGCACGGGAGCAAGGCCAGCGTTGTGGCGACCGATCTGATTCGTGATGCAGGCGATGGCAGCGATCTGATGCACCACCTTCACGCCCTGACGCTGCTGCGTGACGCCCATGCCCCACCCGATGATGGAATTAGGTGCCGTTGCATACATGCGGGCAGCTTTGCGGATATCCTCTGCGCTGCAACCGCAGATCTCCGCAACCGATTCCGGAGTGTAGTTCTTGATGGTCTCCCACCACTCGTCAAAGCCCGTGGTATGTGCCTCGATGAAGGACATGTCATGCAGATTCTCGGTAACGATCGCATTGGCGAAAGCATTCATAAAGGCCAGGTTGCAACCGTTGTTGATCTGGATGTAGAGATCAGCGATGCGCGCGGTCTCGATGGCGCGCGGGTCGACGACGATGATCTTGGCGCCCTTCTCCTTCGCCTTCACAATACGTCGCGCAACGATGGGATGCGACGCGGATGGATTATATCCGAACAGCATGATCAGGTCAGCGTTCTCCATGTTCGGGATAGAAACCGACATGGCGCCAGAGCCCACGGTATCCATGAGGCCGATAACGGAAGGACCATGGCAGGTGCGGGCGCAGTTGTCGATGTTGTTGGTCCCCACGCAAGCGCGCGTGAACTTCTGCATCACGTAATTCGCCTCGTTGCCGGGTCCACGTGAAGAGCCGGTGAGCATGATGGAGTCGGGGCCGTACTTCTCCTTGATCTCCGCCAGCTTCTTTGCAGTGAAGTCAAGGGCCTCATCCCAGGTGACGCGCTCCAGCTCGCCACCCTTCTCACGGCGGATCATGGGATGATAGATGCGGGGCGTGAGAATCTTCGTATCGTTGATGAAGTCGAAGCCCGAAAGGCCTTTGAGGCACAGCTCTCCCTCATTTGTCACGCCATCAAGCCCCTCAGCTCCCACGACCATTCCGTCTTCGACAAGCAGATTGAGCTTGCAGCCCGCACCGCAGTACGGGCAAACGGCCATATGCTTTTCCATAACGTCTTTCCTCCTCTGGAGTTGGCTCATTTACAGATTGGAATTCAAGGGAACGCTCGAGAATGCGCTCGAAGCCACTGCGGCTTTCACGCGACGCTTCTGCTGACGCTCCATCAGCTCTTCTTCATCTGCCACCGTAAGGCTGTTGGTGGGGCATACCGACACGCAGACTGGGCCTCCGTCGCGGTCATAGCAAAGATCGCACTTCACGATGAAGGCTTCTTGAGTGGATTCCAGGGGCACCGACCCCATCATGGCAACTCCCTTTATGGGATCGATCTGCACTGCACCATAAGGGCACGCTAGAACGCAACTGCGGCAACCAATGCAGCGAGATTGATCCATGGCGACCCGATCTTCTCCGAAGTAGAGGGCCCCTTCAGGGCATGCAGCGACACAAGGAGCGTCAACGCATTGATGGCACACGATCGGCGCGGACACGGTTAGGGTCTTGACGAGTTTCAGGCGTGGCTTCTCAACATCGCCAGGTACTGAATGCTTCAGTATGCAGCCTGCCATGCAGGTTTCGCATCCGATGCACAAGCCCGGGTCAGCCACAACAAATTTAGAACCCATTCAGTCATCCTCCTACTAGTCTCTCTTTGAGCAGTCAACGTGAGTGCCCCTTACGCGCCCCGAGACCAGCATTCGCTCAACGTGCCAGCAATCGTTTCGAGAAGTGCGGCCCGAGGGTTCTTTATCGCAGGCGCTTCCGTCTTCATGCAGAGTCCGTACGTCTTGGAACACCAGGCAAGACGACCAGGACACTAGTTTCTCTAAGACGCAGCGAAGCCTGCGGTAAAGCCATATAGGAAGAGATCGAAGTCAACGGATGGACAACAAGTGCCTTTCAGAATCATTGCGTACTTTATATACATCGCATACCAGATTGGCAATCGACCCAAGAGGTTGAAATTTTATCTATCGATTTTTCGAATCTTGCGGAGATCAAAAAGCGCCCGATGCTTTTCATAGATACTTATGTAGTACGATTGCACTACATCATAATCATTTATACTGGAATTTCATTATGAGATGGACTCGAGCGAACCCTATTCTGCGAAATGAGAAACCACCGAACCACCTGAGGGGAAGACATGCCCAAGCAAGCAACGATACAAATCCGCATAGAAAACGATCTAAAAAAACAGGCCGACGAGCTCTTCTACGCCCTTGGTATAACCATCTCCGATGCTGTGCGCATGTTCATCGCGCAAGCTGTCAATGAGCGCCAGATGCCCTTCGTCCCTCGCTTGAGCGTTGGCAAGGGCAAGACGAATGCCTTTGGAAAGCTCAGGCATTACGGCAAGCCAGAGCTGACTGGGACTGAGCGCGCAGAGTGGCTAGCGAAGCGGGAAGAGAAGGACAAGCGCACACCACCGCTCATTGCCGACAGCAACGAGGGCGAGACCGTTATCGTGGATGAGACGGTCCTCCTCCGATACCTCCTCGACAATGATTCGAGGCAATCAGCTAAGGCGCGCCGGATCATAGGATCGGGTCAAGCGAGAACATACCCCGGGTCAGTGGTGAGAACCGTGCGTGAACTGGAGGAGACGTATCAGGTGCCCCGCACGCTCATCGGCACGGTGCTCGAGCTTCTGGCCAACGATGTGGTCATCCAAGACAGCGAGACCATCTGCTTGGCCGTGCGCATCTATGCGAAGAGCCGCCAATCTTTCGATGCCTGCCTCACTGCAGCACGGAGCACTCTCACAGGATTCCGCGTGGAGACATTCAATAAGAACTGGTTGTAGGGCACATGCCGCATCTTTGCTGCACGAGGGCCGGAGATGCTCACCCACGCAAGCTCCACAACGACGAAGGGCCCCCGTAGGGGCCCTTCCAAAGCGAGGACTGTTCGAGCAACTGAGCGCTCCGGTCCCCGCACGCATGTCAGCCTTTCTTGCGACTTAGTACATGCCGCCTGCGCCGCCACCCATAGCGCCAGCCAGAGCGGACAGATCCGGGCCCTCCGAGGGGATCTCGTTGATGGTCGCCTCGGTGATCAGGATCAAGCTGGCGACCGAAGCTGCGCTCTGCAGCGCCGTGCGGGTCACCTTCACCGGATCGTTCACGCCCATGGCGATCATCTCGCCCCACTCGCCGGTCTTGTAGTTGCGGCCAGTGCCCTTCTTGGCCTTCTTCACCTCAGCCACCTCAACGCTGCCCTCATAGCCAGCGTTCTCAGCGATGGCGCGCAGCGGAGCCTCCAGAGCACGGCGAATGATGTCGACGCCCACCTGCTCGTCGGCCTCCACCTTCAGCTTGTCCAGCACCGGGATAGCATCCACCAGCGCCACGCCGCCGCCAGCCACGATGCCTTCCTCCACGGCCGCGCGCGTTGCCTGCAGCGCGTCCTCGATGCGGCTCTTCTTCTCCTTGAGCTCGCTTTCGGTAGCAGCGCCCACCTTCAGCACGGCCACGCCGCCGGAAAGCTTGCTCAGGCGCTCTTGCAGCTTCTCGCGGTCGAAATCGCTTTCAGTGCGCTCCAGCTCGGCCTTGATCTGCGCAATGCGCGCCTTGATGTCGGCCTTCTTGCCCGCGCCGTCAACGATCAGCGCGTTGTCCTTGGTCACCTTCACGGTCTTGGCGGTGCCCATCATGTCGATGGTGGCGTCAGCCAGCGTCATGCCGAAGTCCTTGTCGATCACCTGAGCGCCAGTGACCGCAGCGATGTCCTCCAGGATGCGCTTGCGGCGATCGCCGAAGCCCGGCGCCTTGATGGCGACCACGTTCAGCGTGCCGCGCAGCTTGTTCAGAAGCAGCGTGGCCAGTGCCTCGCCGTCAACATCCTCGGCCACCAAGAACAGCGGACGCCCGCTGCGCATGACCTCTTCCAGCAGCGGGATGAAGTCCTGCACGTTGGAGACCTTCTGGTCGGTCAGCATGATGTAGGGGTCTTTCAGCACCGCCTCCATCTTCTCCATATCGGTGGCCATGTAGGGGCTGATGTAGCCGCGGTCGTACTGCATGCCCTCGACGATATCCATCTCGATGCCGAAGGTCTGGCTCTCTTCAACGCTGATGGCACCGTCTTTGCCCACGGTGGACATCGCTTCGGCGATCTTCTCGCCGATGACGGGGTCGCCCGCGGAGATGGTGCCCACCGCAGCGATCTGCTCTTTGGTGGACACGTTCTTGGAAGCCTTCTTGATGGCCTCCACCACCGCGTCGGTAGCCTGCTCGATGCCGCGACGGATGGCCAGCGCATCGGAGCCAGCGGTCACGTTCTTCAACCCGTCGCTCACGATGACGTCAGCCAACAGCGTGGCGGTGGTGGTACCGTCGCCGGCAACGTCGTTGGTCTTCACAGCCACTTCGCGCACCAGCTGAGCGCCCATGTTCTCGATGGGATCCTCCAGCTCCACTTCCTTGGCAACGGTCACGCCATCGTTGGTGATGGTGGGTGCGCCGTAGCTCTTCTCCAGCGCCACGTAGCGGCCCTTCGGCCCCAGCGTCACCTTCACGGCGTCAGAGAGCTTCTTGACGCCCTCGCCCAGCTTGGCGCGCGCGTCCTGATCGAATGTAATAGCCTTTGCCATTGTCTATCTTGTCCTTTCTCGGTTTATAAACAAGGAATCAGCGAAGACGCTGCTATTTGGCGAACACAGCGTAGATGTCGTCCGCGCGCACGATGAGCACTTCCTCGTCGTCGCACAGGATCTCGTTTCCGCCATACTTGCTGTACACCACGCGGTCGCCCTCTTTCACGGGCACCGGCACCTTGTTGCCGTCTTTGTCCAAACGGCCCTCGCCTACAGCCAGCACAGTGCCGGTCTGCGGCTTCTCTTTGCTGTCGCCGGCCAGAAACAGGCCCGACGCAGTAGTGGTCTCGGCCTCGTCCTGCTTGATGATGACGCGGTCGCCCAGCGGCTTCAGATTCATGCTTTGCTCCTTTTCGATCGGTGCATTCATTCGGTGCAGCTATCGTTTCTTTGTCGCACGATCGGATATGTTAGCATTCATTTAGCACTCTCATACCGAGATTGCTAACTTTTCTGAAAAGTTTCCGAGTTGTTCCGCGAGCACCACAATATCGTCACGGCCGGGCGCCGCCTTACAAGCGCGCTCCTCCGCTCTGCTTCTCCGCCCTGCCGCGTAGCCTGCTGCCTCTTCGGGTCGTTCGCGAAATCACGCGACAGCCGAGCGCGCTACACCAGGCCAGCTTCGTAGGCGAACACCACCAGCTGGGCGCGGTCGTGCGCATCGGTCTTGCCCATGATGCGCGCGATATGCGTCTTCACCGTAGCGGGCGAGATGAACAGTTCCTGGCCGATCTGATCGTTCGAGAGCCCCCGCGCCACCAGCACGAGTATCTCGCGCTCGCGATCGGTCAGATCATCTACCCGCTGCTGTTGCTCGGCGCTTCCGGCGCGCCGCTTTCCCTGCGCCGCGAAGTCCTGCACGAGCCGCCGCATCACCGAAGGCTGGATCAGCGCATCACCTGCCGCCACCACGCGCACGGCGCGCACCATCTCGTCCGGATCGGCATCCTTGAGCAGAAACCCGCTAGCGCCCGCCTCCAACGCATCGTAGACATACTGGTCAAGGTCGAAGGTGGTCAGCACCAACACGTGCGTCTTGGCAAGCGTGGGATTCCCGGTGATATCGCGCGTAGCGCTGATGCCGTCAAGCTGCGGCATACGAATATCCATGAGCACCACATCGGGCCGCAACTGCTGAGCCAACTCAACCGCTTGACGCCCATCGGCCGCCGCACCCACCACCTCAAGGTCGGGATACGCGCTCAAAATGGCTTTGAATCCGCTGCGGATCAGCTCTTGGTCGTCCGCTATGAGCACGCGTATGGGATCGGCCATGATGCCTCGCTTCCTTGGTGGCCTCAATCTTGTTTTGAAGACCATTGCCGCTTCACCGGTACTGTCTTGAAGGCTGCCATCGCTTCGTCTGCGCTGCCTTGAGGGCTGCTCTCTCTCTTCTAGGGCTTCCCTCTATTCTATAGCGATTCTAGAGCGCCGCCTCTCATCTTATTGTTCTCAATGATTCAGAAAAAACATCCAAAATGTAAATAACGATTAACGTTACATATTTAACGTATAGTAATATGCATGACGACGGTGGCTGGCCGAGCGCACCTCAGGAGAGGGCACCACGGCCAACAGTAGCGACACCGTCGTGATGCAGACGCAGTACACATGAACCCACGCATCGACCCACAAGCTCACATGCAGCAACGAACCGTTGCTCGTGCAGGCGAAATGCACGTCTTTGGAGGGAACTTGATGCAGGGGTCTGGCAAGCACGCACGTACTACTACAACCACCACACGCACAACAGCAAAGCGCGTCATCGCATCCATCAGCCTCATCGCAGCATGCATAGCGATCGCCGCTCTTTTGAACGGCCTGCTCGCCTGGGGGCTCCAGGCAACCATCATGCCCCTATTCGGCATAGGGGTCACCCTGAGCATCCTACATGCCACCGCAGCCATAGCAGCGCTGTTCGCCTACCCACTCTTCGCTCTTGCCCTCGCGAACGCCATCGCGCCCCTGAATGCGCACCCGCGCCGCACCCATTCCCACGCCTCTCCGCAATGCCTTCCAAGCCTCTATGCCACCATGCTCTTCATGACCGCCATCGTCACGATGACAGGAGCGGCAGGATGGTTCCTGTGTAGCCTGATACCTCTCTTGCCCCTTCGGTATGCCTTGGTAGCAATGCTGGCAGCGGCGCTCGGCGCCCTTCACATCGTGGCATTCGGGCGCATATGGGTCGCCGGGCGCGCCGGCATCCCAGCCCCCAAGGCGCTCCGCGCGCTCATCCCTACCCCATCCACTTCCTTCACGCGCCACGCCAACCAGACCATCGCCTGCATCCTATCCCTCTGCCTTGCGTTCTCGCTGTTCGGCAACACGCCCATCGCCTTCGCCGATCCTGCGACCAACGAAGGCGGGGGCACGCAGAGCACGCCCGACATCTACGAGCCTCCCGCATCCGATCAGGCTTCTGCGACCGCTCCGTCAGGGAGCGCAGGGGGAAACGATCCCCGACCTGGCACCACGAATGCCGCCACCCAAAACACACCGAACACCATCGCCGGTGCCGCCGATCAACAGCCCGACGCACCAGCACCAGCGCCGCTTGACTACTACGGAACCGATTCGCAGACCGAAGGAGACGTCGTCTACACCGACGACCAGGTGACCGTCTTCCAGACCGATCGCACCGCTTTCACCACGGTGATCGGGGGAATCGCACAGGCATACCTCGACGAGAACGGCGACCCACAACGCATCGATAATACGCTGGAAGCGAAGGATGTCTCGTGGTTTAACGACGATGTGGTCTACGAGAACCGCGCTAACAGCTTCACTGCCGCTCTGCCTGACAAGATGGACGAAGGCCGCGGGCTCGTCATAGAGAAGGACGACCACCGCATTGAACTCATACCCGAAGAAGGCGATTTTTCCCGGTCGTCGGCCGAAGGCACCGCCGTGCGCTATACCGAAGTAGCGCCCGGGATCGACTACCAATATACGCTGGTCGGATCGCTCGTCAAAGAAGACATCATCCTGAATCAGCCGACCGAGCAGCGTACTTTCGCCACACGCCTCAAGCTCTCCGAGGGTCTGAGCGCCTCTTTAGAGAATGGCATCGTGGTAGTCCGCGACACTTCGAGTACCGCAGATGCGCCTGACGAACCAGACACGGCGCCCGAATCCACCGAAGTGCTCAGCATCGCGGCGCCCATCGCCACAGATGCCGGTGGCAAGATATCCAACGACGTCAGCCTGCGCTTGGAAACCAACGCCAACGGCGAAACCGTCATATACACCGACCCCGATTGGACATGGCTCTCCCACTCCGAACGCGCCTTTCCCGTCCGCATCGATCCTACCATCGACGTGGCATCCAGCTCCGTACGCGTGGCCTGCGTCGAACAGCGCTGGCACGACCAGATCATCGGCGAGAACGGCTACTCCTACGCAGGCTACGACGACGGTGTGAAAACCGGCACCGGCGACTTCAACCATGGATTGGGCCACGCCATCTGCCGCGTGTACGCCTCCATCAACTACGACTTCCGCTACATCATGTCGGAGGCGCGCATCGATTCAGCCACGTTCTCGCTCTACCAAGGTAGCACCTACAGCGGCGGCGGCACCAACTTCGGCCTCTTCCGCATCATGGATGGTTGGGACCCGAACAACCTGACCTGGGATACCCAGGTCAGCCTGCGCCACGAGGCCCTCGATTATCAGCGCGCCCGCACCTCGAGAGGTTACGTGAACTGGGATGTGCGCGAAGCCGTAAACAACTGGATACAGGACGTGTACCCCCAGTTCGGCCTCTGCGTGAAAGCGGAGAACGAATCGTCCCAGTGCGAACTGTTCGAGAACCGCTTCAGCAGCACGCCTCCGAAGATGGAGATCAACTGGGTGATACCCGACCCGGTGGACGAGGCGTGGCCCCTGAACAACACGACGGTGAACCTGCGCACCATCACCGAACATGACGCCAACAACAAGCTGCAACTTGACGGCGTGTTCACTGACGGCATGGCCACTCCACGCTCGCTCGTGTCCTACACGCTGGACCCTGCGGGTCAACGCGGCATAGCCTATGCCAGCCGAAGCTACAAGTACCCCGATTCGACCTCTTGGCAAGACCAAGTCCCCAACGGCACGCGCTACAAGGACAAGCTTTCGAACTGGCAGAGCGGCGTCTTCTCGAACCTCAGTTACAACACCGTGTACGTGGTGCGCGCCGCCGCCACCTTGGTCGGCCAGACCGGCACCGAAGCCACCTCCGACAGGTTTCTGGTCTACAAGGCATCGTTGAAGGACACTCTCCCCTATATCGCTAACCACTACGGCGTGACGCTGGAAACGCTGGCGAAGGACAACCGCGTGCAAGATAGCCTGGTGGTCAACGGCAATACCATCTTCGTGCGCAACCCCAAGACGAACGTGGCCTACAACCCCACCACCTTGACCGAAGATCAGAAGCGGCGCATCGACTCGGCCTTGATGGGACGCGGAAAGCATTGCGAATACGGCTTCGAACCGGTGAATATGAACACCGGCAACTTCATGTTAGAGGCCACCGATGCCACGCTGCCCGAAATAGAGGGCGACTTCACCTTGATGCGCACCTACAACTCGAAGAACGAAGGAGCCCAAAGCCTGCTGGGCCGCAATTGGAGCTTCGCCTATGCCGAACAGATATCCCAATCGGCGGATGGCTCGCTGATCTATACCGCAGGCGACGGCAAGACGCTGTGGTTCACCCCTGACGGCAAGGGTGGCTACACCTGCCCCGACGGCTTCGACTGGGAGCTGAAACGCATTCCCTATGCGGGCGAACCCGACGCCGAGGGGGTGCGACCCACGCTCCATCGCTTCGAGCTGCACGCCACTGATGGCAGCTACCGCTGCTTCAACGGCTGGGGCCTGCTGACCGATCTGTATTCCACCCAAGGCCTGCACACCGCCTTGACCTATGACGCCAGCATGCAGCTGACCTCCATCACCTCGCCCACTGGGCGCGTCTTCGGCGTGAAGATGGACGGTCGCGGGCATATTGGCGCCGTCACGCTGCCCGATGGCAACACCGTGCGCTATGCCTACGACAACAACGACAATCTGGTGTCAGTAGTGGATGCCACCGGTGCCACCCTGCACTATGAATACGACGCGCGAAACCGCATGACCGCCTGGTACGACGCAGCTGGCACTCGCGTGGTGAAGAACGTCTACGACGCGCAGGGCCGCGTGGTGCGCCAGTACGACGCTGCCGGACACGCTTCATCACTCAGCTACGCAGCCCATACCACCACGGCCACCGACGCGAACGGCAACATCACCGTCTATCGCTACGACGACCAGATGCGCACCACCGGCATCACGTATGCCGACGGCTGGGAGGTCACGCGCACCTATGGCGCGAACAACACACTGACCTCGGACGAGCAGGGCACCTACCGCTACGATGCGAACGGCAACCTGATCGCGCAGACCACACCCGAAGGCCGCACGACCACATGGGAATACGACGAGCGGAACCGCCTCACCCGCACCGCGACCCCCGACGGGGATGTGGCCACCTACGCATACGATGCGTTCGGCAACCAGATACGCGAATCCCACACCAGCGGGCAGAGCTTCGAACGCGAATACGACACCATGGGCCGCCTGAGAGCCGAGACCGACGCCGATGGCGTGCGCACCACCTACACCTGGCGCGGCGCGCTGATGACCAGTTCCACCGATAGCCTTGGCAACACCACCCGGTATGGCTACGACGCCATGGGACGTTGCGTGTCTACGACCGACGCGCTGGGCAACACTTCCCGCACGACCTATGACGCCTTGGGGCGCATCACATCGCAGACCGATGCCGAAGGCGCCCGCACCAGCTACCGCCTGACCGCTGCTGGCCTACTGGCATCAGCTACCGACCCACGCGGCGCCACCACCACCTTCACCTACGATTCCACCTACAACATTACCTCCATGACCGACAGCACGGGCGCCACCACCACCTACGCCTATGACGCTTGCGGCAACCAGCTGAGTGAAACGAACGCCTTGGGTGCCACCAACCGCACCGAATACGACAACCGCCATCGCGTGAGCGCCTCCATCGACGCCGAGGGGAATCGCACCGAATATGCCTGGGATGGCCGCGGCCGCCAAACGTGCGTCACGCTACCCGACGGTGTTACCGAACAGACCGCCTACGAAGGCACCACCACCAACGTAGCCAGCATCACCGATGCGAACGGCAACACCACCGCATACGCCTACGACAACGCGGGAAACCTTGCCTCCATCACCTACCCCGATGGCACGAGCGAACAGGCCACCTGGCTGCCCGGCCAGCTTATCAGCGCTTATCAAGACGCAGTCGGCACCGTTTCCACCTTGACCTATTCTTCGGCTGGTCGCCTGCTGAGCACTGACCAAGCCGGGCATCTGACCTCGTACGCCTACGACGATGCGGGCAACATGACCGCTACTACCGATGCAGCAGGAAGCACCTCCGCCTTTGAATACGATGCCGCAGGCCGCGTGGTGCGCGTAACAGGCCCCACCGGCGCCACCGCCCAGCTTACTTATGATGGCGCAGACCGCGTGACCGCTGCCACCGATGCCGCGGGCAACACCGCAACCTACGAATACGACGCCGCTGGCAACACCGTGGCCGAAACCGATGCCGCTGGCAACACCGCACGCAGCACCTATGACAGCGAAGGGCGCCTGATCGCGCATACGGACGCGCTAGGCCGCACCACCACCTACGCCTACGATGCGGCAGGGAACCAAACGTCCACCACCGATGCAGCCGGGGGTGTGCGCACCACCGCCTACGATAAGGCCAACCGCCCCATTGCCCTGACCGACGCTCTGGCCCGCACAACGCACGCCGCCTACGACGCCGCAGGCAACATCGCCCGCATCACCCTTCCTTCTGGTGCTGTCTATGAATACGCCTACGATGCGGTTGGCAACCTGACCCACGCCACCGACCCCGCAAATGTGTCCATCGAATATGCCTATGATGCACGCGACCGCCTGATCGCTCAGAGCAGCAGTGCCACCGGGCAGCAGACCTTCTCCTATGACGGCGCAGGGCGCACCACCTCCACCACCGACGCGCTGGGCCGCACGGCTCACATGGCCTACGACGCATGGGGCAACGTCATCGAAGAAACCGACTTCGACGGCACTGCCACCGCCTACGAATACGATGCCATGGGCAACATGACCGCTGTCACCGACGCCTTGGGCAATACCACCGCATACGAATACGACGCCCGTGGCGCGCTGCTGGCAAGCGTGCTGCCCGAAGGTGCGCGCACAGCGTATGCCTATGATGCCTGCGGCAACCTGATCCGCCAGATGGATCCTGCAGGCTACGCGCGCACCTTCACCTATGACGCCGTGGGCAACGCCATACAAGAGATCGACGAGGATGGCTTCATCTCCACCTATGCCTACGATGCCGCAGCGCAGCTGACCAGCGTCACTGATGCGTTAGGCCGCACCACCACCATCACCTACGATGCACTGGGCAATCTGACCACACTGACCCGGCCCGAAGGCGACACGAACACCTTCACCTACGACGCCGAAGGCCAGCTGATAGCCCACACCGACGGCCGGAACAACACGCGCACGTTCGCCTACGACATCATGGGCAACATGGTGGCCACAACCAATGCGGCAGGCGCCCAAACCACCTATGCCTACGATACGCATGGCAACGTGACCAGCTCCACCGATGCGGCAGGAAACACCACCACCTACGAGATCAGCCCCGCTGACACGGTGCTCGCGCAAGTGCAGCCCAACGGCGCGCGCTACACCTACGAATACGACAGCGCAGGCCGCCTGACCACCCTTACCACGCCCAAAGGCTACACGCGCACGTTCGAATACGGCACCGCAGATGTGGTGATGGCCGAACGCGACAACATGGGCGCCCAGCAAACGTATACCTACGATGCCCTCTCGCGCATGACCAAGGCCATCGACGCCACAGGTGCCACCACCGCCTATGAATACGACGCGCGGGGCAACCTGACGCGCGAAACGAACCGCACCGGTGCCGCCACCACCTATGCCTATGACCTGGCCGACCGCCTGATCGGCACCACAGACGCCCAAGGCACCACCGCACAGCTGGCATACGACGGGCGTGGCAACATAGTGGAACAGCGCATTGGATCGGCAACGGCAACGCTTGCCTACGACGAAGTGGGCAACCTGGTGGCATCCACCGACGCGCGCGGCAACCAGCGCACGTTCGCATACGATAAGAACGACCGCCTGATCCAAGCCACCGATGCCACGGGCGCCCTTACCACCTACGCATACGATGCGGCCGACAACCTCATCCAAGAAACCGATCCTTTGGGCCGTGCGCGCTCCTACGAATACGACGCCACCGATCGCCTGGTGCGCACGACCGACCGCACTGAGGCCACCATGGCCTATGAGTACGATGCTGCGGGCAATCTGACCGGCGTGGAAGCAGCCGACGGCACGCGCACCTCCTACGCATACGATTCCATGGGGAACCTGACCCAGATCACCGACGCGCTTGACCGCGTGCGCTCCTACACCTACGACGAAGAGAACAACCTTACCGCCATCACCAGCCCCTCCGGTGCGGTGGAGCAGCTGGAATACGACATGCAAAGCCGCGTGCAGGCTGCCATCGCACCGAACGGCGCCACCACTCGCTACGACTACGATGCCCTGAACAACCTTGCCGAGAAAAGCTACAGCACCGCACCCGACCAATCCGTCCTGTATTCCTACGATGCCGAAGGCCGCATGACAGCGCGCACAGACCCCACCGGCGAATCCTCTTTCGAGCACGACGAACTGGGCCGCATCACCGCCGAGACCGATGGGCAAGGACGCACGCTGCGCTACGAATACGACGCCTTGGGCAACCTGACCACGCTGACCTATCCCGATGGTACGCAGGTTGCCTATGCCTACGACCAGAACGGCAACATCATTCAGGTTGCCACCGATACGGGCACCTACGACTACACCTACGACGAAGAGGACCGCCCCACCCACCTGACGCGCCCCGATGGCACCCAGACCGCCTACGTCTATGACGAAGCGGGACAACTGACCAGCATGACCACCACCGGGCCCGCAGGTCCACTGTCCAGCTATGCCTATACCTACGATGGCGAAGGCAACATAGCAACCGAAACCTCCACCATGGCCGACACCACCGGTGCCGCCCATGCCACCCTGCGCACGTTCACCTATACCGCAGACGGCAAGCTGGCATCGTGCGAACAGACCGCCGATGGCACGTGGTCGAAGGAAAGCTATGCCTACGACGCCTGCGGCAACCGCACAGCCGTCACGCGCGAAGGCGACCAGGCCCACACCACCACCTACACCTACGATGCCGACGACCGACTGATACGGTCCACCAGCACGAACAGCGGCACCACCACCTACGCCTACGACGAAGCGGGCAACCTGACCGCCCAGCAAGCCGACGACGCACCTGCCATCGAATACGCCTACGGCGTGGAGAACCGTCTGGAAGCGGTGCGCGAAGGCGGCCGCTTGCTCATGGCTGCCACCTACGATGGCGATGGCAACCGCGTTTTGCAAACCAACATCTACCACACGCAGCACACCGAGACCGACCCCGGCACTAACGGCAACAACGCTGACCCCAGCTCAGACGAAGATGCTTTCGGCCCCGAAGGCGCACCCCTCAACACCGACTTGGCCACCACCGGAAGCATCGATCTGTTCTGGTACGGCTTCGGTGCCACGGCTGCCGCCTGCCTGGCCTCGGCAGACCCAGCCCTGATCGTGCCAGCAGCACAGCTGGGCATGGATATTGCCGATGCGCTCTTGCCCAAGCATGCGCGCAGCTTGCCGCTGGGCCTTCCCGACTATGCCCTGGATCAGCTGTCTCGCATTGGGCTTGCCCCCACCGAAGAGGATGCGGTCAAGCGCGCTTTGGGGGTCATCCCGCGCACGCACAACGTGACCGACACCAATTACGACATCGTGAGCTACGTGAACTCATCGGTGACCGAGGTGTCGCAGGTGATGAGCGCCACCTCTACCCGATCGGGCACCTCCTACGAGGTATATGGCCTTGAACGGCTGGCAAGCATCTCTAGCACATCCATCACCTCGTATGTCTACGACGGGCGTGGTTCGGTGGCTCAAACCGTGAACGTGCAGGCCCAGGTGACCTCCTGGCGCACCTATGACCCATTCGGAGAACCCGATGCAGGCAGCGCCTGGGGAGAGCTTCCCTCCTACGGCTATAACGCAGAGGAATACAACCCCACCACGCAGCTGCAATACCTGCGCGCCCGCTACTACAATCCCACAACCGCCGTCTTCGGTACCGCTGACAGCCTGCTAGGCAACCCGGCCGATCCTTTGAGCCTCAACCGATATCTGTACTGCCTTGCTAATCCTATGAAGTATATCGACCCCAGTGGGCATCTTTCTCGCCCTCCTGGATATGGTTCAATAAATGTTTCCCGCAGCAATCGAACTGGAAGGCTCGGAAGCCAATTGTCTTCCTTTTCTAAAAAAACAACATCCGGCTCGCTTTCAACAAAATCCATTGCAGCTAGCATCGCAAAAGCAAAGAAGCAGCTTCGGAACCAGAATACAAGAGCAGGGTTATCACCCGCTTCCTACGTTTATTACAGCTCCTTGAGCCGATTTGCGAGACAATTCTCCCAACGAGGCGACAAGAGCGCTGCAAACCGATACCTAGCTACTGCACAGCGATACCGCGCTATACTTATCGAGCGTTATTGTGGAACAGCCGCATACATGCAAGCTGATCTCCAACGTAGCTATGGAATAAAATTCCCTGAGTTACTTCATACTGGATTAGATCTTGTTGGCGATTTTACACCCTTCATACTTCATTTTGCTAATGCTGGGTTATATAGAATTGAAGGAGACACCGAAAACCAAGGCAAAGCACTCACTCAAGCATATCTATCCCTTTTCACTGCAGGCATCATAAAAAAAGTAGGGACTATAGCTTGGGAGCCTCTTCTTGAAATCACCAAAAAGAATCCTTTGTTTAGCGAGTTTAAATAGTGATATTCAATTTGATTTTGGAAGGTTCTATATTGAGAGAGAAAAATCAAAAAACTCAATCATCGATCTCACCTAAGGAACAGGAACAACTTGGTGTTTTTTTACGTGCCTTCGTTGAGGGCAACGATCATCCAGCATATCTGCACCCCGACAAAACGAACACGATGCTTGAAGGCATTAAAGGAAACATTAGGCACAGCGCGATGAGCGCCTATTTAGGACCAATATATTGGGCCTATCGAAAATGCGTTTTCCCAGCGGTTGCCCTATCACTTCTGTATCTTATTTGCGTACCATTCTTTCATTGGTTCGCTGTGATACTCCTTGATTTTCTGGCTTCTTCGTTATTCTTTCGGGTGTACCGCAAACGCGCAGAAAAGATCATCTGCAAAGCGAAAATGTCTCAACCAACCCGTGAAGCCCTATTGCAATACATCAAACGCAACGGTGGAACAAGTATGCCTGCAGCTATACTCGCGGCTTCTCTGCTGACCGTTGCATTCTTGTTGGTAGTAATGCTTCTCGTATGGTCTGGTCTGCTTCAAGCCTGGTATGGAAATGAACTGTTTGCCTTGCTCTTTTCGCAAGGTTGAGAGTATATATTAAGGCGCGCCCATTACATCTTTTATAACGATATTCGTTATAATGGGCGAGGTCTGTCATAGGAACATTGCTACCATTCCCATTCGCCTCTAGAGAAGCCCAGCGCCCATGAAAGCAGCTATACCTTATTTTCTATACAACATCTACCAATCTGTTGGATACGCATGGGATGATGATTGCTATCTTTCAATAGATATGGCAAACGAGCGCTGCCTGATCTGCGCGAATGCGGAAGGGTTCCTTTTTCTTGCTATTACCTGCGTGTCGTTCGCGCATCCGATCATGAAAGATTGGGATGATATAAGTTTCGATGATACCTTCCCTTGCCCAGAACGAACACATGGATGGCTATCGATCGCGCGAAGAAAGGAAGTGGACGACAACGGTTGCTTCTTCGTTGACGATCGCGTCCTTTCTGCCTTTGGCGGAGAGGCGGCCTACGATGAGATATATGAACTGGCACTAGATGCAACAGCAGCTGCTACCACTGAGAAGCACGGAGCTGAGCAACCTCAAGACGTGCCTTATTACCCTCCAACACGCACAGCTTTCGTTGAGTATTGCCCCTGCGATGCACAGGGAAACTTCGAAGACGACTTCGATCTGCATGGCCATCTCAAGCTACAAGCAGCAAGCGGGCAAGAGGCATATCTCAGTGGAGATGATCTAGGGCTTCTTAGCCTTGCAAGCATCTTTGTTTCTATGGCACAACCCAATATGCCAGAAGAAGGCATGCTTACCTTGGATGCGGATGCTTTTGCTCCAGGCTCCAATGGGCACCTGGAGCTCATGCGCATCGATGCCTGGCTTCAATGGAACCTCACACGAAGCGATCCTTCGTCTGGAACATCCCACCGAGGGAAGTTCCTATGAGCATTCTTGCCTGTACCAGCAACTTTGCAAAACAGCCGAGACACATACCCCCACAAAACGCAGTCAGGAGACTATATGCAACTAGCAGGATGTGAAAGAGTGACCCTTCGCTATGTCGACCTGAAGGATCTCACAATAGTGTGCACATTGGATGAGCTCGGAATGCTTGCCAGCTTCTTCCAGAACACGTACAAGGATGCCTTGCAGGCCCCGCAAGATCCCTCTGAACAAAATACTCTGCACCACACACACTACCAAGACTTCTGTGCTGAATGGGTCCCGGCAGAATCCGACCTGATCATTGCAACTATCTTCGAGAAGAAGAGCAACGATGGTAGCGAGTGAACCCAAATGGTGGGAGAAACACGACGAAGATGACCTCTCGGGGTTTGATCCGTACTCCCTTACAGCCATTGGCATGGAATGGCTCGATGATACCGGCAGAGAGTCGATCGAACATAGCGCTCCCCATAGCCTGCAACGAGCACAGGCTCTTGCTGCATGGCTTGAGCATCGGTATGCTTTCCGAATGATAGCGGACTGCATGACCTCAATGGTAGAACGCCTACTTAAGCATACTCCCTCAAATGATTTTTGGAAGATCTGGGTGGTTTGCGGCTCCCCCACAACACAGACGATCAGGGTCACAGAACCCGGAGAGCTTGTCGTTCAGCTCGATTACGACCCATCCGCATTGCTCCATGCTTCAGACCTTGAGCGGAAGCGGGCACTGATCGATCTTATCGAAGCGGCATCTCGGGTCGCAGAGCGTCAGAGCGACACCGATTTGAGCAATCTACGCAAAGCCTGTGCCGAAGTGCGTGAGCAAGGGTATCGGAACGAGTGGATATGGGGTGAAGCGATATCTCCAAATGGCAGGATCGCTCGAATCGTTGTTTCGCATGACACAATATCCTTGAAGATATATGCGCTCATCTTCGAACCCGATGGCGCTCTTATAGCAAAAAAACTGCTGATCGATGAACGTCCCTATGGTTCGGATGTCTGGCATCGGCATCTTGGAGACATTCGCTGGGATAGCGAAGAACGTGCGGTGTTCGTGAACAACCATGACGGTCGGGAACTGTACATCGATATCTAGTTCTACGCTCCATTATGATTTAACGATATTCGTTATAATGGGCAGTTTTTTTAAGCGGCCATATGATCCAAAACAACAATACTAGAGGCCCAATGTTGATCCTAAGGGAAGCGAAGCATAAGATGCCCGATCAAAAGCTCGATGTATCACCAAGCACCATGCTACCTAACACCAATGCTCCATCTGAAAACGATGCTTTCCTGTGCGCCTTCATCGAAGGAACAGGAAATGCCTCAGTAGTACATCCCGAGAAAACCGCAAACATGATCTTGAAGATGTCGCAAAGCCCCTCTTTTAGTATTTTCACGCTATTCTTTGGCCCGATTTATTGGGCCTATCGTAAATGCTATGCCCCAGCAGCTCTGCTGTTCTGCGCTTGCATAGGCGCATTCATCATAGGTGCACCTTTAGGATTCGGCTCGATCTGTCAGGCACCGATGCTTGTCGCATCGTTCATGTTCTACCCTATCTATCACAAGCAAGCCACAGACGCCCTTGCCCAGGCACGCATGCAAACTTCGAATGAATCAGAAATTTGTGCAACCATGCGGCAATGCGGCGGAACAAGCAACCTTGCCGCTCTTATTGCCACTGTAATATATCTCACATGTTTCACCTTTTTAGTGGCTGTTATGACAGCTGCGATCATCAACCATGCTTGAAGAAGAACAACTCTACAAACTTCTTCGTGCCTTTATCGAAAGTAACGATCATCCAGCATACCTGCATCCCAGCAAAACATCGCTTCTGTTAGAAGGCCTAAGAACAGGCAAGATGTCAAGCAACGCTAGCTTCTATTTGGGCCCTCTGTATTGGGCATACCGAAAATGCTTTTGGCCTGCGCTTGCACTCTCGTCGATCTACGTTGCCTGCTTTGTCCTTTGCCTTTGCTTACTCGATCAACCTTTGAGCAGTTTTCTTCCAATGATCGCATTTTTGGTGTTTTCATTGTGAAATTGAACAACAAAGTACCAGGGAGTAGCAAATGACCAGACAAAGCAAACAAAGAATCGCAATCGCAACCAGCGCCCTATTTATATGCCTGATAGCAGGCGCACTTTTTGTCTATACACGGGGCTCCGGACGAATTCCTGGACACGTAATCTCGTGAAAAGGAAGATTGCATGTACAGTCTGGAGTTCAAGAAGAA
>NZ_CALPCC010000010.1 GCF_943192905.1 Adlercreutzia murintestinalis | reverse complement strand
CGCGCATGCCGGCAGCGCGCGCCACGGCAAGCACGTCGGCGCACGTGTCGATGGTGGCTGCGGCACCAGCGATGCACAGCGGGGAGGCGGAGTCGATGAAGCCCATCTGCATGTCGATCATGATGAGCGCGCACATCCGCCCGAGGCCGTTGCACGGGACTAGTTTCTGGCCGACCTCCGGGTTGCTGGCCGGATTGACTTTTGCTTCTTGCATTCCCTGAGCCCCTTTGCTCTCCGTCATAGTGAGTGCTGCATGCAGTCAATCACCTACAAGCGGCGAATTGACTCCCATGCTGCCACAGTAACGCACAATTACCATGCGCTTAAGCTGCGCGTCTACCTTCGACGCATACACCATCAATCCGATGGACAGGACAACCACCGCCACAGCTAGCAGCAGCATAAGAAATTAACATCGCATGTTCGGACACCATCTCGTTCCCCTGTCAATCACTTCGTGCACAAAATGCAGAGAACATTAGCCTTACTGCAGCGGCCAACGTTCGAGACCCCGCAAAAAACCTACGTCAAAAGTATTTTATATGCCCCTGAACAGGGAAAACTTAGGATATCGGCACTGGAAGGCGAATGGCTCGCTTCGCGTCCATCCTCTGCGGCCACCAGAACCCCGCACGCACAGCTCTTCTCGCCTAGCCGCACTCTGCCCATCTTCTGCAGCCCCCGACACCTACGCGCGCATACGACGATATGCAACAAGGCAGAGCAACGAGGCAAGAAGCGCCACCACACCCAACGCGACAAGAGCGCGAGGAGCGATATCACCCGTCGCCTTCAACGAGTCGCCAACGACATTCGGCGAAGGCATGGACGTCGAGCCATCCAGCGAAGGAGGCATGGGCGTGGGCACGTCCGGTGTCGCTCCCAAGTCGGCGCCGCCTGAAGGCGGAGGCGTCGGATCGGGGGCAGGGTTGCCATCGCCACCGTTACTGCCGCCGTTATCGTTGCCGTCACCATCACTGCTCTCGGCCATCGGCACGATTTCCAAAACGAAGTTCTTCGTTGCGGGCGGGGCGGCAAGACGCCTGAGCACGATGTCCCAAATCGTTGACGCGCCGACACCCTCCCGCATGGGCTCCACAGAATATGCCATCCACAGGAACACGGGATCCGCACGCTTCGTAACCTCACATTCGACTCCTTCGGGCACCTCGATGACGAAGTCCTCAGCCTTGGTCGGAATTTTCGACGCGGGCACCTCGATCTTGGCGTAGCTGTTCTCGTCCCATTCGATGGACTGGTTGCCCAACTCAGCAATGGAAAGGGAAACGATTTCGAGCAGCAGGGTATCGGGGCCGGGGCCGGGAGCCGGAGCTGACTCCTTCCATCTGGCATAAAGCTTCAGGTCGCCCGTGGCCCCCAGCGGGATCGCCGTCACCGGCTCGCCCGAAAGAGCCTTGTCCGCATACCAGCCGTCAAACACGAAGCCGTCGCGCACCACGTCTGTCGCACTAGGCAGGCGCACGTCGCTCGTGGCCACCGTGTAACGGTCGGGAGCCACGTACCCCGAAGCCCACGCGCCACCATTCAACTCGTAAGCAATGCCGTATTCCACGTTTGTCCACTTCGCGTACAGGTCGATACTTCCCTGCACCAGCCGCACGCTTTCGAGCGGCTGACCGCTAAAGTCGGCGTTGTCGTACCAGCCTTCGAAGATGCAACCATCGCGCGTTATGTCCGCCTCCCCCGGTAGGATCACCGTGCTGCCCTCAGAGACGCCGTCGTCACCAAACTCATAGACCGTCTGCGGAGCCGTGAGGAACGTGCCGCCATTCTCGTGGAAGGACAACACACAGGCATCACTGGCCCAGCGAGCGTATAGCGTGATATCGCCATAACTGTCGGCGCTGATCTCGACAATCGGGCTATTCTCGAACGTAGGGCTGTCATACCACCCTGCAAAGTCGTGGCCCTCCCACGCCATGATAGTCGCAGCGGGAAGCATAAGCCCCGTACCCGTGGTATAGCTTTCGTACGTACTCAGATCGATGTTTCCAGGCGGCACGTCGCCCTTATAGTCAGAGCCCATGTTATAGACAACCGTATAGGTAATCGGGGTCCACTTCGCCCAGAACTTTCGCTCCCCTGTCTCGTCCGGCTCGATAACCTTTACAGGGTCACCCGAGCAATCGGCATTGCCATACCAGCCGCCAAACTCGTATCCGGCACGCTCCAACTCGGGCAGCGTCGCTCCAAAGCCGAACTGGTAGCTGAACACGTCAGACTCGCCTACCTTCAGCGTTCCTTGGTTCTTTTCCAGCGATACCTCGTACAGGATGGTCGTCCACTTTGCCCACAACTGCTTGTTACCAAAGTCAGCCTCCGTGATAGCTGTCACCGGCAAGCCGACATAGTCCGCGTTATCGAACCAGCCGGCGAACGCATAGCCTAGCCGCGTTATCTTGTCGGCAGTGGGCAGAGCGGCGCCGGTGCCCGCTTGGTAAGTGAGCGAGTCGGATAGGCCTTCGGCAAGCTCGCCCCCCATCAGGTCGAGGACCACGCTATAGGTTATCGAATCCCACTTGGCCCACAACTCTTTGTCACCGAAGTCGAACTCCCCTATGGAGCCGACCTGGCTGCCCGTGCACGCCTCATTATCAAACCAACCGCCGAATACGTAGCCCGCGCGGCTAGGCGCAACGAGCGTAGCGCCGGTACCCGCCACATACGCCGTGACGTTATCGGATGCGTTAGTGAATGCACCGCCGCCAAGGTTGAGCTTGACCGCATAGGTGTTGGGGCTCCAACGCGCGTACAACGTGATGGGTTCAACCCCACCCGGTTCGATCTGCGTAACAGGCGAGCCGCTGAAATCATCGCTCTTGTACCACCCGCTGAACGTGTATCCATCACGCGTGATATCGGAACCTGTCGGAAGCACCAACGTCTCTGTGGTGTCGTATTCCATGGGCACCTTGTCGGCCTGGACCCAGTTGCCGCCGTTCGCGTCAAGCACCAAGGGATGCTTAAGCGAGCTGGGGTCGCGCTCTTCCACCACAACCTGCTTGGAATAGGACGCAAACGAATGATCGGTGGCGGCGATGCGAATCTCATAGGCGCCTGGCGCCACCGGCATAACGGCAGAGGTCATGGGGGTCCAAGCGGTCTCGGTCGCGGCAGCATCGTCCGCCGTAGCCTCGGCGCCGTCGCCCGCGCCTTCGCCAGCCACGGGACGGTATTCGAGGTCGGACGGTTTGTACACGCCGATGGATGCGAAATGGATGGCGCCCATGCCATCGGTGCCCGCACGCACGCCGCGCACGCGGTCGGCGCAATCCATCTCGGGCCGCGGCGGCATCTCGACCGTTTTCTCGAAGCTGTAAGGCCTGCCTGAGAGACGCGCGGCATAGAACAGGCTCACTGAGCGCGTGCCCTTGAGCGCAGTCTCGTCGTTCGGGAACCCCTCGTATTCGATGATCCCGGAAAGGTCGATGCTGTCGGGGTCTTCGGTGATGGAAGAGAACATGTCAGGCGGTATAGATGAGTATTTCTCATCATGCCATGTGCCGTCCTTCCACGACAGGTATGGCAGGTTGTGGATGCCGACCTTCGTTCGATTGAAGTCCGAACCCCAGCACACAAGCTTCTCGTTCTTGAAGTCCAGCTTGCAGTCCAGGTCGTAATCGTAGAACGCCTGCTTGTCCCCCTCGAACCGCAAAACCGGATAGCCCGCGTTGATGGTAGGGTCGAACTCCCACACGTGATCGTTGAAACCCCATCCCTTATACGTAGTCTCGTTACGCAAATCAGGGAAGACATAGCCGTTCAGAAGACGATGATCACCCTCGAAGGCACCAATATAAAGAGTGCTCCTCGCATAGGATACGTCTGCAGCTTCATCCTTCGTCAGGGTTCGCCCGTGCAAGTAAGCTGTATCCTCATAGCAGTTCTGGAAGGCGCTAGCCGCCCCTGCAGCCGTGTAGCCCGCCAAACGCCAAGCAGCGTTGGCAGGGACGGCTCCGGGGGTTGTCTGCGTCGGCCCGGGCTTCCCCAGCCCGACGCAATTGGACACCCGAGTGTTCTCAGCGTCGTAATTACCCTTGTTGTCCACCTCGATATTCCCCAGCAGAACGCCCACGTTCAGCGCCGCACCCGTGGCAACAGAGTTCAGGTCGACCTTCGATATGCAGCGGTTCAGCTGACCCGAGCCCGCAAGGGCACCGAGCATCCCCCCACATTTGGGTCCCGATGCGGAAAGAGTTCCCTCCACGAAGATGTCCTCCATGGAGCCGTTGAGCATCCACCCGGTGATGAAGCCGCCATAGCCATTCTGACCGCACGTCAGGGCACCGTTTGTCACCTGGATGCGGCTAAACTGCGACCCTTGAGCCGTCACGCCGTTGACGCCCATCCATCCGTCGTCGCCCGACACGAACCCGATACGCCACTTGCCCCGCAGCTGCACGCTGTCGAAGAACAGGTCGGAGAACTTCGAGTTGAGGGAGCGGCGCGCGAGAATGCCCAGCCGCTCGCCACTCGCTACATCCTGCAGGTTGCTGCAGTTCCGGATGGTCAGATTGTTTATGTCGGCATTGTATACATCGGCAAACAGCGATGCGCCCGTAAGACTCGTTATCTTATGGCCGTTGCCATTGAGCACTTTTGGGTTTGTCGCCGTGCCGCTTACTAGCTGCGAGACCACCGACGCCGCCCTCGCCGCAGCCGCCTCATTGGCAGCAGACCATTCCGTAAAGTCGAGGTCAGCCATCAGATGGAATGTATCTACGCCGCGCTGCAAGTCATTGCCGATGCCCACGAAATCATCGACCGAATATATGTTCCGCTCGAACTTCGTGTAACTTACGTTCTCCACCTCAGTGTTGTTCACCGTCTTTGCCGGAAGCTGCATCACGGTGCCCTCGAGGGACAAATTCTTGATGTAGGCGTGCTTGGCCCCCATGAAGAGCGCAGGAAGCATCTCGTCCTCCGCATAAATGCGGTGCCCCTGCCCGTCCAGCTTGCCCATGAACACGACATCGACGAGACTGGCAGCCTCGTCGATGTTGAACACCTCGATGTCGTTGTCGAGCACGTAGCTGCCATAGGGGTTGTCGGCGATCGCCCGCAGATCATCGGCAGTACGGATGTGCGTGACGGGCACCTTGTCCTCGTACACGCTCGAGCGGAAGTCGTTCGTCATGCGCTTCGCCAGGAAATACATACGCGAGCGGAGGCTGTTCATTTGCGTAAGGTTGCGATCGGCCTTGCCCGCATCGGTCTTCAGCGCCGTCTCGAACTTGTCCACCAGGTCGTCGAAGTCGACGTAGGTGACCTTGTCCTCGTTGGCCTCGATGGCATCCCACTTAGCCATCTGCCATTCCTTGAAAGAGTTGTACCCGGTGAGTTTCTGCAGCTTCGCCAGGTCGCCGCCGCCTCCGTTGCGCCCGAACTCGGCCCAGGCATCGAAGCCCTTGTCGCCGAGCATGCGGTAGATCTCGATCTTGAACGACCGCGAATCGGGACGGTTGCCGTTGCAATGGATCGGGAACCACCACACGCCGCGCAGGTCGTCGGCGACGTAGTTGGCCCACAGCCACGTCCAGCTGCTCGCCTCGGGCAGGCCCGGGCGCAGGAACAGCTGGTTGTCGTACACTTCCTCCACGGTCTCGAACTTGCGCGAGCCGTCGTTGAACACCGAGGCGTTCACCGGCATGGTGGCCGTGGTTCCATCATAGCCGTTCAGCACGTTGTTGCGCGAATGCAGGATGGTGGCCGTGGCGCCGGTGTCCATCGCCGAGGTGCCGTTCTGCCCATCGAACCAAGCTTGCGAGGCCACCTTGTTCTGCTCGTCCTTATCCAGCCTGAGGAACGCTTGCAAGGCCGCATAGTCCAGCATGTCCAGCGCTTCGTACATCTTGTGGTAGTAGTCGTCTATCTTGTCCTTCGACATGATGCGCTCGCGGCTCAGGTTGGATGACACGTCCTTCGACAGGTCCCAGTCGAAGGTCAGGTTCATCACGTACGACCAGCCGCCGAAGCCCTGTGTTAGGAAGCCGTCGGTGTAGTCCTCGTTGTTGGTGATGCCGCGCTGCTCGCCGTTCAGGAATATCTCCTTGTCGATGGCGTGCGCCATCTCGTGCGACCAATAGTAGTCCCACGCGCACCCGAGCGCGGTGTACGCCAGGAAGTAGATGTTCTTGTCGGTCCTCGATATGTTGTTCGTCATGGCCGCAGCGCCCTGGCCGTTGGCGATGAAGCGCCCGGTGACGTCGGTGAAGTTCTTGAGGTAGGGATCCTCGGTGAGCTTCTTGCCCGTGGTGCCCTCCCGCTCCATGATCGACCTGCCCGAGTCGTACTTGGAGAAGATGTTGTCGAAGCTGATGACGCAGACGGAATCGACCCGCTCCACCCCCACGATGGAGGTCACGGTGGACATGTAGCGCGATGCTGGAATGAAGATGTTGTCCAGGCGCTGCTTGAATGACGCCCGATGCGCGTCGTCAAGCGGGGCACCGACCTCGTAGTTGCCTGTCGTGCCCGAGGCTATCAGCATCGTGGTTGAGGCGAAGTACTGCGTGCCCGGCTCCAACGTCAGCCACAGAAGCAGGTAATCCGAGTACCGGGACGCCTGGTCCCAGCCGCGCCACAGCGGTCGCTCGCTTTCGGGAACGTTCTCGTATTCAGGCGGCAGATATTCGTGGTAGAACGCGATGGAGCTCATGTAGTCCTTGAACCACTCGGCCATGCTGGCATAGCCGGTCGTACGCTTGACCACAAGCTGGACGAGCTGGATCGAAGACGTAAGGCCCGTATAGCTGTACAGGAGCTTGGGGAGTACCACCTCGGAGAGCGCATCTACCTTGGCAAATACGGGCATGTAGGATTTTCGCAACGTGGGCGTCATGCTCAGGAGCGACAGGCCGGGCCTGATAACGCTGCCCCGGAACGCTATCACCAAGAACGCGTTCGAGTCCTTTCGCGCCTTCACGATCTCGTTGCCACCAACGTCGAAGCCCATGAAGCGCTCCAGGTAGGTGTAGAGGAACATCAGGTTGAACATCTTGGTCTCGGGCGCCGTCGAACTCCAGTCCTCGCTCGGCATGGCAGCTTCCGCGTTTTGCATGATGTAGTTCCACGCATAAGACGCCGAGTCGCATGCGTTCCATGCGGGTATGTTAGTGACGAGGTTGGCCGCCACTTCCTCGGCCTTGTCGCGGATGTTCTTGTCGAAGTAGTCGCGGACGCTGCGATGCATGCGAGGGTTGCCGCTGTAGCTTTGGAACCACGTCGCCCAGGTCTTCGAGCGAATGAACGACGCCATGCGGGTGATGGCGGGCTGGGCACTCTTGCCGATGATCCAGAAATTCGGCTGGTACAGCACGCCGACATCGTGCGTCGCGTAGGACGCGGTACAGGTACCCTTGCCGAGGTAGTCGAGGTCGAGAGTCTGCGAGGTATTGTCAGCGAAGTACACCACGCTGCGCACAATGTCTTGCTCCTGGCCTTCGAACAGGCTCACCTTCATGCCATCGTCCTTGTGCACCGGCCATATCTCGCGGATCTCCTTCGTGGCCAGCGGGCTGCTTGCTGGCATGGCGTTACCCGACTTCACGATGTCCTCGTAGGAGGCGAAGGGGGCCAGCTTGTAGGCGTTGAGGTAGGCAGATTCGCGCGCGGCCACATAGCCAGGCGTATTCGCAAGGTCGGCCTTCACCGTGGCATCGTTCACCGTAGGCTGGCCGCCAACGGTCTTCACGTAGCCTTCCCAATCCACGCCCGAGGTGTAAAAGACCTCGAAATGCCGCTCTTCCTCGTCGATGGCGGCAGGCAGCCTGAGGGTGAGGTAACCCTTGCCGCCGCCCCAGCGCACATCGACGACGGGGCTGTAGAACTCCGGCATGTTGTAGGCCTTGACGCGCACCGTGTACTCGTAGGCGTTGTTCTTCACGTTGTTGAGGAAGAAGGATCCCTTACGGACGTCGCCGGTCCTAGTGCACAGGGCGACGGACTGGACGTTTTTCACCACGACCTCGGGGGAATAGGCGCCGCGGGCAGCCGAGGCAGCAGGACTGGCCTGAGCGACGGTTGCTACCTGGGCGGCCTCGTCGGGACCGACCGCCTGAACGTCGGCGATCTGGGCCGCACTTTCAGGATCGGCCGCCTTATCTGCCGGGACAACAGCCTGGGCGGCACGGATGGCGGACCCGTAGACAACGGGCTCCTCATCTATCGCGCACAGGCTCACTGTGACAGAAACGACATCCGGCTTGACGCCGTTCGCTTCCACGTCGTCGGCAACATGGGGTTGCTTCGTGACGACCTCGCTGGGCAAGAGAGACTCGTCGTGGGGAACGGCCGCCTCATCTTCAGCCTTGCGCGCCTCTTCAGCCGCAAGGACGTCTTCGTAGGTAGGACCCTGGGCCAGGGCTTCAAGCGCAGTCTGAACGGCTTCGTCGTCCTGCGCCAGGCGGTCCTCTACCTCAGAAGAGAGACTGCCGTCCTCGTCAAGGCAATTGCCGCACGTATCTTCAGACCCAGCCTCGAAAGTAGCCGCTTCAGAGGCCGACCTTCCCCCATCGCCATTTTGCTCAAGATATGACCCCGTAAGCGAGCTGACGATGAACTCGTTGTCCAAGTCGTCTTCGGTTATAGTTCCGTCGGCCAGGTAGCCATCCAGGATGGCCTGCTTCTCTTCCTCGGTCTTTTGCGGAACCGCCTGCTGGGTCTGTTGGGTGGAGAGCGGACTTTGCGTCTGGCCCTGGGCAACTATCAGCGTGCCGTCAAGCGGGACGTCCATATCGATGCGGCCCGTGTAGGATTCCGTAGTGGACTGGTCCGCTTCCTGGCCCGATGGCGTGTTGCCAGATGCTTTAGCAGACGCAGGGTCGGCATAGGCGGGCTGTACTTCAGAGAGTGGGAATGTAGGAGCGAGCAATGCTCCTGCAAGAAGCACGGAAATGGCGACGCGCCCGGCGTTGTGCGTTGTCTGCTTCGTTTTTTCAAGCACCTCGGCTGTTCTCCTTTACACAGCAGAAGTGACCAGTGTGGTTTAATTGGCACAATTTGTTTTATTATATCGCGCTCGGTAACGATTCGGCAACATCCAAATTGCCTGTTTTGCAGGCGATGTATGGCATTTTGCAGGCCCATGCAGGCGGCCAGACGTGCCGCCGTCGGCTGCATGCCGCACATGCGACAAGCCGCGAGCAACGCCGTCAGGAACCCCACGTTGAAAACGGCGAACAGCCCAACGGAGCGCCCGACTGCGAAATAGGACGTGCCGCGCAGGTACAGGGGCGGTCGGCGTCGTCGCCAAGGCCCAGTCCCGCGTGCCTTAATGCCAGCCGTGGTGCGCGCCGTGGCCTCTGTGACCGCCACCCATGTCCGAACCCGAGCCGCCGTCGGCACCGGCTGCCGCACTTTCCGAACCCGCCTTGCACGCCGCGATGCGGTCGCGCAGTTCGCGCATGGTCATGTTCGCGCAATCCTCCACGGACACGCCAAGATCCAACTGCGTTAACTCGACCGCGGCAGCGTAACGCCCGCATCCCATGCCATGACCATGCGCCTCATCGTAGAGCTGCTGACTGACCCCGCGGCAATCCGCCTGGTAGGAACCGCCCGCCAGACATACCTCACTTGCCGCGGTCAAAGCCTGCTGCTGGGCCTCGTCGCTGGAGGACACGCTTATGGATACAAAAGCGTCCCCGTCAAGATAGGAAGCAATCTGGTCGCTGGCGAGCAGCATCTGCAATGCCTGCTCGTACGGCAACCCGTTAAGGGGGACGTCCAGCAATAGACGGACTCCATCCTCGTTGATGCCTTCGGCGCCCACCACCTCGTCCACTCGGTTCAGCTGCAGCTGGATGGACGGGTTGATGTCAATGTCCACAAACGCCGTGGGAACCGTGTCGGCCGGAGAGGCAGCCTGCCCTTCGCCGGCAGGGCCAGCCGAATCGGCAGGCTGGTCGCCATCCGCACGTTCGGCCTCGGCCGAAGAGGAACGTGTCAGACCGGGCATATCGACACCTGACCCTTCGAGGACTGACTGTCCGGCACCAAGTTGGAACGCCCCGAATCCCACAGCTGCCAGCACGACACACGCGGCAATTGCGCTGCCGGCAATGCGAGTCCAGCGTCGGGATCGCATTACGGACCGAGGAACGGCCCGAGCCGTAGGACGCCCGTCAAGGGCAGCGCCGCATGCCGACTGCACAACGCCAGGTTGCACTGCAAGCTGCTCCTCCGGTTGCGTCGCGCAGTTCCGTCCCTGCGCAAGCACATACGCAAGAGCCTGACGCTTCGCCTCATCGGAGGCCTCAATGCCGTCGAAGGCCTCCCGAACACGCCGGTCCAGATCGTTATCATTCACGACAGGGCCTCCTTCAGCATCTTTCTGCCCCGCGATATCCACGAATACACCGTGTTTACGGGAGCGTCCATGATGTCGGCAATCTCGGGCGCGGTATAGCCCTCGTACAGCGAAAGGTACAGGGGGAAACGTGGCGGATCATCCAACGAGCGGAAGGCGTCGACGAGTTCGGCGTGCCGCGTCACGGGACTATCCGTGGTGCGCGAGGACTCCCACAGGTGCTGTTCGGCCGCATCGTCGAACGGCTGGTCCTTGCGATGTGCCGCGCGCAGCATGTCGCGGCACACGTTAGATGCCACCTTGATGAGCCACGCCTTGCGGTGCTCGTCGTCCTTGAATTCCGTCGTGTCGGCCAGCGCATATTTTAGAAACGTGTCCTGAAACGCGTCCTGAACGTCCTGTTCGCGCGAGAAAAAGCCGACGCATGCGCGCCACACAGTGGAGCCGAAGCCGTCTATCGTTTGCTCGATGTCGTAGCTGCTGCGCACGTCTTTCCCTCGTGTCGTCGTCGTGCCACGCCGAACGCTTGCGCTGTATCCGTCGCCGGCCGCCTGCGCCATGCTCCGCGTCGGGGACGCCTACCAGCAATGGCCACCGCGGTGACCATTGCCGTGATGGCCGTAACCGTAACCCGAACCGCCTTGGCTGTAACCGTAGCCTGAGCCTGAACCATGGCCTGGGCAATCTGCGATGGCACATGCGCCTTGTTCGTAGCGGTCGCAAAGGCCGTTGCCGTTCTCGTCGACGAAGCCGACGCTCGGCACGGCGCTGGTTACCGCAGGCTCATCGGCTACCGCTTGCGCCGCTGTCTTATCAGATGCTTGCACTGCTGCTGCAATCGCCTCAGCTGCGTCAGCAACCTTCTGTCCGATCTTGGGATGAACGGCCTGCCATGCACCGGCGGAATCGGATTGCTCGTCGGCAAGCGTCGGTTCAGTCAGCTGGAAGGCGACCTGCTTCTCGGCGTGCTCGAACACAAGCGCACTCGACGCTCCGAACGCAACCGTCGGAACCACAAGCGCCGCGCAAGCTGCTACTACAATTGTGACGACGATGGCTTTCTTCATGGTGATACCCCTCTTCTCGCGTCGACCCTCTGCATATAACAACGAATCAACCCGACGAATCCTTGCAACAAATATATAACAGTGTCAAATCAAGCGTCGGGGGGTCAGAATGCGACTCAAGCGTGCATAAAACGCCATTTCCCCGTCCCTTCGGGCCAGGCGAACGCAAAATCTCGTGCGATGGGAGTATCGTGGTTTCAGGGGGAAGGGCCAGGTGAAGCCCGATGGCCGTAAACTGTTCAACTCCGGCGGCGTTCACAAATGCCGCCATGCGAGCGATGCTCTGTTCTCATACGATAGTGTGACCAAAGCGGCCAAGATGCTGAATAGCACACGAGCAGCCGACCCGTTCGGTTATGACGCTCAGCGAGACGTCATGGTATGAACCCACGCCCAAGATAGATTTCGTCGCGTCCAGAATGTCGTCGAGCCGTTGGTCTTTCTAATCGGTATAGGGTTGGCCTTGGCAACATTGGATGTATTCTAATGTTGCCAAGAGTGAAATCGAAGACAGGAAGAGGGAAGGAACATGCCACACATAACAGTTGAGTCCGGAAAGCTCACCGAAGAGCAAAAGCGCAACCTCATTGAGCGTATTACGGCGGTCTCTTCCGAAATCATGAGCATCCCGCCGGAGTTCTACAGCATCACGATCCATGAGATCGACGATGCAAGTTACGGCATCGGCGGCAAGTGCATAGATGTGGTCAAGCGGGAGTACATGGACAAACACGCAAGTCAGCGGGAAGACGCATGAGAAAAGTTTTGATCGTTGAGGACGATCGCGAACTTGCGAAGCTGATGTGTCGCACTTTCGAATCGGAAGGCATTGCCGCACAGAGCGCCTCCAGCGCAGAGGAAGCCTACGACACCTTGAAGGACTCAGTCTTCGACTGCCTGATCGTAGACGTGAACCTTCCCGGAGATGACGGCTACGCGCTTTGTCGCAACCTCCGAGAGCGCAGCGGCGTTCCCGTGGTATTCGCTTCGGCGCGCATAGAGCCCGACGCCCGCATCCGTGCCCTAGAAGAAGGAGGCGACGCGTACCTTTCGAAGCCTTTCAGCCTACGGGAGATGTTTGCGCAGGCCAAAGCGCTCATGATGCGACCGGAGCGCAAGGCTGAAGACGAATCGACACCGCTCAAGATCGGTCCATTCGAGCTGAACACCGGCGCCCGCACCATCAAGAAGAACGGGCAGGAAGTGAACCTATCCCCGAAGGAATTTCATCTAGCCGAAACGCTCATGCGCAACCCCGGCAAGGCCTTTTCCCGCGATGCTCTGCTTGCGAAAGCGTGGGGTGCATTCGCGGAGCTTGAGGCGCAGACGGTGTCGGTGCACATGAGTTGGTTGCGCTCCAAACTTGAAGATGACCCATCTGATCCCGTCTACTTCAAAACAGTTCGTGGCGAGGGGTATCGCTTCGACATTCCCGAGAAAGACCTACGATGACGAAGCAGGGAGCGCGTTTGAAGCGGCGTCTTTTCTGGAGTGCCACGCTTTCCATCGCCGTTGTGGTTATCGTTGCTGTGGCGGGCATTTCAGTTGGTACTGCCGAGGACGAAGGTTTGATCCGGGAGCAAGTGCTCGAGCTCAACAATATTCGGGAAGACCTGAAAGACGATCCGGCTACCACCGCCGAAACAGCCCGCGAAAAAGCAGACGCCGCGCTTGTGGCATCCCAAGGTGCCCTGCGCGAAGCTGCCGCAGCCGAGGATGACACGACATTGCTCGCTATCGGGACCATCGCCGTCGTAGCCATTGCGGTTATCTGTGCCATGGTTCTCTATCTCTATCGGTCGGTGGCTCGTCCTTTCATGAAACTGGAAGACTTCGCAGAAGAGGTGGCGGCGGGGAATCTGGATGCGCCTCTGCGTTTCGGACGCGCCAATCCTTTCGGCAAGTTCACTTGGGCGTTCGACCACTTGCGGCAAGAGTTGAAGCGTTCCCGCAAGGCGGAAGAGCAGGCCAGCGAGTCTCACAAGACAACTCTCGCGTCGCTTTCGCACGACCTGCGCACGCCGCTCGCCTCGCTTCGCGCTTATGCCGAAGCACTCGATATGGGGCTGGCTACAACCGATGAAGAGCGGGCCGAGTATGAGCGCGCGATCATGCGCAAGTGCGACGAGGCATCCTCGCTCGTGGAGGACCTGTTTCAGCACGCGCTCGCCGATATGGGCCGTATACAGGTCGAATGTGCTCCTGTTCAGGCAGCCCTCGTTCTCGAATCCTGCGTAAATGCCTATGCGGGGATCGCGCCGCTATCACGGGTGAGCCTTGACAGCGCTCTCGTCGAGGCGGATGAGGCGCGGCTCGGGCAAGTCGTGGGCAATCTTATCGGTAACTCCCTTAAGTATGCGCGGGGCGCGGCGATAGAGATCGAAGGGGTTGCGCAAGGCGATGTGTACACCGTTGCCGTGCGTGATCTCGGGCCGGGCATTCCTGCCGATGACCTGCCGTTTGCCACAGAGCGGTTCTACCGAGGATCGAATGCGGCCGACGAGGCGGGCTCAGGACTCGGCCTGTTCATCACCTCATATCTGATAGAGCGCATGGGAGGACACCTTCGCCTAGAGAACGCGCATCCGGGTCTCAGGGCAACGATCGAGCTTCGCATCATCGGGTGATGACGGCCCAAGGGCCTAGGCTATACGCTCGCTTTACTCGCTTTCCGCGGCCTTAATGATTTCTTAATGTTTGCCCCTCTAGCATGGAGCGCAGACAAGGCGTTGAACGAGAAAGGCTGATCGCTATGGGCGAAGTCATACTGGAAGCCAAGAGGCTTTCGAAAACTTACGTGGCCGACGGTGTGCAGACGCATGTGTTGGGCGGCGTGGATCTGCAGCTTTATAGCGGGGATTTCACCTGCATCATGGGGCCTTCCGGTTCCGGCAAATCGACGTTGCTCTATTGCCTCTCAAGCATGGACAGGCCCACGGCAGGTTCGGTCATTTTCGAAGGGGAGGATCTGGTCGGCGCCAAAGAGGACGAGTTGGCGAAGCTACGCGCGCAGCGATTCGGCTTCGTGTTCCAAGCGGCGAATCTGGTGAGCAACCTCACGCTGTTTGAGAATGTGGCAGTGCCCGGGTATCTCAAGCAGGGGAGATCCGCTAAGCAGACGAAGGTGGAGGCGGAGCGCCTTATCGCTCAGATGGGCCTAGAAGAGGTGGCGGCGCATCTGCCAAGTCAAGCGTCGGGCGGCCAAAAGCAGCGCTGTGCTGTGGCGCGGGCGGTGGTGAACGAACCTGCTATCGTCTTCGCCGACGAGCCCACCGGAGCTCTCAACCGGGCGAACAGCCTTGAGGTGCTGGATCTTTTGAGCGGCATGAACGCGGAGGGCATCAGCGTCCTCATGGTCACCCACGACGTGCGAAGCGCCGTGCGCGGCAATCGGGTGCTGTACTTCGAGGATGGCTCCGTGCGCGGAGAGCTGGAGCTTCCCGCATGGGATGCGGCGCTTTCCGGCGATGAGGCCTACGTTCGTGAGCGGGAAGCCATCGCCAACGCGTGGCTGTCCTCGCTTTGCTGGTAGGTGATCTTCATGGAACCGTTACGCACGCTGACAAAGGCGGGACTTCGCAACGAGAAGGGAACATTCATCGGGCTCGCGCTGCTCTTGTTCCTTGCAGCCCTCGCACTGACGCTGACCACCAGCCTCTTCGTTGACCTCTCCATGCGTGAGGAGACATTGCTCGACCAGGTTGCAGCAGGGGATGTTGCCGCCAATGATACTGTGCAGAATCTCACCGACGAGGACATCGCCGAGATAGAGGCTCTTCCCGAGGTGGAGGAGGTGAAGATGACGGAGGCCTTCGCAGCTTCGACGCGCGTCGAAGACGCCCAAGGAAACGAGATCGTCAAGAGCGCTCCGCCATCGCTGTGCGCCTATGAGGCTTGGGGCACATCCCTTGATTTCAACGTCCTTACCGATGACCTTTCAGCATATGACGACGATCGGGAAGGGCCGGCGGACGGAGAGGCCTATGTTCGTGTTGCGGATACCCTGCACAATATGCAGATAGGCGACTTTCTCGTGCTCGACATCGGTGGGCAAGAGACTTCTTTGCGGGTTGCGGGGTTCTATGAAGACCCGCAGTTTGGGACGCCGTTCATGGAGGCCAAGCGCTATCTTCTGTCTTCCGACACCTTCGAGAGACTTTTCGCGGAGGTCGAGAAGACGGGCGTGTCCGGCGTGGGTGTCGCCGCCGGCGCCACGCTAACGGAGAAGGAGGCGTATCCGATCAGGAATATCGACGTAGTGCTGACATCCGAGGCGCGCTCCCAAGGCATCGATGGGCATGATCTGACGCAGCTGATCGATGACGGGACCTCGTGGGGCTCATCCGCACACACGCTCTTCTCCCGGCAGACCCTTGTCGGCTACAGCCTTCTGGTCGTGCAGGTCATCACCGCGGTGCTCGCCGTGTTCGCGTTGATCCTGTTCGTGGTGGCTCTCATCCTGTGCTTGCATACGGCATCTTCGAGCATACAAAGCGGTTATGCCGACTGGGGCGTCTTGAAGGGAGTGGGGCTTCCGCGAGCTACGCTACGCAGGGCTCTTGTCATGCAATATGCGCTCTCCTCGCTTGCCGGCCTCGCTCTCGGCTTTATCGTAGGCTGTCTTTTGGAGCCGCTCTTCTGGCCGATGTTTCTGCTCATCACGGGGATCCTCGTGGTCGAAGCATCTTTCCCGTGGATAGGCATCTGTTGTTGCGCTGCACTTTTGGCGACCCTCGTGGCGTGCGTTGCCGTGATGGCGCGCAAGATAGGGCGCATCACACCTTTGACGGCGCTCAGGCAAGGGGACGGTGATGTCCGCTTCTCGCCTCGCGAGACGAGCGCGATATCGGGCGGTCACTTGAAGGCGTCGCTGGCGTGGCGCGCAATCGTGTCCGAGAAGGGGCGCTATGCTGGAATAGGCGTCTGCTCCTTGCTTTTGTGCGCCTTCGTTGCGCTGAGCTTCGGAATCGGTGGCGCGGTTGCCGGAGACGACGCGGTGTACAAGGCCTTCGGTGTGTGGAAGAGCGACGGCTCAGTTCGCCTTGATGGGCAGGAGGCGAGCCTTGACGAGGTGCGCGAGACCATTGAAGGCGTCTCTCCCATAGCGCGTGAGTGGGAAGAGGGTGCTGCGGTGCTCAACCTGAACGGCGAGGCCTGCACCTTCGTCGGGATTTCTGATATGGATGTTTTAGAAGAGGCATCCATTGTCTCGGGACGTGCGCCTAAGCACTCCAACGAGGCGCTCGTGGGACTGGGCCTTGCTCGCGCCAAGGGGCTTTCGGTGGGCGATGAATTGCAGGTGTCGAAGAGCGATGGCGAGGAGCGAACCTATATCGTGAGCGGCTTGCTCTCGTCGGTGCTCAATGGCGGCAATGGCGTCGTTCTCACCTATGAGGGATTCCAGGGGCTGGTCGAGCCGGAGTTGGAAGGTGCTGGCATTTCGCGTCAGTACCAGCTGGCCGACCCCGACAAGGTCGATGAGGTGGCGGATGCGCTCGCAAGCCGGTTCGGCGACAGTGTCGACACCGAGCTGACCGGGTTGTTTGCCTCAAGCACTAGCTTGCTTTTACTCGTCAGGGATATGTTTACGACCATGGGCTATGCGATGTCTGCCTTCGCGTTGGTTCTTGCCTGCGTTGCTGTGATGCTGATAAGCAGGCGGACGCTTCTCTCCGAGCGCCGTGATCTGGGGATCTATCGTGCGATGGGATTCACGGTGGGGTCGTTGCGCATTTCGTTCACGATGCGCTTTCTCGGCGTGTCTGCGGTAGGTGCCTTGATCGGGGCGGCTCTTGCTATGGCAGCTGGCGGCGCACTGATCAGCATGTTGTTCAGTCTGTTCGGTGTCGGCGGATTCAGCCTTGTGCTGCCCGCTTGGGAGGCGGTCGCCATCAGCGTGGCCTTCGCTCTTGCCTTTGCTCTTTCAGCTTTCGGAATGTCGAGGCGGATCAGGCGTGTGAGCGTTCAGGAGCTGGTTGCCGAGTGACACGACTCCCATACGAGCAGGAGGGCTTCCGAGCCGCCGCGTCATCAGAGCTGACGCAATTCGCGCTCAGCTGACGAGGAGCCAGTCAATGGGGTTGATGCCCTGGATTCCGTTCCTGCTGGACTGAAAATCATTGAGCGAAAGAACATGCTTCGGGTAGTTATCGAACAATGCCTCAAGCACGGAAAACTTTCGCTCAATGGTGTTATAGCAGTTAATTCACCTTGTTTGAATTGCAGTCGAATCGATTATGAGCTATTCCGTTTGCACCAAACGCACCTCTGAGGGGAGAGGCGATGACGCAGGACACCAGCGCAGGACGACGCAGGACGGGGAATAACTTCATCAAGCCATCGTCTTCCCCTTCCCTCTTCGTGTCATATGCCCTAGCGGCTTCCCGTCGCATCCACGATCGATGTACCTTCCCTTTTTGACATATTACTATGCATTATATAGTATTGTATATTAGGAGGTATGATGGATGCACAATTGAAACGTGGCTTTCTGGATGCGTGTGTGCTGGCGACGATGGCACAAGGCGAGTCATACGGCTATCAGATCATCAAGGATATGCTCCCGTCGCTCGACATGAGCGAATCAACGCTCTATCCGCTGCTCAAACGTCTCGAGTCGAAAGGGCTCATAAAGGTACGCAAGGCGGAGCACAACGGGCGGCTGAGGAAATACTATTCGCTCACAGAAAAGGGCCGCGTCAACCTGGACGATTTCCTGCAGAGTAAGCAGGAAATCACCGACGTACTCGTATACGTGGAACGCGCTGCCGGCCTATCCGCGCCTCCCTGTCCCCCGGCACATCATACAGAGCAAGCCTGACAAGAGAACGATAGTAAGGATCGTTTCATGAACACCGAGGAATACAAATCGCAACTGACCGCATTGCTCCGCTCGCTTCCGCAGAAGGAACGCGAAGAGGCCGTTTCCTTCTACATGGAATCCATTGCGGACCGCATCGACGAGGGCATGTCCGAAGAGGAAGCGGTCGCGATGATGGCCTCCCCTGGCCAGGCGGCGGAGGCCATCATCGCTGAGGCAGGCGAGAAGAAAAAGACGCTCGTCTCGTTCGAGATAAGCGTCGACGGAACCGACGAACCTGACTTCCCTGAGAATATCGCAGGTATCGAAGCGACCGAGGACGTCGTCGAAGGCAGCGAAGCCGCTTCGACATCCCTGGATGGCTTCTTTGCTCGAGCGAAAGAGCGCAGATTTACGCCCCTTGAATGGGTCGTCCTCATTGTGACGTCGCCGCTATGGCTCACACTTCTTGTTGCTGTAGCCGCCTGCACTCTGGCTCTTGCCATAGGCGTTGCTGCGATCGTGCTTGCTCTATATATATGTGCATGGACGCTGATTGCCTGCCTGTGGATTATCGGAGGCGCCTTCGTTGTGTCCGCACCGGCTGCCTTGCTCTTTGTCATATGGGGTCTGCAGACAGGAAATATACCCTTCTCTTTGGTGAATACTGGTTATGCCTTGCTGTTATTCGGCGGTGGCATGTGGGTCCTAAAAGCAGCGTTTGCAGTCACCCGTGCCTTCCTGCGCTGGCAGAAAGAGAACGTGGTCGTGCGATTCTCAAGACATGGCAGCAACTTCGCCGAGGAAACCGGCCCTGTCGATGCGTCAAGCGCCACGAACCGACTGCACTATGTCGGCGAAACCTCCATGCAGGGCGACGGCGACGCCCTCAAAGATGGAGCGGCCGTCGAAGTCCTTGGTGCGCCGTTCTTCCGCATTTGCTGGATACTGGCTCTTGCCGGTCTCGCTTGCGTTCTTGTCGGCTTTTTGGCATCGGGGCTCGATTGGCGCGTCTTTCTGACCTCGAACTTCTCTCACGGCAAGGTGTATCTCGGCGGCATGGAAGTCGCCTGCCCGGAACAGCTCTTCCTCTCCCCCTGGTTCTGGACCAACCTGGCTTCATCGTAGGCTGCTGATGATGCAGGATGGTGAGTCATGAGAACCGTCCCCCGATTCAGGCGATTCGCTTGATGAGGCGCGCCGGGTTTCCGCCGACTATCGTGCGCGGGGCCACGTCCGTGGTGACCACGGCCCCCGCAGCCACCACGGCGCCGTCGCCCACGGTGATGCCCGGAAGCAGGATGGCGCCCGAGCCGACCCAGACATCGCTGCCCAAGCGCACCGGCTTCGGCACCATGCCGCCGCGGCGATCGACGTCCATATGGTGGTTCAGCGTCGCTATGACGACGTTGTGCCCGATGAGGCATCGGTCGCCGATGAAGATGCCGCCCTGGTCCTGGAACTTGCAGCCGCTGTTGATGAACACGTCCTCGCCAAGATAGATGTTCCTCCCGCAGTCGGCGTTGAACGGCGGGAACAGGGCGAAGCCCTCGGGAACAGCCCGTCCCGTCAGCTCCCCCATGAGCGCCTTCAGCTCTCCGGGCTCGTGGTAGGCGCTGTTGATCTCCATACAGATGCGGATGGCCTGCTGGCTCATTCCATGCATCATGAGGTGCATCTCGCTCCCGGCTTCCACGGCCTCTCCCGCCAGAAGGCGGTTCAGGTATTCCTGCTCCTGCATAGCTCGTCCTCCGAAGTCTCTAGTACCAGTCGTGCTTCTCGTTGCGGTCAAGAGCTGCGATGCGCGCCATCTCCGCATCGCTCAGCTCGAAGCCGTAAACGCTCGCGTCCTCGCGAATGTGGGCGGGGTCGCCAGACCCCGGGATCACCACGACGCCACGCTGCAGGTTCCACCGCAGGATGACCTGAGGGATGGAGGCTCCATGGTCAGCAGCGATAACCGCAAGCATCGGGTCGGCCAGAAGCTCTGCGTTGTGCCCGCGACCGCCCAGCGGGTACCACGCCTGCAACGCGATGCCTTGGTCGTGGATGAAGTCGACCACGTCGCCGTCCTGGTAATAGGGGTGCATCTCGTTCTGGACGAGCGCAGGCTTGACGGACACGCGCGGCAGGAAATCCTGCAACTCGTCCACGTAGAAGCACGACAGCCCAAGCGACCGGATGCGCCCCGCATCGCGCGCCGCCTCCATGGCCTGGTAGGCCTCCACCTGGTTCGCGCCGGGGTGATGCAGAAGCATCATGTCCACATAGCCGACGTCCAGCTTCGCCAGCGCCTCATCGATGGCGTCGGCGGCATTGGTGAACTGGCTGGGGTAGAGCTTTGTGATGACGAACACCTCGTCGCGGGGCACGCCGGACTCGCGGATGGCGCGGCCGACCTCCGCCTCGTTGCCGTACATGTACGCCGTGTCGATGAGGCGCACGCCGGCGGCCAGGGCGGCCGCAACCGAATCCACGCAGGTCTGGTCCTTAAGGCTGTAGGTGCCGAGGCCGTTCGTGGGCATCACGTGCCCATCGTTCAGCGTCACCTGGCGTGATGCCAGGCTGAACGAGGCGGGCACGTTGGATGCTCCCGCGACAGCGATGCCGGACGCGGCAAGCCAATCCTCCACCTCGGCCGAGCTCGCATCGGGATCGAACCTGCGGCCTTCGAGCCAATGCGCCTCGGGCGCAAGGGCACACAGATCGCTTGCGCTCGACCCAAGGCCGCTGGAATGGGAGGTACAGAAAGGCAGGATGGCCTTCCCGGCAAGGTCGCAGGATTCGAGGAACGTATCCATGATGCGCGGCGCCTGCCCATGCCAGATGGGATACCCCAATATGATGGCGTCATAGCCGGACAGGCCATCAACCCGTTCTGCGATCGCCGGACGCGCGCCCGGGTCGTTTTGCTCCCGATCGGCGCGACCATCGGTGTAATAGGCCAGGTCGGCATCAGTATAGGGCTGTTGCGGGACGATTCGGAACGTGTCCGCTCTCGTGGCCTCCGCGATGATGTCAGCGATTCTCTCCGTCGTGCCGGTACAGGAGAAATAGACGATGAGCACAGATCCCGTCAATGCGTTGCCCCCTTTTGCGCCACCCTCACTTTCGGCTTCGCCCTCCAGTTCAGAGCCCGCGGTCTCGGCTTCGCCCTCCAGTTCAGAGCCCGCGGTCTCGCCACCAGGCGAAACCTCGCCAGAAGCGACGCAACCTGACAGCGCGAGCAGGGCCGTCGCCCCGGCGAGCCCGACGAACTTCCGTCTCGTGATCATTCGCATGAGCCTTCCGTTAGGTCCTTTAGGTCCTTTTCTGCAAGGACGATACGCCGAATGCCCGCATATATCAATTTCGCATTCAATATACGAATACATACCCATTTAATATATTTATCCACAAAGACCCGCGGAGGGGAACATGGACGTACGAACCCTGCAGCATTTTCTGACGATCGCCCAGGAGGACAGCTTCACGAAAGCCGCCGAATGCCTCCATATGACCCAGCCGCCGCTCTCCCGGCAGATGAGGAGCCTGGAGGCTCATCTGTTCTTGGTTTGAAACAGGCGCCGCAGGCTATCACAAGCGGCCGGAGCCTTCCTGGAAGCGGTACGTAGCACGATAGAAGGCACAGCACGATAGTCGGCACAGCACGATAGCCGGCCCTCCCCGAATCGAGCGCATGCTGGAGGTCATTGCCATATCTATACTCATTCAGTATGATAAGTTATATTTCATAGATATTTGATATGCGAAAACCTGCCGATTACCCTATGAGCAGACAACGCGCGACCACCCGAAAAGGAGCGGTTCATGGACATGCCCCTCATGCCCGCATCGAAAATGGGGTTCGGCTGCATGCGGCTGCCCCTGCTTGACGAGAACGATCAGGCAAGTATCGACATCGAGCAATTCAAGCAGATGGTGGACGCCTTCATGGAGGCAGGCAATACGTACTTTGACACCGCTTTCATCTACCATGAGGGCGCCTCTGAGACCGCGCTGGGCGAGGCCTTGGTCAAGCGCTACCCGCGCGATTCGTTCACGCTCGCCACCAAGTGCCTTGCGTGGGCCATGCCAGATGCCGAGTCGGCAAAGCGGTGCCTGGACGTATCCCTCGAGCGCCTGGGCACCGACTACGTGGACTACTATCTGCTGCACAACGTGGGCGGCAAGCGCACGGCCAAGTTCGACGAGTACGGCATGTGGGAGTTCGCTCAGCAGCAGAAGGCCGCAGGCAAGATACGCTACGTGGGCTTCTCCATGCACGATAACGCCGCTTGCCTGGAAGAGCTGCTGAGTGCGCACCCCGAGATGGACTTCGTGCAATTGCAGGTGAACTACCTGGATTGGAACGACCCGCACAACGAAGCGGCGCGCCTCATGGAGGTGACGGCGGCCCATAATAAGCCGGTGGTCATCATGGAGCCGGCGCGCGGCGGCAGACTCTGCAACCTGCCCGAGGCGGCAGCGCGGGCGCTCGAGGCGGCCAACCCCGATGCCACGCAGGCCCAGTGGGCCTATCGCTTCTGCTGGAACCTTCCGAACGTGCTCGCCGTGCTGTCGGGCATGTCCACGCTCGAGCAGACGCGCGAGAACGTAGCGAGCTACGCTGCGAATGCGCCCTTCACCACCGAGGAGCAGGCAGCGCTGGACGAAGCCGTGAGCATCCTGCGCTCCCTGGCGGGGGTTCCGTGCACGGCCTGTAACTACTGCGTGAAGGGCTGCCCGTCGAACGTGCAGATTCCCCAGATCATGGAGCTATTGAACCTGGGAGGCATGACCGGCGACCTCGCCTTCGCAAAAGACCTTTACAGCTGGCAGGCGGCCGAGGGCAAAGCCAGCTCCTGCATCCAATGTGGGCTCTGCGAGTCAATGTGCCCCCAGCAGATCAACATCATCCATCAGCTGGAACGCGCCATAGAGCTGTACGAGTAAGCGCGACACGCCAGGGGGCACCATGAAGGTTCTCGCGATAAACGCAAGCGCCCGCAGGGACGGCAAAAGGCCCTGGCAAGCCGCGAGCTAAGCCGACGCGCAGCCTGCGATGATCCTTGCGGCCTCGCGGGCTGATTCAAGGCTCAAGCCGCCGTATTGAATGGCGAAGGCTGCCGGCTGCCGCACGCTTCCCGCCGCGTCGCCCTCGCTCAGGCTGTATTCGCTTATGAGACCAAGGCGCACGCCTTGCTCTGCGGCTCTGGCCTTCAGCACTCCCCCATCGATGCCTTCTATCGCCAGCACGAAATGAAGTCCCGAATCAGCCTGCTCCACAGAGAAGCGGTCGCCCAGGGCCTGGCGCAGCTCGCCGATGAACGCGTCGCGGACGTCGCGCTGGGCTTTGCGGTAGCGGTTGACGTAGCGGTCGTACTCTCCCGACTCGATGAGGCTCGCCAGGGCGACCTGGTCGATGACGCTCACCGAGTTCGCATAGAAGCCCACCTTGTCGTCCCATTCCTCCGCAAGCGGGCCAGGCAGCACCATGAACGCCATGCGCAAGGTCGGCCCCAGGCTCTTCGAGAAGGTGTCGGTGTAGACCACGCGCCCCTGGACGTCGATGGAGGTGAGGCTGGCCACCGGCCGCCCTGCCATGCGGAACGCGGCGTCGTAGTCGTCCTCCACGATGAGGCGGCCCGGCCGCTCGCTGGCCCACGCAAGCAGTTCATAGCGCCGCGAGATGCTGGTGACGATGCCCGTCGGGAACTGGTGCGACGGCATGACATGAGCCACCTGGGCGCCAGTCCTTCGCAGCTCCTCCACGACGATGCCGCCGTCGTCAAGGGGCACGGGCGCGACCCGCAGGCCAAGCGATCCGTAGATCTGGGCAAGGCGCGGATAGCCCGGGTCCTCCAACGCGATGCCGCCGGAAGGCCGAATCAGCTGCGCGAGCATCGCATCCAGCATCTGCGAGCCAGCGCCTATGACGATGCGTTCGGGAGAGGCATCGATTCCGCGCACCTGCCGCAGCCTGTCGGCGATGGCGCGGCGCAGGCGCAGCGCCCCCTTAGGCGGCTGCGGGCCGTACAGCTCCTCGTCGGGCTCGGACGCGAGCACCCTGCGCAGCGCCTTCCCCCACACGCGCGACACCTGGGCTGGGTCGGCTTTGGCGCTGGCGAGGTCGTAGCGGACCGCGTCGGGCAGCGAACGCGAGGATTCCGGCTCTGCGGCCTTCGGCGCCCGAGGGGTCCGGAGGGGAATCGGCGACACGAAGTAGCCGCGACGCTGCCGGGAATAGCAGTAACCCTCGGCCACCAGCTGCGCATAGGCGTTCTCCGCCGTGATGACGCTTATGCCAAGGTGCTGCGCCAGAAGCCGCTTGGAGGGAAGGCGGCCATGGGCGCGCAGCACGCCATCTTCGATATCGCGCCGGATGGACCGGTAGAGGAATTCGTAGAGGCTCTGCCCTTCCCTTTCCTCCATGTTGTAGTCGAGCATCCCATCACCCCCCCCCCACGTCCGCGAAACTCCGCCTAGCGGCCTGCGGCCTTGCCGCCTGGCCATGGCGTCTGGCCCCCTGGTGCAGCCTGGCCTCAGCATCTGGCCCCCTGGTGCCGCCTGGCCTTAGCATCTGGTCTTATCGTTTCTTCCGTTTCTGAATATATCAATGCTACCAAATTGCGACTATCCTGCGTTTGCACGAAAGGCATCGCAGAGAGGAGCAGGAGCACCCCATGGAACCCGAAACGACCCAAGAGCGCGCGAAGCTCAACCGCGAACTGGCCCAGATGCTCAAAGGGGGCGTCATCATGGACGTGACCACGCCCGAGCAGGCGCGCATCGCCGAGGAGGCCGGGGCCTGCGCGGTCATGGCCCTCGAGCGCATCCCCGCAGACATCCGGGCGGCAGGAGGCGTCAGCCGCATGAGCGACCCCGCCATGATCCGCGGGATCCAGGACGCCGTGAGCATCCCCGTCATGGCGAAGTGCCGCATCGGGCATTTCGCCGAAGCGCAGATCCTGCAGGCCATTGAGATAGACTACATAGACGAGTCGGAGGTCCTGAGCCCAGCCGACGACGTCCACCATATCGACAAGGGCGCGTTCGCCGTGCCCTTCGTGTGCGGTGCGCGCGACCTTGGGGAAGCCTTGCGGCGGATCGCGGAAGGCGCGTCGATGATCCGCACGAAAGGCGAGCCCGGCACGGGCGACGTCATCCAAGCCGTCAGCCATATGCGCCTCATCAACGGCCAGATCAGGCACGTTTCCAGCCTGCGCGACGACGAGCTCTGCGAGGCGGCCAAGGAATTGGAGGTGCCCGTCGGTCTGCTGCGCTCCGTCCACGAGACGGGAAAGCTGCCGGTGGTGAACTTCGCAGCCGGCGGCATTGCCACCCCTGCCGATGCCGCGCTCATGATGCAGCTTGGCGCCGAAGGGGTCTTCGTGGGCAGCGGCATATTCAAAAGCGGCGACCCCGCCCAGCGGGCGCGTGCCATCGTGGGGGCGGTTTCGCGCTTCGACGACGCCGATTACCTGGCGCAGGTCTCGGTCGGCCTGGGCGAGGCCATGGTCGGCATCAACCGGGACGAGATCGAGCTGCTCATAGCCGAGCGGGGCGCCTGATGACGACGGCCATCCTGGCGCTGCAAGGGGCCTTTGCCGAGCATGGCGCCATGCTGGATGCCTTGGGCGAGCCCTGGTTCGAGCTTCGCTCAGCCGCCGATGCCGACCGGGGCTTCGATCGGCTGGTGCTCCCGGGCGGAGAATCCACCGTGCAGGGCAAGCTGCTGCGCGAAGAGGGGCTGCTCGAGCCGCTGGGCTGCCGCATCAGGGCGGGAATGCCGGTGCTGGGCACCTGCGCCGGGCTCATCCTGCTGGCCCGCAGCGTGGTCGGACGCGGGCCGGATGGCGCCTTGGCGGAAGGTCCTGGGACCTTCTCGACCCTGGGCGTTGCCGTAAAGCGCAATGCCTACGGGCGCCAGCTGGGAAGCTTCCACGCGTCGGCGCCCCTCGATGGCGGCGCGGTGGTGCCGATGAGCTTCATCAGGGCGCCGCGCATCATCGACAGAGCGCCGGACGTACGCTGCCTCGCGGAAGTGGACGGCTGGCCTGTGGCCGTGCAGCAAGGCAGTCAGATTGCCGTGGCATTCCACCCCGAGCTTGACGGCGACCCTTCCATCCACGAGCTTTTCCTGGGTCTGTAGCTGGCGGAGGCGCGCAAACACAGGGGACAGGAAACAGGGAACACAGGGGACAGGTTGGTGTGTTCGAGCGTTCATCCGTTTCACGAAAACACACTAACCTGTCCCCTGTGTTGGCGCGAGGCACGGATTCTCGCTGCTCCGCTATCCGACGTAGGCATCCACCGGGTTGTTTATGAAGTCCTGCTTGGAGAGCCATTCGGCCTCCTCCTCGGTCTCGGGGATGTCGATGCGCACGATCTTGAAGACTACGGGGCGCGTACCGTCATTGCAGCACCCGATCATTAGCCGCTCGTCGCGGCACCACCTATGCATGATCGAACCGCCTTGGAGCGCCGCGTAGATGTAGCGGTTGATAGCGTCCCACGCCTCGCCACAGGACCAGTTTCCACCATCGCACACGCGAACCCCCGCACCCAAGTGATAGTAGTCGTCGTTCTCGGGTGTGCGCTGGAACAGGAACTCGTCCCCCTGTCATCCGCCGTCAACCGCGCACCTGGATGGCGATGCGGCAGCGAAACGATGCAGGGTCAGAGTCGAAGAGGCGCAGCTGGACCGTCTCGTAGAACGCGCCCACTGACTCCAACCGCTCGCCTTCGATGAATGCCGACAACCTGCCGTAGGCCTCCCGAGCCTCTTCCCAGGGCCCTTCGTAGTCGGCCTCGGCGTACCGGGCCGCCGGCAGCTCCTTCACCGGCAGCTCCCCTGACGGCTCCGCAGAAGGCGGGAGCTCGTAGTACAGCATGGAATACACCGGCCCGCCCTCCTCGTCGAGTGCGGCCGCAAGGCCGTAGGGAGCGACCTCGGACGCCGGCCCCAGCCGCCTCAGCACCTTCATGGCGCCCACGTCCTCACGGTTGAGCTCCGCCACGCCGTCGGCCGGCCGAAAGGAGCACCCCTGGCGGATCACCAGCAGCCTCCGGGCATTGCGCTTCGCCAGGCGCACCGCACCTGGCTCGAACGCCATGGCCTCGTGGGCTTGGCGCTCCATCTCCTCAAGCAGCGCCTCGGACCGGTCGAGCGCCGCGCGACGCTCCTTGATGGCGGCAAGGTTCTTCTCCACCGCATCGGCGAGACGCCCCACGTCGCGCTCCCGCGCCAAGCGCCCAATCTCCTTGAGCGGGAACCCGGCCTGAGCGAAGGCCTGAACGGCGGAGAAGGCCATGTAATCGTCGAGCGTGTAGGACCGGTACCCGTTCGCCCCACGATGGGAGGGCCTGAGGATCCCCAGTTCGTCGTAGTGGATGAGCGTGTTCTTCGTCGTGCCGCACAGCTGCGCGAACTCCCCCGACCTCATCGCCTCCTCCCCTCCCGCCAGCAAAAAACGGCGCTTGACTCTATGGTTACCCGATAGTTTAGCATCGTCTCGAACAGCGCTCATCGAGCATCGGAAGGAGAAGGCATGCCCTACGTACTGCTTGCCTTGGCGATTGGAGCCGAGGTGTTCGGCACGTCCATGATGAAGCTCTCGGACGGCTTCAAGCGCAAGCTGCCCATCCTCGGCATCGCCGCAGGCTACGTCATCTCATTCGCCCTGCTCGGCTTCGTGCTGCGCGACCTGCCCTTAAGCGTCGCCATGGGCATCTGGGCCGGCGCTGGCACCGCGCTCACGGCCGTGGTGGCCGCCGTTGCCTGGAAGGAGGGCATGGGCATCAGGAAAGCCATGGGCATCTTGCTCATCGTCGGAGGGGTTCTCCTGCTGGAAATGGGGGTCAACGCATGAGGAAGTATTACCTGTTCTTCGCGCTCGCCATCGTCTTCGAGATCTTCGGGACCCTTATGCTGAAGATGTCCGACGGCTTCAGCGTGTCGGCCTACACGGTGCTGTTCGTCCTCGGCTACCTGTCGTGCTTCAGCTTCTTCACCCTCGCGTTGAAGAAGCTCCCCTTGGGCGTGAGCTACGGCATCTGGTCGGGCGTCAGCGTTGCAGCCGTCACCATCATCGGCGCCATCATCTGGGGCGAACCGCTGAACATCGTCATTGTGGCGGGCATCGCGCTCATCATCGCAGGCGTGCTGCTCTTGGAATCCTCGCCCAAGGAACAGCCCGCGAACGAGGATGACGCAAGACGGGGATAACGTCAGCCAGCCGAAGCGGCACCCGAGACGGTGCAGCTCGCCTCTTTCCAACAGCAAGCCAACGGCATATCCTGAAGATGGCCGCATCTTACGAACGGGGGCAGCATGCAGGAAAAGGTTTTCTCCACGGAGCTTGGCGACATAGCATACTGGCTCAGCGACGGCATCGACCCGAGCAAGCCGTGGGCTGTTTTCCTTCCCGGGCTCACTGCAGACCGCAGGCTCTTCGACAAGCAGGCCGCGTACTTCCAAGGCAGGGCAAACTTCCTGATCTGGGATCCGCCCTCGCATGGGGCATCCCGCCCGCTTCCCCTGGAATGGACCATGGACGACCTGGCAAGGTGGCTACATCAAATCTGCGAGCACGAGGGCATCCGCAAGCCTGTTCTGGTCGGACAATCCATGGGCGGCTACGTCGCGCAGGCCTATATGGAGCTCTTCCCCGAGAGCGTATCGGGCTTCGTGTCCATCGACTCGTGCCCGCTTCAGCGCCGCTACTTCGCAGGCTGGGAGCTGTGGGCGCTCAAGCGCACCAAGCTTATGTACCTGTCCATTCCCTGGAAGCTGCTCATCCGCTGGGGCTCTGCGGGTTGCGCCACCTCGCAATACGGGAAGACGCTCATGAGGGACATGATGGAAGGCTATAGCAAGCGCGAGTACTGCGACCTGGCCGACCATGGGTATCGCGTCGTAGCCGAGGCAGTGGAAAGCGAAAGGGCCTTCGACATACCGTGCCCGGCTCTGCTCATATGCGGCAGGCAGGACAAAGCGGGCTCCGCCAAGCGCTACAACCGGGAATGGACGCGCATCTCCGGCATACCCCTTCTCTGGATAGAAGGCGCCGGCCACAACTCGAACACCGACGAGCCCAAAGCGGTGAACGAGGCGATCGAGGGCTTCATGGAATCATGCGGCAGAGGGTGACGGAGTGGGTCAAGGGCGTTTAGCCCTAATCATCTAGCAACGGATTGTGCTTCATGCGCAATCCACGATCCAGGCCGGCAAGGATGCCCGCTATGCCGAGGAAAGCATTGAGCCACTCAGGAAATCCGAAAGTCGGCATCGACCAGCCCGTTAAATGACCAATGGAGTTAAGCAGGTTCGGTATCTGCGTCACCAGAGCTACTGCAAGGACGATCCACGCCGCAGCCGCCAAGAGCATGCTCGCAACAGGGTGCTCCCTTCCGAAAGAAAGTCGGCGGTCTTCCGCCGTGCCAGGCAATGGCGCAAGCGGCCGAGGCCTTTGCCCATGCGGTATAAGCCTCGCAGTCTTCATGCCATAAAGCGCCATCGCCACCTCGATCGTTGCATCTCCTATGTCGAAAGAGGCGGGAGAGCTCTCCTCTGCCACAAGACGGTCGTCGCGATAGAGGCGCACCTTCTCTTTGATATCGAAGAAATCGACTTCGACGACATATCGCGCATCACCGTAATCGACTCCGTACAGCCCGCGCCAGAAAATGTCAGAAAACTTAGACGGTCGAAGCACGTTCTGTTCCATCGGTCTCCTTTTTAATACACTTGTATTTTATTACAGATGTATTATAACCAGAAAAGGGGGCGAATGGAAATGCCGAAGCTGGTCAATGAGGAAAAGCGCCGCGAGCGCATCGCGGAGGCGGTATGGAACATCGCTGCCGACCAGGGGCTCGAACGCGCCACGATACGCGCGGTCGCTGCCGAATGCGGCCTCTCGGTTGGCTCGATACAGCACTCATTCCGCACGCAAGAGGAACTCAAGCGCTTCGCCATGGAGCTTGTCGTACAACGCGTGACCACGCGCCTCAACGATGCCGAAGGATTGCCTGTTCGCGCTGGCGACAAAACAGCTGCCATTGCAGGGCTTCTGATGGAGACGCTGCCTTTGGACGCCGAGCGAGAGAAAGAGGCGCGCATTTGGGCCGCCTTTTCGACAGCTGCGCTCACGGACGAAGGTCTCGGCAGCTATAGCCGACAGATGAACAGCGCCCTTGAGCGATTCTGCCTAAGATGCATACGAGAACTGAACGGCCCCGAATCCCCCAAGGAAGACCGCGATATCAGACTCGAAGCCATGCACCTCCACGGCCTGCTCGACGGACTTGCGCTTGCGCTGCTCACTGACCCGTCACACGCTCGCCGGCAAGAAACCAAGCGCATCGTACGCAACTTCGTAGAGCAATGCGCCAAAACGCGCTGATCCATGGAACAAACGATGATGTTATCCCTCGTTCAATATCTGCTCTTTTGCTCTTGTCTTTAGGGATCAACATGTCCGACTTAAGCGTATTCATAGATGAATCCGGTGATCTCGGTCCCTATTCCGCACACTCGCCGATACTAGGATGACACTAGAACACATCCAATGTCATCCGATCATCCACATATTGCTGCTATCTTTGGAGTACTATCCTTTTATACAGCACATCGGGAGGGAAAAAGTGGCGCGAAGGCAAGGTGCGGAAGTGGAGAGATGCAAGTCTGTCTCCACCATCCAGCGCATGATCGGCGGCAAATGGAAGATAGAAATCCTGTTCTACGTGGCGCTCAAGGACATTCGCCATTTCGGGCAGCTTCGGCGCTGTATCGGCAACATCTCCGAATCGACGCTCTCGAAGCAACTCAAAGAATTGGTCGACGACGGCTTCCTTGAACGTATCGACTATGGTGAGGTGCCGCCACGAGTTGAGTACACGCTGACCGCACAGGGCGAGAGCTTCGTTCCCATCCTGCTCGCCATGAAGCAGTGGGGCGAGGAGGAGTTGGGGCTATGAGCGCAGTGGCGGAAAATAATCCGCTCACCTCCATGAGCCTGGAGGAACTTTGGGTGCTGTTCTCGATATCTTTGGTTGCGCCGCGTGAGGGCTGGATGCGGCAATACGACGAAATGGAAGAGCGTCTACTGCGTATCTTGCATGACATCGAAGGTCTGCGCATAAGTCACATCGGGAGCACTGCCATCGAGGGGATCTGGTCGAAGGATATCGTGGATATCCTCATTGAAGTCGATGCAGACGAAGACCTTGAAGCCGTCTCCGAAGAGCTTGAGCGTCAGGGATTCATATGCATGAAGTCCGAGCCGGGGCGCATCTCGCTCAATTACGGCTATACCCCGCAAGGTTTCGCGGAGAAGGTGTACCACGTACATCTTCGCTACCGCGGCGACGATGATGAACTCTATTTTAGGGACTACCTGAACGATCGTCCCGATATCGCGCAGGAATATCAGGAGTTGAAGCTAACTCTTTGGAAGCAATACGAGCATGACCGCGATGCCTACACTGAAGAGAAGGCCGCCTTCGTGAAAAAATACACCGCTGAGGCACGTCGCGCCTACGGCGAGCGCTACTGAGAGAGTGACACGGGATGGGGATGACGTCATCTAGCCGAAGCGGCACATGATGACATTATCCCCGTCCCGCGTCATTCCATCCCTTATCACCGCTTGGCGGAAGAAGAAAAACAGTGTTTGATACGGATAGGCTCCAAATCAGATTTTATGAAATCACACATATCACGGAGAAGAAAGAGAAAATGAAAATACTTGAAGTAACGGACAGGACGCCGGATTTAATCAATCGGTTGCTGGAAGTATGGGAAGGCTCTGTGCGAGCCACCCACCTGTTTTTGTCAGACGATGAAATCAAGAGTATCAAAGAATATGTCCCGCAGGCGTTGAACGGAATTGCCCATTTGATGATTGCGGAAGATGACACGGATTGCCCCGTTGCCTTTATGGGAATTGAGGACGGCACACTGGAAATGCTGTTTATTTCACCAGAGGAAAGAGGAAAGGGATTGGGGAAACGCCTAATCCAATATGGGATTGAAAATTATGCCGTAGAGCGGCTGGCAGTTAATGAACAGAACCCGCTGGCAAGGGGATTTTATGAACACATGGGCTTTCACGTTTACAAACGGACAGACCTTGACGAACAGGGGAATCCTTATCCGCTTTTATATATGAGCCTTTCTGATGTGGACTGAATTATCCGATATGAATTTCAGCGCACAGCAATTTCAGCATGGTTTTGCTTCGGAAGCGTGCTCGTTCTTGAAGCCACGATACCGATGACGATCTCAACCTTTTGCCGCTTCTGTCCTCGTTTCCACCTGTACTATAATGGCGGCATCCTCAAGCGAAGGCCGCACACGATGTCCCTAAAAAAGCTTCTCATAATCCTTTTCTGGATTGTCGTCGTAGCGATGCCCGTGGGCGCTTCCCTCATCGCCATTGCGCAATTTCAGCCGAATGTCGAAATCCCCATGCACTGGAATGCGCACGGTGAAATCGACCGCTATGGCACACCATGGGAAATGTTTCCCATCTCGCTCATAATGAGTGGCTGCAACGTATTGCTTGCACTTAGCTATGTATTCAGCAACAAGCTATACGACCTTGGCTTTGTTCATGGCATTAGCCGTAAGGCGACACGCCCGTTTCTCTGCGGAACTGCTATCTTCATGGTTCTCGTCTGGATGGGAATAATTGCTTTCTGGCTACAACAGGTAATCCAGGCATCGTCTTAGGCTCTCAATGATAATTGAAATATCTGGCTTTCCTGCGTCTAGGCATTCTGCATCTTGCGTGGCTAGGAATCCTAAGAAGGGCGAAAGGGAGCGAATATTATTTCCATGTGCCCAGTTCAGGGACTTATGTAAGGACCTTTTGACATCTCTGGTGACCTTCAAATCAGCGATGTAAAGCCATCTTGGTGGTATCGTCGCATGTCGAATGGGAACCTCGTCTCGGAAAGGGGGCGTCGATGGAACTGCCCGAACACTTGAAGGCGAATCGGAAGCGGCTGGGTTTATCCCAGGAAGATGTCGCGCACGCGATCTTCGTGTCGCGGCAAACCATGTCCAGCTGGGAAAACGGCAAGACCTACCCCGACGTGCAAAGCCTCATGCTGCTCAGCCGGCTCTTCGGCGTCTCCATAGACGAACTCGTGAAAGGAGACGTGGTTTCGATGAAAGAGATGGTCAGCAAGGATGCGGTGGTGATGGAGAGGATGGCCGTTGGATCGGTCATGCTCATACTCATGGGCATTGCCTGCATGGTCGGGCTTAACGCTGTCTGGAAGGATCCCGCGCCTATACCATATATGTCGACGGGCTCTCTTGCGGGAATAGCCGCCATGGTTGCCTTCTGGATTCCCTCGCTCGTGCTCTCGGTGAGAATCGAGCGGATAAAGAAGAGCCATGACCTCGTGACATACCGCGAAATCAGCGCGTTCATGGACGGGGAGGATATACCCGAGGACAGCGAAGCCCTTTCGCGACGCAATCCATGGATGTCCAACCTTACGAAGCTCATCTGCGGTGCAGGAATCGGGTTGATCATCGCATTCGTCCTCACGCTCATCGTCAACGCGCTGCGCTAGCTGATGGTGCGTAAACGAGCGTCCTGCTGTTTGGGAACGCGTGAGTCAGGGGGACAGTTCCCTTGACTCACGCAGCTCACTCGCTCTCTTGGGAGTCAAAGGGACAGTTCCCTTGACTCACGCGGCTCACTCGCTCTCTTGCGGCAGGAGCATGCGGCCGCACTCCCGGCAGGTGATGAGATAGTACACGCCCAGCAGCGCGACCGTGACCCCCACGACCCCCGCCACGATGACAGGAAACTGAGCGCTGCCCAGCGTATAGGCCAAAAACGCCACCAGGGCCAGGCCGAAGACGTCGTGGACGAGCGCGAAGGCCATCGGCAGCGCAAAGCAGGTGCCAACTTGGGATCGAATGCTTCTCCGCATCATGGCCGCGTCGCAGCCCAGGTTTCCGAGCATGCGGTAGGCCTGCCGGTCGTCAGCCGCACCCGCAAGCTGCTGCAAAGCCAGCACAGCGGCGGCCGCAACCAGAAACGTGATCCCATAGAAGATGCCGACGTAGCCGATGGGGGCCAGCGTATGGCTGCTCAGCTGCCCGAATCCATCTCGCATGCCGACGCTGAACGCAAGGCCCGCGACCATCATGCAGACCGCCACGGCAATGAGGACGCAGGTGCATGCCATCGCGTTCGCACTGAGGGACATGCGAGCCTGCAACTGGCGCAGATCAAAAAGGCGCAAGCCCACTAAAAGCCGATCGGGGCGGCGGCGCGCCCGTTCCGGGCGCCTGATGGCCCAGACCCGGAAGAGCATTCCGGTAGCCAGCACAGCAGCGACGCCCATGGGCAGGATCCACACGATGAACTGCACTGGCTGGAACAGGCACGAACCCCAAACAACGGCGAGCAGGACCACTGCCAGCAGCGTCTGGAAGCCCACAGAAAGCCGAGCGGTCCCCTTCGGCTGCTCGGGCGTACTGTCAGCATCTAACAACTCGAGCAGCGAGTGCTTGCGCAAGCTTCGGACCTCCAGAGCAAGGGCGAGCACCATGAGGCCGGCGAAGCATTCTGCGGTCCAGAGGGCGGCATCGGCCGAGAACACGAACAGGAGCTGCCAGGGGGCGTCGAAGACGAAGGCAGCGACCGCCCCGAAGAGAGGAGAGGCGAGCACCCCGACGAGCATTCCAACCGCAAGCGCGACCACGGCGGCGACGCATCCCTCGTAAACCAGGATGCGCGCCATGGTCGCCGGCTCCATCCCCATGATCCCATAGGTGGCGAACTCCCTGGAGCGGCGACGCAGAATGAAGCGGTTGGCGTAGGTCACCAGGAACGCGAAGACGAGCGCCGAGAACACCGAGAACGCCTGGGTGATCATCGAGGCAGACTCGTATATGCCACGCTGGTCGGCGGTCAGGTCGAGTGACAGGAGGTAGTCGCCCGAAGCCGTGAAGGAGTACAGCAGGCAGGCCGCGAAGGCCAGCGTGGCGAAGTATACCGAGTAGTCATGCGCCGAGCGTAGCACATTACGCACGGCTAGCTTCAATATCATTGGCGGCTCCAATCTGGGACTGGAACCAACTTAAGGAACGAGCTGCCCTCCTGCCATCGATTCGCCTTACGCGCGCCTAACGTTTTTGCAAGGTTTCCCGCCTAATATGACACAGAACGCAGGACAGGGATAACATCATCATTTGCCCCAAATGCAAATGATGCAGATCATCGTCGCATCACCTTTCAGGTGGAGTCAGCGAACTTGACGGATTCTTGACTTTCCCGTCTTATGGTTCATAGGATTGGAGGCAACAGCATGACCCACAAGATTCTCGTGGTCGACGACGAACCTATGCTCACCGACCTGTTGGACGCGCACCTGACCCAGCATGGGTACTTGGTTTACAAGGCGAACGATGCGGATGAGGCTCTGGCGAAACTGGGCATGAAGCCCGATCTTGTCTTGCTGGATATCGGCATGCCGGGAACGGACGGGCTGCAGCTGTGCCGAGCCATCAGGGACCACGTAGGGTGCCCCATCTTGTTTCTCACGGCGCGCATCGCCGAACAAGACAAGGTCGACGGCTTGACCGCCGGCGGGGACGACTACATTACGAAGCCCTTCAGCTTGCGAGAGCTGACAGCGCGCATCGAAGCACACCTTCGCCGGGAGGCCCGCGAGCGCCCGGCATCGGAGGTGGTGGCAGCGCAGGGCATTCTCATCAACCGGTCCAATCGGAAGGCATTCGCAAACGGTCGGGAAATAACCTTCTCGAAGCGCGAGTTCGATATCCTTGATTTCCTGATGTCGCACCCCAACCAGGTCTTCGACCGCGAGCGCATCTACGCGGCAGTATGGGGCATCGACGGCCAAGGAGACGCCAGCGTCGTCAAAGAACACGTGCGCAAAATCCGCCAGAAGCTCTCGGAGGCCTGCGGCAACGAACCCATCGAAACGGTCTGGGGAATGGGATACCGGTGGAAGGCATGAAGAAGGGGTCGCTTAAGAAGGAGTTCGCCCGCGCCGTGGCGGTGACCATGCTCGCCGTGTCCCTCGCCAGCGGCCTTGCGATCTTCGGCTGTTACCAGCTGCAGAAATCCATCCTGCCGGATTCCGACGAGGTATGGCTCACCCAGAAAACCACTGCACCCGACGGCAGCGTCTCGGAATCGACCCAGCGCATTGAGCTCGGCGGCCAGCCGGAACCGCTCGGCCATCTTGTCCCGGAAGGCTCGGAAGACGCCCCCGGCCAAACAGCGAGCTATGCCGTCGACCGCATAGAGTCGAGCTTCTCGATGCTCACGGCCAGGGAGAAGGCCGCCTATCGTGCCTCGCAGGCGGCCATGGTCGGGCTGCCTCTCCTGTTCGCCCTCCTCGGCATCGCCCTGGCGGGCCAGTGGTTCTATCGGAAGAAGCTGGAACCGCCCATCCGCGCGCTCGCCGACGCGACCGCCCACGTCAAACGCCAGGACCTCGACTTTCAGGTGCACTGCGAATCCACTGACGAGCTTGGCCAACTCTGCACCGCCTTCGAGGACATGCGCCAGGCCCTCGTCGACAACAACCGCCTCCTGTGGGACATGCTGGAGCAGCGCCGGGCCCTTCAGGCGTCGGTGGCTCACGATCTGCGCAACCCGATTGCCATCGTCGGAGGCTACGTGGAGTACCTGCAAGAAGGTCGCAAGGCTGGCCTTCTGACCGACGAAGAGCTCGACCGGGCGCTTGGCAACCTGAGGGCCGCTGCCGAGCGCATGGGGCGCTACACCGAGGTCGTGCGCGAGGTGGGAGCCATCGAAGATCTGGAGGTTCGCCCCAAAGAGGAACGCCTCCGTGAGTTTCTGGAGGACCTCGGCGATTCCCTGGCCGCACTGTGTCGCGACGGTTCCGTGCGGTTGACCCATCGCGTTTCTGTGCCGGAGTGCACGGCCGTCTTCGATGGCGAGCTTCTGTACCGCGTTCTGGAGAACCTCGTGGGCAACGCCCTTCGCTATGCCCGTTCCACCATCACGCTCGAGTTCCACCAAGAGGGGGAGCTGCTGGCGGCCACCGTGACCGATGACGGCCCTGGTTTTCCGAAAGCGGTGCTTCGGAGGAAGGACGCCCTGCTCCTCTCCGAAGATGCCTCCGACGGCCACTTGGGGCTGGGATTGGCCACGAGCAGAGTGTTCTGCCGAAAGCTGGGGGGATCCCTGGAACTGTCGAACAGCGATGGCGGCGCCCGCGCAAAGGTCCTGATTGCAATCGAAGACCTTCGGAGGGGCAGCGCGGACGGCTGAAGCAGAGGCCGTCGCCGCCGACCTTCGGCAGCGCGCACCGACATCGCCGAGCTCTCGCAGCTTGACCGATTTTTGACTTTTGCGCCCTAGGCTTGGGCGAAAGGCGCAAAGGAGGTCCTGTATGCGAATGAAACCCGCCTTGGCCGCGTCGCTGGCCGCGCTGCTCGGGGCAACCCTTCTGTCCGCGTCCGCCTGCACCGGCTACGACATTCCAGAAGACACCCCTGCGGCCGCGCCGAACGATGCGGCGAATCCGTTTAAGGAGGCGCAGGAGGATGCGAACATCATGGCCATGCTCAGCCACGAGGCCGCGAATCCGCCCCTATCCGACGACGGCGAAAGAGAGCCGCTCCCCTACGATGGCGGCGAGTTTCGCCTGGACTATCGATTCTCCGTCACCGGCGACTTGGACAGCGTGGGCTTCCTCCTCTTCCTGGATGGGAATCCCCAGCCCTACCGCACCGACGACCCGTCGTCCGACTACGCCTACTGCCACACGTTCGATGCGGCGGAAGACCAAGAGCTCGCCTTCCTGTTCGATCCGGTGCGCGGAAAGGCAGGCGAAACGCTGAGCCTAACCATCGTCAGCATCACGAACCCCGACTTCCAGCCGGATATGGAAGGCACGTCCAGCTACGGGTGGTACCACAATGCGCTTCCCCTCAGCTTGGAGATGCGCTTCGACGCCGACGCGCCCGCGAAAGCCGCAGCACCGAGTCCGGTGGATGCCTTCTCATCCTGCAACGTGCACGAGGAGAAGGCCACGGCTCAGTACGTGGAAAACGACCTGGCTCAGGCGGGATGGCCGGATGTGACCTTGGACACGCTGGATGACGGGGTCTACTACACCTTCACGCTCGGCGGCGGCACGGTGTTCGACAACCTCCCCGTTGTCGAGCCGGTGCCGGTGCGCTTCACCTTGTGCGGCACTCCCGGCGCGCACTACAGCATCGCCTTCTTCCTCGACCACCAGCCGGTGGCAATGAATGGAGAAGGGTCGTGCACCGCAACGCTGAGCCAAGGGGGCGTGACCGTGGTGGAGGCCGTCATCGGCCCGTCTCTGCTCGGAAAGTTCAACACGCTCTACTGTATAGCAGTGCCTACCGAAAACGCGGACACGCCCTTTTACAAAACCAACTCGATACTGCTCTTCAAGGAGGCCTGAATCATGAGGAAAGCCCTTTGCGCCGCGATTGCCCTGTCGCTGTTCCCCTTCGGGGCTTGCAGTCCTCAAGCGCCAACGAGCGGCCTCGAAGGGGCGATGCCAGAAACGCCGGTCGCCCCAATACCAGCCACCGATGCCGCAGAGGTCAAGGACCCCGGCCAAGGTTCGAGCGTCTTCACGTTCGACAGCGCCCTTTTCCAAGGAAAGCTGACGGGTTGCTCCTATGCCCAAGCGGGCACGCTGCTCGTCTGTGCCGACGAGCTGTCTCTCTACGATACCTCCTCCGGCACGGTGTTGGCCCACTGCCCGGCGCCGTCGCAGGACTTCGCCGCAGCGCCGTTCGAGGGCGGCATCGCCCTTACGGCCATGAGCGACACGGGGGCGATCGTTCGTATCTACGACAACAGGTTGAATCTGAAGGAATCCCTCGAGCTGGAGCAGCTTCTGCCCGACGACTATGTGGCCAGCCCCAACTGCGTTGCGGTGTCGAGCGATGGGAGCCAGCTGGCTATCGCAGGCCTTAGCGCCCTCTACCTTTACGACCGCCCGACCGCGCGACTTACCATGTTGCTCGACATCGCCCAGGGCACCGGTAGCTCAGGCATCAATGCGGCCTCGCTGAGCGGCGTCGTTTTCACGCCCGATGGCGACCATGTGGCCTTTGCCGGAGACGGCTTTCCCGAGCAAGGCGCCGATGGCGAGGAAAGTGCGTCAATGTGGGGAACGGTAGACATCGATGGCGGCGGACTCGAGCTTGACTGGCTGGATGTAAAGGGCGTCGAAGAAACGCTGCAGGCCGACGGCAGGCTGTTCTTTCCTCCCGCGATCTCGCATGTCGATGGAAGTCTTTCTTGGGTCGATATAGCAAGCGGCGCCGCGCATCGACTCTCCTTTTCCTCAAACGACGAGGGAGGGGACGGCATCTACGTTTCCGAGCAGGGCAAATATGTCGCCACCGCCGAACTGGGCAGCGCGGTTACCGTGCGGGTCTATGCCGTCGATTCCGGCGAGCTTCTGGCCACCGAGACCATCGACGTGGATGATCCTCGTTATACATGGCGGATTCCTCAAGTGAGCATCGTGGACGATGCGCAGGCCGCCGTCGTGCTTTTGGGTTGCGGCATAGGGGAAATCGACACGGCGGTATCTACGTTTAGTTTCGGGAACTAGCATGGAAATCCAATTCGACAACGTAGCGAAGCGCTACAAGGGCAAATACGCGCTGAAAGACTTCAGTGCCACGCTGGGCGAGGGCGTTTTCGGGCTGCTAGGCGAAAACGGAGCCGGGAAGACGACGCTCATCAGCATTCTCGTGGGCATCTTGCGCGCCGATGGCGGCACGGTGAGGGCGAACGGGCGCGACATCGGGGCGCAGGGCAGTGAGTTTCTGGCCGACTTGGGCTACATGCCCCAATATCCGATCTTCTATCGCGACTTCACCGTGGGGGATTTCCTTCTCTACATGGGAGCGCTGAAAAACCTGAGCGCCGAACGGGCGCGAACCCGGGCGGTGGAATTGCTGGCCACCGTGAATCTGGCCGACGCGTGGGACAAGAAGATCGGCGCCCTTTCGGGAGGCATGCGCCAAAGGCTCGGCATTGCCCAGGCTATGCTGTCCGATCCGAAAGTTTTGGTGCTGGACGAGCCCACCGCCGGCCTGGATCCGGGCGAGCGCATTCGCTTCCGCAATCTCATCTCCCGCTTCGCCCCTGGACGCACCATCCTTCTAGCCACCCACATCGTCTCCGATGTGGAGTGCATCGCCACGGAGATTCTGCTGCTGAGACACGGCAAGCTGCTCATGCAGGGAACACCGGCCGCGCTGGAGCAGAGCATCGCGGGCAAGGTGTGGGAGGCCACGGTGGACATGGAGGAATCCCGGCGGCTAGCCGAGCGCTGGCGCATCGGCAACATGAAGCAGGACGGTTCACTCTTTTCGCTCCGTATTGTCAGCGACGAGCGCCCTTGCCAAGGGGCCTACCCGATTCGGCCGAACCTGGAAGACGTGTTTCTATACTTCTGCCGGGACGGCGATGCGCCATGCGACTGATCCGCTGCGAATTCGTCAAGCTTTTCTGCCGGCGCTCGATCCTTGTGCTCTTCGCCCTGTTCAGCGCTGTTAATCTGGTCAAAATCTACAGCGAATGGAACGCTTATTCGTTTCTGTCCGACGGAGGCGACGAGCGCAGCTGGCGCACCGTTCACTGGAGCCTCTACGATCAGTACCGAGGCCCCATCACGCCCGAAAAGGTGCAGCAGCTGTTGGCGACATGGCAGCCCTTAGCCCAAGCCACGGCGGACATGACCGCCAACACCGCCACCGATGATGCCGACTCCCTGACGGGAAACCTCTACAGCGACAGGAATCTTCTGGAGAAGTACTTCGTCGATCCCATGCAGTATTGCTACGAATATAGCGAGCGCGCCGCATCAGTGGCGGAGAAGGCGCGCCAGAACGCCGCAGTTGCAGCCCAGGCCGACGCCTTGTACCAACAGCGGGAAAGCGCTGCCATATACCAGATCTACGCCGGCCGCACGGTGCCCGCCTTCGCCTACACAGAGATGGCCAACTATTACCTGAATTACGACTTCTCCCTCGTTCTCGTGCTGCTTCTGGGGCTCTACGGCGTCACCGGCACCTTCACAACGGAACGGGAAACCCAGATGGACCGGCTGCTGCTCACGAACCCCAACGGCGGCAGTCGCACCATTCTCGCAAAATTGGTGGCGGTCAGCGGGTTTTTGCTGCTGGTGACCGCGTGGTTCTCGCTGCTAGACTTGGCGGGCTTCGTAGCGGCCTTCGGCACCTTCGAGGGCCTAGGGCAGCCGGTGTATGCCATCCCCAGCTTTGCAGAGGCGCCGGTCGGCCTTAGCGTTTTTCAGTTCGCGGTCCTGGCGGCAGCGCTGCGAGGCGCGGGGCTCTGGGCTTTGGGCATGCTCTGGCTTGCGGTGTCGCTGCGGTGCGGAAACGCCCTGGCTCCCCTTGTCGCCAACCTCGCGCTCACCGCCGCGCTCGTCGTCGGCGGCGCGAGCGTGGCCTATTCCCATCTTGTGTGGGCGAAGGCGCTCGATCCCTACTCGCTGCTGGCGGGCCGCCCCCTTCTGGCCCAGACGGAATTTCTGGACATCGGAGGCTTTCCCGTGCTGTCCTGGCAGGCTGCGCTTGCCTTCTCCTTGGTCGTGGGGCTCATCGCTGCGGTGGCCATCTACATGCTCTCGCCGCGAAATGCCCTCTGTCCGATACGGAGGGCTCGATGAGGGTGCTCGCCTACGAGTGGAAGAAGCTCATGATCGTGCAGCGGGGTTTGGCCTGCCTGTTAGCAGCCCTGGTGACCAGCGTGGCTTGGCTGGCAGCGACCGATCGGCCCCAGAATGTCGCCATGGAAGAGAACCGGGGCGATTACGTCTGGTGTCTGGAAACGCTTGACGGGGCCTTGGATGGTCAGAAAGAGGTGTGGCTTCAAGAAAGGAGCGAAGCCATCACAGAGGCGAAGGCCGCCCGCGCCGAAGCACGGGAAGGCTACTACGACGGGATCATCTCCGCCGAGGACTACGAGCGCGCGACCGCCCGATCCGATGAGACGCTGGCTCACGAGCGGGGATTCGACGTCGCCTACCAGCAGTATCTCTATATATCGGAGAACACACCCAACCGTTACTTCCTTGAGACGAACGGCTGGGCGGGGCTGCTTGGTGCCCAGACGCTGGATTTCCCGGTGCTGCTGGCCATCTTGTACCTGGCCGCCACGGCCTTTTGCTCGGAATGTGCTTGCCAGATGGATGCGCTGCTGCGCACGACTCCTCAAGGCCGCGCGAGCGCACGGAGTAAAGAACTCATCGTCGTCGGCTCTGTCGTCGCCCTCTGTGCGGCGCTTTCCCTCGCCCAGCTTGCATTCTTCTCGGCGAAATACGGCCTACCCCATGGGGACTATCCGCTGCAGAGCATTTCGCTGTTCGGCGCCAGCACGAAGAGCCTCTCTCTTGCCGAGGCGTTCGTTGCGGCCGCCGGCCTTCGCTGCTTCGGCGCGGCGATGCTCGCCTCTTTGCTGCTTTTCGTGTCGCTGTTGGCAAGAAAGCATGCTCTGACGGCGCTCATCGGCGCTGCCGTCACCCTTATACCTCTTATGGGCATGCCGGAGCAATTCGTCTTCCGCCTTCCCCTTCCCCTGGCGTTCTTGCTTGCGACGGGGTTCTTAGAAGGCAGTCGCTTTGCGCAGGGCGACGGCGGGGATTCCATCGCCCTGTTCGTTGAGGTTTCCCCTTGGGAATTCGCGCTGGTGGCGGTGATCTCGGTGGCGATCGTGACGTTTGCGCTGTACTGGGCCGTGCGCTGCAGCACGAACTGCTGGCTTCTGGCGAGAAGGCCCCGCCGCGGCAGAAGAGCCAGGTCGGCGGTCGCGCTTTTGCTCGCCGTTGCGCTTCTGCTGCCTGTCACCGGGTGCTCTTCTGGGACGACTGAGACCGTGGTCTACAACTCTGATGCCCAGAGCTTGGAGGGTGACGGCATTGTCGTAACGTTCGACGAAGAGACCCGAACCTACGTTATGGAACGTGAGGGGGCTACCGCGATGACCGTGGAGGCGTCGCCTCTTTTCGGTGCCTTTTCGGACGAAGAGCTCGTGAAGGGAGTCTACGTAGCCGGCCCGTGCGTATACTATCTAACCTCTCGCACCCGACAGCATGTCGACCGGGTCGGCAATTACGGCAGCACGTTCACCCAGTTCAGCATTGTGCGCCTTGATGCGGACACGCTGGAGCGCCAGGTTATCTTCGAGCAGATCGCCGACAGCGACCGATCTTTGCTGGGAATCGACTACACCGTCGGCGACACGTGGGCGTTTCTACCAGATTGCCGCGGCTTCTTCCTGAATGACCGCAGCATCTTCTTCGTGGCGAACGACGAAATTGTCGAGATGGACCGGGCCACGCGGTCGACGCAGACGCTCGCCATCCCTGCCAGCGGCAACATCGCCTTCGACGGCAGCGCCATCTACTTCATCGACGGCGACTCACGACTTCAAGCCTACGACACCCAAACCCGGAAAGCCGCCCCCGTGGACGACATCATCGCCCGCAGCTTCCGCCTCACCAAGGATGGCCTTCGCTACGTCAACCGCCTAACACAGGGCATAACACAGGGGACAGGTTAGTGTGCTAGAACACAGGGGACAGGTTAGTGTGCTAGCATGACAGCCCATATTACCCAGACGGCACGGGAGGATTCTTTTGCCAAGAACCGCACGGAAGATGTCAGCAAGCGGCATTTATCATGTTATTTTGCGCGGAGTTGATCGGCAACTCATCTTTAATAGCGCCGATGATCGTTTGAGATTCCTGTACGAACTCGCACATAGCCGTATGGCCAGTGGCTGCAAACTTCTTGCCTATTGTCTCATGGGCAACCATGTCCACCTTTTAATCAAAGAGGGGGAAGGGGGCATTTCTAGCACCATCCAGCGAATCGCCACCAGATACGCCACTTGGTACAACACAAAATACGACAGGATCGGGCACCTCTTTCAAGAGCGCTTCAAAAGCGAGCCGGTTGAAGACGACTCATACCTTCTGACCGTATTGCGCTACATTCACATGAACCCCGTTAAAGCATGCGCATGTGCTCATCCGGAAGAATTTCCATATAGCAGCTATCGCGACTATCTTATCGGCGAGGGGATCACTGATACAGATTATGTGAATCAGATTATCAGCATCGAAGAGCTGATACGCTTCACCGAGGCTTCAAACGAGGATGAATGTCTTGAGGTTTCGGAGAACGGAAGGCGGCACTTCATTGATGACGATGCAAAGAAGATCATCTTCGACATTACCGGATGCTCCTCGGTTGAGGATTTCATGGCATTGTCGCAAGAGGAGCAGTCCGAAGCCGTACCCTTGCTTCTTGAAGCCGGGCTTTCGATTCGGCAGACAAGTCGTCTTACCGGTCTTTCCGTTGGGATCGTAAGAAGAATGAGCGCTTGAACACACTAACCTGTCCCCTGTGCTACGATCCCCTGTGCTACGACAAGCTCATTTAAAAGCCCTACATGGCTGTCCGAGTCGTTGAGACATGCAACGTAACGGAGTCTCCGGCCCGCGCCCTCATATCTGCGGCGCAGGACGATATCGATGTCGTAGAGCGTCTCAAGGCAGTCGACCGAAAAGTTGGGGGCGACCACGAACAGGTCCGAATAGCTTTCGGGAAACCCTTCCAGCACGGCATTCACGGAAGGCCCGAGCCACGATCGGCTCTTGTCGAAGCGGCTCTGGTACCCGACCCGCCATTCAGCATCCGACAGGCCAAGCTTGGTAGCGACAGCCTGGGCGGTCCAGAGAGTCTGCTCGGGATAGGCATCGCCACCTTTGATGTCCGAGATGGGGATGGAGTGGAAGGCGAAGAGCAGCCTGTCCGACGTTCCTTGGCCGAACCCGGCAGCCCTTATCGATTCCGCCACGGCGTCGATGTAGGCGCCTTCCTCGTAGTAATCATCAACGAATGCGACCTCGGGCGCGTGATCCAGCGCCGCAAGCGCCTCGTCCAGCTTGTCGTGCACGGCACCCGTCGTGCTGAAAGCGCTTTGCGGATAGAGCGGGATCGCGACGATGCGGCCGCATCCCCGGTCGACCAAGCCGCGCAGCGCCTCGCCCACCGAAGGCTTCCCGTAGCTCATGGCGCGGGCCACCGCCACGTCCTCGTCGGCAAAGCGAAGCGACGCCTCCAGCCTACCCGCAAGTGAGCGCATGGTCACGTCAAGCGGGGATCCCGCCTCCGTCCAGATGGCTGCATACTTGGCGGCGGAGGCCGTCGACCTTTTCGGGAGGATGAATCGGTTGAGCAGAAAGCTCCAGATGCGCGGGTTCATGGGGCAGATCCGCGGATCGGTGAGGAACTCGGCCAGATAGGAACGCACCGCGTCCGAGGTCGGAGCCTCGGGGCTTCCCGTATTCAGCAGCAAGATTCCCGTCTTCCCCATGCGCCCTCTTCGCTGTCACATCGGATCTGTTAATGCACGTCCTTCTTCATTATAGGAACTGCCTGGGAGCTGCCGCAAACAACGGCGACGCGTGGCGACGCAGGAGCGGTGACAGGAAAACGACCGGCGAAGAAGGGCGAACGCTGTCCCAAAGGAGCGACTATGGGCCGAGGCGCATTAGACAGCATCTGACCATCATCGCAGCGGGCAGTTGCGCCACTGCGTCGGCGTGGTGCCGCATTCGCGCCTGAACGCCTCGGTGAAGCTGCTCTGATGCAGATAGCCGACGGCGCGTCCAACCTCCCCGACACTAACTCCGGTGCCGGAAAGAAGCTCTTTTGCCTTGGCAATGCGCTTGTCGCGCAGGTACTCTGCCACGCAACAGCTGTACTCTTTCTTGAATACCCCGCACAAGCGCGTCTTCCCCACGTACAGCTGCTTTGCTATGGATTGGAGCGTGAGAGCTTCCTTATAGTGGCCGTCTATGATGATCTGCGCCTCGCGGGCAAGGCGACGATCGTCGTCGTTGCCCGCATGTGGCATGCCGCCTCGATCGTGCGCTTCGCAAAGGGACACGGCGAGTATCTCGTTGAGCTTTGCGCGACAGAACCGGTCGCCCCCTGACTTGTGCGCCCATTCCGGGCCAAGGCTCTCCAAGGCCCGCACGATTTCCGGAGCATGGGTATTGACCTCTTGGGTGGCAAGGAACTGAAGGAGATCCTCCTTTTCGGCGTCCGTAACCTCCTCCAATTCGTCGAAGAAGTCTGGAGACAGGCAAAAGGTGAACGAGCGATGCCTCTCTCCGGCTTTCAACTCGTAAGCAACCCTCGGCTGACCTTCTTGCTCGAAGGAGACGGTGTTGTGCTCTTTGAAGTAGGTCTTGTCGACCGGGCACATCTTCGCAGAATGGCTCGTCATGGAGGCGATGCAAACGTAGTCACTCGATTGCTCGATCAGCGTCACGTCCTCGTTCAGGCGCACGTCGTGGAACGTGAACAAGCAATTATTCCCTAGGCTGTGAGCCCAGAGCACGCCCTGGCCCCAATCCGCTTCGACGGTGCTGAACGAGCCATGTCGCGACTCTTTCTCCTTAAGCCCGAGCTGCTCCATCTGAGGGACGAAGAACGTCTGCATCTTCTCGGCTACGTCTGCAACCATGAGGTCTCCTTCCCTGGGCGATGCATGCGAAAGATGCGCCGAACACGTTCGAGGCGAGGCTTATGCCCGCGATGCTTCCCTTGCAATCTTCCGTGCTGCGCGCAGGCGCCTGCGTGACGGCATCCATGATAGCTCGAAATGTTAGCCATGGCAAACTTATTCCATCTCGCTCGCTGTCGTTACCGCAAGCGGCGAACGAAAGTGCGGTTCCTTGTTCGTTCGCATCGTTTCGCCAGTCGTTCGCCGTTTCCCTCTGTCACTTGTGCCGGTTGGAAAATACCCCCACAAACCGTCGCCGCCTCGATAGTAAGGAGGAGCTTTGAATTCGGAAGCGCAATCATCACTGGGACCATCTTCGGAGGCATCCACGCCTCCGCCCGTTGGCGAAAGCACGCCATCGCGCAGGCTAGGACTCGGCTATCTTCTTGGGTTTGCAGGCCGCAAGCGCTGGTTGCTCTATCTCGGCTGCGGCCTATCGGCTGCGGCCATGCTGCTCACATTCGGCCCGTATATCTGCATTTGGCTCGTCGCACGCGACCTCATCGCCGTGGCCCCCGACTGGACAGCTGCGGAGAACCTGGCACTATATGGATGGTTCGCGTTCTTCATGGCTGTGGCCAGCCTCGTGCTCTACTTCTGCGCGCTGCTCTGCACCCATGCGTGCGCGTTCCACACGGCGAGCAACCTGCGCAAGGCATGCCTGGAGCATCTCATGAAGGTGCAACTCGGCTACTTCGACACGCACGCCTCAGGCGCGCTGCGTCGCATCATCGACGGCTGCGCCGGATCCACCGAAGGCCTCATCGCGCATAAGACGCCCGATACCGCAGGGTCAATCGCCATGGTGCTGGGCCTCGTCGTCACCTTGTTCGTCTTCGACTGGCGCATGGGGCTCGCGTGCCTTCTGGCCGCCATCCTATCCCTTGCATGCATGTTCTCCATGATGGGCGGAAATAACGCGCACTTCATGCAGCGCTACATGCAGGCGCAAGTGAACATGGCGAAGGCCGGGACGGAATACGTGCGCGGCATTCCCGTCGTGAAGGTCTTCCAGCAGACCGTCTTCTCGTTCAAGGCGTTCCATGATGCCATCAAGGAGTACTCGGAAATGGCCGAGTACTACACGGTGAAGGTGTGCGCCAAGCCGCAGGTGACATCGCTCACCGCCATCACGGGCATCGCCATCTTCCTCGTGCCGGTGGTCGTCTTCCTCGCGCCTGAGGCTCAGGCGGCAGGCACCGTCGCGTTCGCAGGCTTCATGGCGAACTTCGCGTTCTACGCCATATTCTCCGCCATCATCGCCACGGCCACCACGCGCCTCATGTTCGTGATGGAGGAAATCGAGATCTCGGCCGATGCCGCGAAGAGGACGCACGACATCCTCGGCTCGCCGACACTCTCGGAGCCGACGCACCCCGAGACGCCGCATGCCCACGACATCGCCTTCGACCATGTCGGCTTCCGCTACGAGGGCGCCGAACACGATGCCCTGACGGACGTGAGCTTCGAGGTTCCCGAGGGGACCACGGTGGCCCTGGTGGGACCCAGCGGAGGAGGCAAGACCACGGCGGCGAGCCTGGTGCCGCGCTTCTGGGACGTCAGCGTCGGCGCGGTGCGCATCGGCGGCGTGGACGTGCGCGCGTTCGATACGACCGAGCTCATGAAGAGCGTCGCCTTCGTGTTCCAGGACAACCGCCTGTTCAAGAAGTCCATCTACGAGAACGTGGCGTCAGCCCGGCCCGACGCCGCGCGCGAAGACGTGCTGGCGGCTCTCGCCGCCGCCCAATGCGATGACATTCTCGCGAAGCTGCCGCAAGGCGCAGACACCGTGGTGGGAACGGCCGACGTCCACCTCTCCGGCGGGGAGAAGCAGCGCATCGCGCTCGCCCGCGCGATCTGCAAGCAGGCTCCCATCGTGGTGCTCGACGAAGCGACCGCATTCGCCGACCCGGAGAACGAAGCGCTCATACAGAAGGGCTTCTCCGAGCTTGCCAAGGACCGCACTGTGCTGATGATCGCGCACCGGCTCTCCACTGTGGTGGGGGCAGACAAGATCGTGGTCATCGAAGACGGGCGCGTCGTAGAGCAGGGCACGCACGACGAGTTGCTGGCGCTCGGCGGCCTTTATGCCCGCATGTGGGAAGAATACCAGCGTGCGGCCCTCTGGCGCATCAAGTCCGAGACTCCGGACGAGGAGCAGGTCGCGGCAGCATGCGAATCGTTCGCGTCGGAAGGAGGCGCTCGATAATGGGAATGAGAGAGAAATACGCGCTCACCGCGGAAGGCGCCAAAAACATTCGCCTCGGTGCCTTCTGGACCGTTATCGTCAATCTCATCGCCATGTTCGGCATAGGGTTCTTCTTCATGTTGATGGAACAGCTCATCTCGGCCCTGACAGATGGAAAAGCGCTTCCCGACATGGCTCCGTATGCGATAGGACTCGTCGTTTTCGCCATCGCGCTCTGGGTGGCCCACTGGTTCCAGTACGACTACACCTACGGCAAGACCTATCGCGAGAGCGGCAAGCAACGCATCGGATTGGGCGAGCGTTTGAGAGAGCTGCCGCTGTCGTTCTTCGGGAAGCGCGATCTGGCAGACCTGACGGAGACCATCATGACCGACGCCTCTACGATGGAGCACGTCTACTCGCATGTGCTGCCGTACCTGTACGGCACCTACGTCTCGACAGCGATCATCGCCGTATGCCTTCTGGCGTTCAACTGGCAGCTGGCGATAGCGGCCCTCTGGTCGGTGCCGGTGGCTTTCGCCATCCTGTTCTGGTCACGCCGCTTCACCGCCCCGCTCCTGCACAGGACACGTGCTTGCGCAATCGCCATGACGGAGAACACGCAGGAGATGCTGGAGTGCGTTCGCGAGATTCGGGCCACCAATCAAGTGCCGGCACATCTCAAGCAGGCCGACGGCTACATCGACGACCTCGAGAAGAAGATGTTCAAATCGGAGGTCGCGTCAGGCATCCCCGTTCAGTCAACCCAGGCGATCATGCGCCTCGGCATCGCCACGACCATCCTTGCAGGTTCACTCATGCTCGCCGACGGCTCCATCGGATTCATGGTGATGTTCGGTTTTCTGCTCGTGACATCGCGCATCTACGCACCTTTCGATCAGTCGACGCTCATGCTCGCCGAGCTGTTCATGGCCACCGAGGTCGCCGCTCCTCGCATGAAGGCGTTCTATAACGAGATTGCTGCCACGGGAAGCGAGAGCTTCCTGCCTCAGGGGCACGACGTGGCGTTCGAGGGCGTGACCTTCTCTTACGGTGATGACGACGAACCTGTCGTGCAAGGCGTTTCCTTTGTCGCGAAGGAGGGCCAGGTGACCGCGCTTGTAGGTCCTTCCGGGTCGGGAAAGTCGACCCTCACCAGATTGGCTGCGCGTTTTTGGGACACCGACGGTGGTCGCGTCCTCGTGGGCGGCGTCGATGCGTCCACCATCGACCCGGAGGCGCTTCTGAAGGATTACTCCGTGGTCTTCCAAGACGTGCTGCTCTTCGATGACACGGTGATGGGCAACATCCGCCTCGGCCGCCGCGACGCGACGGACGATGAGGTTCTGGCAGCCGCGAAAGCCGCCATGTGCGACGACTTCGTGCGCAAGCTGCCGCAGGGCTACGACACCATGATCGGAGAGAACGGCAGCAAGCTCTCGGGCGGCGAGCGCCAACGCATATCGATTGCCCGGGCACTGCTGAAGGACTCGCCCATCGTTTTGCTTGACGAGGCGACCGCATCGCTCGACGTGGAGAACGAGTCCCAAGTGCAGGAGGCGCTCTCGAATCTGCTCGCGGGCAAGACCGTCATCGTCATCGCGCACCGCATGCGCACAGTGATGAACGCGGACAAGATCGTAGTGCTCGACGAGGGTCGTGTCGTGGAACAAGGGTCCCCGGCCGAGCTGTTGGAGAGGGATGGCCTGTTCGCCCGCATGGTAAGGCTCCAATCCGAAAGCGCCGACTGGTCGCTAGCAGGTGGCACTGTACAAAGGACAGTGGTCTGACATGACAGGAAAGACAGACCGGAAAACCTTCTTGCTGCAATCCATCGGCGATAGAGGCAAGGCGGCCGTGCTCACCATGGCGCGTCCGCTTGTGCTCTTCGTGCCGATGGTTCTGCTCGTGCCGATGATGACCGGGACGGGAATCCAAGGGGTTTGGCTTGCCTGCGCTCTGACGGATATGCTCGTCTTGATCGTGGCGGCAGCGATGGTACTGGCCTCCGTGAAGAAAGCGTAGCGGCGGCGACAGGGCGATGTCCGGGATGCCCCCAATGTCATCGCCCCGTCGTGCTTCGCCATCCTTGGCTGCCGAAGCCTTCGGCAGCGTCGCCGACTTCGAGCCTTCCCCGAGGATGCTGCGCGGAATCCCGCCCTCATGCCCTTCCGAAACGAGCAGGCCCTTGTGCAGACAGTCGCTCGGAAGAGGGCGCTCGCTCGATCACATCTCGCGAATGTGCGTTTTTTCCAGGGCCTTCCAGCGCTCTTTCGTCAGGTAGGTGAAGTGCTCGGTGCGCACGTCGCCCATGAGCGCGCAGGGCACGTTCTCTCTCGTATGATGGAACGCGAAGCCGCACTTCTCCTGCACCCGTGCGGAGTTGTGGTTGCCGTCGTAGCAGCCGCACCAAAGCCCTCGCAGGCCCAGATCCCCGAAAGCGTGGCGCTCGAGCTCGCGGACAGCCTCGGGAATGAGGCCTCGCCCCCAGAAAGGCGTGCCGATCCAATAGCCCACCTCAGCCTCGTCGTCGGCCACGTCGGCATTGGCCGCATCTCCAAAGAGTAAGCCGATGCTTCCCACAGGCAGGCCCGTCTCCTTCAACACCACGGCATAGGTTTCCGGCACGGAGAGCACATCGCGGATGATCTGGCGGCTGTCCTCGACGCTTTCGTGGGGCGGCCATCCGGCAATAGGCCCGATACGCGGGTCACGCGCGTATCGGAACAGCTCTTCGGCGTCTTTGTCTTGCCAGGGTCGCAGCACGAGGCGTTTCGTCTCCAGCGTCGGCGTCATAGCGCATCGCCTCTCTCGGTGGCTTCCGGCCGCTCCCCGGCCTTCTCGGACACGGGCGCCATGGCGCTGTCGGGACCAAAGGCGCCATGCATGGTCGCATCGCAGCTCACGAATCACCCCGTCCCAACGCTGCCTTGTAGCCGATAAGCTGCACGGTCAGAAAATGGCGCAGCGACTCCTCGTAGGACGGCGTCGGATACCCCGTCTTCTCGCATGCGGCGCGCTGGATGGGAAGCGGATGGGTCGCCGGATAAAGGCCGGAAACGTAATTCGACAAGTCCAAGAGGAACCTCGCCGAAACGTCCGCGTCGTCGAACAGGCCGCGTTCGACGAGCAGGCTCGATCCCTCGGCCATCATGGCGACTATCTCGCGCTTGCACGTGACGAGGCGCTCCTGGCCCACGTTGGTCTCTATGATGCTCGGCAGAAGCGCGCCGAGCCTTCCGAAGTCCCGATGCGATGAGAGCACCGATGTCAGCATGGCCGAGGCGGCTTCGAGGCCCTCCCTAGAGGACGCGTCCAAAACCCTCGGATCGATCCCCCTCAGGTCTTCCAGGATTTCGCGCAGCGACCGGACGTACAAGAGCAGGAGGATCTCTTCCTTCGAACCGACGTAGTGCGACAGGTTAGCGCGCGAGTAACCGACCCGATCGGCTATGGCGCTCAGCGTGACGTCATGGTACGAGCCCTCGTCCAGGATGGACTTCGTCGCATCCAGGATGTCATCGAGCCGCTGGCCTTTCTGCTCCTGCGTCCGCGCGCGCTGATACGTCTGATCTTTTCCGGTCACGTTGACCCCATCGTCGCCTTGACAAGTTGCATAGCGCAACTTATATTCTAGTTACATCGTGCAACTAATTCTAGGCAAGGGGTCCTGACAATGCAATTCAGAACGGATTCGAGGAGCGGAAAAGAGCTATCGGCGCTGGGCTTCGGTTGCATGAGGTTTCCTACCAGCGGCGGACGCATCGACGTCGACGCGTCCGAACGGCTTATCGTCGAGGCCATCGATCGGGGCGTCAACTACCTCGATACGGCCTACATGTACAACGGGAACGAAGCAGCCCTCGGCGAGATATTCACTCGCAATCCCGGCCTGAGGGAGCGCGTCCATGTCGCCACCAAGCTGCCGGTTGCGCACTGCGAAGTAACCGCCGACTTCGACAAGTACCTAGAGCGCTCCCTCGAGAGGCTGCGCACCGACCATATCGACTACTACCTCGTCCACAACGTGACGAGCGCGGAGGCATGGAGCCGTCTCGCCTCTTTGGGATTCGAGCAATGGGTCAACAGACAGAAAGAGGTGGGGCGCATCTGCCGTATTGGCTTCTCATACCACGGCCCCAAGGCCGATTTCCTCGTGCTGCTCGACTCCTTCGACTGGGACTTCTGCCAGATCCAGTACAACTACATGAACGAGGACTACCAAGCGGGCACGGCGGGCCTCATGGCAGCCGCGGAGCGCGGCCTGCCCGTCATAGTCATGGAGCCCCTCCTCGGAGGCAAGCTGGCAGGCGACCTGCCGAAGGAGGCACGCTCCGCCCTTTCCGATGCCGGCATCAGCGACGACCCGGCAAGGCTGGCTCTTCGTTGGGTATGGGATCATCCCGAGGTGACCGTGGTGCTGTCGGGAATGAGCACGCAGGAGCAGTTGCTGCAGAACATCGAGACGGCCGACACGGCGCTTCCCGGATCGCTTCAGGGTGCCGAGGTGGTGGCGGTGGAGCTCGCGCGTGAGCATATCGCGCGAAGCTACAAGGTCCCCTGCACGGGGTGCGGATACTGCTTGCCTTGCCCGAAAGGGGTGAACATCCCCATGTGCTTCGCCGCCTACAACACGTCCTTCGCCCACGGCTGGTACCAAGGCATGCACCAGTACATCACGGCATCGGGGGCCATGGTCGGCGAGGCCCGCTTCGCAAGCGATTGCGTCAAGTGCGGCGCCTGTATAGAGAAGTGCCCCCAGCATATCCGCATCCCAGACGAGCTGACATCGGTGAAGCGGCGCCTTCAGATCCCCGGCCTTCCAGCGCTGGTCAGGCTTGGCGTAAAGATGATGAGCCGCTAACGTCGTGTATAGCACAGGGACAACACAGGGGACAGGTTAGTGTGTTCGGGCGCCAACACACTAACCTGTCCCCTGTGTTGCCCTGTGTTGCTGCCGTTTACAGATTCGAAAAATCAGCACGGAGGCTTTTTCGTGATATGCTTCTCGCCAATTGAATAAGAACTGCAAACGACACATGTGGCGCTTGATGGCGCGTAAATCTGATCACGGTACAGAGGAAGCTCTCGTGGTCGGGTTTCACCATCAGGCGCTTTCTTCTTGCCACAGGTTACGATCCGGCCATCTTCTGCGCTGCAGAAAGCGAGGAGATTGTGCAACCGGGCACAAATGGCGTTCCAACGCAAACCAGAAAACCTACCACCATCTTAGCTGTTGCGGCTTTTGCGGCATTCCTGGCCACATTCAACGAGACATTCCTCAACGTAGGGTTCTCGCCCATCATGGAGGGCCTTGGCGTTGACGTGTCGACGGTGCAGTGGCTTGCCACGGCCTACATGCTGGGGGCGGCCGTCATGGTTCCAGTATCTGCGTTCGCCTACCGCTCGTTTCCCACACGCCCACTGTTCTGCGCGACGACGGCGCTTCTCGTAGTAGGGTCGGTCATAGGCGGTCTAGCCCAGAGCTTTCCTGTTCTTCTGGTCGGGCGCATCGTGCAGGCGCTCGGCACGGGCATGCTCATCCCTATCGGCATGAACATCACGTTGGAGGTGGCGCCACGCGAGAAGCTTGGCGCCTACATGGGCATTATGGGGGCCATGACCACCTTGGGCCCGTCCTCGAGTGTCATCTTGGCAGGCGCCATTCTGGCCGTAGCCGACTGGCACATGCTGCTTTGGGTCTTCGCGGGGCTGTCGGCGCTCTGCTTCCTTCTCGGCGCAGTAATACTTCGCGACATCGCCCGTCTCACGCGCCCGCGGCTGGATGCTGCATCGGTGGCGCTCATCGGCATTGCGCTCGTTGGCATCCTCTACGGTGTGTCCACTGCGTTTTCGGGCAGCATCTTCGTGGCGGGAACGGCTGCGATACTTGGCATCGCTTCGCTGGTGCTGTTCGTACGACGCCAAGGCACGCTCGAAGAGCCGCTCATCAACTTGGAGCCGCTGCGCGTGCGCCCCTTCGCTCTAGGCGTGGTGGCGAACATGCTGTCGCTTCTCACCATTTTTGCCATGAACATCATCGTACCGACCTTCATGCAGTCGGTGCTGGGAACGCCTCCGCTTATCGCGTCGCTGATCCTGTTCCCGGCCATCCTTTGCTCCTGCGCCGTGTCGCCTCTGGCTGGGCGCATCTACGACAAGCACGGTCCCGGCGTCCTGCTGCCGCTCGGCTTCGCCTGCATAGCGGTATTCTCGGTGCTCACGGGCCTGCTCATAGCCACAGCCAATGCGGTGGTGCTCGCCCTCGTATATATTCCGGTCATTTGCGGCTCGGCTCTCGTGATCGGCCCCGTGCAGAGCTTCGCGCTCTCGAAGCTCACCTATGAGCAGAACCCTCACGGCGTCACCATCATGTCCACGGGCTTCCAGATTGCCGGCTGCGTTGGCTCGTCGGTGTTCACCGGCATCTACGTCGCGGTCACCGCGGGCTCTTTGGCAGCCGGCGTCGAATTTGCGGCAGCGGCTACCCAGGCGATGGCCGCCACCGGCGTGCTCGTGGGGGCGGTCGGAGCCGTGGGCTTCGTCTGCGCGCTCGTCATCGGCCGCATGGCGAAGGAGGGAACGCCGGCTTCGGCGGCTTCGGCGACCGAAGCGACGCCCTCCAACGAGCCCTCGCTTGCCTCCATCATGAAGGCCGACGTGTACACCCTCTCCGAGACGGCGCGCGTGGCGGAGGCGCTTAAGCTGTTCTTCGAGAAAGGCATCTCCGGAGCACCGGTGGTGAGCAAGACGGGAACCGTGGTGGGCTTTCTGTCGGACGGGGACGTCATGCGCAGCCTCGCCGACCAGGTGCCCGCGTTCAAGACAGCGTGGTCGTTCCTCGTTGAGCGCGAAAACGACGACTTCACCCATACGCTGAACGAGGTGATGCAATCGCCCATCCGCGACATCGCCGCGAGGCGCGTTATCTACGTGGACGTATCTGACGACATGGGCGTCGTAGCGAAGGTACTGGCCGACAACCATCTCAAGAAGGCCCCCGTGCTTGCGGAAGGACGCATGGTGGGCATCATCAATCGCTCCAACATCACGGGCTTTGCCGTCAAGGAGTATTTGGGGCAAGAGTCTCACCGCTGACGAGCATCGATGTCCCGTCTTCTTCCAGGAAGGCGGGACGTCGATGCTTCTCTGGGCCCATGCTCAACGACCGGGCCCCTGAATCCATGCTCAACGACTGACCATCGATGCTCCTTGACTGTTGTGAGCATGGCCGCCTTTCTGCCCCCTGTCTCCTTGCCAGATCTATGGTGCCAGCAAGCATCCGCTTCGATATGTCGGCAAGCTGTCTCCTTGACGTCTCAAAAATGCAATATGCAATTTACATTGCAAGATATACCTTACATTCTCAGAGGTCGAAGGACACAGCTTGGAAGACTGGAAGAACGTCCGCATGAAGAAAGCGCGCAAGGACGCGGGGCTCTCGCAGCAGCAGCTCGCCGATGCGGTCGGTGCCACTCGGCAGACGATCGGTCTCATCGAAGCAGGAACGTACAACCCGAGCCTGCGCCTGTGCACCGCCATCTGCAAGACGCTGGGCAAGACGCTAGACGAACTGTTCTGGGAGGAAGGATAGGTCATGGGGCTCATCAGAAAGTGGCGAGAATACATGGGGCCGAAAGATGAATACCTGGAGGCCAAGGAGAACAAGGCCGTCAAGGTCGGATATGGGATTCTTATCGTTGGCACCTTGCTGGTGCTCTATTACCAGATAATGCTCCAGCAGGTCTCTTCGGTGCTGGACGATCCCATCTACACGGCGCTGAGGGACCGACTGGTTCCATCGAGCCTGCTGCTCGCCATCGCGATCCTCGTCTCGGGCACCGCCATGACGGCGATTCAGGCGAGGTCAGGGTCGACGGGCAGCTACCAGCGCTTTGCCAACGTGGACCGCATTCCCTGGGACTTCGTCTGCTTTGTGGCCTTGGCGTGTGGCGCTTCCATCGGCGTGCTCTCCTTCGTCATGCGCGTGCTCGCAGAGATGCAAATCGTCGGGTTCGAAAACGTGATGTGGCTCCCTGACATCGCCATCGGCGCGTTCCTGGGAGGTCTGGGGTTCGTGATCGGCCTTGTCGTCTATGCCGGCCTCTTCTCCTCGGCAATCAAGCGCCGCCACGAGATCGAGCGCGAACTCGAAGACTGAAGCCTTCCCCGCCGCAACGGATGAAGCGGCGGACAACCCGGGGGCGCCGCCTAGATCACATCGATTCCTCTTCCGCCGCTTCTATGCGTACGCTCATATCGATGGGCTTTGCCGTAAAGGGGCTCGTGGTGGCAAGGCCGTCCACACCCGTTGCAGCATAGGCCCCGACGTTCTGGGGGTTCACGCCTCCGGCAGCTATCAGGGTCACGCCCGGATTCAAGCCCTTGAGCTCTCTGACGAGGCCCCCCAGCTCGTCAGGGGCCACTTTGTCGAGCTGGATGCCATCGACCCCTGCCCGCGCAAGCGCTGCAGCTCGATCGGCCTCTGCCTCCACAAACAGCTTCTTCTCGACGCAGCGCGCCTTGATGGCCGGAATCCGCCGGAGGAAGTCGTCGAAGCCTCCAAAGAACGCGATATGATGCTCGAAGACAAGCACGGTCTCCGAAAGCCCCAGCCTGTGCGGAAACGCGCCACCGACCATGACGGCTTCGGTGAGCAGGTCCTTCGCTCCTAGCAGACTCTTACGCGTGGTGAGAATCTCGCAGCGAGGATTTACGGCATGCGCAGCATCCACCATGGACCGCGTCTTCGTAGCCACCGCCGACAGGTGATCGAACAGGTTCAAGCATACCTTCCAGGCGGCATGCAGCGCCGAAGCATCGCCATGAACTTCCATGATCGTCTCGCCTGCCTCAAGCTCGTCTCCGTCGCTCCTCGATGAGGCAACCGTGCAGTCGAGATGCGCCATGACCTGCCGCGCCACGGCAACCCCCGCAAGGGTGCATTTCTCGCGAGTGAAGTAAGACATGCGCCCTGGCGTGTCTCCGATGCCGAGCGCGATGCTGGTCAAGTCTATATAAGGGATGTCCTCACTGATGAGCTGATCGATCCGCGTCCCCGGAAAAATGACCACGATGCTCCTCCTTCGGCTGACTCTATTGTTCATTGGATTCGATATTTCGACGTTACTTCGACTGGAGCGGGCGAGATATCGAGAAACGCTTTAACGTCCTCGTCCAGGCCCTCCTCGCAAAACAAGTGCTGCGACTCCCTCACGACGCGCAGGCTGCCATCAAGCAAGATGGCGACCCGATCGGCCAACGCGGACGCCTCCTGGAAATCGTGCGTGACGAATACGATGGTGCACCCGAATCGCTCATGCACGTTCCTTAAAACCGCGTACATTCTCTTCTTCGTCGCGGGATCGAGGGCCGAGAACGGCTCGTCGAGCAAGAGCACCTCGGGCCTTAATATGAGCGCCCGCGCCAAAGCGGCCCGTTGGGCCTCCCCGCCGCTGATGATGCCGGGGTAGCGATCCGCTATATCGCCAATTCCGAAGCTGTCGAGCAGTTCATTGGTGCGTTCATGCAGCTCTTCTTCAGGCACGCGACGCACTTTGAGCCCATAGCTCACGTTCTCGCGCACGCTCATATGGGGAAAGAGAGCGTAGTCCTGGTAGAGAATGCCAAGCTGCCGCTCCTGTATGGGCAACTCATCTTCAGGTCTCCCGCCCAGGAGAATCTCACCTGCAGCATGCGGATAAGCTCCGGCGATAGTTTCGAGGAGCACGGTTTTTCCCGATCCCGTGGCGCCAAGGATGGCGAACATCTCGTGTGGGACGACATGAAGCTCTGGAACACGTAGCGTAAACGCTCCACGATGAACCTCAAGGTCGCGTATGTCGATGCTACCGGCCATACGATTCCTCCTCAAAGGGCACCTGAGCAACACCCGATTCCGGAACGGACGTCGAGGCGTCGCGTCGGCGCCTACGCCTTCTCGCTCCTTTCGTGTCGTCGACTCTTGCGGCGCCGACAGGGCGATTGAGTGCGTTCGCAACGACCAGCGTTATGGCCGAGACGATGAGCATGATCATAGCTGTGGCCATGGCGACGTCGTTATTGCCCGTCGATATGCTCAGGTAAATGCTTCCCGGAAGCGTTTCTGTCTTCATGCGGGTGACCCCTACGAGCATGAGGGTGGCGCCGAACTCGCCCATGCCACGAGCCCAGGTGAGCACGGCGCACGATATGACCGAATTCCGCGAGATTGGCAGGATTATGCTGTGGAATACCTGCCCCGAAGACGCCCCAAGCGTCTTCGCGACGAACTCCATGCGAGGGCTTATCCCGTCGAGAGCGGTCCGCATCATGCGGATGGCGAACGGGAGGTTCACGATGAGCTGTGCGAACACGATACCCGCCGGCTGAAAGACCACGGCAAGCCCGATGTCCCTGAGCGTTTTCCCGAAAGGAGACGAGAAGATGAGCAGCAATGCGAACCCGAGAAGGATGTACGGAAGCGAGAGCGTAAGCTCCATCAAGATGCCGGCCAGCCGCTTGAAAGGCATGTTCGTGCGCGAGAGCGCATAGGCCGTCGGCAATGCAAGAGCAAGGCAGACGGCGGTCGAAATGGTGGATGTGACGATGCTCAGGCGAAGCGAGAACAGCACTTCAGCGGAGGCCGCCACCTCATGGAAATGCGCCACTCCTCCTGCAAGGATCGCCACTATGGCGCTTCCAATGAACAGGAAGGCCACGGTGGCGATCGCGATGGTCAGCACCGAGAAGGCGTCCCGTCGGCAACCATGCTTTTGTCGAACGTTATCCGTCTTCATTCATCGGGCCTTGGGCTCAGGCTTTCCCTTCGCTCAACGCAGATGGGTCGGCATCAGGCGCGCTCATAGCCATACGACGCCCAAATGTCCCACACGGCATCGGTCTGCAAGAACTCCTTGAACGCATTCGCGGCATCGATGTCCTGGGCGCTCTCAAGCTGAGCTGCGGGAATCACCTTCACCATGGAGTCGAGGTCCTTCGTGTCCACGATGACCACATTGTCGTCGCTCACGTTCTCCTTCCACACGATGCCGACATCTCCCTCGCCGTTGCCAAGGGCCGTCGCGATTTGAGGCGCCGTAGTCGTAGTCGTGATGACCCCCGACGCCATGAGGCTCTCCCAAAGGCCTGCATTGGTAAGCGCATTCATGGCTATCTTGCCGATGGGCGTGGACTCGGGGTCGCCCACGAGCACGCGCTTTGCGTTAGCGAGGCTCGCAAGCCCGGTGATGTTCTGCGGGTTTGAGGCGGGCACGGCAAGCACGGGAATATGCTTGACGAGGTCCTCGCTGGACGCGATAGCCGTCTCGACCGGCTTGAGCTCCTCCTTCGACCCCGCGATGAAGAAGTCGCCGGCCCCTGTCGTGTTGATCTGCGTCTGGATCTGGGCAGCATTGGCATAGGTCACGCTCATCTCGCATCCGGTTTCGCTTTCGAACAGATCAGCTATCTCGGCGAAGGGGTCTGTCATTCCCGCGCCACAATAGATATCGAGATGCTGGCCATCGAGCGAAGCGGCGTGGGACTGGGCAGACGAGTTCGCCGAAGACGAGCTTGCCGGGGCCGTGTTGTCCGGCGAAGAGCAGCCCGCCAAGAGCACCACCATCAACGCCATCCCAACAGCCACGGCTGCTGCAATGCGCCTTGCTCGGATATTGTGCATGGATTGCTTCATGACTTCCCCAACCTCTTTTCCAGTTCGTTGCTGACATGTTTATATATTCTCATACGAGAATATTCTCTATTCAATATAATACAGTATGTGACGGTCGGTCAATCCGAGAAGATGCGAACCAGCAACGGCCAGGCAATGCTTGCGATCAAGACACGTCATGGAAGCCATAGAGTCCGAATAGAAAGGGATGCCATGAAGATTTCAGCACGCAACCAACTCAAAGGAACGGTCAGCAACATTCAAGAAGGTGCCGTAAACGGCGTCGTGACCATCGACGTGCACGACACCAAGATCAAGGCGGACATAACCATGGAGGCGATACGCGACCTCGGTCTTGAAGTCGGCAAAGAGGCCTCCGCGATCGTTAAGGCCAGCTCGGTCATGTTCGCAACAGACATCATCCCCAACATATCCGCCCGCAATCAGGTCAAGGGCAAGGTTGTGGACATCGAGAAGGGTGCCGTGAACGGCCATGTGGCCATCGAGCTCCCCTGCGGCTGCAAGATGAAAGGCTCGATCACCAACGAGGCTATCGAGCAACTGGGGCTGGCAAAGGGCAACGATGCGGTCGCTATCGTCAAAGCGACCGAGGTCATGGTCGGTGTGGAGTAGCTAACCGCGCTTTAGCGCGAAAGGGTACGAAGGCATGCTGTTCGGCATGCCTTTTTCTTCGAATGACTTTCTTGCATTATCCTTAATAAAGAATAATACCTTGCTATTATGAAAGTGCTCTAGGCAAGGATCCCTCCCCTTGCTCCTTTCTTCTCTCGCACCGATACGACCTAATCACTCCCTTTAGGGCTGTATCGGTGCACTCTGCCTTATTTTCTCGCTTTATAAACGCCCGCCCTCAAAAGATTCCAGCTGGCGGAGCTTGCAACATACGTATGCAGGCGACGGCCCCGACGAGGGCGGCGGACAGGCGAGCTGGAACGCCATGACTCGGAACGGAGGCAGCGGCGTTGGCGATATTGTCCCGCCCCTATTTCCTTCAGGGGGGCTCTCTTGACTCGCATGTTGCAGCTGACAGGCCGCCTTCGGTGTGATGACAGTTCGCTTGTCGTTCCACGGTGCCGCGACCAGGCATCCTTCGCCGTGCCATGATGTGCCCATGACATCAACGCGGCGAAGGAGGCGAGGGCAGCAGCCTTGGGTCACGGTATCCCCGTCCCGGATGACACCGAACGGGAATACTGTCACCCAAAGGGCGGCCCCCTCAGGCCGCGTCTTCCGCCCTGACCTGGTCGACGCTTTCCTGCTTAATGGTCGGGATGCGGACGGCCATCAGGTAAAGAAGGAAGACGGCCACGCATCCCAGAACCGCCCACACCAGCGGCTTCTGGACGACCAGCGCGCTGGCGCCCATCATGGCGTACGAGACGCCGACCAACCGGACCTTCGTGGACAGGGGGATGCCCCCGGCTTGCCTGAATGCGGCGACGTAGCGCTGATGCACCTTCGTGGAGCACAGCCATGCGTGCATGCGAGGGGAGGATCTCGCGAAGAGGAACGCGGCAAGCAGCAGGAACGGAGTGGTGGGAAGCACCGGGACAACAACTCCGATGCAACCCATCGCGAACGAAGCCCATGCGCCTGCGATCTGCAAGGACCTTGCCAGCCGCCTCATGGCCCCGACCTCCTCTTGCCCATTCCTGAAGCTCCTCGCGGTGGAGCGATTCCCATCATGCCGCGGCTGCGCTTGCTCGAAGGGCGCCGCACGGGCATTTTACCGGACGGCGTCAGTGCGGCAGGCTTCGGTAGCCTTTTCGTTGCGAAAATGAGCCGATAACGCGGCCTAAGCCAAGGGAGCGGTTCCCATAGCCCATGATTCGATAATGCGCCGGGAGGCGCATGCAGGGACGCCGCGGACGCTAGCTTAGGAGACCGCCGACCAGGGCCAGCACGCCCCCATCGATGCCAGTCATGGGATAGCGCTTGTAGCTGCTCTCGCGCGTGCGCAGATTTGATGACATTATCCCCGTCCCCTGTCATCCCGTCATCGTCCCGTCCCCTGTCGCCCTCGCAGGTGTCGCCTCGCTTGCAATAATGCTGGCCAGCTCGTTTGCGAAGAGGCTACGGTTATGGATTCTAGACATCGACGCCTTTCTGCGGGTCTATGCTTGAAGCCGATAACGCGACCCGACGCGTATGGGCAACCGGCAATACGGCTCGACACACAGCGGCAACCGAGCAGCACGAGCCGATCGCGCACCAAGGATGAAAGGATGTGACGAATGAGCAAATTCGACCCCTTGTGGGAATACATACAAAAGACCGGCGAAGATGAGCTCACGCTCACTTTCGATCAAATACGCGATATCGCAGGAATCCCCATAGACCACTCGTTCCTCCAATACAAGAAAGAGCTTCCGGGCTATGGGTACGAAGTGGGCAAGATATCGCTGAAGAAGGAGACGGTCGACTTTTCCAAGCTGGACCAGGCATAGAGAGAGTAGAAGAGCTGGAGTCGAAGGGAGGCGTGATAGACCCAACAGGGGGCATGAGCCTGCTCTATACGCTCCCCTGCCACAACGTCCAAGGCGATGCGCGGGACATCTCTTTCGGAACAGAGCGGCAACTGAAAGAAGACGCCTATCTGGAGCTGACCGTGGAGCCGATCCGAGGCGTGGTCGGCTGGAAAGAGGTCAGCTTCGATGGGCTCCCGTCTGAGGTGCAGAAGCGCATGGGGCATAACTATTGGTATTGGCACAGGGGCCGATTCCCATCACCCACTCCAAAGAATCTGATCGAAAACCCTCCTGCGAGGGTTTTCGCCATTTTGGCCACGATTGCATGAGTTCCAATTCCAGAAGCGGATAGGGCTCGCCCGCATCATCGGTCTCGCGACGGCCGACCATTTGCCAACCGCAGCGTTCATAGAAGCCGCGGGCTTGCGGGTTCTGTTCGTTGATCTCGAGCTTGCGCGCGCCCAGCTGTTCTTCGGCGTAGGCCAGAAGCTTGCGGCCAACGCCGTTGCCCCGCTGATCGGGAGCAAGGAAGAGCATTGCGAGTACGTCACCTTGAACACCGGCGAAGCAAAGGGTCATTCCGTTGTCGTCTTGAGCTATTGCCAGCGATTCGACTTGCTCAATCGCGTCGGGAACATAGTGTCCTTCGTCCGGGCCGTCCACGAACCTCTGGAACAGCCTCCGGCAAGCTGTCAGGTGCAGGAACGTTCCTAGTCGCCTTGAGCCCGCACGTTCGCTCGAGCACCACATCAGGCTAGACAAGGTCGAAGCGCGTGCATCCATATCCGACTGAATAGGGAAGATGTATTCCCAATTTGGGAATACATCTCCATAAGGCTGTGCTAAATCCCCAACCGAAAGATCGAGCATCCAAGAGATACCGATTACTAAATCTAGCAATCCGTGTCAGCCCACGATCTCAATGTATTCGTCTAAATCGCGTCTCACTCCCATGTTCTCCCCGTAATCCTTCACGTATCCAATGCGTAGGATCATCTGAACCGGGAGATCCCTTCCAAGCTCAGACTCTAATTGCGCTCGCGTCTCATTGACCTCTAATGCCGCGCTCATGGGTTGAACGGAGATATTCAATCTGGTGCAAGCTAGCCATACCCTGATCGTTTCCCGGCCAACGTCAATGAGCTCTTCAGGAGAGTCTCCGCCCGTTATCGCCAGAAACGCACCGCAGTTGCGAACCTGGTTTTCTGCTGTCTCGATGCCCTGCCGCGCGAACGCATCGCCTTCGGCGCTTTCGCGATTTGTGGTCAGGTAATATAGAACCTTCATTATGCGGCCGAGTCCAAGCATCTCTGCCGTAATCCCGTCTCCGGTTTCCCTGACCTCGTCATCCGAGTAGCGCATCCATTGTGCCAGCTCTTCACGGAAAGCCAAGTCGTCAGCCTGCATAGCCACTGCGGAAAGAGTCGCATCCGCTATTGCTCGGTATCCTTCTGTCGATTCTGGATAGCAAATGGTGCTCTCGCCGAGACCTTGCAAACATTCGCAATGAATCGGCTCTTTGCTGAAAATGCGTTTGTCTGTATGCCGCTTCTTCAATATGCTGACTTTTGCTGTATCTATGCCGCCCGTCCTCCACTTTTCAAAGGTCAGAGTAGCTGAACCGTCCGCATGTACTTCTACGTCGGCGTTGCGTCCGTACGCTTCGAATGCCTCTTGCAGCGTTTGGATGTAGCACCCTAGCGTGATGTACGACTCACGCCGATCTGGATCGGATGCCAAGAGGGGCCTAGCATCGTCGAGCTGTATATCCACTATCCCGCTTCGCTCGTGAAGTGTGACTTTCCAGGGTTGAGAGTTGTGGCTGTTGGGGGCAAGGGAGCCCAGGTAGAGAATTTCGCTCGTTTCTTGGTCAACACCGTCCAAGTTTGTTCTCGGATTGAGCCTGAGCGGACTTCCAAGCATCAGCATAATGACGCAGCCTCCTATTACGATTGATAGCGCAATGACCCCCATAGCGATGAGTTTCCTACGCATATTCGGCCCCCGATTCAACGAGGTATCCGTTTACCAAGCCCAAAAAGGCCCTGGGCAGGAATGATTCGGCTAGTCCAATCTGGTTGTAGTAGGAACTTTTCCGCTCGTACATGCGCACAATGCCGGTGATTGCACCCCAGAAATACATTGCGGTTTCCGAATAGCTCAGCGAGTCTTTTATGAGCCCCAATTCGACTCCTCGATCCATCATGATCGTCGCGACTTTTTCAAGCTCTTCACCAGTCGCATAGATTTCTCGATATGTCATAGGGAGATCGGGGTCATCAACCGCAACATCAATCTCGTCTATCATGGCATCGAAGTACAAGGGTGAGTCCTTGCAGCAATTGTGGATGGCGAAGCATATCTCCAGATAAGTCTCGTACCAGTGAGCAACCGTAGAGGTCTCCGCTTCGATAATGCCGTTCAGCTTTGTTAGCAGCTCAAGCATATGCTGATGCACAACATAGAAAAAGATTTCATCCTTGTTTGCGAAGTAAACGTAAAGCGTAGCCTTGCCGTAGTTAGCAACCTCGGCGATCTCGTCTACTGTAGTTTTCTCAATGCCTTTTCTCTCGAACAGCATTTCGGCTGCCCGGGCGATATTTGCTCTATGGACTGATGGTGCCTCTTTTTTCCTTCTTGCCATGAGCTCTCCTTATAATTGAACTGTGAGTTCAATTATAAGGAGAGCTCATGTAAAAGCAAGGGATTTGATGGTGGCATGTTCCTGATTTAAGGACACCCGTTCATAAAATGCCAACTTCTTTTCTCGGCAACACTCGACAAAGCTATGTTGTCTTCGCGCTCTAATAGGTATGTCGTCCTAATCGAATAAGTACGTCAATTACCGGACCGAGGGGCGTCTGCCGTTTGGGTAATTGACGTACAGTTCCCACAGGGTGACAACTGAGATGGATGCCTCTCATCTGACATTCCTAGGGGCTACCATCATCCGATCCTTCGCTATGGAACGGTGGCCCTGAAGCAGGCTTAGTTTCGACGTTTGCTTATTTCGCGCGTCCAGGTTTCCAGGACAGAGATATCCGCTTCCAATTCATCAATAGTTGGTGAATTCGGCAACGCCGTTAGCGGATCGTCATGAGCCTCGATAATTGCCGAGCATCGTGTCATTGCGGCAGTAACTGTCTTTACATCATCGTTATTAATGTCCGGAATATGCCGGAGCTGCTGGGTATGAACTTGCGGCTTCATCCTTTCGATAACACCATTCAGCAGAACCTCCTCAACAGCACGCTCCCATGCCGCGCGCAACCTGCTGTAGCACGCCTGAATGTCTCTATCTTGAACCGCATCGTCCTGATATAGATCAGCTTTTATGTTCGCCCTTATACGCTGAGATTCTGCGCGTAACCCTTTGATTCTGTCTCTGTTCTTGCACGCGCTCCAATCCAGCTCATTCGATACGATTCCGGCCAATGATCCCTTTCGCCGAACAGTTCGATATTCACAGTTAAGAGATGCTTCATCGGACAGTCTCGTGAGATAGCTACAAAAAACAGGATCATGCGTGAAAACGACTACGGGTCTCAATGCCGCCTCATCAACAATTCGTTTAGCTACAGCTTCTCTCCATCTGTGATCTAATGAAGTCATGGGGTCATCTAAGACAATAGTTGATGGATGCTGGATTACATCTACCTGAGCGAAGAACCCCGCAATGGCAATTATCTTGCGTTCTCCCTCGCTTAGCACCGAAGCAGTTTTCGCCTTCAGAACGGTCTCTTTAAGAACGATTTCCTGCACTTCGCGTCCGGCCTGGGTCTTAGCGCCAAAAACCACTGGAAGAGCATTGGCGTGAAGGCGATCCAATTCTTGCCGAAAACTAGCAGACATTTTCTCAACTATTTCCGACTTTGATAGCTCAGAAACCAAAGAGCTAATTCCTCGTGTGCTGCATTGCTTTTTCGCTTTGTCCAACAAAGCCATCGTATATCTCGTGCGCACATCGTCCAGTATCAGCTCAGCGTTATCCGCGAGCCAACGACGTGTTTGCAGCATTAAATACTCGGAATTCAGCTGTTCGAGGAATCCCGGTTTAAGCTTTTCTTTCAAGGCGCCGACTTTTTCTTGTAACGCGTCCAATTCCTTTCTGACAGAGAACCCTGCGCTCTTGGTTGACTCGCATAACTGGGTTAAAGAGATCTTGTCTTGCGTAGAAAAATCAAATTGCTGGAGCGCTGCAATAAGCTCATCCATCTCATCCCGAATCGTATTGTTCTCTATGATGGCGATACTGCCTTTTTCGTTGATAACGGATTGAGCACTTGAAACAAGCCCGTCCAAGAGTTTTTTCAGATTGGCGTCTTTCTTGCATTTCGCAGTTTCAGCAGCACCGCTCATGAATCTCTCAAATCCTCCGAGGCGCACTTTCGTATCTGGGAGTAATTCTTGCTGACAGAGTGGACATCTTGCATCATCGCCAGTATAGGGAAAGGAGTCCCCTTTGTAGGCATGGCCCTCGGAATATGCTTTCGCAGCCCACCACAAGGCCTTCCATTCTTCGCTGCCAACACCTTCAAGAGAGGATGGTTCAGATATAAGCTTTTGTGCAGCAAGAACTGCGGATTGTGCTTTCTCGCTCTCGTTGCGTGCTGCGTCAAGCGCGGTACAAAAATTAAGATCACAGTGTTTATACAGCTCCAGGAGCTTCCCCCGTAATTCGCTCAACTGCTTTATTTTTCTTTCAACAACCGGGAGTTCCGTACCTGGATCACTCTTCATCTGAATTGGCAATTGCTCAAGCCGCGTGGCTTCTTCATCGGAAAGTGCGACCTTTTTAAGTTGTTCTTTAGCCTTGTTCTCGTCAGAGCAATTTATGAGCATCGCAAGTTGAGACGACTCCTTGGCGTAATCAGGCGCAGAGGCCACTGATATGTTGATGCGAAAATCGCCACTGTAGTCTTTGATTGTCTCTGCCACACTTGAAACAATGGAGGACAAACGTTCAAAAATAGATAGTATTGGAGGAACATAGAGTACTTCGTTTGGCTTTCCTGCGACTTCTTGCAATGCGCACGCAGAATCGAAGAACATGATCTCAGGGTACTGCGGAAAACCAACTTCGCCTGATGTCCATTTATATATCAAAGGTTCTCCGTTTATCAAAACCTTATAAGTCGCAACCGAAGATCCAGTTGTTTTGAATACATTTGGCAGAACTTCAGCGGCACCAGCGCGAGAAGTGCACGAGTTCCTAATTAGACGGCTGAATCCTGATTTTCCCGAACCGTTCTCTCCATATACGACAGTTATTCCATTGTGCTCTAGTTTTAATTCAGCGTCGTCTGTCAGGGCGTTTACTCCCTTATTAGCTGTTACCGAATCCAAGACGATTGTTCTTTCGGAAGACTCAAGCGATAGCAAGTCTTCCTCGGTAAACTCTTTTAGTAGTGGACCATTCTCGCCAAAAGACACTTCCAAACCGTTCTCCTGGCACGCTTTTTGGGTAATTGACTCAATGATTTGGTTCGTCGCTTCATCCACAACTGCAACATGCAACGCAAATGAGAACCATTTTGGTTGCCGACTAAGCCAGTCCGTTATCTGTTCGCCTATTGTCCTCTGCTTTTGATCCACATAGCACCTCTAAGAAAAGCTCTTAACTGCTCTTAACTACTCTTAACCGAGCAGTTTTTCAGATATCTCATAATACTGAGAGGGATCAGTCTTGTTTCTCCCTCGCCAAACCAAAACCTCCATGTCGGCCAGATGCTTTAGAACACGATTGGCAGTAAGCTTTGATATTTCGGCATTTTTGGACAACATCGCTGTGGTGACGCGACCTTCCTCGATTGCCAACCTGAAAGCGATGCGTTCGTTATCGCTCAATTGAGCATTTGGAATCGAAAGCAAGGCCGACATGTCACCATGCGTCAGGGAGGTCGAGCTCGTGCCTTGATTCTGCTCATAGTGATCAGGATCTTCTTCTGATTCCAGCGGCAGGAAAATGCTCGATCGCTCGGGGTTCACTTGCTCGGTAAGCACTGGTCTTCCATAACCTGCGGAAGTCCACTTCTTCACCATGTCGGGAATGCCGCCTCCGGCACGCTCACCGACACTGATGAGCGTGAACATCTTCATCATGGTCTCGTTGCGCGGATCGGAGTTGCCGCCGATGTAGGCATCTTTCAGTCCGACACGGAAGCCGCCGGGGTTCGCAAAGTGCAGGCCGTCCTCCTTCCACAGGAAGACGACACCGCGACGCTCGTTGTAATCCGCGTTCGTGAGGCAGTTCGCAAGAGCCTCGCGCAGAGCGTCATGCGCCTCCGTCTCGTCGATGCGCTCGCTGTTCTCATCGAGCCTGAAGGGCACGTTGATAGCCTGTTTCATGTTGTTGAAGACGCGCCGGTAGAAGTCGAAGACATTGCCCGACCAGCTGTCATCCTGCGAGGTGATCCTGCCCTGCCATCTCTCGTCTGTTCCGAGCTCCTGACGGTAATCCAGGAAATAGTGCGGGAACTCTGCCATGATGCGCCACTCTTCCCCGAACATGAGCAGACCCGCGCTCGTCGGATGAACCTTTCCATCGCTGCCAGCCTTTGCGGCACCTATCCGACAAAGGAACTCCTCGTCGGGCAGGTCTGCCCAGGCGTGCCCACTGTGGTGCAGCTCATAGCTTCTGCGATACGAACCGATGGTTTCCGCAAATAGGTCGTCCACCGTCAGGTTCTCGTGTATGCGGGTGTCGATGGACTCGTCCGAAGCATCACGGTACATCGCCTGTATCTCGTTAGTTGCGCAACGATAATCGCCCTTATGATCGCGCCGGTGCGTGCCCGTGACGGGATTGCCGTTCATATAAATCGGCCTCAAGTGCCTGTCGGCGCGGGGAACCTCTACGACGATCAGCTCTTTGCCATCGACGCTCTCGATGTTGGCATCCTTGTCGGACATGACACAGCAGGACAGCTTGTCTGTGCTGTGTGCGGCATTCCAAAAATCGTCGAGCATCTTATCGGCATCATCCAGCCCCACCACTTCCAAGGTACCGTCCTTGCGTTCCTTGGCTCCGAGCACGATGACTCCGCCCTCAGTGTTGGCGAAAGCAGAGATCGTCTCCCAGATGCTCCTCGGCAGGCCACCTTGCGCGGCTTTGGCTTCGAGGCGGTTGTTCTCCTTGTATGTTTCAAACTTGGTTAGATCCATGCAGCGACCTTTCTGGTTCACTCCATTCTACAATCCGGCGCACCGTCCCGATACCGTGCGTTCCCTAAAGCGGAACATCGACGCATTGGCGGGAACTTGGCCGCGCCATCAGACCCCCTTTCCGCGCCTGCCCCCCCCGGTCGCCTTGAGCCCGCACGTTCGCACGGCACCGGCGCACGCGCAAGGGCCGCGAAAACTTTTCAGGCGGATGCGCCCCTTCCCATGTCCTCTCGAAAACTCGAAGCCCTCCGGGTTTCGCTTTCCTCCCTTGCGCGTGCGTCGCCGCTGTGCGGGACACGTGCCACAAGGCGAGCCCAAAGGGGGCGAGCCGACAAGACTAAAGGAGGCCTGAAAGATGGAAACGACCAAGATCCCGCTCGCGCAGTGCGTCGAGAGCAGCTACCAGAACCGCAAGGAGCTGGGCGACGTCTCGGGGCTCGTGCGGAGCATCGAGGTGAACGGCCAGACGAAGCTGCGCCAATGGGCACACGAGGCCTACGAGGCGGCCTACGAGTGCGAACTGGACGATGCCTGGGAGGGCTTCAGGGAGCCGCGGGGCAAGGCGCTCGACCAGTTCATCCTCATGCGCACCATACCGAACTTTGGTCAGCGAGACATTAGGCCTGGCCCTTTATCTCACGCACCCCGATCATCTGCTGTCGGAACGATCTGGCGAGAAAGCTTTTGAGGCGTTCTCCGTCCATGTCCAGCTCGCCCGTGATCCACGCCTCGAGCACCGATGCCGACGCGCGGACGCAATACTCCACCGCCTCGTCGCGGCACCGGGGTCCGATCTGCCTTTCGACATCGACGAGCTCCCGGTGCGCGTAGATTCGCAGAAGTCCGGTCGCCCTCTCGTGTAGCAGCACCCTCAGCGTTGGCCGTCCGAACCGGTCGAGCAGCGCCCTGAAAACCCGCTTCCTCGCAGATATCTGGTCGACGAACCTGTCTACGAACTCATCGAAGGACGCATCGTGGTCGATTTGCGCAGCCAACTCGCTCGCCTCCCTTTCGGAAAGGTAGCCAACGAGCTCCTCCATCCCCCTGAAGTGGTAGTAGAAGGTCTGTCGGTCCACCCCAGCCCTTTCCGAGACCAGCTTCACCGTTATGGCGCCGCGGCCGTCTTCGAGGAGAATCGTCAGCAGGGCGTCGGCCAGGGCGTTCCTCGTCTCATCGCCCTTTTTCCCCATGGTTCCTCCAAATCCATACACATCGGAGATGTGTCTATAGATTAAGTTTTCTTACATTTGTATGATTTTCTCAATCATACCTGACTTAAAAACTGGAGGAAAGCAGACTTGAGTTCCGTTGTCCCTGTCCTGCGAGACGCATTCGCCACCGCCCGCAGAAACCCCCTGACGTACATCGGTCTCGTGGCGGTGCCGCTCATTGTGGCGCTGTTCGGCCTTCTGTACGTCAACGTGTTCATGGACCCCTACGAGAAGATGAAGGAGCTCCCCGTCGCAGTGGTAAACCTGGACGAAGGGGCACCCGTCGATGACGCATGGAAAAACTACGGCGACGAGTTGGTCGAGGCCATCCAAGAAGACGACTCCGCACTTTGGACGACTGAAGGGCCGGAGCTCGTCGAGTCAGGGATCGAGAACAGCGAATACTACATGGCCGTGGTGGTTCCCGCCGACTTCAGCGAGCGCGTAGCGGCGGGTCAGACCTCCTCGCCGGAAACCGCTCGCATCACCTTCTTCAGCAATATGAGGAAGAACTTCATGCTCTCGACCCTCTCGTCGAAGATGGAGACGGCACTGCACGAGACGGTCAATGAGAAGATCGGCGCACAGTATGGGGAGGCACTGGCCGAGGGGCTCTACGATGCGGAGGAGGGATTCTCCGATGCCGTCGACGGGACGACCCAGCTGAAGGACGGCACCTCTGAACTGGCCGAGGGGATATCTGCGCTTTCCGACGGGGCCGGTGAGCTAGGACGCGGCACCGGCGAGCTGACCGAGGGTCTCGGCGAGCTGGCCAGCGGCGTGGACGAGTTGGATCAGAAACTGAACGGGAGCGGCAGCGCCACCCTGTCAGGCGCGGCTTCCTCGGTGGAAGCGGGCGCAAAGGAGCTCAAGGAGGGTATTAGAGCGGCGAGGGAAGCCTCTTCGGCTGTTGCCGTCGGAATTCAGACCGTGAATTCCGGCCTGACCGATGCCGAAGATGCGGCCAGGAACCTGGAAAGCGGCATCGCCGAGATCGTTGCCGGGTGGAAGGCCGGAGCGATTCCCGCCGAAGCTGCCATGGCCGCCATCGAGGCGAACCTGCTGCCCGCAGCTGAGAGCCACGCCCTTTCAAGGGGAATCGGTCGCGCGAGTGCCGCGCTGGGCGGCAGCGGCGACTCCGGCGACGGCAGCACTATAGCCGGCGCAATGGGGTCTATTGAGGAGGGCTTGACCCAGGCGGAAGAGGCGCTGGGCGATAGCGAGACCCCCGGCACGCTCATCTTCGGTGCCCATAGTGTGACTAACGGCATTGGGTTGGCCAGCAGTGCGGTGCGGAGCACCACTGAGGGCGCGCACCAGCTGCAAGAGGGCGCTTCGGCCTTAGCCGACGGCGCATCCTCTCTCAGCTCCGGGGTGAGCGAGCTCAACAGCGGGACAGCGGAGCTGGGTGAAGGAGTTGCCAGCCTGCAGGAGGGGCTCTCCGAAGGGCATGCAGCGCTCGAAGAATCACTGACAGCCACGTCGACGGAGTACGGAGACTACATCGTCGCTCCCGTCGAGATGGAGAGGGATACCTATGGCGATCTCGACGCCTTCGGCTACGGCTTCGCGCCCCTGTTCCTCACGCTCTGCCTCTGGCTCGGGTCGCTTCTGCTCTTCTTCATCTTCGACCCCTTCCCCTCGAAGAACATGGAGTACGCGGGCCGCTTCGCCGCGGTGTTCGGGCGGTGGCCCCTGTATCTCGTGCTCGTGGCGCTCAACGTGGTGGCGGCGGCCGTCGGGGCTATGCTGTCTGGCGTTCCGAATGCCGGCACCGGACAGTTCCTGCTGTTCCTCGCCTGCGTCGGCTTCTCTTTCTTCTGCATTCTCCAGCTGTTCAGCCTTTTCGACATTCCCGGGAAGGCCCTGGCCATCGTCGTCCTTATCGTGCAGGTGGTATGCTGCTCGGGCACGTTCCCGGCGGTGCTGGGCGAAGGATTTGCCTCCGACGTGCCCCCGTTTCTTCCATTCACCTACGCCATCGACGGCGTTCGCGCGTGCATGAGCGGTACGGATCTGAGCGCCGTCCTTTCGGACGAAATCGCCCTGATGCTGTTCGCGCTGGCCTCCGTGCTTGCCTCCCTTATCCTCTATCCTCTTGCCTTGAAGATGAAGCGGGAGCGCGACGAGGCCACCCTCAAGGCTCTCACGCTCGCCCACGCCGATCCTCAGCACGCGCAATGACATAGGACGGGGAGAATGGCCACCTGCGGGTATCCCTCTATATCGCCTCAGTCGCTCAGCGTGCCTTGTGGCCTCCGAACACGAGCAGGTCTGACTTTGCCAGCTCGGCATTGATCGCCTGCATCTCTCCTGCGGTCAGCGAGAGCTCGGAAGCACGCGCGTTCTGCCGCAGCCGCTCGACCTTGCGCGACCCGGGGATGGGGATGCCGAGCTCTTCGAGCACGGGGAAGAGCCCCTCGTGCCAGCGCACCATCATTGAGAAGCGGTTCTGCACGGCGGAGACGGGGCATACCGCATGGGCGCGGCGCAGGTACTCCTCGTTGGCTTCCGATATCCCCCAGGCGCGAATCTTGCCTGCGCCGATGAGCTCCGCCATCGCCTCCGCCACATCTTCGGGCTCCACCTTCGGATCGATGCGGTGCTGGTAGTAGAGGTCTATGTAGTCGGTGCGCAGCCGCTTCAGGCTCCCTTCGACGGACGCGCGTATCGTGTCAGGAGCGCTGTCGAGGATGAGCGTCTTGTCGGGCGCATGGGTAACGCCGAACTTGGTGGCGATCACCACCTCGTCGCGCATGCCCTCGAATGCCTTTCCCACCAGATCCTCGTTATGCGACAGCGTGCCGTCGGGACGCGTACCCACATAGCACTCCGCCGTGTCGAAGAACGTGTAGCCCGCGTCATAGACCGCGCGATATGGGATTGCGATCCGTGAAGTAGCGGTAGCCGGTCTGCGCCAGCATGACCATCAGGCCGTACGTAGTTGCCTTCGCATCGAGCGAGTAGGTGAAGGGCGCATAGAGCAGGGCGAGGTCGGCGTAGACGCCCTTGATGCCGCCCGCATAGCCCATGATGTCGCTCGCCCCGTTGGCCTCCGAGCCGGTGGAGAGGTAGGTGGGGATCAGCGCGAGCGGCAGCTTCTCGTCGTTTCTCTGCTCCAGCTCGTGCGTGAGGTAGGCGTCCATGTCATCTGCGTGTCTCGCTCAAAACGCGATGGCCTTCGCTGTGTCCATGCAGGCCGCGCCGCCCAGCCCAATGACGCATTCGACATCGTTTCCGACGGCAAGGGCGGTTCCCTTTCGTATGGCGTCGTAGGTGCACACCTTGATGCCGTCGTAGTCGCGATGCGATGCGGCATGCTCCTTGAGCACGGCGGCAACCGCATCGTAGCTGCCGCTTGCCTTGGCGGATGCGGCCCCGCTGACGAGCATGGCGCGCTTTCCCTCCACGAACGCCCCGAGCTCGTCTAGGCAGCTGGATCCGAACACTGCTCTTACGGGGTTACTGAAAACGAAGCCCTTCAACTCGCTTCGTCCTTTCTATCTCCGCCTTCCTCCGCCACGCATCCGCTACACGTGCTTGCCGAAGAACTCGACGAGCTTGCCCGCGGCCTGGGAGACGTACTCGGGCTTCCAGTAGGTCTGGATGTGCGTGGCGCCGGGGATCTCGAAGAGCTCGCGGACGGGTGCGTTCACGGCGCGCTCGAAGCAGTCGATGGTCATGTAGCCCGTGTCAGCGTGCGAGCCCATCATCATGAGGAGCGGGACGTCTATAAGCTGCGCTCCCTCGCGCGCGTCCCAGGCGGCAAGCTCCATCAGGCTGGACACCGTGTAGCTGAAGGTGCTGCCGGGGTGTGCGCAGTCCCGGCCGTAGTAGTAATAGCCCTCGCGGTACAGGTCGTAGGGCATGGTGTCGGCCTGCTCGGGCGTTGCGGTCTCGCACATGTTGGGCGTAAGCGCTGCGACCTTTCCGTCAGTCTCGTCCTGGCGCGCCTTTGCGGCAGCGGCCAGCCTCTCCTGGATGGTGTCGACCTGGCTCCCTCGGAAGCCCTCGCGGCGCACCTCTCCGGAGTTGAACAGGGAGAGCGTGGCAACGGCCTTGAAGCGCTTGTCGGTCTGGGCGGCCTTGAAGGTGTAGCCGCCGCCTCCGCAGATGCCGAGCGCCGCCACGCGGGAGGCGTCCACGCCGGGGTATTGCAGCAGGATGTCGGTCGCGCGGTGGATGTCCTCCACGCGGTTCTCCGGCCAGTCCGTCATGCGGGGCTCGCCTCCGCTCTCGCCCTGGTACGCCGCGTCGAAGGCGAGCGCGATGTACCCGGCCTCGGCGAGCTTCTGGGCGTAGTTACCGGCCACCTGCTCCTTCACGCCGCCGTTGGGATGCGCCACCACCACGGCGGGATAGGACTTGGCCGACTCGTAGCCTGCGGGCGTGTAGACGTTCGCCACTGCGGTGAAGTCGCGGTAGGGGTAGCGGATAGCGTCGATGTTGACGGCGCCGTCGGCGTTCTCGGTCAGGGCTCCTTCGTACACCAGCCCGAAGGCGTTGTCGTTGAATGGAGTGAACTCGCGCTCTACGAATGATGATTCAGTCATAATGAATCCTTTCCCTTAATGTTCCTCTTGGCATCGATCGATGATTCCTTAGTGCAGTCCGGCAAGCATCTCTACGGCCTCGGGAGTGCGGTGATCGAAGAACTGCGATTCGCCCGTGTCGAGGGTCTTGATGAGGTCCATGTCCTCTTGGGTGAGCTCGAAGTCGAACACGTCGAAGTTCTGCTCCATGCGCTCGCGCTTCACCGACTTGGGGATGCAGACGATCCCGCGCTGCAGAAGCCAGCGCAGCACCACCTGGGCGATGCTCTTGCCGTGCGCATCGGCGATGGTCTTAAGCTCGGGGTTGTGGAACAGATCGTTCTTGCCCTCGGCGAACGGCGCCCAGCCCTCGAAGGCAACGCCCTTCTTCTCCATGTAGGCCTGAGCCGCCCACTGCTGGAAGTAGACGTTCGCCTCCACCTGGTTCACGGCGGGCTCCACCTCGGAGAAGGTTATGAGGTTCGCCAGCATGTCGGGGTAGAAGTTCGCAACTCCGATGGCGCGGATGACACCCTCCTTGTAAAGCTCCTCCATGGCGCGCCACGCGCCGAAGATGTCGCTTATGGGCTGATGTATCAGGTAGAGGTCGAGGTAGTCCAGCCCGAGCTTCTCCATCGACTCGGCGAACCCTCGCTTGGCGCCCTCATAGGACACGTCGCTCACCCAGAGCTTCGTGGTGATGAAGAGCTCGTCGCGGGGGATGCCGCTCTTGGCGATGGCGGCCCCCACCGCGCGCTCGTTTCCGTAGGCGGCCGCCGCGTCGATGGAGCGGTAGCCCACCTCAAGGGCGGTTGCCACCGCGTCCTCGGTGTCCTTGCCATCCGGGATCTGGAAGACGCCGAAGCCGAGCTGGGGCATCTTCACGCCGTTGTTCAAGGTGATGTATTCCACGATTTCCACTTCCTTGTCGGAGTCGGTTTTCCTTTCGTCAATCCAACGATAGGGCCGCATCCGCGGAAGCAGAAGTCTTAGTTCGTGATGGGCTTATAACCCAGGGGTTGAAACTGTGTCTGAGCCGGTTCGAGCATGTTATTCAGCGATGGCGTCGAGCACGGCCCTGACCTGCTCTGAAGGGTCGGGCGAGTGGAGGATGCCGAACGGAAGCGCGAAGTCCCACTCGACGGGCTTGAGGCTCAAGAGGGGATGCACGCTCTCCCAGGCGTCGATGGAGACGAGCAGTTTGCCCTCCTCCTCGCAGCGGTTGAACACATCGAGGCACAGAAACGGGAACTCCTCGACCGTCGCCTCGTCCAGCTCGTCGTTTATGAAGTCCTGCAGCCGGTCGGTCTCCTCGTTCCAGCCGCGCTGGATGAGAAATATCTCCTGGCCCTTGAGGTCGTGGGTGGTCAGCTCGTCGCGGCAGGCGAGCGGGTGCGAGGTGGGCACCGCGACGCGAAGCGGCATGTGGTCGAGCAGAAGCCCCGCGCACTTGCGGCTTTTTAGGAACGCATCATCGAAGGCCCCCGCCACGATGTCGATGTCCTCGCCGAGGTTCGCGAGGATTCGCCGGGCGTTCTCGGGGGTGTTCTCGAAGGTGACAAGCTTGAAGGAGGCTCCGGGGCAGCGCTTTCGCACCTTGGGCCAAAGTTCCACCAGAAAGGAGCTCGGCGTCATGGGAGAGGAGCCCACGCGGATGGTGCTCTTCCCAGCGGCATCGGCAAGGCGCGCCCGCTCGGCCGCCTCGTTGCAGTACTGGATGATATGACGGACGTCTGCGAGAAGCGACTCTCCCGCGCGCGTGAGCGTAAGCCCCCGGTGCGTGCGGTTGAAGAGCGTCACCCCGAGGTTCGACTCCAAGATATTCATCTGCTTGATGACGGCGGTCGGAGAGATGTAGAGGTCGTCCGCCGCCTTGGAGAAGCTGCCGAGTTCCGCGACCTTCACGAACGTGTCCAGCTGATGGTTGTACAAAGGCACCTCCCGCCTCGATTCGCATTCATCGTCCTGATCGTATCGGTGTTTGCCGACAAGAGGGCGCACGCATCCTCCCATCGGTGCAGTTTGAACCCTAAGGTTCATACTATCTCCCCAATCGGAACTTCTGCCATGGGCCTTGCGCACCCATAATCTTTGTATGGACACGAAACCCGTGTAATTGGAAACGTATAAGGACGGTAAAGGCAATGGGCATCCTGTTCATCAACGGAAGCCCCGAGAAGGAGGGCAACACGGCACGTCTGGCCCACGCGCTCCTTGCCGGGCACGACTACGTGACCTACGAGTTGGCCGATCACAAGATCTACGACTACGGGCAGCACTTCGCCAACGACGAGTTCGATGGGCTGCTGGCGCAGTTCAGGGCGGCCGACACCATCGTCATCGGATCGCCGGTCTACTGGCATGACCTAAGCGGCATGCTGCGCAACATGCTCGACCGCTTCTACGGGCCGGTGGAGGAAGGGAGCATGGCGGGTAAGCGGCTCTTCTTCCTGTTCCAGGGGGCTGCCCCCACAGAGGAAATGCTCCATCGGGGCGAGTTCACCATGAACCGCTTCGCCAGCCTGTACGGCATGGAGTACATGGGCATGGCCACCAACGAAGGCGAGGCGCGCTCGCTTGCAGCAAGCATCTAGCTCGACTGTTCGGTTATTTAAGGAAGAAAGGAATCGCAATGAACGCATCAACATCGAAAAGAACAGGGAAGTTCGCCCTCATGGGCATCGTCGTCGCCCTAGCCCTTGCGGGTCTGGCGCTTGTTGGCTGCGCGGGGCAGCAGCAGCCCTCCTCGCAGGAGCAGTCATCGTCCGGCTCGCAGGCGGCATCTTCCGCGTCGTCCTCTGAGAGCTCCAGTGCTCCCGCAAGCCCCGCTCCTATAGCTCAAGGCAACGTGCTCGTCGCCTACTTCTCCGCCTCTGGCAACACCGAGCATGTGGCGCAGCAGATCGCATCGGACTTGGGTGCCGACACGTTCGCCATCACCCCCGCCAAACCCTATACCTCCGAAGATCTCAACTGGAACCAGGAGGGCAGCCGCGTCAACATAGAGCATGAGAATGAGAGCGCTCGCGACATCGAGCTGACCCAAGTCACTCCCGATGGCTGGGATGGCTACGACACCGTCTTCATCGGATACCCGATCTGGTGGGGTATCGCGGCTTGGCCGGTCGACGGGTTCGTCTCCGGCAACAACTTTGACGGCAAAATGGTCATCCCCTTCTGCACGTCCACCTCGTCCGGCCTGGGGCAGAGCGCCGATCTTTTGGAGCAGATGGCAAACGGCGGCACGTGGCTCGAAGGCATGAGGTTCTCAGGCAGCGCCAGCGCCGCAGACGTCAGCGAATGGGTGAATTCACTGGCTCTTTCTTAAGGGTGAAAAAGCGGGAACAGCGGGAATGCTTTGCGCTGTCGCAGCGAAATGCTTATTTCTTCTGATACAGGGGTCGATTCCCATCACCCATTCCGAAGAATCTGATCGAAAACCCTCCTGCGAGGGTTTTCGTCATTTTGGCCACGATTGCATGAGTTCCAATTCCAGAAGCGGATAGGGCTCGCCCGCATCATCGGTCTCGCGACGGCTCCTTGCCAGCCCATGCGCTCGATGGGATAATCCATATGTTCGAGCAATCACATCGACAGGAACAGCCATGAAGCTCTGCATTGGGGCGGCTCCGGAAGCACATAGACGAGACGCTGACCGGAGCGAAGCCTGATACATCGTCGGCCCCGCAACCCGCTACGGGTTGCATCGGCTTGCGCAGATGAACGATGGGCACGGGAACGGGCATGCGTCCGTTCTTTTTTGTTCTCACCCCATCGAAAGGCTTTCCATGTCAGCATCTGCAGATCACACGTCATCCCTTCTGGAGGGAAGCGCCCCGAAGCGCCTAGCGGCGTTTTCCGCCCCGCTCATCGCGGCAAACCTTCTCCAATACATCTACCAGTTCGTCGATATGGGCATTGTTGGCAACGTCGTCGGCGAGGCAGGGCTCGTCGCGGTCAGCAACGCCTCCGCCATCGTCTTCATCATCAGCTCGATAGCCATAGGGCTCATGTCGGGATGCACCGTCGCGGTGGGCAACCGCGTGGGCGCTCACGATGAGCAAGGCCAGCGCCGCGCCTTCGCCGCGTCCCTCGGAGTAGCCCTCCTGGGAGCTGCGGCGTTAACGCTGGTAGGCTGCGCGTTCGCAAAGCCCATTTTCACCCTCATGGGCGTCCCCGGCGCCTCGCTCGCCCAGACGGTCGCGTATCTCGAGGTCGTCTCTCTGGGCACGGTCGGCCTCTTTCTGCTCAACGCGGCATGCGCGTTCCTGCGGGCGCAGGGGAACTCTACCGACCCTCTCGCCATCATGGCCTTCTCTGCCGCAGCAAACGTAATCCTTGACCTCATCCTCATCGCGGGCGCCGGCCTCGGCGTGGTCGGCGCCGCCATCGCCACCGTGACCGCCCAAGGCGCCGGAGCGGTCTTCGCCCTGTGGCTCGCGCAGCACAGGTACGCCTCCGCCCGGAGCGTGCTCCGCTCCACGAGCGATGCCCGAGAGCGAAGAGAAGCGGTCGCAGCCGCACGGGATATCCTCCGCGTGGGCGTCCCCATGGCCGTGCAGCAGGCCGTCATCAACCTCTCCTACGTCCTCGTGACCGCATGGCTCAACTCCTACGGCCCGACCATCGCCGCCGCCTCCGGAGTCGGCCTCAAGATAAGCACCGTCGCAGGGCTGCCCTGCTGGGGCGTCGGCCAGGCCGTCTCCGCCGCGGTCTCACAGAACATCGGGGCCGGGAAGCCGGAGCGGGCGGTCGCGTTCGCCAAGGCAGGCTGCCTCATGGCCATCGCCGTCACCGTGAGCATCCAGGTCGCCGTGCAGCTGGGCGCGGGATGGCTCGTTTCGCTCTTCGGGGATTCGAACCGGGAACTCATCGACGCAGCGGTCCTCTACCTTCGCATCACCTGCAGCGTGAACGGGATCTTCTACGCGGCGATGTACGCCCTCGACTCGTTCGCCCTGGCCTCGGGCGCGCCGAAGCTGGCCCTGGCGAACTCCCTCATCGACGCCCTTGCCATGAGGGCAGGACTAGCTTGGCTCCTGTCCGCTCCTCTGGGCTTAGGCTTTGTCGGGATCTATGCAGCGCAAGCGACGGCACCGGTGCTGCCCGCAACCATCGGCTTCATCTACCTCCAGCTATGGACGCGAAGGAACCTGCCCAGGTAGTGTCGTCTTTTGCTGTATGAATCTTGCTCAATGCTTGTAGTCGATAGCCGAAAAGCCGTCCACCTCATAGAGTCGAAACGGCAGGAACAAGGCATCGCTGTGGCCGAGTTTGCTCGTCGCATCGGCATTGACGGAAAGCGGCTGTGATACGTCCTGCACGGGCAGCGCGAGATGCGAGTGGACGAGTTCATCAAGCTGTGCGCGTTCTTCAATCTCGGGCTCGGCTGTTTCATCGACAAGGCCACGGTCGAACGCCTGCGCTCTTCGCAACCATTCCGCGAATGACAGCACATCCATCCCTATCATGCCCGTCGACCCCGAAAAGTCGGCGGGCTTCCCCTTCGCCTCTCTTTCGCTCGTGCCAACGCTCCGATACTCTTCTGGCCGCCTCCGCTTCCCGCATGGGGTCGCATCGAGGTATCTCAGCCTTCGAGGTTACGACATCCTGGAAGAGGGATGGGCGAGCCCTCCGACCCACCGGGTCGGAGGGCCTTTTGGTGATGCCTTGCACAGCGTGGTATAATCCATCCATGTTGTCCCGGCGAAGCCTTTGGCAAGCGACGCCCCGAGAGAGGATTGGTGAATGAAGGAATAGCGACGCCCTTTGGGCACCCTACAGAACCGACTTTCCCGTCGCGCTGTCGAGGTGCTGCGTTGCTGTGTCATTCAATGTATCCATTCAACCGCTCGTCTTGAACAGCGCGGCTTTCCGAAAAGGATGCCGCCATGCAACTGAATCTCACTCATATCTCTTACGCTTATCCCGGCGCTTCTCTCGCCGTCATTGACGATATCACCGTTACCTTCCCTCAAGGCTGGAGCGGCGTTGTCGGCGATAATGGTTGTGGAAAGACAACCATCGCGAAGATCGCCGCCCGAGAGCTCATCCCGAACTCTGGAACCGTATCGCCGAGGCTCTTCTGCGCCTACTGCGCCCAGGATTCCTCCATTGCACCCGAGTCCCTCTACGACTTTGCTGCCGACTGGAGCCGTGATGCGCGAAACCTTAGAAGCGTCCTCGGCATTGAGGAGGGTTGGCTCTACGAATACGACACGCTTTCAGGTGGCCAGCGCAAACGCGTGCAGATAGCCTGCGCCCTTTCGAGCGCACCTGACGTGCTCGTAGTCGATGAGCCCACCAACGATCTCGATGAGCGGACACGAAGATCGGTCGCGGAAGCGCTCGCGGCTTTCAATGGGGTCGGCATCCTCGTTTCGCATGACCGAGCGCTTCTCGATTGCCTTGCTTCTCAGTGTCTTATATTCGAGGAAGGCAGACCTGTCATGCGCCCCGGCAGCTACACCGCAGCAGAACATGCTGCTGGAATTGAGCGGATGGCAGCGCAGAGGGCTCGCGTTGATGCGAAGCGCGAGGTTGAACGCTTGCAAGGGGAATCGAACCGGAGGAGGAACGAAGCCGCGAAAACGGGCAGCCGCCGCAGCGGGAAAAGGCTCGCCAAAGGCGATAGCGACGGACGCGAGAAAATCGGCCGTGCCATCGTGAGCGGAAAGGACGGCGTGGCTGCAAAGCAATCAGCGAACATGGAAAAGAGGCTCGCCCGAGCACAAGACAAGCTTTCGAATGTCATCGTGTCGAAGCGCTACGACGGACGTTTGGGCGATTACGGAGCCCTCTCGCGCTCCCGATGCGTCGCTCACGTCGAAGCCGCCATCATACATGCTGGCGACTTCGAGCTGACCATCCCCGAGCTTTGGGTCTCCCCCGAAGACCATATCGCTATCGTCGGCGACAATGGCAGCGGCAAGAGCGTTTTCGTGCGACACCTTTTGAATCACGTTCCCGATACGGTGAGATCCGCCTATCTACCCCAAGATATCAACGCAGCACAACGAGACGCTGCCCTAAAGTTGCTAGGAACGCTCGATAGAGCCCTCATCGGAAAAATCCTCTCCATTGTGGGGCGTCTCAACTCCGCGCCTGAGCGACTGCTCGATGGCGATGACATCAGTCCAGGAGAACTGCGCAAGCTTCTCCTCGCAGAGCAGCTTCTGGAAGAGCCAGAATTGCTTGTCCTCGATGAGCCGACGAATCATCTCGATATGGGGTCCATAAAAGCCCTCCAGGATATGCTCGATTCTTTTCCCGGTGCTATTGTCCTCGTGACCCATGATGCAACGCTGAGAGACGCAGTGGCCGACCGACGATGGAAAACGAAGAGGGCCGGAAATGCCTCGATGCTGACTGCTATCTAAGAAACTCCTAGCGGGGTTGCCCATTGCGGGATATGGATGGATATATCGCATCGCAATTTGAGGTTGCGAGGAATGAGCGCGGTATGAGCGTCGCCGCGCTCCTACCGAATCAAACTGCTCTCAATCTGATATGGCTGTGGGAGCGAGGATGGCTGCGCACAACGCGCGGGGATACTGGGAGCTTGCTTCTTTCGGCTTATCTCCTCCACCAGTTCGGCGGTGAGGAAGCTGCGCAGGCCCATGTCGAGGACGACGCAAAGGCGGACGAACTGGTCCGCCCTCATCTGGCGCTGCCCGTCAAGGATGTACCAGAGCCGCTTGCGGTCGATGGAGGCTCGTCGCCCGAGCTCGGCGACGCTCATGCCCCGCTCGAAGCGGGCCTCCTCGATTCGTATGGCTATCAGCTTTGCGTGGTTCAAACGATATTGCGCCTGCGATTTATCTGACATGTCCGGCAGCCAAGCGACTGCCGGACGCTTCCGACATAACGGCTACTAACCTATCAGTGCGCGGGTGTGCTGCCTATAGCTCCGTCTCAATAACGGAATGGCTGTCCCGTTTTCAGGGACAATCGCAAAATCTGAGGTCTTGACGCGTTGCGGAAGCTTTATACGAAAAAGCTTTACCGGAAGAAGCCGTCGCTTATCAGCTATTCCGATCTTTGGATTCGTTGAATGGCGAACTTCCCTGACGTGACCGCTATAGGAAGACCTCCCGGGCTTGTCATCCATTGGCCAGCAAGGTAGAGCCCCGGAAGGCCCTCAATGACGCCTTTGCAGGACGGTGACTTTGCTTTGGGCATAGCCTTGAACCCCATGTAGCTTCCCCGGTAGGCACCGCAGAAGCGCTCGTAGGTCAGCGGCGTCCACGCGTCCAGCAACTCGAGTCCGTTCGCCGCCTCTGGAAACTCGTCAACCAGTCGTTCGGCGAAGATGGCGGCGGCTTTCTCCTTGGATGCCCGGTAATCGTCCTTGTCGAGGGACTTCCACCACTCCCAGTCGGCATCGCTTTGGGTGAGATTGATCTGCGCCACGGCTCTGCCCTCGGGAGCCCATGCGGGTTCATAGTCATAGCAGTGCACGCTCAGGCAGGACGCCTCTCTCGGTCCCACTCTGAACGGGGCGCATGCGAACAAGGTAGTGCCCGACGGCACCGACCCCTCAAGGACGGAGAAGGCCGCCTGGAGTCCGCTCATCACTGGATAGCTGCTTCGATCCTCATATGCTTTGGCCCACCCCTCAGGCATGAGTTCCCTTTTGATAAGGCCTCCGAACAGAAGACTCATATCAGCGGCATACACCACATAGTCAGATGCCACTTTCGTGCCGTCTTGGAGGATGACGCCCGCCGCGCGGCCTTCGTGTTGCCATATTCTCTTTATCGGCTCTGACAGGTGAATCCGCCCGCCCAGTTCCTCCAATCTCGCAGCCATGCGCAGCGTCAGAGCGCGGGAGCCGCCTCGCGGCACCTTCCCGTTGCCAGAGGCCATGGTGGCGTAAGAGACGATGAATGCGTAGGCGGCGTAGTCCGCGGGCATGTATGAGTTGACGAGCATTCGCAGAAGCGGATCTGTGAATCGCTCTGCCAGCTCGCCCAAACTCACATCGCCGTACGCCTTCATGACCTTCGGCATATCCTTCATGCGTATGCCCATCTTCAGATAGTCGATCGGCCCCATCAGATCCAAAGGCTTGTCGGCGGGAATCTCACAGCATCTCGCCAAACGCACCGCCTGTATGAGCCGCTTGATCTCGACCTTATCTGCAGGTGAGAGCGCTGACAACTCGCGTTCGGTGCGGTCCAGGTCGTGCCATAGCGTGGCCTCGCGACCGCCAAGTCGAGCCGTGAAGAACTTATCGCCCGGCACAAACACCGTGTCGGCACCCAGCGCGCCCACGGTGCGCCAGACGTCGTTCAAAGCGCTTCCAGGCTTGCTCCCCGTGAGCCAGTGGATGCAGTTGTCGATATGGTGGCCCCTGCGATCCCATCCCGTGCATTCGCCTCCGGGCACCGCGTTCTTCTCGAACACCTCAACATCATACCCGGCAAGCCGTCCGTATATGGCTGCGGCAAGCCCGGCGATGCCCGCTCCTACGACAACGATTCTCCCGGCCATGGTTCCTCCTTGCTCGTCTGCTACTTCGTCAATATCCCCAAAAGCCATTCGGGGTCAGGGCGCTTCTCCTCCGGATTGGAAGCCCACTGCTCCATGACGCCCTGAACCGCAGCCCAGAATGTCCGGGACAGAGCCAACGGGTCGCCGCTTCGCATGACGCCCGCCTCTTGCCCGCACTCGATTATCTTGGCCGAGTATTCGGCCTGGTCGACGCGGAGCGCCACTTCCCTCACCGTCTCGGGCGTCCCTTCGCGCTGCGCACGAGCCATGAGCACGAACATCTGAGGGATCCAAGGCTCCTCTTCGGTGAGCGCGAAGAGCTCTTCCAAAAAATTCCGAAAGTAAGCTATCGGATCATTCGCCTGCTGACCCTTCGGCGCGTTGGCCCCTTCCTCTCCGATAGACGCTAAGGCTAGATATAGGTCTTCTTTGGATGGGAAGTAGTGGAACATGAGCCCTGTGCTCATGGACGCCGCTTCGGCAATCTGTCCGATTGTCGTCTCCTGGTATCCGTGCCTCACGAAGAGGTCGAGAGCGCACTTTAGTATCAGCCAGCGCCTTCGCTCACGCTGTTCTTGTCGTATTCCCATCTCTACCCTTTCTCAAATATTGAACATATTTTCATTGAATATATATTCAATTTCAAGTACATGACCGAATGAAAGATGAATATAAAACGCGTGCCCTCTTCTCGTTACGGGAACATCTGTCGAGCTGCGGTGACTTTCGTTGAACCAGTTGGTTCACAGACCTAACGTGAGGGGGTCGAAATGGGTGCCATCCCCGAAATCAACGAAGCAGGGATAGCATCAGGCGGCGCGAACATTGACAGACGAATGCGCTCATACATCAAGACGCACCGAGCAGCACGGAAGTCAACCATGCGTCCGGGACGTTCGCATCGTTGGCTTGCGGGGTGTTGCGGCGCACCATGCGCTCAACGCTCCCGCGCTGCGCGAAGAGAAGCGAAGGGAGGGAATATGGAAATGGAAGGACAGATCGGCGGACTTGAGGTAGACGAGCAAAGGCTGAAGGCGGCCGACCCGGACGGGCTGTACCTGTTCATGTTGGAGAACTACCCCTACATGATGACGCCCGACCACGTGGCCGCCTTCACCGGCACCACGAGCCAGGAGATACGAAAGCTCCTCGGCCGCGGGGAGATGCAGGGATGCCGAATCGGCATCCGCTGGCTCGTGCCGAAGCTGGGACTCTTGAACTACCTCTACAAGGATCGCCGCAAGGAGGAAGGCGATGCCCATGAAGAAGCTCCGCTGCGACAAGCCCTATGACATCGACGAGGCCCGCAAGAAGAAGGGGCTCCCGCGCTGCAGGCGCAAGGACTCGCGCACCACGGCCTACGAGCTGACCATCCGCGTGCCGGACGAGTACCGCGTGTACTTCGACGGCAAGAAGAAGCTCACGAGGACCGTGTTCGCGCTCAACAAGAAGGACGATCTCAAATCGCAGGTCGATGCCTTCGAGAACGAGAAGAACGCGGAACTTGAGCGCAGGCTCGAAGAGCGCGGGTAGGTGCGCCAAGGCGGCGGGAAAAGCGAGCCCGGGCGCTGCATGACCCCGCTCGGAAGCTACGCCGAGTGCTACATAGAGATCCACAGCAACGGGTCGGTCAGCAAAGACACCATCGGAAACGAGCTACGCTACCTGCAGTACGTCGATGCCTCAATTGGTGAGGTTCCCATCTGCAAGGTGACGGCGGAGGACGTGGAGGAATGCCTGCTGAAAGTGCCTGAGCTCTCCGAGAAGTGGGCCCTTGAGCGCCAGGCTGCCTGGGAGGAGAACCGCAAGACCGCCCGATATCAGCATCACGGGCGCGCTCGACCGTGACGGGAAGACCATCAAGGACTACCCCAAGTCAGATGCCGGTCGCCGGTCGGTTCCCGTGGACGACTACACAGCCGATACCGCGCGGGCATGGATCGAATTCAAGTCGGAGGCAGCGAAGGAGCAGGGCCTGAAGCCCTCCATGAGCATGCTCGTCTGCGGCCCCGAGATGATTCCCCAGACCTATCAGTCGTGGCACCGCGACTGGGCAAGGTTCGCAAGCGACGCCGGATTTGAGGGCGTGCGCCCCTATGCCCTGCGCCACACCTTCGCCACCTTGAACCTCGCCAACGGGGAGAACATCAAGACGGTGGCCGTTCTCATGGGGCATGCGAGCTCCGCCTATACGCTCGACCTCTACGCCGCGTACGTGCCCAACACGGGCATAGGGATCGGCACGCGCTACATGAACTTCCTTCGAGTTGCCGCCTAGGCGTCGCTCGTGATGATTTGCTGAAATACCTAAGGGTTTTAAGGAGGTTAGAGTATAATGTTTCCCCACTGCGGGCGTGATTCAATGGTAGAATTTCAGCTTCCCAAGCTGACCACGCGGGTTCGATTCCCGTCGCCCGCTCCAGAGAAAAAAAAAACGAGCGCTGTCCCCTACGGGCAGCGCTCGTTTTTTTCGCGCCCGATATCGGCACGAAGGCGGCTTAGGTCTCAAAAAGTGTGTCTGGGGCAATTATTCACACGATCCTAGAACCAGCCTGTTGCGTTCGATCCGCTCATATGAAGCTCTCTCCATTCTGGGGCCGC
>NZ_CALPCC010000009.1 GCF_943192905.1 Adlercreutzia murintestinalis | reverse complement strand
TAGGTGGTGTAGGTGGGGTTGTTCTGATCCACGCTCACTGAGGTGGCATTCGGGAACAACTGGAAGAAGGCAGGATCGATCGAGGTGATACCTGCCGGAATAGCAACAGAGGTCACACCATGTGCCCGCTCGGCATCGGTGTAGACCTCAAGTGCGTAGGGGTTTATGGACGCAGATGCGCCAGAATCATCGTTTGTAGCAGAATCGTTACCCGCGGGAGCGCTGGTGGAGGTGTCGTCAGCGGCGCTTTCCTGGGTGGCTAAGCCATCAGAATCACTCTGAGCCGCGAACCCCCCCCCGCAGTTCCAGAGTAGAACTTATGTTCGTAACAGCATAGGTGATGCCGTTGCTGACGACCTCAGAGGGAATGGTGATGTCCCCTTCAAGGGAGGTGTTCGCAACACCGACGAGCGTGGCCGTCTTGCCATCAGCGTTAGCGGCGTAGTTAAGGCCTGCGAAGCTGAAGAGCGTCTGAGCATCGCCTGAGTTCAGTGAGACCGTGGCACGCACACGCTCAACGTCAGATTTGTCAGATTTGGCAGCGTTCGCATTCAGAGGCTCGGTTGAATTCGTCACCGCGACCGGACGTGCCATCTGCTCGTCACTTGCCGAGGAAGTCTGTTGCGCATCGCTACTTTGCGAGGATGCGTCGGTGTCCTTGGCGGCATCGGCAGCAGACGCGTTTGCCTGCGCGTCATCAGAGGCGCTTGCAGACGCTTCGGGCGAAGCGGCGTAGGCCTCAGGCAACACATCGCTTGGAATGAGTGTGATAGCCAGCACGGCTGCCAGCATAGAAGATATAACCCGTTTGGGCATACGTAGTGTGCTCATAACCTGTCCCTTGTCCCGACCGCGGAACCTGTTTCCAGGCTTCCCCTCCGCTTGGTCTTCGTGTTCCTATTTTCCCGTTGGTACGGCAGGCAGCATAAACCCGTATTTCCAAAAAGCGCAACCCCTGACGCGCAAGAAAATCTATTTGGCCCGATTTCTCCACAGAGCGCACACAGGCGCATGGCAGCGATCAGCAGTCCGCTTGGGCAGACAGTGCGCTGGGGCTAGAATTCAGAGCGCTGACGCTTGCGGGCAACCAGATCGCGCGCCGCCGAGATATGGATGCGGATCAACTCGTCATCGCTGTGGCACGTTTCATGCAGCGCATCGAAGACCACCGGCATGAGGCGCGAGAGTTCGCCCGTCCCCGCATCTGTGAGCGTCACCGAGCGAATGCGACGGTTCGCATCGGAGCGGCTGCGCGTGATGAACCCGCGCGCTTCCAGATTCTTCAAGCATGAGGTGATATCGCTGGAGTTGAGGAACAGGAATTGCGCGATGGCGGCGCTGGTGTCGCTGCCACCCATAACGCGCAGCGCCAGCATGACGCGAAAGTCGCCCACGGCCAGCCCGTACGCTTGGAGCGCGCGCGAAGTGAGCATGCGCGAGATCATGACGGTATCCACCAAAGCCGTATCAAGACGCAGCGCCCCGCCTTCGATGCGCGGGTGAGAATGGAGCTCAACGGCATTCATCGAGCTGCGCGATGCGGCATCGAATTGCTCGGAGGTGAGCGAGCCCCAGTACTCCTGCATGGTAGCGAATACCGCTGCGTCAGCATGCTGCACGAGCGCACGCCCCGCGTCGCTGAGCGCCAGATGCACCGTGCGCATATCGCTCAGGCTTTCGCTGCGCTCAAGCAGGCCTCGACAAACCAGCTTCGACACCGCCGTGGAAACGGTAGAGGCGCCCACACCCAGATCGTGCGCGAGGCTACCCGCGGCCGCTTCGTCCACATCGAGCAGCCGGACCATGGCGCGGTATTGCAAGGGAGTGATGCCGCACACACGATCGAGTTCGTGCGCGATCGACTTCGCCAGCACATCCATCATGGTCAAGTAGTCGCTCATGAAGTCGAAGGCGAAACTCTTGTCAGGCTGATCGCACGTCAACACGTGCGTACGATAGAGCGTTTCCGGCAGATCGACCGGCGGGTGCACGGCCGCAGCGGCAGGTGCGCACTCCGACCCTGCATCAAATACCGTGTTCATGGCGTCCTCTTCCCTCTTCTCGATGATTTTATTTTAATGCCGATATAGTTCAACATCAATATTGTTCATCTAGATAATTGTGAGCGAAGCACCCTTCCCGCCTAGCAGCGCACGGCGTATACATGAAAGCGCGCAGTTGAGCCGGTAGGCCTTGAAAACGCGGCCACGTTGGGCACAGAGCGGAACGAGCCGCAGCGCCCGCGAAGCAGTTCGACCAAACCGACCGCACGCGAGTTCCAAGAGAAGCAAGAAAGCACAGACAGCAAGCAAGAGAGAGAACAAGAGAGAGCAAGGAGGCGAGTCATGAGCGAAGAGTCCTTCGTCTACACCGCATGCCCTGGGTGGGGCGACCACGACTACTGCGCCATCAAGACCATTGTGGCCGACGGGCGAATCGTACGCACCGAAAAGGTGGAGTACTCCGATCCCGAGAAACCCGATGGTCACATCTGCCAGAAAGGATGCTTGGCCGGGCGCCAACCCTACGACCCGAAGCGCCTGACGCATCCGCTCAAACGCGTAGGGCCGCGCGGCAGCGGCCAATGGGAGCACATCAGTTGGGATCAGGCGCTTGACGAGATAGCCGCCAAGCTGAACGAGCTGCGCGACGCCTATGGGCCTGAATCGGTGTGCATGTGGAATTTGGCGGCGGGCTGCCCGCCTGCCTACGGCTTCAACCAGATGATGCCCTCGCGCTACGCCAACTGTTTCGGCATGACGAACATGATGGGCTCCATCGGGCTTGACAATGGCCCCTGGTACGCCGAGTTCTACAGCTGCGGCACCACGGCGAATCACGTGCTGGTGGACCCGCGCATCTTGAGCCAGGCCGACACCGACCTCATTTACGTGTGGGGCTGCAACCCCATTGAGAACCAGATTCGCTGCGCGCAAAACCTGGTGCGCGCACGTGAGCGCGGGGCGCGCATCGTCGACATCGGGCTCATCTTCGACGGCACCGCCGGGTTCGCCGACGAGTTCGTGGGCGTGAAGCCGGGCAGCGACGGGCATCTGGCCATGGCCATGATCGACTACACCCTGAAAAACGGCTTGCAAGACGACGGCTATCTGCTGATGCGCACCGCTGCGCCGTACTTGGTGCGCGAGGACACCGGCATGATGTATCGCGACGAGGCTGGCAACTTCGCTGTGTGGGACAACGCTGCCGATGCGCCGGGCTTCGTGGCGCGCGCCCGAGGTGAGCTGCCCAGCACCGAGATCGCCTTGTTCGGCGAGTACGAGGTGGGCGGCGTGAAGTGCAAGACGGCGCTTTCCAAGGTGGCCGAAGAGGCGGCCAAGTGGTCTGCCGAAGCCGTTGCCGACACGGTCGGGCTCAGCGTCGCGCAGATCGAGAAGCTGGCCGATGATTTCGCGCGCGCTCCGCATGCGTTCGTCTTGAGCGGATACGGCCTGCGCTACGAGAACTCGAACGAGACGTATCGCATCCTGCATCTGCTGGGCATTCTGACCGGGCGTCAGGGCACCCCTGGCTCGGGCGTGATCGAAGCGCTTCAGCTGCAAAGCTGGCCAGTGGTGTTCAACGACCTTGCCATGCTGCTGCCCGTGGAGGGCGATATCACCTCGGTGAAGTCGAAGCCGGTGCGCATGGCTGAGTGGTTCGAGCTGGCCCAAAGCCCCGAGAGCCCGTACAAGGCGCTGATCGTGGGGCAGGGCAACCCGGTGCATCAGCAACCCACGCGCCAGCGTTGGCTTGATATCTTCGACAAGATGGAACTGGTGGTGGACTTCGACGTATGGATGACCGACACCGGCGAGGTGGCCGACTACGTGCTGCCCGACTGCATGTCGTTCGAGCGCGAAGACCTCATTGCGGGCGCGTGCTACAACCATGTTATCCTGCAAGAACCAGCCATCGATCCGCCTGAGGAATGCCGCGACCCCGTGTTCTTCTACACCGAACTGGCCAAGCGCACCGGCCTGGGCGAGTTCTTCGACAAGACCGGTCCCGAGTGGATACAGAAGCGCCTGGAAACCGATTTCCCGCTGATCGCAGGCGTGCAGCCGCCCATCACCTACGAGCGCCTAAAAGCCGAGAAGATGATTCGCACCATGGCGCCGCCCGAGCCGAAGTACGACGGCTACCTGAACCCCCTCGAGGTCATGGAGAACGCCACCGGGCGCATTGAGATCTATGCCGAACGGCTGCTGGGGCATGGTTTGGCCGTGACCCATCCGCTGCCGGTGGGCTGCATCGGTACGCAGGCCAAATACCCCTTCCAGCTGTTCACGGGGCGTCAGCGCTTCTTCATGCAATCCAGCTTCACCGATGATCCCATCAACGTGAAGCTGTCGGGTGGCACGCCAGCCACGCGCCTGAATCCGGCCGACGCGGCGAAGATGGGTCTGATCGACGGCGACAAGGTTGAGGTCTACAACGACAAGGGGCACGTGGTCACGCGCCTTGAGGTGGACGAATGCGTGCCAGCGGGCACCGTGCACGTATGGTTCGGCTGGCGCCGCCGCCAGTTTGAAGAGGGCACCTACGCCGAGATGGTGCACGAATGCCCGAACATGCAATCGACCGGCCCGGTGCAGAACACCTGGTGGAACGACTGGGTCACCCACGGACATCATCCGAATCCCTTCGTGGAGTTCATGGCGGCCCTCGTTGGCTCCACCGACTGCTACTGGGATTCCTATTGCAACATTCGCAAGTTCGACGAAGGGAAGGTGGCTTGAGCCATGGCATACAAGATGCTTGTTGATATGGAGCGCTGCATCGGATGCTGGACGTGCGCTATGGCCTGCAAGATGTGCCACGATCTGCCCGATGACGACTACCGCGTGACCGTGCGCACGAACGGATCGGGCGCGGGCATTGACCGGCCGCAGGGAGTCTATCCGAACCTGCGCATGAGCTGGCAGCCCATCTATCAGACGTCGTGCACGTGGTGCGCCGAGCGTCTGGCTGAGGGCCTGATGCCCATGTGCGAGTACGAGTGCCCCACCGAGGCGCTGGCGTTCGGTGACGATGCCGACCCGGACAGCCGTTTCAGCCAGAACCTGGCGCGGTGCAAGGAAAAGCACTGCCATACCTTCGAGCTGCCGGAATACGAAGGCAGCCGCACAGGCGTGGTGTACGCCACGAAATAAGGTAGGTGTCGCGTGCGTGCGCGATCGTGCACGCACAAGCGATGCTCTGAAAGCGCCCGTCGCGTCCTCGAGATGCGGCGGGCGTTCTTGCATGTTCTTGCACGGGACTCTCTTCTATGAGGGAAGCTCTCTGAAAGAGCTCTTCCCATTCGCGACCCCCTTGGGGGCGCTACTTCCCGCTACTTCCCGCTACTCCCCCGGACCGGCTTGGCGAATCTCCTGGGGTACGTGGGCGTACTTCTCAGCGAAGTTGCGTGCGAACATGCCAGCGAGCTTCTCGGCCTGAGCATCATAGGCTGCTCGGTCGCCCCATGAAGCTGCCGGATCGAGCATGTACGCTGGGCAGCCCGGGCAGCTCTGCGGCACCATGAACCCGAAATGCGCATCGCGCGCATAGTCCACATCGTCAAGCTGCCCTGCGAGCGCCGCGTTCACCATGGCACGCGTGTACTTGAGGGGCATGCGCTCCCCACGGCCGTTCCAGCCCGAGTTCACCAGATACACATCGGCGCGCGCCTTCTGCACCTTCTCTTTCAGCATCAGCGCGTAGCGCACCGGATCGAGCGGCAGAAAAGGCTCGCCGAAGCAGGTGGAAAACGTGGGGACCGGCTCGCTGACGCCCACCTCGGTGCCTGCCACCTTCGAGGTGTACCCGCTCAGGAAGTAGTACATGGCCTGGTCAAGATCCAGTTTCGCAATGGGTGGCAGTACCCCGAACGCGTCAGCGGTCAGGAAGATGACCGTGCTGGGCACGCGCCCGCGCCCATCAGGCTGAATGTTGGCAATGTGCCCCAGCGGGTAGCCCACGCGCGTGTTCTCGGTGATGGTGCGGTCGCTGTAGTCAAGCTGACGCGTGGCCTCGTTCATGACCACGTTCTCCACCAGCGCACCGAACCGCACTGCGCCGAAGATGTCGGGTTCGTGCTGTTCGGAGAGGTCGATGCACTTCGCATAGCAGCCGCCCTCGAAATTGAAGACCATGTCGTCGGCCCATCCGTGCTCGTCGTCGCCGATCAAGCGGCGCTTCGGGTCGGTGGACAGCGTGGTCTTGCCGGTGCCCGACAGCCCGAAGAACACCGCGGTGGAGCCATCTTCGCCCATGTTCGCCGAGCAATGCATGGGCAGCACGCCTGAAAACGGCAGCACGTAGTTCATGATGGAGAAGACCGTCTTCTTGATCTCGCCCGCGTAGCGCGTGCCTGCGATGACCACGCGGCGGTTGACGTAGTCGATCATGACCGCCGCCTCGCTTGCCGTGCCGTCGCGGTCGGGGTCGCATTGGAAGCTGGGCGCTACCAACAGCGTGTAGTCGGGCACGAAGCTTGCGAGCATGCTGGCGCTCGGACGGCGCAGCAGCTGGTTGGCGAACAGCGCCTGGCTGGCCAACTCGCCTGCGATGCGGAAGCGCTTCGCGTGATCGGGCCCGACCCCCGCGTAGCCATCGAACACGTACACGTCCTGATTCGAGAGGTGCTCGGCCACGCGCGCCCAGAGCGCATCGAACGTTTCCTGCGATACGGGCCGATTCACCTCGCCCCAGGCGATATCGTCATGCACCTCTGGCACATCTACGATGAACTTGTCCTTCGCCGAGCGCCCGGTGCGGCTGCCGGTGTGAACCACCAGCGCGCCCGTTTCCGACAGCGCGCCTTCACCGCGTGCCAGCGCATGCTCTATCAGATCGGCTGGTGCTAAGTTGCGAAACACCTTCTTGCGCGGCGTGATATCAGTGCCTGCCAGTTCGTTGGTATCCATTCGCTTCCCTTCACGCCGCTTCTCGGCGTTGTTCGTCGGTGCTATCGTGTTCACACATAATACATCCCGGACCTGCTCTGATGCGCTGCGCACTATGAACTCTGCAAGGCTTCCTTCAAATACCGACCCGTTACGCTCTTTGCGCAAGTCGTAAGGGCCTCCGGGGTGCCCGTAGCCACCACGCGCCCGCCCGCCTCGCCGCCGCCCGGCCCCATATCCACCAGATAATCCGCGTTAGCCATGACGTCAAGGTCGTGCTCGATCACGATAACCGTAGCTCCATGGTCGATCAGGCGCTGGAGCACGCCCAGCAGCAGCTTCACATCGAGCGGATGCAGCCCGATGGAAGGCTCGTCCAGCACGTAGAGCACGCCGGTGGTGCGACTGCGCACCGCCCGCGCCAACTGTACCCGCTGACGCTCGCCGTTAGAGAGCGTGGCGCTGGCGCGATCGAGCGAAAGATATCCCAGACCCAGCTGTTCAAGACGGCAGATGGGTTCGCTGGTCTCCGCGATGATGGCCTCTGCCATAGCCTGCATTTCCTGCGGCAACTCTGCGGGAAGCCCGGGCAACCAATCGCGCAGACCGTCCAGCGTCAGTGCGGTTGCCGCACCCAGATCCATACCGCCGAGCAGGCTTGACCGGGCTTTCGCCGACAGACGCGTACCATGACAGTCGGGGCAGATGCCCTCTTTCAGAAATTTCGACACGCGCGCGAGACCCTTGTCGTCCTTCACCTTCGCCAGCGCGTTTTCCACCGTATTCACCGCGCTGTAGTAGGTGAAGTCGAGCTCAGTGGCGCTCGATCTGTTCTTCGGCACGTACAGGATGTGCTTCTTCTCCATAGGTCCATGCAGCACGATGTCCTGCTCGTGCGCGGTGAGGTCCTGATAGGGCACATTGGTGCGCACGCCCATCTCGGCGGCCACCTGCGGCATCAACGACCACATCAGCTGCCGCCACGGCGCCACCGCCCCCTCGTCAAGCGTCAGCGTTGGGTCAGGAATCAGCGTTGATTCATCGACCGTGCGCACGATGCCGGTGCCGCCGCATGTTGCGCACGCGCCGCGGCTGTTGAACGCAAGGTCCTCAGCGCCCGGGCCATAGAACTCAACGCCGCACACCGGGCAGGTGAGCGGGCGCTCTGCTGCCACGTTGAGGCTGGGTGGCACCTGGTGGCCGTTCGGGCATGCGTGGCTGCCCAAGCGCGAAAAGGCCAAGCGCAGGTGGTTCAGAAGCTCTGTGGCCGTGCCGAACGTAGAGTGCACGTCAGGCACGCCCGGGCGTTGGCGCAGCGCGATGGCGGCGGGCACATGCAGCACTTCGTCCACCTGGGCGCGCGTGGTCTGGCCGATGCGGCGGCGGGTGTAGGTGGACAGCGCCTCCAAATAGCGCCGCGACCCTTCCGCATACAGCACCCCTAACGCCAACGAGCTCTTGCCCGAGCCCGACACGCCCGCGATGCCCACCAGGCAATGCAGCGGCACATCCACGTTCACGTCACGCAGGTTATGCACGCGCGCGCCGCGCACTTCGATGGCGCGTGCCTCTTCGAACGCGTTCGCGGTATTCGCCATGCCTCCGCTCCTTGTCATGCCCCTGCTCCTTGTGTTGTTGGCTCTGTTGGCTGTTGCGCAGCAACCTGGTTGCGTTTCGGATACCATTCTCATACCAGAGTGCGCTTCCCGGCAAGCCACCAGACGGAAACGAGGTACTTCTGTGGACGAAATGATGCTGCTTGACGCCCTGCAGGCAACGCTGCGTGCGCCGTGGCTGGATGGCATCATGGTGCCCATCACGTTGCTGGGCAACCTGGGGGCCGTTTGGCTTGTGCTCGGCGTGGTGCTGGCTTGCTTGCCGAAGCAGCGACGTGTCGGCGTGGCGGTGATCGTGGCTGTGGTGGCCGCGGGCGTCATCGGGAAGCTCATCATTGGCGAGGTGGTCATGCGACCGCGCCCCTGCGACGTGAATCCGAGCATGCACCTGCTTATTGCGCGGCCGTTCGGCTCGTCGTTTCCCTCGGGGCATACCGCGGCGGCATGTGCTGCGGTAGCCGTGCTGGTGGCCGAGCGCATGCCGCGGGGGCTCACCATTCCCTGCGCCGTGCTGGCTGTGCTCATCGCCGTTTCGCGCTTGTACCTGTACGTGCACTACCCCACCGACGTGCTGGCTGGCGCTGTGCTCGGCATTGCCGTTGGTGTTGGTACCGCGAAGCTGATCGACGCCCTCTAGGCATCGGTTCTCTTACTAAAGGGTTGCAACTGCGCACCGCACATGCAGCATCGCCGCTGAATCCCGAACGCGCGCCCATAATGAGAAGCGGGTGATAGCGCACGAAGGAGGGAGACAGCGCATGAAGAAAGAAGCGGTCGTAACCGGCTTCGCCTTGTTCGCCATGTTCTTCGGCGCTGGCAACCTCATCTTCCCGCCGTATCTTGGCATGGAGAGCGGTAACCTATGGCCGGTGGGCCTGGCCTTCTTCGTGCTGATCGACGTGGTGCTGGCGTGCTTGGGCATCTACGCGCTCAACGCGGCGGGCGGCGGCGAAGTGGCGTTCGGCCGCACGATCGGCAAGGTGCCTGCCGTGGTGCTGAACACCGCGGCGATCCTGTGCACCGGGGTGCTCATCGCCATGCCGCGCACCGCGGCCACCACCTACGAGATGTCGCTCGTGCCGAACTTCGGCGATGTGGGACTACTGCCGTTCTCGCTCGCGTTCTTCGCAGTGGTGCTGCTTTTGACCATTCGCAAATCGAAGGTGGTCGACATCATCGGCAAGGTGCTCACGCCGCTGCTCGTGCTGGGCATCGTAGCGCTCATCATGGCGGGCATCATCGGTCCCATCGGGCAGGTCGGTCAGCCCCTCTCGCACCATGTAGCCCAAGATGGCATCCTTGCCGGATATCAAGCCATGGACGTCCTGTGCGTGATCGGCTATTCCATCGTGCTGCAAGACACCCTGAAATCGGCCGGTTTCACCGAGCGCACCGTGAAGCTGCGCATCCTCACCATTGCCAGCATCATTGCCGCTACCCTGCTGACGCTCATCTATGGCGGTCTCACCTATCTGGGGGCTACCAGCGCCAGCGCCTTCCCGCCCGATGTCACGCAGGCCGAATTGATCGTGGGCATCACCGAAATGCTCATGGGAAGCGTCGGGGTTGGCATTTTGGGCGTGGTGGTGGCACTGGCGTGCCTGACCACCGCCATTGGGCTCATCGGTTCCACGGCTGCGTATTTTCAGCACCTTACCCACGACCGCATCAGCTACCCTGCGGGCGTCATCATCTGCACGATCGCAGGCGTGCTCATCTGCAATCTGGGGCTTGACCTCATCATCAGCCTGGCTTCGCCCATCCTCGTGCTAGTGTGCCCGCCCTTCATGACCACCATGGTGCTCATCCTCTTCGCGCGGCACATCCACTCGAACATGCTCTATCGCGGGGCCGCTTTGGGTGCGTTCGTGGCAAGCATTCCCCTTGCCCTCCATTCCGCGGTCGGCGCGTGCGCATGGGTTGAGGCGCTTCCGTTGTTCAGCTATGGGTTCGCGTGGTTGCCGTTCGCGATCGTAGGCGGCGTGATCGGGGCGGTCGTGGGGTGCACGTTCGGGAAGCACCGGTCTGCTGCCCGCAGGTAGCTTCACCCAACATCCTGAGCAACGCCGCTCAGTAGGATAAACATCGGCAGAGATGATACCCTAGAGGTCGCAGGCGAAGGAGGCGATCATGCGCGTATTGTTGGTGGAAGACGACGGTGCCATCGTGAAGGCGCTCAGCGAATTGCTCCGCACCGAGGGCTTTGATGTGTCCACCGCAAGCACCCAGACCGGTGCGCTCGATCAGCTGACCGCGCAGCGCTTCGACATCGCCCTCTTGGATGTGACGCTTGCCGAAGGCAACGGGTTTGCCGTGTGCGCCGCTGCGCGCAAGGTAGCGCCGGGCATGCCGATCATCTTCTTGACCGCCTCTGACGACGAATACTCAACCGTAGCGGGGCTGGACATGGGCGCAGTGGACTACATTCCCAAACCGTTCCGCGCACGCGAGCTGGTCTCTCGCATTCGCGCGGCGCTGCGTCAGGCGAACCCCGTGGAGCGCACCCTGATCGCCGGGGACCTCTGCCTTGACGCGACCTCTGCGCAGGTGACGAAGGCGGGGCGCGAGGTGTTCCTCTCGGCGCTCGAATACCGGCTTTTGCTCTACTTCCTCCAAAGCAAGGGCAAACTGGTCACGCGCGAGAACCTCAAGGACGCCATCTGGGACAGCGCGGGCGAATACGTCTCCGACAACGCCATCAACGTCTACATCAAGCGCCTACGCGAGAAGGTGGAGACCGACCCATCTGACCCGCAGATCATCCTGACCGTGCGCGGCATGGGCTACAAGGTGGACGCTTGATGGGAACGCGGTTCGCAGCAGTGGATGAGGCGCGCCCGGCAGGAACGCCATTCGCGGAATCAGGAAGGCGACCCTGATGGGATCGTATGCTGCCGTCGTTCGCCAGACCCTCCTGCTCGCAGCGGCCATGACCATCATCGTCTTCGCTGCGCCCGCAGAAGCGAAACCCTGGTGCGGCCTGTGCGCGGGCATAGCGATCATTCTGTTCCTCTCGGTTGCGCTCTGGCGCCATGCCGCCGTGCGCCGCCTGTCAGCCCGCATAGACGAAGTGCTGCACAGCGGGCGCGCTGTCGCGTTCGAGAAATGCCGCGAAGGCGACCTGGCCGTTTTGACCAACGAGGTTGAGAAGATGGTGGCGCGGCTCTCGCGCATGGCCGACCAGCTTCAACAGGAGCGCAATGCGCTGGCCGATTCGCTGGCCGACGTGTCGCATCAAATTCGCACGCCGCTGACCGCGGTGGAGTTGATGCTGCCCGCGATCGAGCGAATGGACGACCCCCTTGAACGCAAGCGCGCCATGCGCGAGATCGAAGAGCTTCTTGAACGCATCGCATGGCTGGTGACCACGCTACTCAAGATCGCGAAGGTGGACGCGGGCGCCATTCGGGCGCAAACCGCACCGGTGAGCGCGCGTGCGATGATAGAGCGCGCAGCGGCGCCGCTGGAAGCCGCCTTCGATCTGCACGACGTGCGGCTGCGCATCGAGTCCGACGATGCGGCTACGTTCATGGGCGATGAGATGTGGACCGCCGAAGCGCTGGAGAACATCCTGAAGAACTGCATGGAGCACACCCCTGCTGGTGGCAGCGTGACCATACGCGCCGCCGAGAACGCCCTTGCCACCACCTTCACCATCACCGACACCGGTCCAGGCATCGCCGCAGACGATCTGCCGCACATCTTCGACCGCTTCTACCGCGGAACTGCCACCGCAGAGACACCGGCGCCCGAAGGGTTCGGCATCGGGCTGGCGCTCGCGCAGGCGCTCATTTCCGTGCAAGGGGGCACGCTGCGCGCCGCGAACGCCCCAGAGGGAGGCGCCCAATTCCAGATCGCCTTCCCAAAACTGGTCGTATGATCAGAGGACAAAGGGATGGCTCGGCACTTCGGAGGATACTGCCGCTCCGCTGCTCGCTTCGCTCGTGCGCTGCGCTCCTTCATGCATTCACCAACGCGCTTCGCGCGATTCTAGAAGGTGTTCAGACAGATCCTCCGAAGTGCCGAGCCATCCCTTTCTCGCATCCCTCATCAAGATGACTATTCTGTAATGAGCCCGTCACAGCGTAGCAAGGTGCGCGCCGTATGCTCATAGCTATGATGGAGGCACGCAGAGAAAGGCAGATGATATGGACATACTGACCGTCAGCCATCTGACCAAGGTCTACGGAGAAGGCGAGGCCGCCACGCGCGCGCTCGATGATGTGTCCTTCTCGGTGGCAGAGGGTGAGTTCGTGGCGATCGTGGGGTCGTCGGGCTCGGGCAAATCAACCCTGCTTCACCTGATCGGCGGCGTGGACAAGCCCACGTCGGGCAGCGTGCTCATGAACGGCGTGGACGTGTACAGTTCTACCGACGAGCAGCTTGCCGTTTTTCGTCGGCGCGAGGTGGGGCTGGTCTATCAGTTCTACAACCTGGTGCCAGTGCTCAATGTGGTGGAGAACATGACGCTACCCGTGGCGCTTGATGGGCGCGAAGTGAACGTGCAACGGCTGAGCGTGCTGCTCAGCAAACTCGGGTTGCGCGGACGCGAGGGGCATCTGCCCAGTCAGCTCTCAGGCGGCCAGCAGCAGCGCGTTGCCATCGGACGCGCGCTCATGAACGCACCTTCAGTGGTACTGGCTGACGAGCCCACCGGCAATCTAGATACGAAGAACAGCTGCGAGATCATGCAGTTGTTGCGCGATTCGAACCGAGAGATGGGTCAGACCATGATCGTGATCACCCACGATGAAGAGATCGCGCTGACAGCCGACCGCATGATCGCCATAGAGGATGGCCGCATCGTACGCGACGAGAGGATCCGCCGATGAATGCCATGGGCCGGTTCACCATCAAGTCGCTGCGCGCGAACCGGGTGCGCACCATCGTGACCATCGCAGGTGTGGCGCTGGCGGCAGCATTGCTGACCGCGGTGCTGACCACCTTCACCAGCCTCACCAATTATCTCTATCAGGCAGAAGCCATCATCTCGGGGAACTGGATGGCTGAGGCGCAATCAGATGATGCTGCGGCGCTAGAAGCGGAAGCGCGTGATGCGCTGGAAGCGGGCGAGGTGACCGGTTGGGCCCTGATGCAGGACGTGGGATTCGGACAGCTGACAGCCGCTGAGCAGGATATTTATGGTTCCTACCTGCCCATCGTAAGCGTGGCGGGAGATATTCAGCGCCTCTGCGCGATGGAGGCGTCTGAGGGGCGCATGCCGCAGAATGGCGACGAGATCATACTTGCGAGCACCTGGCGCGAGCGAGGCGACCACGCGCTTGGCGATACCATCACCATACCCGTCGGGCAGCGCAAGGCGGTACTTGTGGACGCGGAGAAAGCCGCAGCCGGTGACGCCGGAGTCGCCACTCTCGATCCCGATGGAGCAGCCATCGCAACGCTGGCAGACGGCGATCTGCTTGATTCGTCCACGGGCTATCTGGATGCCGCGCAAGACGGTGGCATATTCAACGAAGAGTTGGTTGATACCGCCGAGCGCACCTTCACCATCGTGGGCTTTTACGACCGCGCGGCCTACACAGCATCGTTCGGGGTGGGGCTGGCGGCCATCACCGCCGAGGCCTCGCAAGCTCAAGGAGCCGCACGCGCTTATATCAGCATGGGTGGCATCGAGAGCACCACGGACGTGGAGCAACGTGCCGAGGCGATCTTTCCTGGAGCAAGCCTCCAATACCATACCGCCATGTTACGCTACCTGGGCGTACGCGGTGAGGGTGCCGTATGGAACACCTTCTTCGGCGTGGCCAGCGTGCTGGCCGCTGTGATCGTGGTGGCATGCGTTTCGCTCATCTACAACGCTTTCGCCATCAGCGTGGCCGAGCGAACGCGGCAGTTCGGGCTGCTCTCGTCCGTGGGCGCTTCGAAGCGTCAGCTGAGGCGCGCGGTGCTGCTGGAAGCGCTGTTGGTGGCTGCCATCGGCATACCGCTGGGGCTGTTGATCGGCATCGGTGGCTGCGCGGTCACCTTCGCCATACTGGGGCCAGCCATCGTGGAGGTCATCGGCGATGCTGGCATTGCGTTCGGCGTGCATGCGGAGGGTTGGATGATCGCCTTGGCGGCGGCGCTCACGCTGATTACCGTGCTGCTTTCCATCTTCGTACCCGCTTGGCGCGCTGGTCATTGCAGCGCTATTGATGCACTGCGAGGCGCGGGCGGCAATCGCGCATCTCGGAGGGGCGCGGCGCTCTCGGCTAAGAGCACCGATCCTGCGCGTCTCTGGAAGCGGCGCGGCGTAAGCGGCCGCATCTTCGGAATTGGGGGCGCGCTTTCACGCGTCAACCGCAAGCGTGGGGCCGCAAAAGGAACTACGGCTGCGGTATCACTCGGGCTGGCCATCGTGCTGCTGATGACCGCGGGTTCGCTCAATACGTTCTTGGGCACGCTGGTAGCAGCTGCCGACAGCGATATCCGCTACGATATCGGCGTGAGCGCCATGCTTGATGGTGGCGATACGAATGTGACCGACCAGGTGCGAGTGTATTCAGCGGCCTACGATGCGCTGTGCGATGTGCCCGATAGCGAGCCCGTTGGATGGCTGCTGAGCGAAATCATGCCGATCGTCATTCCCGAGCAAATGGCTGGAACGGCGATCGCCACCTCAAGCGATCGCGCCCTCTCTTCTGCCGTCTCGTCCAGCGGCAAGCTGACCAGTGGCGACTACGGGGCGGTCGGGTATGTGGAATACGTGGATGATGTGACCTTCAACGGGCTGGCTGCGCTGGTGGGTGCCGACCCGGTTTCCTTCTACGATCCCGAGCATCCGCGCGCGATCGCCACGGGCAGCGTCTACGGCAACAATGGCATCACCTACGAGTTGATGGAGATGCTTGCGAAGCCGGGCGCGATCCGGGTGTTGACCGGGGGCACCTACCAGACCGCTTCTGGCCAAAGCGTGCCCGTGGTGAGCTACGAGATGAACTATGCCGCCACTGATGCCCAAAGTGGCGCGGCGTTCTCGTTCGTGCCGTGGGTGAACGAAGCCGACCTGGATGCGACAGAGGGTGGACGGGCGGACGATTCGTCGTCATCTGACGCCTCTGTTGCCCGATCCGAAGCGGCGGTGCCGGTGCCGTTGGAAGATGTGCAGGTGGAGACCATGGAGATCGATGTTGTTTCCTTGGCTGACGAGATGCCCACCATCGTGGGACAGACGGGCTTGCTGCGCATCGTGATGCCCCTGTCGGCGCTGTCAGCGCAGGCTGCCAGCGCGGAAGCGTCCGGAGCGTCAACATTCGAGTCGTTCGACCCCTCCTTTACCGCCGGATTCAACGTGACCGGCAACGACTCTGGCACGGTGGCTGAGGCGCTTGAGCAGACGGCGCGAAGCCAGCTGGCGAGCAGCGGTGACACGGCGCTGGACTGGTTCAGCTTCAACAACTATCTGCTCCAGCAGAACAGCAACCGGACGCTGGCAACCGTCGTGAACGTCTTCTGCCTGCTGTTCACGGTGATACTGGCGCTGATCGCGCTGGCAAATGTGTTCAACACCATCACGAACAGCCTGATCCTGCGGCGGCGCGAGTTCGCCGTGATGCGCTCGATCGGGCTCTCAAACCGCCAGTTCCGCGCGATGATCGTGGACGAATGCGCCAGCTTCGGCGTGAAGGGGCTCATCCCCGGCATGCTCGTGTCGGTGGTGGTGTCCTATCTGCTGTTCTGCATGGTCACGCAGTCGATATCAGGCCTGGCGTTCGATCTGCCGTGGGCCTATGTGGGGCTGGCGATTGCCATGACCGCCGCTGCTATGGCCATATCCGTGGCATTCGGCATGCACCGCTGCCGCGCGGACAACGTGGTGGAAGCCCTGCGCATGGATAGCATCTAGAGGTGCGCAATATCAGGTTAACTACGAGACATCATTGAGCACGGCGAGGCAGCCATCAAAGCTGCCTCACTCGCTAGAGCAATGCATCTCGCATTCTTTTCACCAAGATCGCCCTGAGACACCTCAGTCAAAGAGAAGCACATCCGAGCGCTCGGCGGCCTTCTTCTTCAAACTTTCGGTAAAACCGCTGATGCTGAAGATCACGAAAAGTGCTTCCGCATCTTTGTAGGGTCCAAAACCACTCGATTGCTGCGCGCGTCTCGCCTTGTCCTCGAGATCATCCAGGACATTCACACCTACAGGGCTTCTCCAAAATTTACATTCACCGAAGGCAACTCTATCGCCGACATCATTCAACGCTAAAAGATCGATCTCGATATCCCGGGTGCCCCACCATGCTCCTACGCGACTCGGCATAAATGGGAATTCATCCTCTGCTGCTAGATCCCATATTCGATCTCGACAAACAGCCTCATATACATATGAAACGTGTCCGTCTATAAAATTCTGCCGAATCTGCTCGAGTACCACATCTTGATGACCCGTCTCAAGCAACCCTAAGTTCGGAAAGACGAAACGGAACCAAAATCGCAAATAGTTATCTTTGATTCGATAGAACCCGCGCTTGCTCTTCTCTGGATGCGCTTCAGTTGCTGGAACATCACGCTGTAGTATGTCAAGACTCTCAAGCACCTTCAGATACTTCGTCAGACTCGTCTGCTTCACATTCATCGATGCCGCTATCTCGCCTGATCGTCGATTGCCCGCCGCGATGGCTCGTATAATGGAAAAGTAACTTCCCACCTCGCCTACTTCTTTCGACAACAGAAAGTTCGGCTCATCAAAGAGGAAGCTGTTGCGACTGAGTACATTATCTTCAATGGCACGAAAGATCTCTTTTCTGTCTGCGAATCTTTCGATGTACTTTGGAACGCCTCCCGTTACACTGTAGCGGCCGACAAGTGACCGGCGCGAGAGTGAATGATCGAAAAAATCTGCATAATACTTGAAAGGTATCTGCACCATACGTATCTGGGCGGTGCGGCGCCCATACAGCGGGCTATCGTAGGCAAGGGTTTGGCTGACCATGAGAGAGATAAGCGACCCGCATAGGATGACCATGACATTGCGTTTTGAAAGCAGCGTATCCCAGATATGTTGGAATACTGAGGGAAACGCGACGTTAGCTTTACCAAGATATTGAAACTCATCAAGAGCGAGGACGATGCGCTCCGGTCCTTGCGTAAGCCGATCGAACAGCGGCTCCCAACTATCAATGGATGCGTTCGTAAGCAGCGTATCGCCCGTTACAGCCGCAACCTGTCTTTGAAAGGCGAGACGATTCTGTTCCTCCGATTCTTCGGTGGCGAGGAAATAAACGCCTTTCTTATTCTGAAGAAACTTCGTTATCAGCGCCGTTTTCCCAACGCGCCGGCGTCCATACAGCACGACAAGAGATGCCTCTTCGGATGCGAATTGCTCCTCTAAGGTCGCAAGGTCTCCTTTTCGATCCACGAAGCGTTTCATTTCATACCAACTCTCAATAATATGAATTATGATTGAGAGTATTATACTCTATTTCATAATAAGTATCTCATATACTGATTTTTGGGATGCGCCAACATTCTAGTAGAAAGGAATACGAAATGCCCGCTGCCGATCAATCAAATGAAGAGTTTCGGCAATCTGCATCATCACCCAAATACTCAAGCACACCCAAAACACGGCAAATCAAACACCTCATTCCAGTAATCTGCACTATATTTGCCTTATTTGCATTTGGATTCATTTTGTTCAAACAAGACAATCCGATCATCTCGAGTCATTTTCTCGCGGGAGAAGTCATTTATGCGGGTATCGCACTGCTTTGCATTATCACTGTACTTCCAAAAGCTATGATTTTCCCGCTTGGAAAATGGATTGAAGCACGGCGCATGCTCTATAAATCCATCGCCTACCTTTTTCTAGGAGTACTCGCATCCCTCTTTATCTCCTATTGGTCAACCAACATTGCGCAAAACCAGATGGATATCGCCAATCGAGAAACTGCACCGCAGCTCACTGTCTCCACATTTGAAGAAAACGGATCGAAGTTTTACGAAGTCTCAAACGCTAAGGGGATGGCTACCTATGTCTCCTTGGACGTGCGAGAGGTCTACCATTTCCCATATGAGGGGGAGAACTGCGAAGTGGGCTTATTGCTCCCCGTCCAGCTGAATAGCGATACAGTACAGCTTGACTCTCAAAATTCCTCGATACTATTTCAACAGGAATACAATGGCTTCGATAGAGATAAAACGTACCTGTCTCTTAACAACTACCTCAGAACCAAAGGCATTGATGCCGACATGCTCTCAAGGAAACATGAAATAACGATCGAATTTTTCGACCACAACAACCAGCAACAGCATTTCGTTTTCATAGAAGGTGAGGACGGGATCGCCCTCTCGTCTACCAATACATACGGTACTATTCCGAAAAGAAATATAACGAGTTCTCTTTGGTCGGTATCAGACGCAGATGCTACCGTGCGAGACCTTGCAGCGCAGGTAATGGCGGAAGATTACGGTGTCACTTTTCCTGTTGCTTAATATCGAGCTATTAGGAGCCTCCAGCATGCACCGCTGCCGCGCTGATAACGTGGTGGAAGCCCTGCGCATGGATAGCATCTAATTGCCCGCTTGTGGAGCAGGCGACCTTGGCTAGCAATAGCCCGGGAAGCCTGCTTCATTAGTTGCAATTCTCCTTGCTTGCTCAAGTTTCTCCAACGTCTCTTTCCTCTTACTGTGTTACAATGTCTTACACAATAGAGGAGGAGTGATGGCTTCAACAACGATGACGATCAGGCTAGATGCCGCAGAAAAACAACTCGTATCCGACTATGCCCAAACATTTGGAATGAGCATATCGGAATTCATCCGCGATTCCGTCTTGGAGAAGATCGAAGACGAGCTAGACCTCCGCACTTGGTACGAAGCCAAGGCTGAATTCGATGCAGATCCTGTATCGCTTTCCGCAGAGGATGTCGCAAAGAAGTACTTATGACATGGCAACTTAGATTCTCGAAAAGAGCAGATAAGCAGCTCTCTAAGCTCAATCCAAGCGTGCGCAAAGTGATCGTCTCCTGGCTTATCAAGCACCTCGATGGCTGTTCCGACCCTCGCGCATATGGCAAATCGCTTAAAGGCGACAAGTCGGGCATATGGAGATATCGCATAGGCAACTATCGCGTTCTCTGCGATATTGATGATGGTGCGTTGATAATCCTTGCCATTGAGATTGGCCATCGTAGTGAAGTCTACAAACGCTAATTGTGAAAGAGAGCATCATGCTCTCTTTCACAATATCCCAGCCAAAAGCTTTGAACAATCGCGTCTAACGCAGAGATGATAACGAAGGGTGCTTCGTGTCCTTCTCGCTCAAAAGCACCTGTGCGGAGTCGAACGCCGCATCACCCTCCAAGGCAGGCCATTCGATGCCGATGGCTGGGTCATTCCACATAAGACCGCCCTCGTCGTTGGGGTGATACACATCATCACACTTGTAACAGAAGGTGGCCGTATCGCTGAGCACAAGAAACCCATGCGCGAACCCGCGCGGAATGAAGAACTGACGACGGTTCTCGGCGGAGAGGATGACACCTTCCCACTTCCCATACGTGGGGCTGCTCGGGCGAAGGTCCACCGCCACATCGAATACGGTGCCTTCGATCACGCGCACCAGCTTCGACTGTGGATGCTCAATCTGATAATGCAGACCGCGCAGCACGCCGCGCGTTGAGAACGACTGATTGTCTTGCACGAAATCGCAGACGATGCCACCCACAACGAAATCAGGGCGCTTGTAGGTTTCCATGAAGTACCCGCGATCGTCGCCATAGCTCTTTACATCCACGATCACAACGCCTTCGATGGAGGTCTCTATGAACGTGAAGTTGCCAGATATGACCTGGTCACCTGTCGCCATCATTTCCCTCTCTTGCTTAGCTATCTTTGCACTTGTGTATCAGGAGCGCCCGTGTCGCTTTCAAGGCGGCTCTCAGGATCACAGAGCGCTCTCGCAATGCCGCCCCGCTCCTACTGGCCTTGCGCTGCGTACTTGGCCTCAACCGCTTCCTTGGCACCCCGCCACCATTTCGGATTATCGGTATACCACTGAATAGTCTCAGCCAATCCCTGCGCGAAATCGGTGCGCTTGGGCTGCCAACCGAGTTCGCGGCGCAGCTTCGCAGAATCGATCGCATAGCGGCGGTCGTGCCCCGGGCGATCGCGCACCCAGTCGAAATCGTCAGCGCTTTTGCCCATGGCCTCCAGAATCGCACGCAGCACGTCGATGTTATTGCGTTCCCCATCCGCACCGATCAGATATGTCTCGCCCGAGCGCCCACGCGTCAGGATCTCCCACACTGCACTCGAATGGTCCTCCGTGTGGATCCAATCGCGCACGTTCAGACCATCGCCGTAGAGCTTCGGGCGATTGCTGCTCAGGATGTTGGTGATCTGTCGCGGAATGAACTTCTCAATATGCTGGCGCGGCCCGTAATTGTTCGAGCAATTCGAGATGGTAGCATCCACGCCGTAGGTACGATGCCACGCGCGCACCAACATGTCTGACGACGCTTTGCTGGAACTGTACGGGCTACTGGGACAATATGGCGTCTCTTCCGTGAAACGCGCCGGGTCATCCAGCGCCAAATCGCCGTAGACTTCATCGGTCGAGATGTGGTGAAAGCGCGTGCCGTGCTTCCGCGCCGCCTCAAGCAAGGTGAAGGTGCCCTCCACATTCGTCCGCACGAACGGCGCCGGATCGGTGATGGAGTTATCGTTGTGCGATTCCGCCGCGAAATGAACGACAGCATCTGCGTCAGTCATCAGCTGGTCCACCAGAGTTGCATCGCAGATATCCCCGTGCACGAACGTCATGCGGTCAGCCGAAATGCCATCCAAATTCGCGCGATTGCCCGCATAGGTGAGCGCATCCAAAACGGTCACATGCACGCCGGGCTGATTCTCCACCACCCAGTGCACGAAGTTGCTCCCGATGAATCCCGCACCACCGGTCACGATGATCCGCTTCGGCTCACACGACCTCTCAGACATCGGAGTTCCTCTCTTCCCTCTGATCGAAATAGCTTTGGAGCGCGTCCTGCCACGAGCGCATCTCATTGCCGATAGCCTGTTCCAGATGCTGATTCTTGAGCGACGAGAAATGCGGGCGATCAGCGCTTTCCGGGTGCGCCTGCTTGTATTCCTCGCTCGTGCAACGAACGACCTTGCAATCCAACCCCGCACCCACCATGATGGCCTCAGCGAAATCAGCCCAGCTGCAGGTACCCTCGTTCGTGCAGTGGTACACGCCGTAATCGTGCGTCAACGCCAGCTTCAGTATCTCGTACGCTAGATCGTTCGCAGAGGTCGGGTTGCCCAACTGATCGTCCACCACCGTGACCTCGTCATGCGACTCCCCCAGCCGCATCATCGTCTTCACGAAGTTCTTGCCCACATAGCCATAGAGCCATGCGGTACGCACGATGAAATGCCGGTTGTTGGCATTCGCCACGAGCTTCTCGCCCTCAAGCTTGCTGCGCCCATAAGCGCTCAAGGGGCTCACCGGATCGCTCTCCGCGCGCTCGCCTGGCTCATTTCCCGGGAAGACGTAGTCGGTGGAAACGTGCACAAGGGGAATGCCGTTCTCCTTGGTGGCGCGCGCTAGGTTCCACGCGCCGATGGCGTTCACTAGACGCGCCATGCTCTCATTTGCTTCGCAGCCATCCACGTTCGTCATCGCGGCGCAATTGATGACCAGATCATAGCGGCCGAGGCGCACCGCCTCATCGACCGCATCGCCGTTCGTGATGTCAAGGTCAGGCGTATCGGTGTAGACGACGGCAGCGTCGCGGTATTCCTCGGGGATGGGACCGATCTCGGCCTGCATGGTCTCAAGACAATGGCGCAGCTCGCACCCCAATTGACCAGAGGCGCCCGTCACTAAGATGCGCATCAGGCACGCTCCTTATGCGGCAGAACGCGCCCTTCAACGATCTTCATCAAGTATTGGCCATATACGCTTTTGCCGCAGCGCTGCGCCGCGGTGCGCAACTCGTCTAGGGTGATCCAGCCGTTTTCGTAGGCGATCTCTTCGATCATGGCCACCGGCAGCCCCTGGCTGCGCTCGATCACCCGCACGAATTCGCTTGCCTCGAACAGCGACTCCATGGTGCCCGTATCCAACCATGCATACCCGCGCCCGAGCGTTACCACGTTCAAACTGCCGTCTTCCAGATACATCTGGTTGAGCGTGGTGATCTCAAGCTCGCCGCGCGCAGAAGGCTTCACTTGCTTGGCCAGCTCGCACACGCGCGCATCGTAGAAATACAGGCCCGTGACCGCATAGTTCGACTTTGGATGCTCCGGCTTCTCCTCGATGGAGATGGCGTTGTAATCGTCATCGAACTCCACCACACCAAAACGCTCTGGGTCCTCCACGTAATAGCCGAACACGGTAGCGCCGCCCGCATCCTCAGCCGCTTCCACCGCACGGCGCAAATGGCGGCTCAGCCCGTTGCCGTAGAAGATGTTATCTCCCAGCACCAGCGCGCACGAGTCGCCCGCGATGAAGTCCTCACCGATGATGAACGCCTGCGCGAGGCCATCGGGCGAGGGCTGCTCAGCATAGGAGAGGTTCACGCCGAACTGCTCGCCGGTACCCAATAGCCGCTCGAAGTTCGGCAGGTCGGCTGGCGTGGAGATGATCAGAATGTCACGAATGCCCGCCATCATCAGCACCGACAGCGGGTAGTAGATCATTGGCTTATCGTAGACCGGCAAAAGCTGCTTGCTGGTCACGGTGGTCAACGGGTAGAGCCGCGTACCGCTACCCCCCGCAAGAATGATACCCTTCATGCGCCTGCTTTCATCGGTGTTTCATCTTTCTTTATTATAGGGAAACCTCACATAGGCGCACTTGATAAATCCCGATGCGTCTCAGATGTCAACAAGGACTAAGGGTGTGCTTCCCTTTGTCCGATCAATGAACTCCTTCCCGACCACACCCCGAAACAAACCCACGAATCATGTCGTATTAAAAGAGCGTATATTACGACATATTTCTGCAAAACACCGTAAATATGCTATTTATTACGACATTACGAAGAAAGAGGCGCTGTGCTCGACATCATAACCCCATCCATCACTGATATCGATGCCTTAAAAGAGTTGAAACCTCTCCAAAAACCGGTGACGCTCCTTCTTCCCACTCTCAGAAAAGATGGAACTGGCCCAGCAAAGTTACATTGAAGACCTCCTGGTACGGATGGCCTTCAACTCGAACGCCATCGAAGGGTCGACGCTCACCCTGGCTGAGACCGAGGTGATCTACGAAGGCGAATTCGTCAGCGGCAAGCCAGGTCGAGAGCAGGTAGCCGCGCGGCGCATCTTCGAAGCAAGCGCATTCCTGGAAGATGCCCTGGAAAGCGATGCACCTCTTGACCAAGACCTCATCCGCGATCTGCATGAGAGATGCGCGCTCGACCTGCAACCGCGTGCGCGGGGGTCCTACCGAAGCACACCTGCGATCATCCGCGCTTCTCGCACGGTCCCCCTTGCAGCCCATAAGATACGCAGCGCCATGGATGACCTCGTCTTCGGGTATGGGCAGCTAGTCGAAGAGCAAGGAGCGCTGCCAGCCATAGCCTGGTTCCATGCAGCGTTCGAACGCATACACCCCTTCGCTGACGGGAACGGCCGTACCGGCCGGCTTCTGATGAATCATCAACTGCAACAGGCGGAGTTCCCCCCGATCGCCATCAAAGTGGACAACTCCCGAGAATATAAGACCTCCCTAGAGGCATGGCAAGCTGATGAGGACCCCGCGCGCTTCATCCGATTGTTCTCTTCGTGCCTCGAAGAAGAACTGAGCAAGCGGATAGCCTTCCTCTCCGAGGGTATCCCCGCCGAAGCTTCCCGGTCTCAACAGGCGCTGCAACTGCTGAAGGAAGACCCCGCTCTCACCGCTGCCTAGAGAGGAGCGAGTCTTGGCATCTCCACATGCCAAACCCAACGAATCCTCAGCAGCCTGAAAGCAGACGGCCTGATCGAACGCATCGGATCGAACAGAACCGGCCATTGGGAGCTGATCTAGTGATCCCTCAGTCCTCTTGCCATAAATGAACCTCCGCTAGACAAGACGTAAGTTGATCTTGCATGCGAAATATTCGACGAATCTACAACGACGCTTCCCAAATCATATATATGGCCCTAGGGCGATACAATATATGCATATTTCAGCCAATTCAGTACATTAGTACTGAATTACTCTTAGCTAAAATCCTTCTTCTTTGTCGATAGAATCGACACACTTTGCTAATTTCTCAATGTTTTTTTATCAAAATGGAGTTTCATCCAAAACCTCAAAGGACAAATGCGCTTTCGCTCGATTATTTTGTGACCATTTTCAGATACCACAAACCCGCATTTCCTATAAAACCTAAGCAGACCATCTCGAAAGGCTTCATTCTCGGGATTTGCTTCACAGCCGTCAATCCGCTTTAATGCCGGATCTATCACATCGACCATATGATGCAGACAATAAAGCAACTCCGTCCCAATGCCACAACCCCTGTTATCATCTTGGACCCGTATTCTAAAATGCTTCAAATAGCCGTGCGGACTACCCGACGTTTTCTTTCCTATCTGGATTGCAGCACGCCCCAAATCCTCTGAAAAATCCTCCACCACCTCAGCGAATCCTTCTATAGCCCGAATTCCGATTTCACATACACATCCCGTACAAAGATTTTCTCTTATCTCGCAAACATACTTCCTATCAGCTTTTTTAGCTTCCGCGACTGTCAGCCACATGGGTTCCTCCAACCCGAGAAATGACACTTTTTTGTTGCAATCAGCCCATAGATGCTTCTTGCATCAAACACGCCCCTCTCGCTCTGGCGGCCAAATCTTCATCCGAGACCGCAACAAACCAAACTGAATGACGTCAAAATATAAAATGCAAAATACTTTATACGTAAAGTATTCCCATGCTTAGTGTCTCACAGATGGAGCTTATTCCATTTCAAAATGATATCGTCTGTGTCTATACAAAACCGATTTACATTTTACAGGGTAATCAATCTCAGCGAATCGCCTACCATCCCTCACGGCCTGCTGCGCCATCGTTCGTTTCGGTATATGCGTATTGACGACACTCTATCCATGAAAGGGTTCCGAAATGCTGGAGATATTCGGAGCAGCCTACGATGCTTTGCAAAAGGGCGAAAGCATTGATGCTTTCTTTTGAGCGTTGCCATATTCCCGAGCGTCGTCCTATTCATCATCGGCCGTGCGATTCTTGGGCACTTTACGCACAAGTCGAAGCGGCGGGACTACGAGCATGAGCGAAGCTCCAAAGTGAACTTCAATCGATACGAAGCAGAGTTGTCTTTCGCCGAGAAGCTGTCCGACCTGTTCATGCAGCTTCGCATTCAAACTCATGATCTTCTCGCCAACAACAAATCAGCACTCGAAGAGAGCCTTGCGAAGTGGGACGCGCTCTACAATGAAGCCTATATCCTCCTCGGGAAAAGCGCCTCTGCTTTCAATATCATAAGCACGTTCACGGGAAAGCCACCTGCGGGATCCATGCTCGGACATCAACGCGAGTCGTTCTCGATGGCACCGCTAATGCTCGCAATGAAGCATGCGGTCAGACGTTTCACCCACTCTCAATCTACCAACAAGGAAAGGTATTCCTATTCGCATGGGCTCAGATCTGGAATGGGCATGTCGCTGCCCAGCAGCTAAATCTTCCCGTTTCTGAGCCTCTATCCTTGCACTTGAAGTGCGACCCCGTTTCCCCATATGAAAACGACATCTCTTTCAATCTGAAGAATCCCGACCTTTCGGACCTTAAGGCCGATTGCGTGCTCAATGAACTCTATGAGCGATTCGTGTACTGCCTGTTCTGCTGCATCAAGAATAGCGATACCGGAAAACGCGATGCGCAGCGCATCAACTTCAAAAAAATGGTCCTCCAAGCGCCTCGACCGCATCTTCGGAGTGCGGACCGATTTCGACCGCGAATGTCCCTAGGCTTATTATTTTGTGCAGAATCTACCAACATCAAGGTGAATATTTTTAACGTTATACATGGAAATACTCTCGCAAATAAACGCCTCATCAAAACCAAGAAAACTAGCAATATTGTAGGTGGGCAACCCATTTCTTTCATGTAGTACGCTATGATAGCCAATTCCATCGAATCCTATGCTGCGTGCAAAATCAGCAATATATTGTGTAGGAACATACTCAATCGCATCATCTGTTGAGCGCATAGGTTTGACTAAAGCATCCTTTATCTGATTCAAATTGATTAAATTGGAAGCTAACTTTCTACAATCAACAGTTTCATCAAAAGGACTTATCCTGTCTATTCGGCTAAGATCAAGAATTTTTAAATCTCGACTAGGGGACATCTCCATTATTGCGATGTCATCATGCTTGGATGCCCTAATTTCCGCCATTGCACCTTCGATATTGTTCGATATATACAGACACCGCACGCCTTCAGGACTCATGCGGCCCCCTTTTGCTTCTTTTTCGGAAGGCTCTTTGAGCTCATTCACCGATAAATCACTTATGCTCTTATTGTTCCAACGACGCGCACGAAACCATCTACTTCCTCCTGATGTAACCACTAGTTCAAGCGCGTTAAAAAGATCCCGTAAAACATCCCTTCGAACTATGGTCGCATGATAGCGATGAATATGTTTAATTTCTTGAGCAAATTCACACCAATCCTTTTCCCCGAAAAAATTAAGCGCAAAATTGCATTTAGGGTCCGGGCTCGGATCTAAAGCCACTCGGCTTTTCAAAAGCTTTGCGATTCTCTGGTTGGCCGGAAACATAGATTTAAGCAGTCTCTCAAACGCATCGCGCGAAATACTATCAAAAATATTCCAAGTCCCGCAAAACGCGTCGAACAGCGTTTCATAGGATTCTCTGCAATCCTTTACGGCAGAAAAAACACTAAGCAAGTCCGCAAATTGTTCAGACAACTCAGATTCGGGAGTTATTTCCAAAAAAATTTCAGTTTTTGAGCCGCATACATCACATAAACCATTACCGGGCGACGAAAGCGTGGTCACCAACTCTTTCGCAATCCCATCTTTGAAACAAGAGGGGCAGCATTTCATTTCCGCTCCTCTAGCAAAATATTTACCATCTCAAGGTGATGCATTATGGCTAGCTTTTTTGCAACACCTAACCCCGGAAAGCGTTCTGCCTTAAATATCTCATTCATCTCTTCAAGGGCACATGTCGGTCTGAGTAGGCTGGCATTTTTCTCGGCCCACTTTAATAGGCTGCCCAGAGCATCATGATATTTCCTGCCAATATCAGATCCGATCACATTATCCGACGAAGTAAAGTGCCTGATACGCAACTGCTCATTTTCTTCATTTAGATACACAAGATGAAGTGCAACCACTTTGGGCAAAAAACCACCCTCATTGTATTCTTCGCCTATCACTGAAAAATCGGAAAAGCCACAAAAACCATCCTGCGAATAGTAAAAGAGTTCTTCGGTCAAAAAATCATCTTCATGTGCCCGATAATCAATATTCCTTGGCTGGGGCTTAAATGCCGATTCCAATGTTATTCGGTCCCCGCGCGCTTTTCGACGAATGCGCTGTTTGGAATCTGAAACTAGCGTATATCGAGGAAAAACCCTATCACACGCCTTCTCATATATGCGTCTGTTATCTGCCGTAAGTAAATATGCCCTAGAGGCATCATCATGGGCAACCATAAAGACTTCCGCATCATCAAGGCCCTGCCCGCAAAGGTACAGGTTGACGAGATTCATACTGTTTGCAATCACGTTGTTGAATTTATCTCGATATTCAAAATCTTGATTTAGCTCCTTTTCGAAAGAACCAACAGTAGGACTACAAACCAAAATGATTTCTTTCTCATCTTGGCGAAATTGCTCAAGAACCGATAGGAGAGTTGATGAGGCTTTTACAGGCTCGATAATAGGAGTAACTCGACTTAATCTACCTTTGCTTTGCAGTTCACGAATGGCCAAAAGCTCATTTTGGCGTCCTCTTAAGAAAGGAAAATACATCCCAACCTCCAACTACCGATATAACGACCGCGAAAACTGCTGGAGTTGCATAGCCTGCCGAACGTTTGCCCCGTGATTGTATGCAATTAATCTAAATTCCTCCGGATAAAGCAAAAGAGCTTCTTGGTCAATAAAATCCCCTCTCTTCTTCAGGGTCCCTTCGAAAGCTGCCATCCGATGTTCGGGATTTAGCTTCTTGAATGCCTTAAGACATGCAGAATAATATTGAACTTGCGTCGTCTCTGGTAGGATCCCGCCACATTGAAGAATAACATCCTCTCGCTCACTTTTCCTGAGAAGATCAAACTGCACAAATGAATCTATTCCAGTATCGCAACAAACAGGCTCTTTTAATGTTCTAAATGTCAGATTCCTAGTTAAGACCATTAGCCCAACCGGAGAGTCTTCCAAAAACTTCGAAAGGCTTTTAGACATTCCCTCTGAGCAAACCACCGACACGAAACGAAAAGCACGGTAGTAATCTTGTATTTGCGCTTCAAGCCTAACCAAATTGTCTAAATCTGTCTTGATCTCATACACGCATGCCTTGCCATTAATAAGTACGAAATCTGCAATGGAACCACCTACCGGAAGTTCGCATAACGCCGAAGTTGTATGCGGACTATGTCGACCATAAACAATCTTTTTCAGAAGAAGGCTCTTGTACACATATTCGTTCCGATAATGTCTTTTCATATACGAAAAGACATTTGACAAAGCCTCACCATTTGTTATGCATTTGCGCCGGCCTACAAAACGGACCACTGCCTCACAAAATGCCTCACAAGTTCCGCTATCGGCAAGCTGCATCATGGAACGCTTCGAGAAAAGCATATTAAGACAACTCGTCTCCATCAACACACCTTCTCCGTTACTTTTGCAATACCAGAGCAATCATAGCAAATATTTGAGATGCCGCCGTACAAGCTCTTTTGAAACCCAGATTACCTTTCCCGAAAGGATCGCGCCAAACGCGTCCTCTTCAATAGAAGCGCATTCATCGATCATAGCTGTACTCGAAACCGTACTTCCCTTTCAGTTATAAAACCGCCGCACAACAAACGAATCGGTCTTGCTACTAATAAGATTAAAAGGCACATACATTCAAGAAATCGGTTAGTTACCGTGAATAAGACAGGTTTAGAGGCACCAATAGGTATAATTCCATTATTAATGCTAAGCGTCTTCATAGGAGTTTCCATGCATAAAGAAGAGATTAAGAAACTCATCGATGCCAATGGATTCGCAATTACAAAAGAAAGCCGACTAGGAAATGATCTCGGTTACAGGATCGAACTTCGAAACGGCTGTATTATCAACTCTTTTGATACGGGAGCATATTCAATACAAGGAAAGAATACCGACGAAGTAAGAACCTTGCTCCAACGAGCAGAAGATCATCCTGATGCTTGTAGCAAAAATGTCTTTGTCGTATACGGACACGATAAAAAAACCCGTGGTCAGCTCGAAGCTATGCTACGGCGTTGGAACTTGAATCCGATAATCCTTGATCAGCTTGAATCTAGTGGAAAAACTATAATCGAGAAACTAGAAAGCTACATTCCGCAAACAAGCTTTGGCATTGTCTTGGCCACTCCCGACGATGTGGGATATCCAAAAACTCAGGAGTCAGCAAAGAAATATCGCGCGAGGCAGAATGTCGTTCTTGAAATGGGAATGCTTCTTGCAAAACTCGGAAGGGAAAATGTCGCAATCCTTTTAAGCAAAGCGGAGGAAATGGAGCCTCCTTCAGATATTGACGGCCTAATCTATATTCCCTTCGAAGACGATATCGAAGACATACAGGTTCCTCTTGCAAAAGAACTCAACAAAAGGGGACATTCCATCGACATTTGCCTGCTATAACAGTTCGAATCGCAAATACCAAGAATCTAACTCCGCACAAAACATCACGTATGCCGTTGCGCGATATATCTGGCTGCAAAACGTAAGCAAAAGTTGAACTCACAAGGAATTTATCCCCCATCTTCCTGCACCAAACCAAACTACTGCCACGCAACGTACTATGCTCCAACCCAGCCGAGGAGGTATGTGCGCAGCAGGTCTTTCAAATAGCTCGTGAGGTCCGATTGTTCTCCACGAGGATAATAGATGGCCTCGCTCAACACCACGTCTTGCAGGATCTGCATCCTCTCATCGAACCAATCCCGTTCCCCTTGAGTCCAGTCATCATATATCGAGTCGAGTGCCGCTTTGCCGTCTTGGCTCGCATAGTAATTCACGATGGCTGAATAGGGACTTTTTGCATCAGATGCATCCGCTGCAAAAAGTAAAGTATCCGTCTCGCCATACGAGAAAGCCTTATTCGCACCACCGAAATATGTGCTGTCAGAGAAATTGCTCGACCCGATCGAAGCAGCGCAGACATCTATATCGTCTAAGAACCCGTCGATCAACTCAAGATGCGAAAGCTTGCCAGCAACCTGCTTGAAATACTGACAAGAATATCTTTTCAAGCACTGTTCTATAGTGCCGCTTTTAGGCTCATAAAAAAAGACCACTTTAGAGTGATTGGGCTTCGTTGCATCCAGCTCGATGATAGGGCCGAAACGGAACACATGATTGCCCCCTCTCAATTCTTTTTGATATAAAGCCTCGTAAGCTTTTTTGGTAGCGCCGTTTGCCATGCCATGCAAAAGCCCTACATAGGGATCCGTTGGTATAGAGCCGACAATCGGTTTGAACATCGCATCGAACGAGGAGAAGAAATGCTCGACCCTTGCTTCTGTTGTGGAAAGGTAGCCCGGCGAGACCAGGAGGTTATCTTCAAAGCCCCCCGCATACAGGAGGAGTGCCAGTGCATTCGGCAAGGGGTTATCCCGATACTCCTTCAGAGGAAAAGGGTTCTTCTCCGTTTTTTGGATGACCCAGCAGTACAGTTTCTGTTCAACTTCAACTTCGGCCATGTCCAAATCCGTTCCGCTGTCACGCGCAGATATCCTCTAGCGGCACTCCCTCCCGATAAGAGGATAGGAAACCATCAAACCCCATACCATCGGCAACGTTCTCAAAGTCAGCAGGAAAAGGCAGTGGCGCTTCTTTTGCGCATTCACAACAATATACCCACATGCGCAAACAGTCGTGAAGGGTACCGCCAGCAAGCTCTCCTTGATTGCAATCTAGATGCTCGGAGCAATACTCTATAAAGCCGCTTTCCTCAAGGCTTTCTTCAAACTCTACCAAATCAACCGACGTCTCAAAATCGCTTACATTCAGAAGATTCCATGCAAAATCCGTTCCTATTCCCATATCTGGTTTTTTACCCGGCATCTAACTCTCCCTTTTCTTTTTCGCGTCACCTTAAGAGAATAGTGAAAAACATCGGGCCATGCATTAAATAGATCAGTCCATTTCCGAAAGTTCCTCCTTTCGAAAAACTTACCGGAATGGATTGGATCTTTGATAAAGTCGGATGTGCTATCGCATATCAATACCAAGGACCGCGGTAAGGATCCACCCGCATGATCAAATCGCTTCAATCCCTGCGTGCGTTGGCGATCATCGCCATCATGTTGTCTCATTGTTCCTTCCTGGGAAGCTGGCTACCCAGCGGATTGGGCACGCTAGGTGTTTCCCTGTTCATATCCCTATCCGGGTTCCTGACATTCCTTTCCTCCAAGGGCAAGGCAGTATGTAGTGCGTCCCCTCTTTGCTCCTGGTCGCATCCGCCTATAGCCTTGAGACCCCCCCCCCGCCATTCCGCGCTTCCGTCGCTCGCATCGCGCATCCTCCGCTGCAAGACCCTCGTTTACCTCGGCGACATCAGCATGCAGCTGTTCTTGATCCATCAACTGGTGATCAAATACCTCAAATCTGTCCTTAGCCTTACGCTCAACCCTCTGCTTTCGCTGGCCCTCTGCTTCGGGATATCGATCATGATCGACGCGACCGTGAAGAATGCTTCAGCGGGGTATTCCTTAGCTAAACCCCGATAGCGATGCATTCCCCCATCTCGCAGCTGTCAGCCTAGAACGAACCTTCTCAATGCCTGCAGTTCTTCTTCTTTGGTGCAAAGGTATCCTGGTGATCCGTCTCTTTCCGGATAATGAATGCTCCTCATGTCGTAGTCGGCTGGCGGCGCATCCCGGTGGTTGGTCCATGCTTTGCCGAAGATGCATTCGTAGGCTTCGCCGGCAGAAACAGGGGGCACCGCGATGTTGAGCAGCCGAACATCGCCCTCCAAAGTTGCCGTGATGTCGTCCCACAAGCGATCCAGAGGATAGAACTGGAAGCGCGATCGGCTATCCGTGTAACTCAGCGCATTGAACCCTTGGTCTGCGAACCATGCGTCCAGCGATTCCGCCCGATCGCTGCGCAGCACGAAGAAGCCGTTCGCTGCTGGCGCATACCCCTGCTCCACGAGAGGCGCCGATCGCGACAAACGGCGATAGGCCTCCTCTGCCAACAGCGGCGGCGCAGGGTGCATCACGTCATGCACGAAATTCTTCTTCAGGCCCACGCCGTAGATGGCCGGCAGCCGCACGATCAGCGCATCGGGGAAATCTTCCCGGACCCACCCTTCCAAGCGCAGGCGATGCTCGCCGTACCGCGTCAGGCCCCCACCACCCGGCTCGTCGTCTTCCGTCTTTCCCCGAGAATCCCCGTACACATCGACCGTGGATATCAGCACCACCTTCTCTGCCCCTATACGGCGCAGATTCTCCCTCGCATCAAGGATGATCCGCAAGTCGCTCTCGGGGTCACGGTTGACCAGATGCTTGGTCCCCGGCACGCCCGCATACACCACGAGCGAGCGATCAGCCCCGAAAGCCCGGTCCACATCGGTCGAATGCACAGCGAGATCGAAATCCCGTGAACGGAGGAGATTCTGTCCAACGAGCCCCGTCGAACCGACAAGCACCTGTGCACCCAAAAGAACCTCCCCTCCCTCTTCACTCACCGCTCGCCGCACGCAGGCCGAAACGCTTTCGCAGCTTCGCGATCTGGGTCAGATAGCTACGGATCACCGATCCCACCTCCACCGACGAATGGCCGTCATCTCTCCATACCACCGGCAGCTCATGGATCCTCACGCCCCCGCGCTCGGCCAACAGCAGCATCTCGATGATGAAGAACCACCCATCTTCATCACGATCCGCCGCATCGATCAGCGCCTCGGCTATCTCGCGCCGGAAGAACTTGAAGCCGCAAATCGCATCAGACGCCTCCATCCCTAGCGCAACTTTGAGCACCGCCGTCAGACCCATGGAGGTGATGGTCCTCTTCAAGCCCCTGCCCGTGGCGCCATACCCCCGGGCCCAGCGCGACCCATTCACCATCTCCAGGTCGGGGCGCTCCCGGAACAGATCGAGCACTTCATCCACGTGCCGCAGATCCGTGGCAAGATCTATATCCATATAGCCCACCACAGGGCATCGGCTCTGCGCCACACCCGCCCGGACCGCCGCCCCGACCCCCCTTCGGTCGATCCTGAGATAGGAGACCTGCGGATGCTTCTCGCAGAGCTGCTCAGCGATCCGCTGCGTGCCGTCATGGGAATCGTTGTCGACGATCGTGAGCCGATACTCGCCCGCATGGGCAGGCTCCAAGAATCCGACCGTCTTCTCTATTCCCTCCTCAAGGCGCCCCTCTTCATTGCGCACCGGGGAAAGGATCTCGACCCAAGCGCTGTCGCGGCTCTCCTCCATCGCCACCCTTTCTAATTCCGCTCGATGCCCTCGAAGATGTACGCCTTCTTCTTGAATACCAGATCGACGATGATCTGCAGGTACTTCAACACGATAGCCAATATTCCGAACAGGCCGAAGAACGCGAATGCCATGAAGAGGACCGTCGTCATCCAGCCCGACACCGTGATGCCTGCGAAATAGGAGACAAAGGAATAGACGATCATGAACAGCGCCACCGCCATCATGAAGAAGGAGAAGCCGAGCGCCACCTTATAGCCGGTCTGCGTGAACAGGACCAGGGCATCCACAGCAATGCGCAACCGGTATCGACCATCCTCCGCATCCCGTTTTTCGCTCCGACCCCCCCCATCGCATATTTCATATGAGACTGTTGCCTGGGGCAAACCAGAATTCGCATACAGGGCTTTTCTGTAGGGGAAAGCCTGACTGGTGCTCTGAATACGATTGAGAGCTCGCCGGCTCAGGATCCGAAATGTCTCGGTATCAAGATCATTAGCGACACCCGCAGAGTGATTGATCACCTTATAGAACAGCTTCGACGTGAAGCGCCGCCGTCCCCGCGGAGCGACGCCGACGATGTCATATCCCTCCATCATGGTCTTAAACGCCTCATCGAGCGCTGAAAGCGGGAATTCAGGCACCGCCCGGTCGAATTCGAACACATAATCCCCGATAGCCAGGTCATCCCCAGCCCGCATAGCGGCTTCCCGCCCATGGTGATACCCCATATGGATAATCGTCAGCGTCACCCCCGGCAGCTCTGCTGCCGCACGCCGGATCTCGTCGGCACTGCCATCCGCAGAAGCATCGTCGACACAGACCACCTCAACCTGGAAGAAGCGCTCTTCCAAAGCCGGACCAAGCCACTTCAAGAATCCATAGATACCCGCCTCGTCGTTGCGCACATACACCACAGCCGAAACGAACGCCTGCACAGCATCAGTCACAACCCAACACCTCATCCATGTCGTAGATCGTATTGATCTTTCCCGAGAGGACCGAGACCAGCGTGGGGTCCTCCGAATGCACTCGTATCACCGTGGGGCGGGAATCATCGATCTCCGAGCTCTTCAGGATCGGCTTCATCGAATACAAAGATCCCTTGTAGGTGAACCCATAGCGATCAAGCAGGTATTTCCGGGCCAGATTGGCCATGAACGGGAATGCGCTGGTCGGTCGCGCTGGGCAAGCATCGCAATTCCCCAAATGGTGGGGAGAACAGTAGGTACCCACCTCATCTTGGCAGCGGAATGTGGGTAATGCCGCATAGGAGGCCTCATGGGGCGTGAACGAGACCGACGTCAAAGAATGGAGACCCGTCTTCCCGAAGGGCATGATGGAGAAGAAAGGGCCGTCCATGACCGTCAGCCCATACCCCCGCAGCTCATCGCTGGGCTCGCAGAGGGTTATCTCGCAGAGCTCATACTTGATCTTGAACAGGTCGAGCCCAAGCAGGTCGAGCACCTGATTGACCGAGGCATAGGTGGTGTTGATAAGGAAGCCCGTTTCAACCACTTCCCTGCTCTCTAACTCGATGACGAACCTGTCGCCATCCTTCCGAATAGCCCGCGTCCTTGAATCGTACCTCACGTCAATCCCAGACATCCCTTTAAGCTCTTCGAGGAAATGGTCTTTCAGCAGCATCGCATCATAGGTGTATTCCTGGGTCTTGAACGCCCCGTCGCACATGCCCGTTTTGAAAAACCTGTCCGAGTCCACTTCTTCACAGGGGATGTCCGCGGCTCGGCAGAAATCCTGGAACTGCTGTGCGTCCGACCAAGACATGGCAGAGGACGTGGCATAGATTTGCTCAAAGGAATCGTTGATGCAGAATCCATAGTCCTCGCTGAAACGCCTGAAATAGCCCGCCGATCTCGTGGCTGTATACAGCGAACGGGGGTAATGGTAGCCCTGATGCACACGGGCTTGGTTCACATAGGTCGCCCGCGTGAACGGCGCCTCATCGCATTCCAGCACCAGCACAGAGCAACCTTGCTGAGCGCTCTGCACCGCAGCGTATAAGCCGTAGAGGCCGGCTCCTAATATAATCCTGTCGAAACTTCGCACATCTTATCCGTTTTCGCAAAGAAGACATCGCTTATACTTCTGATATATTCTACTTGAATTGGGCGGAGGAATTAAAAGGGCATGCCATCGGCTTCGTTCAAAGACGTTAATTTCACTGCAGTTTTTATGCGGCCTTTCAACTCTGCAGGAAGCGCCGGATCGTGGGCATTCGTTTCCACTTTTATTTGGATGTTCGCCGCACATCTTTACCGCTGGATGAACGGGCTGCTGGTTTCGCACGATTCTCTTCTTCTCAATCAAAGCCTTGATGTATTACAAGAAATCAGCCTCGGTAGATTTTTGCAACCGCTTTATCTCTTTATTCGCGGCGATGCAGCAGCTCCCTTTCTTATCGGAATTCTTGGCTCGATATTCGTGGCAGCCGCTGTCTTCGTTTTGGGAAAAATGTTCGAACTCGGCAAGCCAATTTACATTGTTCTCATAAGTGGCGTCCTGTCCGCTAATACCACCCTTGCATTATTGAATGCGACCTATATCAATTGGTTCGATATTTACATGCTTGCAATGTTGACAAGCGTGTTAGCTGGATGGCTTTGGTCGAAAAAGGGTTTAAGGAATTACCTCCTCGGTAGCGTGTTTCTTTTTTTCTCCTTAGCCCTGTATCAAAGCTACATACAAACCTTTCTTGCTGTATTGCTGATCTTTCTTATCCGTGAATGCTTATGTGGCGTACCCTTGAAGGCAATTTGGAAGCATGTTTGTGGCGCTCTCATTGTGCTTGTCCTAGCAGCAATCCTCTATGTGATCGGTACTTGGGTTGCTGTTTCCATAGCGAACATATCACTCTCTCAAGACACGAATGGAATCGAGGGAATCGGAGATTTTGCACGGATTTCGAAAAAGAATCTCTTATTGGGAGCCTATACGCTTCCTTTTCAGCTTCTCACCTTCCCTGAAACCAGATACGTTGCTGTCTCCGGCCTCATCAATATCATCATCAGCGTATTCACCCTTATAGGTATAGGCCGCATCCTGACAAAAAACAGAGCCGTTTTACCACGTATCGCCATGGCTATTTTTTTAATCTTCCTTTTCCCGCTCGCCATAGACTGTACATTTATCCTAGCAAAGGGCATCGTTCATGGACTGATGTTCTATTCCTTTTCTTTTCTCTATCTTCTTTTTTTCGTGGTCCTCGATCTGAATCTAAATCATCCCTTTCCCACTCCATCCATTTCTCGCACGCCGAGGATTCCAAATAAAGTCCTGTCTCTCGCCGTAAAAGCCGGGGTCCCAGTCGCAATAGGTATTCTTTGTATAAGCAACATCATCTATTCCAACGACATCTACCTCAAAAAAGATTTGGAAGCGCAGTCCACCCTTTCTACCATGACGCGAATCTTAGATAGAGTTGAGCAGGTGGATGGTTATATTCCAGGAGAAACAAAGGTCGTTTTCGTAGGTTGGTTTGCAGGCTCAGAGTATTTGACGGTGGATCGCTCTTTCCTCTTTCCCGATTTTTCCTATCCACCTATTTGGAAGGGACCAAAAAACGCACGGGAAATCGGCTTGGGTTCAAATATGTCTGTCACATATCCTCAGACGCTCCAATCCTACATTGATAACATCATCGGCTGTAATATCGAAGTTGCGGATGAGAATACGATCGCATGGTATGCTTCTCTAGAGGATGTCCAGCGCATGGACAGCTTTCCCGCAAAGAATAGTTGCCAAATGATCGGAAAATGCGTCGTAGTAAAACTGGATTAAGAACAGGGTGCCCCACTATATATGACTTCCTTCCTATTATCTGTTTCGAATATTGCATAGAACGCCGACGATGATCCTATCGTATTGCGCTCGATAGCTTCTCTAGGCTATCGCGGCCTTGAGATCGCTCCCACCAGATTATGCCCGGAAAGGCCCTACGAGAATATTGATGTCTCTCTTGATTTCAAACAGCATCTAGAAAACGAATACGGACTTAAAATATGCAGCATGCAAAGCATCTGGTATGGCCGGTCCGAGAATATCTTCATTCCAGACGAAGCCGCGATCCTGCTTGAACTGACAGAACAGGCTCTTCATTACGCTGATGCCATAGGATGCCCGAATCTTGTCTTCGGCTGCCCAAAGAATCGATCCCTTCCGCCCACAAAAACCATTGAAGATGCCTACAGTTTCTTTAATGCTTTGGCTGGCATTGCAGAAGAGCACCGAGCCCGGATCGCCATCGAGCCGAACCCGGCTATCTACCAAACAAATTTCCTGAATACGACTACTGATGCCTACAGATTTCTAAGCTCCCTCCCCTCATACATTGCAGCGGCCTTTTCCATAAACCTCGATCTAGGAACCATCCTTGCAAACGATGAGCCCCTTGACTCCCTCATCCCCATCATCCCCTTCGTAAGCCACGTGCATATCAGCGAACCGCATCTTGCCCCCATTCAAGCACGAGACATCCACTACCAACTCAAGGAACTTCTCGAAGACCAGGATTACCAGGGATATATCTCGCTGGAAATGGCATCGGCCGACCGTCGCATCCTGAACAAATGCCTCGAATATGTCGCCGAGGTGTTCTCATGATCCGCAGCGGAGTACCCGGAGTTCCAGCATTCGAGGAGATAAAATACAACCAAAGCGATCAAGCTACTGCCTCTTGATTCCCGTGATAAATGAAGGAGATCGTATCCAGAGAGAATTGTTATGCGCCCACCTTCATGCAATCGAGGATCTCTGCGATATCATAATCTGCGACGGTGGTTCAGACAATGGCAGCATCGAAGTCGATTTCCTTCAACGCATGGGCGTTAATACGCTCCTTGTAAAAAGAAGTGCGGGGAAACAAGGAGCGCAATTGCAAATGGGTGTCTTCTTTGCCCAACAGCGCGGATACGACGGCATCATCACGGTCGATGGAAATAATAAAGACTCCGTCGAGTGCGTTCCTCTTTTTATCGATGCGCTTCAACAAGGCTACGGATTCGTACAAGGAAGCCGCTTCGTTCGTGATGGCCGTGCCATCAATACTCCCCTTTCACGGCTTATCGCCGTGAGAGCCATCCACGCTCCCCTTACTTCCCTTGTGGCTCATCATCGATTCACCGATACGACGAACGGCTTTCGCGCCTACAGCGCCTCATATCTCAGCGACGCTCGCGTACAGCCGCTACGTGACGTATTCGATGGCTATGAATTGCTTGCTTACCTGGCTATCCGCGCAACCCAGATCGGATACAAAGCATGCGAAGTGCCCGTTGAGAGAGCGTATCCCTCCGCAGGAGACACCCCGACAAAGATCAAAGGGATGAAGGGGAATCTCGATTTGCTCAAAGTGCTCTTCCGAGCCATATCAGGCTCATACAACCCGCACTGATCCCTAAGACTCCGTTACACGGTAGACCGCTCGCCGAGAACCCCATCATACACTCTGCAGCAGCCCGCAATACCCGACAGAACAGGCAGGAACGGAATGACCAGATAGAATGCCAAGATATATCTGAAGAACCATGATATGGGCACCGCGATCAGCAGCGTGAACAGCAGCGCAAGAAGGGGAACGAAGCTCAAGAAGCGCAGGACGCCTCTGACTTCTCTACCAAGCAAAGAGAACACAAAACCGAAGATGACGACCCAGACGATGGTTCCCATGCTGAATAAGCCAGGGAAATCCTTTGCGAGGGTATTCGTGATGCTGAAAATGTTGAGGTCGAGCCCGATCAGATCAACGGGATCCGAAAAATCAAAATCCTGCTCCCCTAATCCCTTAAAAACATGTCGTTCCGTAGCCACTACACCTTTTGGAGTCCCTATCATAGATAGATACCCGGGATGCCAATAACCCTCCGTTTCCTTGATCCAGGCTCTTGTATAGATGCCCAGGTTCTCGGGCATCAGCTGAGCCCACACCATCAAGAACTCCAGTTTATGATCGGCCAAGAACGACTCATCGAAATCCTCGACATATTTGATCGGATCCGGGCATTCGGGACGATAGCTCGATGCCATCTCTTCCACAGGACGTATTTTGTCAAGGAAGTCTTTCTGATCTTCGTCTATCTTTCCTCCATGATGCAAAACCGCCGCCACCTGTTGAAGCGGAATGCTCAAAGATTCCGAGAAATTGACGTTCTGTATCTGCAGAAGCGAGAAAACTGGTCCATTGACAACAAGCACGAAAGCAATCAATGCACACGCGACGCATGCAAGAAGTTTTCTGACCTTATCAAGACCTATAAACATAAAGACCAGCGTGGCCAAAACGATATAGATCCCATTATTCCGAAGCACTATGAGTCCGAGGGAAAGCGCGACAAAGAGAACCATATCCTTCCTAGACAACGTATCCTGGCAAGCGAAATCAAAGAGCTTGAGGATATACACGAGCATAACGAGGCTGAATACCACGTCTTTCCACATCGTGATAGCATGGATCATCACCACGGGACTGAAAAGAAGAAATGCCGTAGCAACCAGCAGGTACGGCTTCCCAACGCCTCTTTTGTCCAGCCAGGTAAGCGCCCATGCAAGCACTGAAGCGGTTGCCGTGATCTGTATCAGAGAGAATACGAACACCGATACAGCTATATCTCCGAAGGGCGTCGCAAGCGAAAAGGCAACGCCGACGAGAAACGTGAAAAAGATGGGATGATAGTTCATAAGCCCATCGTAGTGACGCGCCGACGTCCTTTCCGCCGTTCCGAGCACTTGCCGTATGCTATCGAAAGAATCGAAAGAGACAAATCCCGGATAGTTCGACAGAACAACGATAAGCAGAACGACCTCGAGCAACGCAAAACATACAAAGAAAAAGCGCGCAGTCCGAGGAAAAGCGATCCTGATCCGCTCCTCATTTCCACGATGCGAGGCAGCAAGCCGACCCATCAGCTGTCTGGCAGCCACAAGCGCGATAAAGACCAGAACTGCTAAGGCAAGAGCAATTACCACGCACTCTTTCTTAGAAAAACCCTATCGGCCCAATGAGGCAATATGACGCACATCGAGAAGATAATGGATGCGACGACCATGATCGCCACATCACGCTTGCCGCCGAGCATTTCTATCGCATGTTTCATCTTGTCAAAGAATGGGATCATGGCTTCTTAAAAACAACAAGGGTTACACCTAATGCAATTTATGCCCGATCGCCACCAGTAAGATTCAGATTGGCGCCATTCATGCACTCTGCTTCATCAGACAAAAGAAATTGAATGGCTTTTGCAACTTCTAAAGTTGTTATGTTCCGTTTCAAGGACGACTCTGCAGCCGTCATCTCAATAACACGCTCGTCGATATTCGAAAGGAAGGGGGTCTCTATCATATTCGGAGAAATGCCATTCACAGCCACGCCCTTACCCGCATATTCAGCAGCCGCAGCCTTCATCAATCCGAGAAGCGCATTTTTCACGATAATATAGTCGCTCATGAATTTCGGGGGCATCCCCAACGTGTATGCGCTGAGCATGATAACAACACGCCCATAATGCTGCTTAGCCATCATGGGAAGGTAATGCTGCATCAGCTGCAAAACCGAATGAACCTGAATAGACATCGCTCGCTCTACGCGTTGCCATTCGAGCTGCTTAAAGCGCTGGTATGCGAACTTATCAGCCGCAAGATGGATGATCTTGTCAGGCGCATAACCCATGTCGTCGATGCGGCTTATCAAGGACTCAACTTGCGCAGGATCGCCGAGATCGGCTTTTATAGGAATAATCCTGAAGCCAGTTCGATCCCGAACCTCCTCCACGGGCGTTTGGTTGTACTGAGCAATAACAACAGCCTCTTCTCCTGCGGAGCAGAGAGCGCCTATAAAAGCTTGACCGATCGCCGAAGATGCGCCGGTTATGAGGTGTACCCTTTTTGATTCTGCCATTTCAGCCATCTGGATCAATTCTCCCGCACAGAAACTTGGATGGTGGCGTTCGATACTTTCACGCTATCTTGATTGACTATCTTCGCTTTAATGGTTGCAACACGGAGCACCTGATGCACTGAAACAACCTCGCCGCTCACAGTCAATTCGTCACCAGGGTATACAGGTTTGCGAAAACTCACATCCACCTTGTTCAAGAGACATAGCTCTCCCGGGAGGTAAACGCCAACCAGCGTCGAATAAAGCGAGGCGACCAACATTCCGTAAACGACCCTATCTTGATACCCCCGCTCCATTGCGTAAGATCGATCGCAATGCAGCATATTGGTATCCCCGGACAATCCTCAGAATGCCTCAACCATTTCAAGAGAGATCCGCTTACAAAAAGAGGCGCTCTCCCCTACACAGAAATCTTCAAAGGTATAGCCTTGCACGCTCATAGGCTCACTGCTTCTTCGCTATCACTTCAACCATCTCGCCCACATTCTGCAAGCTTGAGATCTCCGAAGCAGCAAAACGGATACCGAACTCGTCTTCGATAACTGTTATCAAGGTGATTTGCGCCAGGCTATCCCAATCCTCTATGTCATCAGCGGTGGTCTCTGCAGTCAGTACGATCTCATCGTCATCGAACACGTCGCGGAATATCTTATTCAGCTTCCCGTATATCTCATCTGTCGCCATTCTCTTCCTCCTGGATGTAGGTGCTCTTTTCCGCATAATCGGCAAGTAAAAGCTCATAGGTACCATCCGACTGCGTGAATCCCATATTATTGTAAAGCTCTGCAACCATTTTGTTCTTCTTGGTCTCGATGTATTCGCCCACAAGGCGTCCGAAACCATGCTCCCGAGCCAAATCCACGATCTTGTTCATGACGAATTCTTCCATGCCACGCTTGAGAACCCGACAGCTCATGATCAAGCTATCGATGAAAAGCTCATCTAGCCCCCTCTTCTCAAGGATAACCAGCGCTATCAATCCATGATCGCCAAATCTGTCGGAAAGCGTGAAAGCTGCTGTCAGATAATCATCGGAAGCAGCTATCGCACTGATCTCTGCTTCTGAATATCGGATGGTGCGGAGATTGAATTGATTCGAGCGCTGGGTCAGCTGAGCAACGCGCGGAATACTCATCTCATCAAAAGGCTCGACTGCAGCGATCATGCAGAGACCTTCTAGATAGTCTTCGTAACTCTGATACTGGGATTCTGCGATACGTCTTGATCGCTCTGCAGCATAGAGCTCGGTCCTGTTCTTATCCTCGATAGAGTATGCATTTGCCGTAAAAAGGTCGCAAAATTGAAGATAAGGAAGATAGCAAGCTGGATCATCCGGCAATTCAGGAACAACGACATCCGGAAGGAGAGACCGTACCGCATTGCGCTCGAAAGGGTTATCGTCGATGAATACCAGGCTGTCCATGCCGATGTTGAGCTCTTTCTGGATGGCTTTGATATTGCTGGCCTTGTCTTCCCAGTTCGCCACGAACGCAGCGAAATCATCGAGCTTCAGCACCATCTCATCATGCTTTTCAAAAGGTTCCTGAGCGGTTTCCAGATCATTCTTGCTGCATACTGCCAGTAGGATGCCTCTCCCCTTCAGCTCTTTCAGCCATTTTTGCAGGGATACGAAAGCAGCCCCGATACCGAGATCGCCGATCTCTATCCCAGATAATCCATCATCCCCGATCACACCTCCCCACATCGTGTTATCGAGATCGACGATGACGCATTTCTTCATCTCTCCCAACATAGCCCGGACAGTGCGGATGGCACTCTCGCCTATTGAGCACAGCGCCTCCAACGAGCACGGGATCTTCGATGTGCAGTAGAGCTTTGGGTCAAAAAAACAGTCCCTTCCCATGGTTGATTGGATCTGGCATACATCCAATATCCTAACTTTGGAGGACGCTGCAGCAGCATCCATAAGCCCGACGTTGATGCGCCGCAGCTGGCTGATGAATGATCCGGGGACTTCGTTGGCAAAATCTCCGAAAACCCGATCATCCATTTCCGGATAATTCGTTTGGATGATCATCGCGCGTGATGTATCGCCTATCCTTTTCCAACGAGAGCGCATCAGCCCGACAACTTCTTCACAAAACAACCCGCGCTTCTCACTGGGGTATTCAAGATACCGATCGTAGAGCTTCTCAACGCAGTTCTGGATAAGGATGCAGTCAGCTGAGAACGCATACAACTCTGAGGCTCTATCCAACACCAAAGCATCTATTTGATCATAATCCGCGTCGAACACCTCAATATCAAGCGAATGCTCAGCACCAACCCCTTCGAGAACCTCAGCAAGATGTTGGGTAGCGCAATCCCCCATCACGGCCATTCTTACCGACTTGAAGCCGGTACGGTCTCTTCTTTTGCTTTTCTTTATCTGTAAGAACCTGTTTGCCATAAAAAACCCTTCATCATCTGAACGATATTGGGGAAGAGATCACCTCAACTTGTCAGCGATGGATCTCATCTTCGAGACGATACGACCAAGAAGGCCCAGTCTCTTTCTTCTTCCCACCAGATCCCAAACAACACTGCTATAGGGTTCATAATGGATGCGCTCAAAGAACTCTTCTGCATCTTGTCCCCGGTCTACCGAACGCACCAAGGCGGGATTACCTCCGACTGCATCTTCAAGGGTGTATCGCATGACCTCAAGCATATCCCGGGATTCTTCAAGAAGGCTCCTTCCTCTCTCATTATTTATCAAGGCAACAGATACGCCTTTTCTCATATCCTCTTTTGAAAGAGCGATCCCCCAGAAATCCCCGAAAGACAGATCAGCGACACGCGGAAAGCCCTTACAGGGACAGGCCGTGCAAGATGGCCTGACCATCAGCTTGCCAACCACATATGCATTCACCCAGGGGTCTGAATCTTTGCCATGGAACTCTTCCTCCCCATTCTGGAACACGATCTTTGTGCCAAGCTGCGTCCATCCGGCCGATTTGTCTTTGAAGCGCACCTCCTTCACCGGAGAATGATGTTCGTTTTCGAGTTCGCTGATAAAAGCTCTATATGCAAGCGGCGAATTGATTCCTAAACAGATGAAATCCACCGTGAGCAGATTCGCATACTCTTCACCTAGAAAGCAATAGAGCGCCTGTACCTGACATGGACAGCCAGAGAATAGCACCCTCTCTCCTTGTTCGAGCAATCTCTTGGTCGTCGCATATATACCAGCTGTATCTGCTTGGAAGTACTTCGAGCGCATGATGCGGCTGAGACCATCCCTGCTAGAAGAAGCTATGAATTCCGCTCCCTGCATGTCAGGCGTGAACGCGCAGCCTATTATCCAACCGCCACTCTCTAGAAAAGCGCTCGCCAAAGCGGGATATAGGCCACCTGAAGTGCTGTCATACCTTATTTGTTCATCCCGATTTATAGTGGAAAGCACATCCGGCTGACTCTTGTTTCCCCTATCCCGCCTGCTCAGGACCAGACAAGCAGATTCGCATTTATCACATTCGATACAGACATCAAGATCGATAGCCGGAGACCAGAATCCTTCTTGGTCCTCTGGAAAGGTGATAGCGTTCACAGGACAAATATCCCCACAAGCTTTACAGCCTACACATTCCCTTTTCGAAACTACATCAACCATCATTCGTCCCTCTATAGGATCACGGCCGCCAGCTTACCTCTCCAAAAGAGCGCGCCGGATTTCCCGACATCATCGCTCCTGCTTTCACTTTCCCGCCTACAAGAGAATTGGCGCCGATAACAGCTCCATCTCCGATGCGACATCCTCTTAGGATAGTCGACTTTATCCCGATCCAGACATTGTCCCCGATGACCACCGGACGGGGAGGATTCTTCGCCGTTCCGTCATCTTTGAGAATGTGGTGGTGATCAGAATCATAGATGAACACCTCACGCGATATAAGGACCCCATCCCCGATTGACATCTTCAGACCAGCGATCAGTACAGCCCCGGAATTGATATAGACCGAGCCCAACTCCATATATGCATCCCTGTGCACCTCGATCGTCGACCCATAGCAGAGCCTCACGCATCCCCTGGCCTCCAAAACAGCGCCCTTTGCAAGGCGCACGATAGCTTCAGCCCGAGAGCCGGAGGGGCGATGGTCATTGACGTAGAAATGCTCATCCCCTAGTAGTATTTTCGAGCCCTTTGCAAGGTCGATAACGGAATGGCGCCCAACGATCAAAAGGCCTTTCCCTGTTCTTTTCACTTTTCTGGAGAAGAAATTATAGAAGAGGAATCTGGTAATGCTGATATGCGCTATCTTTTTGAATGCAACGCCTGCTCCCATACGGTATCACCCTCAGAGATTATACACATAAAGCGGATCATCGATCCCAATGCCAGCAAAGAGGCTCTGTCCTTTATCGAGCGAATCGATCAGGTTCATCTCGTCATCGGACAGATCAAAGCCCATGATGTCCACATCTTCCTTCAGATGTTCATGTGAAGTGGTCGAGACGATTGGGATGACATCGTTCTGATAATGCCAGCGCAATATTATTTGGGCAACCGTCTTTCCCTTTTCCCGCGCAAGGCCTGTAAGGACCGGCTCCGAAGCGATTTCCTGCCTCATCCGAAATGTCGGAGTATGCGCCATCACTCTCACGTTGTGCTCCGCGCACCATAGCCTGACGTCCGATTGAGAATGGTACGGGTTGCATTCGATCTGATTGAAGGTCGGAGCGACCTCACACACTCCCCAAAGCCGCTCAAGATCATTCACCCCGAAATTGCATACCCCGAGATGCCGAGCGCGACCTTCTTTATACTCTCTCTCCATCTGGTGGTAGATATCCTCCCAATTACCGTGAGGCCAATGGAGCAGATATGCATCCACATATTCGGTTTGTAGATATCGGAGCGAATCGCCCAGATTGCCACTCACATCACCCGAGCTACACGGGCGACTTAGATCCATATCGGAGACTTTCGTCGTCAAAAAATACGACGACCGATCGATACCATGGAGACCTTGACCGATCATCTGCTCGCAATATCCGTAGATGCGCCCAGCGTCGAACATCCTGAAACCGCACTCATAAGCGTCCTTCACGATCTTATCCATATGCCTATCTATCAATGCTTCTTTAGAAGGGCGCCGGTTCTTAAGGGCGATCAGCGTCCTCTTCGCAACCGTTTTGATCCGGAGCATCCGATTCCGTGAGTAGCGTCTTACGACTCCTGTTCCAAATCCTATAAAAGGTATGGACGCGGTAGCTTTGCTGTCTTCTGAGGCTTTCTCGAACACATCATCACCTTCAACTTCCCTAATAACACGCTCAGTAAAGAGTCGAGCGCTCCTTCTTCCGAGAAAAAGACCGTTTAAAAAGTCCCCTTCATCACAAAAAGCAGCCGAGCGCGAATAATCGATCACTTGGGCGCTTTCTATGCCCGAAGCACGTAAGTTATCATAGAGAAACGCTTGTTTGAATCCATCCGTAAAAAACGAATCAAGATACGGAGATAGCGGCGGAAGAACGATGATATAGCGCAAACCGTGATCACGGCAATACTCGTTCATAGCCTTTATATAGGCCCTATTCTTCTCGAATGAGCGCGCGAAATGGGTAGCCTGCTCTTTATCGCACAGGTCCTTCAGAGCCCCATTCGCAGATAGCCATCCTTCCCTTAAGCTATCAGCATATTGTCTTCTTTCTTCCTCCGAAAGCGTATCGGGAAGCTTTCTGATCCGCGAGTACCCGCGCGAAAAACGAAGATCGAGGATGCTGACCACCCTCCACTTCCTCTCGACGGCGCACAGGATGTTAGGAGCATCTATGCTCTCGGCAGGCAGAAGGTCTGCATATTGCACATGGAATCGATATTCATCCAAGTTCGAGTTTTCAAGGAACGACAGGGGGCACACAACATGATACACAACGCCTCTGGGAGCAAGATGGCCCCCATAATGCTCAAGCATCCTGAAATCGTATCGCAGATCTTGGGGCCATAACGCCAAGTTCTCCGAATCCCAAAGATCAGAGAAGTCAAAATCGTGCAAACAAGGACCGGAGCCTATCGCGATGCGTTCCAAGCTAGAAGGAAGCCTTCTGAACCTTCTGTCCATAACGTCGCGGTCAGCGCGTCCTCGACTATGGGAATACGCTACAGCTAGGCAAACAAGCAGGAGCACACCAAGAGAGCATAACGCTATGACGACATAGACCATCCCAAAGCTCCTGTTCTCTACATCCCCGCTTTGCGGGAAATAGTTCGCACGATCAGATCATGCGCCGCTTTGAAATTCTTCGTCTTCGCATAGAAGAGCACTAGTATGGCATTCGGAAGGACGAGAAGCAGAGCAAGATCGAGGACGGCACGCATAACACCTCCAACAGGGAGAAGCGTACAGCAGAAATAGGTAACGGACGCAACAAAGACGCTACAAGCAAAATGAACGCCTTGCTGTCGAGCAAACACTCTAAGAGGCCTGCAGTGAGGGAACAGATGGGAGAGAACGATCTTCGAGTTTCCAACATCATAGACGAGCAGAACGCAGGCGATCGTCGCAACTAGCACACCCACCAACCCCATCACTGACACGAGCACCAAGCTTAGAACGATATTGAGGATAGCGGCAATCATGGGGACCAGCTTAGCCTTCCACCAGAGTCCCCCAGCTTCCAGATAGACGAACACCATATCGCACCACTTGAAGCAATAGAAATACACGGAGAAAACGAGCGCGAAATAATCCGGCAGCATCAATTCGGCGCCCATCCATAGCCGCATGAACGGCTGAATAAGGCACAGAATGCAGATCGCAATCCATGTCGTCACCCAGTTATAAAGGAAATTGAACGTCAGGAACTGTTCGAAGTTGGCCTCTTCATCATCCTTGATCAGGGAGTTGCCCACAGCAGGAATGATCGCATTCACGATAACTATCATGAATGAATTGCACGCCATAAAGATATAGTAATAATTCTGATATTGCCCCAGGATAGTGAGCCCGAGAAAAGCGGAGACGATAACCGCATCCGCCGAAGTCAGCACCACGCTCCCGAGTTTTTGAAGGACCAGCCCCTTAACACGGCGTACAAGCGCTGCTCGGGCCGGAGCATCCAAGCTGCCACGGCTCCGGTAATCGGGATAAAGCCGGTTCGCACCCCAGTTGATTATGAGGTTTTCCAACAGAGCTCCAACCGGAATGACGAGAACATAGAGATAATAATCACAGAAGATCCAGACTAAGACGATCTGAAGGGTATACTCGCTTGCCAAAGCGATCATATTCGCCTTGCTTCTCACATCATCGCGCATGTTGGCTATGAGGATCGTTCTTTTATATCCATACATGAAATAACCGAGCACGATCCCGCTGAGCATCGCAACATACACGAATGTGATGTTCACCCCGCTCGGATAGCCTCCATGCACAAGAACGGGAAGGGCGGGGATCAAGCAAAGCCCGACCAGAGCGATGATGGCGCCGATCGCACGATAGCAGTTTTTGAGAAAACCTATGAGAGCGCATATCTTCACATCGTCGTGCTCCGCAATGGGCTTATACATCGCAAATGCCACTGCGCTGCCAAATCCCAGCTCTGTGATGTTCAAGATATTGAGGATCGACGTGAACAGCCCTGTTATCCCCGCATATTCTATGCCAAGACGATAAATCAGAACCGTTCTCACAACGAAGGGGAGCAGGATCAGAACTATCTTATTGGCAAGGCCCCAGAAGATATTGCGCGCCGTGCTCCTTGATTTAGACAATTCTGAAATGCTCCAGCCCTCTTCCTATTCACAGTTCACGTCTTGTTGGATGGGATTGCACCAATCGGGCGCTCGTCCCAGCAAGGAATCCCATCGTTCTCTGCAACCAATCAAGCGACCCCCTGCGATGCTCATCTAATCTTACATCGATTTCATCCCATTTGAACCGATAGGCATATTCTTCCAGCAAACGGCAATCAGCAAAACCTATGTCATCCAGTCCTGCAACAGCAGCAAGCGTCCTGAACCGGCTTGCCATATCGCACTGTCCCTTTTGCGTGCGTTCCAGAACCCTGCATGGTGTATGGAACAAGAGACTGAAAACCGCCGCATGGAAGCTATCCGTAAAGACCATGCTCGCATGGTCGATGAGCCAGACGAACTCTAAAGGCCCTATCTCTACGTTCGGCGCTAAGATATCCACCACGTTCAAGCCATTTGCAGCAGAGAGCCTCTCGACCTCTTGCTGGGCTCTCTCATCACCGAGAAAATACTTGACGCAGAACGGTTCCTTCTTGATACCATCGATATGCGGTACGCGAGCCCGCGCACGCCATGCTGCCGAATCTAGCAAGATAGTCGGATCGACCACCGCGGGCACCTTCCATCCCGTCAGGTTCTCTACGATCGCAGCACCCTCATCCTCACGCACAGACAACATGCTTTCGTCGAAGGACAAGAGGCCCTCGCGAAAGAGCTCCCTTGTTTCTTCAGGAAGAGCGCCGAGCTCGATTCCGAAGCTCGCAGCATATGCCGCCTTTCTTGCCCCGGGAACTTGAAGGGCGAATTGCGCGCCATCAAGGCTCGCCCCTATATCCCAGCTCGGATTCCAAACCTGATCGCTCCCAATCACGAAAAGCCCCGGAATGCCTGCCAGGTCTTTCCCCTTCGTCTTCTTGAACGGGATAAAGGCCTTTGTGAACTGATCGAATGATCTCTGGGCAGCTCCCCTCCCCTGTTTGCCTCCACGATATGCCCTGCGCATGTCGCGGAGATATGATCTTGGCCGAGAATCCACAACTCTGATCGTTCTAACATGCTCAAATCCGAGAGCCTTCAATGATTCCGCTAGAGCATAATTCTGTAAGCGGTTTCCGTAGTTGTACCGATCAACGATAGTGATGATGTTGACAGCCATCTCCATGTTCTAACCTTTAACCCTTCTCGCCTAAAGCAGCGAGCATCACGGTTTGACTATCAGCTTGTCAGTCCGAGACACCGCCTTTGCCCTCTTCATCTTCAACAATGACCGGATACCAGGATAAAGCCTTTTTCGGATGCAGAGAACAAACAGCCTCCGCCAGGAGGAAACCTCATAACCCATGCTGATTTGTTTTTGGAAAAGAGACCTGATGTCGTTTCGACCAAAAAAACCCGCGATCTTAGATAGGGTCAATTCTCCCCGTACAGCATCCTGCTCGGCCGCTTCGACTATGTATTTACACCGATGCGAGCACCAGGCCGCAGATTCGCTATTGAAATGCGCACTGGCAGCACGAGCGTGCGTTCCGTAATCCGAGAGACCGAACGCATGGAACGCTGAAGCGGCATACTGGTAATAGATATACCAGGGTGAATCATCGATGACGACCGTCTCACAATTCCGCACGACTTCGCCATTGAAGATGCCGTCTTCAAAAACCGTTATCCCCTCATCGAAGCGCACCGAGCCGATGCTGACCTTCCTGAACAGCTTGCCCCAAGGGCCCCGCCCAAGGGTAGGAGGAATACCCGCACCAAGCGGACGGGCATAGGAAAGGAAAAAATCCTCTAACCCTGCAAGGCTTTTTCCCTGAAGAAGCATCGTGCCCTCTTCTCCCGACAGTCCATAATCCGATTGCCGTTGCGAGTCCTCGAATCTGACTATATATCCCCCGTATGCAACATCGGCTCCATTCCTCTCGAGCAGATTGACTGCCCTCTCGAGCACGTCGGCTGATGCCAATTCGTCATCGGCATCAACGAACATGACAAGTTCTCCTGTCGCTTTTTCCAAACCGACGTTCCTTGCTGAGGAAACCCCACCGTTCTTCTTGTGGAAAAGGCGCATCTTCGGAAACCGCTTAGACAGCGCATCATAATCAGCGGCTAAAGAGGCTCTGCTGCCATCATCGACAACCACGACATCGATTTCAGGATATGTCTGAGAAAGGATGCTAGCCAAGCATCTTTCAAGGTATCCCGCCTCAAGGTTGAACACAGGAATGATAATGCTCGCTAAGGTCGCATGCGAGCAGTTGTCTCGGCTATCCATACATCACCCCGCATCACCCGCGCCCTGCACCAAACCTCTTCGGAACCACATCTCACTATACCAATATGGACTCTACTGGAAAAAAGGGACGTAGGGGAAAATATTCCCGACATTTTGGTGAACGAACTTCCACACCCAGAACAGGCATGCCAAAAGCAACACTGCAAAACAGAAGAGATTCCTGTCCTTCTTCGCGCTTAGCGATGCTGCGATATCGGCACAGTACAAAGGCAAGAACATAAAATAGTACATGCTTATCCTGAACAGCTCTTTACTGATGTACGCAAGAAGGTATAAGACGCATCCTACGATCAGGCAGAAACCGCAATCGGAAGCAAAAGACCGTCTCCCCAAAGACATCCTCTGCTTTCCAAGAAGCCCGCAATCCCTCTTGCCCAGAATAACGAAAACAAGGACGAACGCGCAGAAGACAACGAGCATCCCGATACTATCGGATCCCGAATTTGTAAGCTGATATTGATATTCGCTCTGTAGCGAGGGTACGATATTCAAAAGAATTGGGACGAGAAGAACGACGACAAAAGCGCCCACGATTCCCCAGAATTTCAAATACCCACTATCCCGCAGCTGCCTTACGGGCCTCTTTTGCCCGAACAACAGATAGGTCGGCAAGAACACAAGAGCTGTCTCATGAACCCCACACGCTAAAAACTGCAAAACGAAAAACGGTATAGGCTTCCTCTTGCATGCATACCTCAGCGAGAACAAGCAGATCGCCATCGCCATTGACTGACGGATGAGATTCAACGTGTATCCAAAGAAGATCAAATTGAAGACTGTTATACCAAACCAAGCATAGCGCTTGCAGCTCCTGTAGATCTCTGCGTATATAAGGCCGTTGATCACCAATTGGATCATGAACAAATAGACCTGCATCGAATCAAAGGCATGCGAGATAACCCACGTAAAAACGCCGAAAACCGGGCTTGGCGTATACTCGAAATTGGTGATACCCACATAAAATGAAGAGTAGAATGCAGGTTCCACATAAACCATAAGGTCGGTGCCGATGGACGCATCCCTAAGCGCAGCAAGCACGCAGAGCGGCATGACCGAAAGCGCACAGAAAAAGATGCGAAGCCCTCTCTTCATCTTCTTCGCCGAAGGGAAGAAAGCGAGGAGCCCTGTAATGATGAATGCTGCCAGATATTCCATACACCCCGACTATCACTCTCACAGAACGGTAAAAACCGCTAGCGGAATAATCTGCTTATCCCGGCGAGCGCTTTCAGTGTATACCGTTTTGCTGCATACCTCTTTTTTGCATTGCATGCCAACCATTCTGGATCATCTTGCAAGAATAGCTTTGCTATGAGAACATCATCCTCTTCCGGGTCGGAGTCTAGCAACATCTTGGCAAGACCCCGCACGCGGACATCATGTAAAGCCTGCTCATAAAAAAGCACAACATCTCTTTTGCTGACAGCATAAGCGCTCTGGTATCTCCTAAAGATGATGTTGAGGATATAGGATGCCGATTCTGCGTCCAAATCCGTTTGCGAGCAAGGGATGTGCGGAGCATAATACCTATCCAGCTCTTCCTTGAGTTTGAAAAGATCCTCTAAAAGCCTCTCATTCTTTGAGGTAACGCCCCCGACTCGATAACGATACAGCATATCAGGTATCGTGAGAACCTTCGAAGCCATCAACTGCGCATAGGAATTGACCAGTATATCCTCTCCTCGGCGTAAGCCGTTATCCAGAACATCTTCTGGGACTGCTTGCAGCACAGATCTTTTATAAAGAGAACCGCATAGCCCGCTAAAAAACGGATAGCGAAGAGGATTGTAGGGCTTAACATAATCGCTGTACGACCATTCGCTCTTTTTCAAGACAGTATCAGCTTCTACAAAAGAGCGAGGGAACCGCAGTGGGATTCCAGGAGAGATCGCTTTTGCATACCCGCAGTTCACAATATCGGCATTTTGCTGTTGGAGCTTTGTGGCCAATATCTGTATCGCATCCTTTTGATACCAGTCATCGGAGTCGCAGAACGCAATCAAATCGCCTCTGGCCCTTTCGACGCCCGCCTTTCGAGCACGAGCGACATTCGCTTCTTCAAGCGGAAGAACAACAACCTCTTGTTGCCGTCCATATTGCTCTTGTATTGTAGAAGCAGTCCTATCTGTAGAGCCATTCTCTACGACAACGATCTCGATGTTCCCGTAACTTTGTCCAAGAAGCGAATCAACGCAAGCACATATTGTTTTTTCACAATTATGGGCTGGGACGACAGCGGTAACGAGCACGGAGTCGAACTTCATCATTTCCCCAACAGCTTTTTCAAAAAGAACTTCACTGTATCGTAGACGCCAAAACGCTCGGCGACCCTGCGTCCCAAGCGCTCAGCCTTCACTCGGAGATTGTCTGGAAACCAGGTCTCCATGAGCGTGCAGCCATCCATCCGCAGCAGATCTTCCATAAAGATAGAACGTTTCGGATTCTTCCGTGCTGAGTTGAAAAGCTCGTTCACTCTATCGATCGCCCTATCGACCTCTATCTGCTCCACATGCGCATAGGGCTGTATATCCTTTAGGATGAGAGCGCCTTTTTCGGAGTGAACGAGAACGCGGGTCGCACCCTTGTTGTTGTTCATTGTCTTGGAGAATCTTCCCACATCGAAGCAATCCCAAAGCGTCAGATCGACCCTCCTGTATCGCTTCTTGAACCGACATTCATAGCAGCATGGCCGGTCGCATATATTCGAGAAAAAGGCTCTCAGATAAGGGTCGCTCTCTACCCCGGCAGAATAGAACGGCTCCTCAGAATCGTGCTCGAAGGCGCATATATTCGAATAGTGATACCCATATCTGCGTTTATCGCGGAAACGCACCTGGGTCGCTTTCTTGCCCGTTTTGGCTTCTAGCCACTCAAGATAGGAAGCGAACACCGCATTAGAAGGTACAGCCCTACATACCACATCTACGAGTATGAGGTTGTCAAAAGGCCTGCCCAGGTATCTTATCAGTCCCTCAGCCTGACACGGCGTTCCAGAGAAAAGGACCTTCGTGCTGTCACGGAGCTGTTCTTCTATCTTTCTGAAAGCATAGCCTATGCTGCTTTGAAGATATTTACTGTTTCGAAAGCTCTGTAGCTTACCAACAGTATCAACAGCAAAACATGTCACAACCAGAGCAGGGGAATCAGGAGCATACCCGCTCCCCCACACAACCCCCCCTTCCTCTATAATGCTCTCGGCTAAAGCGGAGAATGCCCCACCTGATGTGCTTTGTAAAAGGACCCTTTCGTCTTTGTTCTGCACAAGAAAAGCCTCTTGATCGCAGGCTTCTTCGGCCAAGGGAGAAAGCACCGGGCAGACACGCTCGCATTTTCCGCATCCGATACAGACGCACACATCCACTGAAGGGTATTCACAACCCTCTTCATCAGCTTTCATGCTGATGCAGTTGACCGGACATATATTCATGCAAGCGGCACAACCGCAACAGAGCGTCTTGTCGGTAATCTGGATCATTTAGAACCTGCTAACGTAATGCGCTCGCCAACCATTTCGCGGAAGAATCTCTGTACTGTACAATGCTGCGATTCACACGAGAGAAGTCAACCGGCTCTTCTATGATAGATTCAAAATGGTCTTTTGTCCCGCACATTCTCTTACCCAGTCCCAGCCTCTTCAAAAGCGTGTCAAGACGAGAATTCGTCGACTGGGTTCCCATCTGCTCATGTCTACGGAAAACGAATAGAGTCTTATTGTAGAGAGAGGCGAAAACGGTGCCATGGAACGAATCTGTGCAGACGTAGGCTGCTCCTTTTATCAGATCAAGCCATTGGGCTGGCCCGACTCTGTAGGGCTGATAATCGGCAAATCCCCTATCGTCATATGCGACATACTCATCCAAATGGCTTACAGCGATTATCTTGCATCCAGACGCCTGCGCAAGCCGTTTTGCGCATTCCCGATTCCAGATGTTCTTCCCCATAAAATAGCAGAACACATAAGGCTCCTTGGACACTTGTAACCCGCCATCAGCCAGCTTATCCCAATCATCCCGCGATAGCAGAAGAGTAGGATCGGCTACCACCTCGCAGTCATAACCCATCTCGGCTACGATCTTCTGACCGCTTTCTTCGCGCACAGAGATCGCATGGTAACCGGAAAGATAGTGCGCCATCTCCTGGAAATAGAATTCAGGGAGACGGGAAACGCCGAAGCTGGTCGCGTAGGAGACTTTGTTCACGCCCTCCGGAACAAACGAAAGGGTATAGTAATCCCCCGCAATGTTAACGGGAAGCCAAAGCTGGTCGCTTCCAACCACAACGCTCGAAAACTGTTCGCAGTACTCGCTCAGAGCCGCGAAAGTCGGCACTTCGGGAGCCAGAGAGAAATGCTCGCCGATAAAAGCGTCAAAAGCCTCTTTCCGTTCATCCATCTTCTCTTTGAATCGAGGATCGAGTTTTTTGCGCAATCTATGCAGCACAAAGCCTTTCTTTGCACGATACATGGAAAGATCGAGGATATTACGGCGATAATACCGACTGCGGTTCACTCGCAGTTGCGCGGTCAAGCCATCCTTGTTCAGGGTTATCACATCAAACCCCAGCTGCGCGATCGCAAACTGCGTGGCATAGGCTTGGAGAACACTTCCGTAGTTATGCTTGTCATAACAAGATGCAATAGCTATCGAAGCCATCTCAGTTATTCCTCTTCATCGAGTTCCCGTAGAACGTCTCGAGGCGCTGCGCTTCTTTCTCTATGTCGAAAGCGTCCATACCAACGGCGCTCCTCACGTTGCCCGCATGTAACGATCCTTCTCGGAGAATGGTTTCCGCCCAGACGCCAGCTCCTTCTTCGAGCGGAAGCACAGTGCATTTTTCAGTGATCTTGACTTCTTCGGTAATCTCTTCCGAGAACACGCAAGGCAACCCCGAAGCCTGAGCTTCCACTCCCACAACAGGAAGCCCCTCATAAAAGCTCGGCAAAACGAAGATATCGAAGGCCTGATACAGCCTCCAAACATCATCTCTTTGACCAAGAAAGAGAACCGCACCCCCTAAGCCTTCCGATGTGGCCTTGTCCTGGACCGCCCGCTTCAACTTGCCTTCCCCAACTAGGATCAACCGGGAAGAGGCTTGGCGGTCATGAATCTCCTTGAATATATCTATTAAGAAAGGGTGGTTCTTTTGGTACATGAATCGGCCGATGTGCCCCACCACAAAAGCATCGTCATCGATTCCTAATTCCTCGCGTGTCCGCTTGCGAATATCGGGATTGAAGCAGAATCTCTTCACGTCGATAGCATTGTTGAGAACTGTGAAAGAGGCTGTGCGACCGAAAAGCCATTCTCCCGCATACGCTGAACATGCGATCCTGTCTGTTGGATACAAACCTGAGAACCTACGAAGAACCCATTTAAGAAGATTTCTCTTATACTCCCCTTTTCCTGCCGTTGAATGGGCGTGAGCAATCCTGGTTTTGATACCAGCACGTTTTGCCGCATAAAGCGGGAAAACTGACAAAGAATTGATGTGGGAATGGACGATATCGTAGTGTTCAGTCCGAAAGAGGATATCAAGCTCTTTAAGATACCTGATAAGGCTTTGATAGGGGGATACCATGATCAATCGACAGTTATCTCTACCCTCGAACCAGTCTCTAGGAACACACTGTGAATCAGAATCAACAACAAAGTCGAACTGAACATTCTCGCCCCTAATACGAGAACAGTAATTCATGACAACAGACTCTACCCCGCCGCCGTTCATCTTTCCCATTATCAAAGCAACACGAAGGGGTTTTGTCATTCGCTCCTCCAAGAAGAGTTACGGAACGCGCTCCATTACACATCAAGTTATCCCAGTGTATTTTACCAGGTTCTTAGCGCTCTAAATGAACGCAACAGTTCTTTGGCGCCTTTATACCCACATCAAGATTGAGGAAAGGGCTCTACTTTCCTGTCCCTTTCACTATAGAGGTTATCGTTTTGAATGCGATCTTCCAATCAAGCTTGATGCGGGCGTGCTCAGCGTAGTACAACTCTAGCTTCTGACGCATGCCCGATTCGAAGGTTGCATCATTACGGCCTTGCACCTGCCAAAGCCCTGTAATACCAGAGGGCACCGAGAGCATCACAGCCGCTTTGTCCCCGAACCATTTCAACTCGTCAACCGTGATAGCACGCGGTCCTATCACGCTCATCTGGCCGATGAACACGTTGAAGAAGTTCGGAACTTCATCCACGCTATGCTTGCGTAACCATGCACCCAAGCGCGTAATCCGCGGATCATCGTCGACCTTATGCTCTTGCTGCCACTGCTCGAGTTGCTCGGCGTTTAAATGCTTCTCTAGATCATCCGAATCAGCAACCATGGTGCGCAACTTCACGATTTTAAACGGCCGCCCATATTGGCCTATGCGCTCTTGCAAATAGAATGGAGAGCCGTGCGTATCAGCCACTACTGCCAAAGCTATCACAATACCCGGTACTGCACCCACCACAATAACCGCACTGCTAAAGAGAATGTCGAACGCTCGTTTGATCACCCGATAACGCATGGATTTCTGTGGAATGGAGGAATTGGGCGCCAGAGAAAAATCAACACGCGCCTCACCATCCGGGGAAGTCGACTCGGAATACGCTATTTCTTCTTTTGTCTCTATAGCAGCACTTACCTATTCGCAACGGAGCTTCCTTGTTTTGCGTCCGAAAACACAAAACGCAGACCCGTAAAAGAGCTGCAATCTTTTACGAAATCTGCTCACATGCCATTGTAAAGGATGCCCCCACAACTCACAACTCACCCGCACCGCTCAATGGCTATCAACACTATGGCTCTATCCTTCATGGACTTGGTCGACAATCACGGCAAAATCAGCTTTACTGTCAACTGTCTCACATCTAACGGGTAGCAAAAACCCAACACAAGCGGTATTCTGCAAGCGTCATAAAACACTGGGCAGCAGACAAGTTCCCGAAATGCTTCGATCGAGAAGGCAATCATGCTATGTATTGAAAAGGCTTACGCAGATCCCAGTAACCCCTCATTGACCGTTCCAAACGCTACAGAAGATCCAGTAAATTTCATTCTCTATATTGTCGGCATTCTAGTGATTCCTTTAATGGTCTCTTTCGTTTTCAACCTCTCCCGCAAAAAACACTCTGCTGACGTTGGTTACCTGAACAACCGAAGCGAATATGTAACAAGAAGCCGCTTCGACCGGGAGATAGAATCCATTCAAAACCTCTCAAGAACGCTCTTGGTCCTCATACAGGCAACAAAAGATTCTAAGAACATAGACATCTCAAAGTGGAACGAATATCACCATCAAGCATTGGTTGCCATAGGCGATGCTGCTCCTTTTCTGAACTATCTCGATCTATCAAAGAATAGTCAGCCCTATTGCGGTGTAGCAACAAAGAATCGGAGTTCATCTTCTGAACAATGCCAAAAAAAAATTCCAACCCATATTCCGAAGAAGAGTCAAACAGGCCACCCCAGAAAAGCTGTCCATGCCTCTCAACAGATACCTATCACTTAGGCTCAGATATAACTTTGCAGCATATACAAGAGATCTCTATTGATTCGCTCTATATAGATATGCCTGAATTCGCACAACATCGACCGAAGAATCTCTATCAGCGCGCGTGCGAGATATTGATGTTTTGCAGATACTTTCATGAAAACCCAAATGAAATGAACGCATGCATACGAAGCCACAACGACCAGCCATGTCGCGGCAGTCTTGGATCACCACATCTTTATCGCTCTTATCTTGATTGCCGTTATGAACGCTTTATCAACTGTGCATACCGCCGCCTCAACATGATCGAATATGGTCGTAAGAGTCTTCGCAAAAAGAATAAGAAAGACCAAAAAGAGAAGAAGTACGGCAAGTGCAACATCCGAAAGTTTTTTGCATCAAATAATAGCAACTATGACCAAGAATGTCCGTATGTCGAATTAGTGGACAACGACACGAACGGCGAACTTAGCTAGACTGTTTTATATCCCAATGCGTTTCATGATACAAACGAATAAAAACAAGGAGATTGCCGATCATCATTCCTTGCCAAGAGGTTCGTATGCTATTTTGTGTTCACTGTCAGCTCGCAAACAGTGCGATCGCATACAGCGGAATGTTCTTCATCCACCCTTTGTCCCTATACCCCGATAGGCTGAACCACCGCGCCTTCATGCCGTCGTATTTCTTGCAAAATACCCGCAAGCTTTTCGCTCACAAATTCTCAGCGGTTTTGACCTCTATGGGATAGGTCGCGCCGCACGCTTGAACAAGGAAGCCCATTTCTCCACGCGAATTTTCCACCGACCAACAGAAAGACGTCATGCCGCAATTTGCTACAAGCCGCCGACACACATATTGTCCAGCAAAAGCACCTTTGAATTCCGTGAAAAGAGCATCGCCCGCGCACCGATATTTGGATGGCTTTGCAAATCAACCTGGAACTAATGCTGACTCAAAACTATGAAACTTTTTGCAATCGCACTAAGCGAGTGCAGCAACTGACTCGCGACGAGCCATAGCCGTGCGAATTGTAACCGCAGAAAAACGGTCGACATTCTCAAAATGGGTTCTTGCTCGCACCATGTCGAATCCATGTTGAAAGACAAGCCTTCCAAATACTTCGTCAGCAAAAGAGTTCGTTACGGAATTAACGTCGCAAAAATCAAATACTACACGATCAGAAGAGCCTGAAAGAACATCATTAATTATTTCGAAGGCCGCACGTCCCATATCTCTTGTGCAAAGCGACGAACCGAATTGGCTCATTTTCAGCACCATAGCAGCCTCCTTCTCTGTTACCAAAGTATATCATTACACTCTGTATCATCTATGAGTCCTTCGGTTGGCGTCCACAGATAAGGCATATCGTTTCCATTACGAAAGACATCCGACTGCAGAACTCTGACGTTTGAAGGGATCCTTAAACATATTAGCGTTCCTGGAAAGAAGTGACCTGCACAAGATTTTTTGATTCCTTTGCCGAAATAAGCTGCCTGCTTTCGGGAAACAACCCACATCTGACCACCCGATGCCTCAACCAATCGAGCAGCAAAGGCCAATCCGAAGCCACATCCATGTCCTTTTTTGGAAAAGTCGGTTCCCGTATTCTCTCCGACTCCATCCTCAAAAGCCTCTAGCAAAAGCGCATCGTCGCCAAGAGCGGTATAGGTAGGATTATTCCTTAGAGTAGAAACGATGCCTACCCCGAGATCTCCAACGCAAAATTCAGCAAACTGCTTCGAAGGATAAAACTGGGCCGCCACAACTCCATTAATTGGCGTTTCTGAATGAGTAGATACATTATCGATGATTTCACCAAAAGAGTACTCCAATGCTGATAACAGCGATGGATCGACTTCTGATTTGGAACTTACGATCTCCTTAAGACGTGAAGGTAGAACTGTTCGATTGTCGCTCTGATCTATTTCGGAAAGCTCCAAAAAGTTTCCCGATCCAGAATGCCTTTGGAATTTTTCCTGCGAGGGGATTCCTAAGTAGTGAAAAAAATCCATTCGCTGAAGATAGCCAGAGATTGCAGAATTGTCGATCACATCTACAGAACGGCCATTTGATTGGAAGTACTTACCCATCATTGCTAATGCAACGATTTGACCGATGTCGAGAAAAGACCAATTTCGCAAATCAAGAGTTACTGATCCTTCGATGTGGTGTCCCATATATGGAGTTGTTTGTTGGCATATAGCAAATATGGATTGACTGTCAATATCACTTTGAAGCATCTTTCTCCTACTGTTAGCCTTAGGTATGAACCATTATTATATCTAGGGTTATCTTAAGTTCCTTTTCGTGAACCTATCTCTAGTTAATATGTCGCCGACATCCATATATTGCCCTGCATACGCCAATCAGACAAGATCCATGTCTATGCACATGTTCGCCCCCACCTATAGATTGGCCATAACAACAGAGTCATTGGGGTCGACGTGATCGAACTCTGTCGTGGGAAGCGTAAAGTTGCCCCATGGATCCCATGGTAGAAGGCCCTTCGACAAAAATGCATCGTATACCCTTACCGGTCGCAAAACAGCCTCATCACAATCGAAGAGTACATCCTCGAAAGCGAATCCCAATCGCGATACGCTTCAAGAACCTCCTTAGAAACTTCCTCATCCCTTGCCAAGCACGCGTCCTCATAAAAATTATCTAGAACCAACCGAGCGCTTGACTAGTAAATGACTCGCCATCAGTTCCAATCAGTCGATATCAGTCCAAATCACAGGACGTCCCCATACCCCTCTACGCCCAAAAATCACTTGCGAAACAGAAGTAATCGCGCACCTATGGATATGCAGTACGCCGGTTGCTCCATACAGCTTTTCGCAGCAGTACTCGTGCAATTGAAGCCGAACACTGCCTGCGGCGCCACGTAGATCGATGCTAGGCAACCGCTTCAACAATGTCGCGTACAGACGATCAATACATGTGACCAACCCAGTAAAGCGTCGTGTCAAGCATGAGCAGATTTCCTCGCCTGCAATACATACACCCTTAAGAAAAGCTCCCCGCAGCAAGATCGCCTATCATCTCCGTATGCTTAGAGCGTTGTCTCCTTACTGATCCCCACAAGATCAATCAAAAAAAACATTGCAGGTCTTCCGCAGTTAAGTTGCCTGAATTGTAGTAGAAAAAGTAAGGTCGAAAGCGAGCTAGTTGAACTTCTGTTGCGCCTCTGCGAGCGGGTGGTCCACCAGATACAGCGCAGCTTCGGCCGCCAACGCCGTAGCAGCCTCGAAATCCTCCATCGCGTCACCTTTGGGGCGGCTCAGCACCCAATCGGTCACGCTCATGCGCCCCGGCGGCCGCCCGATGCCGCAGCGCACGCGATACCAATCCGCGCCACCCAGCTTCTCGTTGATCGAGCGCAGCCCGTTATGCCCCGCCAACCCCCCGCCGAACTTCACGCGGATGGTGCCAGGGTCAATATCCAGCTCGTCATGGACGATGACGATATGGTCAGCGGCCACGCCGTATTCCGCGGCCAGTTTCGCCATCGGCCCACCTGACTTGTTCATGAAGCTCTGCGGCTTCGCCAGGATCAACGCCTGGCCACCATGCTCAACATGCGCGCACAGCGCGCCGCACTCGGTCTTCCAGTAGCGCGCGTTCAACTGCTCAGCCAGCGCATCCACCGCATCGAAGCCCGCATTGTGCCGCGTATGCGCATATTCCTCGCCGGGGTTGCCCAGGCCAACGATCAGCCAATCGGCGTGCGCGGCTTCTTTTCGACGAGCAAAATATTTCACGTGAAACAACTCCATCACACAGGTTGGCCAGTAAGTAAGCGAGAAGCTTTAGATGTGTTCCTAGTTGCTTTGAAAGGCGGCCGAGCGGCCTTCGCGCCGTGAGGGAAAGCCTTGAAATGCAAATAGGAATGCAGGTGAAGCTTCGCAGCGTCGAGCAATTCCGGGCGCCGTCAGGCGCACGGAACTTACAGCGCGAAGTCCGGATCGAACAGATCGCTCACCGACCCGTTGTCGTACACGTTCGAGATGGCCCGCGCGAACAGCGGCGCCACGCTCACCGTCTTGATCTTCCCGCTCTGGCGCTCCAGCGGCACCGGGATCGTATCGCACACCACGACCTCTTCCACGCTAGCGTTTTCCAGACGCTCGTAGGCTGGCCCGCTGAACACGGGATGCGTGCAGCAGATGTACACCTCCTTGGCGCCCTTCGCGCGCAGCGTGTCCGCCGCCGCCGCAATGGTGCCACCGGTATCGATCATATCGTCATTGATGATGCAAACCTTGCCCTCGACGTCGCCGATCAGCGCTGTGATCTCGGCCTTGTTGTGCCCGGGCCGCCCCTTGTGCATGATGGCCAGGTCGGCCTCCAGCATATCCGAAAGCTTCTTGGCCGCCTTAGCGCGCCCCACATCAGGACTCACCACGCACACCTCGCCCGCCGCGAAGCCCTTCGCGCGGAAGTAATCGGCCAGAATGGGCAGCGCCGTCAGATGGTCCACTGGCATGTCGAAAAATCCCTGTATCTGCCCTTGGTGCAGGTCGATGGTCATCACCCGCGTGATGCCGGACGTGGTGATCAGATTCGCCACTAGCTTAGCGGTGATCGGCTCGCGCGCCGCCGCCTTGCGGTCTTGCCGTGCATAGCCGTAGTGCGTGATGACCGCGGTGATGGTACGAGCGCTCGCACGCTTGGCAGCATCCGCCATAATCAGCAGCTCCATCAGCGCGTCGTTCACATCCGCGTCTCCGGCGCCCGCTACGCTCTGAATGAGGAACACGTCCGCGCCGCGCACGCTCTCCAGGTAGCGCGCATAGATCTCGCCGTTCGCGAACTTCTCCAGCTTCACGTTGCCAAGGCTCACACCCAGATGATCGGCTATCTTCTCCGCCAGCTCCGGCGCAATGGAACCGGAGAACACGGCCATGGACTTCTTCATTTCCGTCATAAGGGCGCTCCTCACCACTCTTGGGATCCTCTGCGACCATTGTAGCGCGTGACACCCTGCGCACGCACGCGAATCAGTGCTTGGCGTGCTTCTTGGCCCAATCGTCGATCACGCGCTCGCGCGCGCGGGCCACCGCGAGACTATCGGCTGGCACATCCTTCGTGATCACGCTGCCAGCGCCCACCACAGCCCCTGAGCCGATCTCAACAGGCGCCACCATCATGGTGTCGCTGCCCACGAACACATCGTCGCCGATTACGGTGGCATGCTTCGACACGCCGTCGTAGTTGCACGTGATGCTCCCCGCGCCGATGTTCACGCCAGCCCCCATGGTCGTATCACCGATATAGGACAGGTGCGGCACCTTGCTTCCCGGCCCGATCGTAGACTTCTTGATCTCCACGTGCGTGCCAGCCTTCGCCCCCTCCATCAGATGCGCGCCTGGACGCAGATACGCGCGCGGCCCGCACGTAGCGCCATCATCGATGCGCGCCTCTACGGCCACCGTCTCGTCCACCGTACACCCTGCGCCCACCTGCGTATCGGTCAGGCGACTGTTCGGACCTATCACGGTGTTGCGCGCCACACGCGTATTCCCTTCCAAGAAGGTCATGGGCAACAACTCAACATCCGGCTCAATGATCACATCGGGCCCGATCCACACCATTTCGGGCGCCATCATGGTAACGCCCGCCTCCATATGCGCGCGATTGATGCGCTGCTGCATGACTCGCGTCGCTTCTGCCAGCTGCACACGTGAATTGACGCCCGCGCATTCCTGCGCGTCGCTTGCCTGCACCGCGATCACGCGCTCGCCCGCCTTACGCAGGATCTCCAGCACATCAGTCAAATAGTACTCACCGGCCGCGTTCTCGCACCCTACCTGCTCAAGAGCGTCGAAAAGCCCCGCAGCATCGAAGCAGTAGAAGCCAGAGTTGCACTCGCAGATAGCGGCCTCCTCTGCTGTCGCATCCTTTTGCTCCACGATGCGATGCACCTCGCCCAAGCCGCTCGCGCCCGCACCTGCATCCGCGCCACGCACGATGCGCCCGTATCCGAACGGATCGGCCATCTGCATGGTCAGCACCGCACAAGCCGCGCCTTCGCGCACCCGCGCATCCGCCAGCATCCGCAGTGTCTTGCCGGTGATCAGCGGGCTATCGCCCGTCAGCACCAATACCGAACCGTCGAATCCCGCAAGAGCCTCCCGCGCACAGCGCACCGCATCAGCCGTGCCGCGCTGCTCGGGCTGCTCGACCACCACCGTATCCGCCACCAGCGGACGCACCTGCTCAGCACCATGCCCTACCACGCTCACTACCGGATCAGCACCCGCTGCGCGCGCCGCGGCAACCACCCATTGCGCGAGCGGGCGCCCCAGCACCTCATGCGCCACCTTCGGTTTCTCCGACTTCATGCGCGTGCCAGCGCCTGCACAAAGCACTATCGCCGCTGTTGACATGATCGTGCCTCCATTCGTCAGTCCGAACCTCCCATGAGTATAGCAATCTGCATCCAACGCGGGGTGATTTTGATACACTGACGGGCAACCGCGCAAAGGGCGCGGCGCCTCCGCGGATACCGCATCCGCAGGACAAGACAGCCGCGCGGCGCGCGGCCGACCCTTGGAGGGGACATGGAAGGCTTCGACCTGATCGCAACCGGTTTCTGGTCTGTGATCCCACCACTTCTTGCGCTCGCGCTGGCGCTGATCACGAAGGAAGTGTATTCGTCGCTGACCATCGGCGTGTTCGTCGGCATGGTCATCTACCAATTCACTCTGAACGGCGCAGGCGCAGAACAGCTCATCGCATCATTCACCATGGTGCCGCAGATGATGGCCGAACAGATCGCTGGCAACGGAGCACTGTTGCTCTTCCTTGCCTTATTGGGAGCGCTCACGGTGGTCATCGCCGTGTCAGGCGGCTCCCGCGCCTATGCCGAATGGGTGTCCACGCACATCAAGAATGCCAAGATGGCCACCATCCTGACCGCCATCCTCGGCATCATCATCTTCGTTGACGACTACTTCAACTGCCTGACGGTCGGCGCGGTCATGCGCCCCATCACCGACCGCTTCCACGTCAGCCACGAGAAGCTGGCATGGATCATCGACTCCACCGCTGCTCCCGTGTGCATCATCGCGCCGGTCAGCAGCTGGGCAGTTGCCGTGGGCGGTTATTTGGGTGAGGACGGCTTCAACACCTTCGTCGCCTCCATCCCGTACAACTTCTACGCGCTGCTCACCATCTTCTTCGTGTTCTTCATGCTGATCCTCGGCGCCGATTACAGCAGCATGCGCGCCGCCGAGGCAGCCGCGCGCCACAACAAGGTGCCCGCCGAAGATGCGCTCATCGAAGAGGAACTGGAAGCAGAAGAGACGAAGGCCGAGCACGGCGTGCTGAAAGCGGTGGGCGGCAATCTGCCTGCCGATGCCAGCGTCCTGCCACCGAAGGTCACCGAGCGTGCCGACATCGAAGAGGCAAGCGTGAGCGCCATCGACGAGTACAAAGGCCTCAACATCTCCGAGAAGGGCAAGGTGGCCGACCTGGTGGTTCCCATCATCGTGCTGATCATCTTCTCCATCTTGGGAATGCTATACATGGGCGGCTTCTTCGAGGGCGTCGACTTCGCCACGGCCGTGGGCGAGAACCCGGTCATGGGCCTGTGCATCGGCGCATGCGTAGGGCTGGTGTGCGCGGCCATCATGTACCTGCCGCGCAAGCTGACCACCATCGGCGGCTTCATGGACGCCATGAGCGAGGGGGTGCGTTCCATGGTGGGTGCCATCATGATCTTGGTGCTGGCCTGGTCGCTCGGCGGCGTGTGCCGCTATCTGCTCGGCACCGGCGAGTTCGTGTCGGGCTTCCTGAACAATTTGGGCGTAGGGCTCGACCTTCTGCCTGCCATCATCTTCGTGGTGGCCGCCTTCATCGGATTCGCCATGGGCACCAGCTGGGGCACCGTCGCGCTCATCCTTCCCATCGTCATCGGTGTGTTCGATGCCAGCGACCCGCTCTTCCTCGTGGCCGTAGGCGCAACGCTGGCAGGCGCGGTCTATGGCGACCACATCTCTCCCATCTCAGATACCACGATCCTGTCCTCGGCTGGCGCGAAGTGCAACCATCTGCGCCATGTTGCCACGCAGATCCCCTATGCAACCACGGTTATGGTGGTGTGCCTCGTGTGCTACATCATCGCCGGATTCGTGCGCAACCCTTGGATCGCGCTGGGCATCGGGCTGGTGCTTCTGGTGGCAGTGGTCCTCGCGCTCCACTTCTTCAGTCTGCGACGCGCCCGCGAAGGCAAGGCGCACGCCGAATGACGCACTTGCGTCTCCGATCACATCAGCCACTCGAAAGCCCGCAGCGATGCGGGCTTTCTCATTCACCGACAGCCTCCATGCGCGATGCGAGCTGATTCCTCGCCTGGCCTGATTACAGGTTGTCAACGCATGCTCCGCCCTTCCCCGTCTCCACCAGCAAAGACCCGTAAGCTACAAAGAGCAACTCTCGCGCATGTACGCCCGATACGATCTTATAAGGAGCACATGCTTTTACGAGCTTCCACAGATTACGGACTCAGAACTCTGCTCTATCTGGCAGAGCGCGGTTGCGTATGCTCATCGAAGGAGATCTCCGAAAAAGCTGGCATCCCGCGCGATTATCTGATCCAGCTTGCCCAACAGGAGCGGCAAGCCGGACTGATCGAATCGCGTTCGGGCAAAAACGGTGGATACATCATCGCTAAGCCACCCGCCGAGATCACGTTGCTCGAGGTCCTCAATGCCATCAACGGCGATGAGAACAGCGCCGCGCGCACCCGGCGCGACACTCCAGAGAACGCCCCTGCGCTGAGCAATCTCTTCCACGTCATGGATATGGTGCTCTCCAGCTACGATGCCTACCTCGGCAGCATCACGCTCGATATGCTCATGAAGTGCGCACGTGACTCCGTGAACGCCGGACACTACCTTGCTGAGTGCTTGAATGCGGCCAGCCAGCAGCTGATCCACCCCGCGCGCACCTCGGCTTAAAACCCCGCCAGCTGCATCACGAACAGCGCAAGGGTCAGAACCGCCACCACTCCTACCGTAGCCCACAGCAAAAACCGCGCGATGCGCCCGGCCCGCAGCGCCCCCATGATGCGCTTGTCCGATGCGATCAGCGCCATGAACGCCAGAAGCACCGGCAAGATGATGCCATTCACGAACTGTGCGGTCAGCATCATGCCCATCAGATCAACGTCAGGGATCAGCACCACCGCGGATGCGAAGATGAGAACGCCGGTGAAGATGCCCTTGAACGTGGGCGCCTCGCGCCAGGTGCGATCCACCCCCGCCTCCCAGCCGAATGCCTCGCAGATCACGAACGCCGTGGTCAGCGGAAGCACGCACGCCGCCAAGAAGCTCGCCGCCACCAACCCGACCGCGAACAGCGCGCGGGCGTAGTGTCCCGCGAACGGCTCGAGCGCGCGGGCTGCATCAGCCGCCGAATCGATCTGAATGCCCGCCGGAAACAGCACCGCACCCGTGGTCACGATGATGAACCATGCAATGAGACATGCAGCGATCGAGCCCGACATCGCATCAACCTTCTGGCCGAAGAGGTCGTCGGTATCAAGGCCCTTTTCAACCACATTGCTCTGGGTGAAGAACATCATCCACGGAGCGATGGTAGTGCCCACCATCGCGATGACGAGCGAAATGAAAGCCGGTTGCGCATCGAGCGTGGGCTTCACTGTTGCGAGCAACGCCGTTTCCCAATTCGGCGCCGCCATCACCGCGGCCACGATGTAGGTCACGAACACGAGCGAGAGCACCAGAAACACGTTTTGCACGCGCTTGTACGAACCGCCCGCGATCAAAAGCCACACCGCAGCAGCCGCCACCGGCACGCTGATGTACTTCGACACGCCGAACATCTCCATACCCGAAGCGATGCCTGCGAACTCGCTGAACGTAGTGGCCACGTTTCCCACCAGCAGCGCCACCATAGCCAGCGTGGTCAGGCGAATTCCGAAGCGCTCGCGGATCAGCGCCGCGAACCCTTTGCCGGTCACCGCGCCCATCTTCGACGCCGTGATCTCCACCAACACCAGCATGATGCACATGATGGGAATCACCCACAGCGTCGCGAATCCGAACTGCGCCCCGGCAGTGGAGTACGTGGAGATGCCGCCTGCGTCGTTGCCAGCCATGGCCGTGATGATGCCAGGCCCCATGGCGACGAGCACCAAGAGCAGTTTGTTGCGCTGCGCTGGCGCGGTCGACGCTGCAGCCGGTGTTGCAGCCGGTGTCTGCGCAGAATCGGGTACCTCTGATATGTTGCGCCGTGCCTTAAACACCGTTCACGATGCCGATCGAAGCCAATATCTGCAAGAGCACCACTGTGTAGAAGATCAAAATGAGCACTTCTCCCAACACGATACCCACAATGCGCAGCGCGTTCTTCTGGCGCTTGTCGGTGCTGCGATCCTCTTCGATGACGTCCCACGCATCTTCGGTGGTGACGATGCCGAGCATCGCGCCGCGCTCGTCCACCACCGGCATGGCAGGAATATCGTATTTGAAGATATCGGCCACCACGTCGTCTTCTTCCTCATCGGGCGGCACGCTGATCACATCGGTGAACATGATATCGGCAAGAAGCGCGTCGTCAGATGAGAGCACCAGCGTGCGCATGGACAGCAACCCCACCAGCTTGCCATAACTATCGGTCACGTACACGTAATGCACGGTCGGGAAGTCTTCGGGCAGCTCGCGCAGCACCGCGATGGCATCGTGCACGGACGTATCGCCCTCCACCGAGACGAACTGCGTGGTCATCATGCCACCCGCGGTGCCGTCCTTAAAGCCAAGCAGTCGTCGGATCTCAGCGGCATCGTCCATACCCATCAGACGCAGCAGCGTCTCGGCTTTCTCGTATGACAGGTCGCGCACGATATCAGCCGCATCATCTGGATCCATATCTCCGATCAAGCGGGCAGCGGTCGCATCATCCAAGTCATCCAAGAACTCCGCCTGCACCTCATCTTCCATCTCGGAAACCGCTTCGGTGCGCGACGATTCGTCCAGATGCTCGAACACGGCAGCGCGCTGCTGGGGGTCCAGCTGCTCGAGAATGTCAGCCACGTCAGCCGGGTGCAGCTCGTCCAAACGACGATGCGTCACCGAGAGCTGCACTTCCGAGAGGTCGCGATCGAGCAGGTCCATGTAGTTCCACGCGATGATCTGCTCGTCCATGCGATGCCCGAACGCGCGGCTTACCGCCACCGCCGCACGCTCGAGCAGCGGATGAAGTCCGCGCAAGATGCCGCGCGCGCCCACTTCGGCACCTAGCAGGCGCAACTGCGTACCCGACGGCGACAGCTTCAGGTCGTTCACGCGCACCACCTTCATGCCCTGCGTGTCCACGATCTGACGATTCATCAGATCGCGCGCCAAGAGCACTTCGGTGGGTTGCAAATAGCTGAAACGAATATCGGGCGCTTCGACGGAAAGCGTGATGCCGTCATCATCGTCGAAAGCGTCAACGTACTTGCGCCAGCTGATCATGAACGGCACATTGCCCGGTCCCTTAAAGGCGAGGCTGGTGATGCGCGGGAACATTTCCCCTGTGGAGATGGCAAGATCGGACACGACGCCGATCCTCTCGCCACTGGAATCCACCACGGGCTTTCCCAGCATTTGAGATAGGTAGAGCACGGTTACCCCTAACCGCCCACGCCGATCCTTACAACCGCGGGCGCGTGCACCGTGCAGCCGAAGGTCACTTCCTGTGGGGCTTGTGTTTTCGAACCTTCAAGCGAATCCTTTCGGCAGACAACAAAAAACCGCACGTGCTGATGATCAGTCGTTGCGGCCAAGGCTAAAAAGTGGTGCGCCATGAGGGATTCGAACCCCCGACGGTCTGATTCGTAGTCAGCTCCTCTATCCAGCTGAGGTAATGGCGCACGATTTCAGCAACAGTTATTTTCCCCGAGGATCGCGTTGCTGTCAACACCTTTTTTGTGCGAAAGCGCGCCAGCCAGCCGCGCGCGAACAATGCCTAGCATAGTAGAATAGAGCCAAACACTTCAAAGGAGAGCCATGCCCATCGAAATTGACGAGACGCTAGTCGCCGATGACGACGGCCGCGTGCAGGTCGGCGAAGCCGATACCATTCAGATCAGCCCCGACGAGGCGCGCCGCGTCGGGCTCTACCACACCTTCGATGACGTGAACCGCATTCCGGCTGCCGCCTATGAGGGCACCGACGTGAAGCGGGGGCTGCGCAATGCGGATGGCACCGGCGTGGTGGCAGGCATCACCAACATATCGCAGGTCATCGGCTACAACGTGATCGACGGCGTCAAAGTGCCAGCCGAAGGCTCGCTGCGGCTGCGCGGCTACGAGTTGTCAGATCTTCTGGGCACCGCAGGCGCCGAGCGCCGATTCGCGTTCGAGGAACTCTGCTATCTGCTGCTCATGGGAGATCTGCCCACCCAGCACGCCCTTGATGAGTTCATCGGCGTCATCGACACGCAGCGCGAACTGCCTGATGGCTTCACTGCCAGCACGCTCATGAACGCCGCCTCGCACAACATCATGAACGTGCTGGCTCAGAGCATCTTGAAGCTGTACGCCTACGACGACCACGCCGAAGAGCGCACCGCCAAGCACGAGATCCACACCGCGCTCTCGCTGCTGAGCCGCCTGCCGCGCATCATGGTGCTGTCGTATTACAGCAAGCGCGCGCGTTTCAACCACGAATCCATGATCATGCACCGCTTCGTGGAAGGCCAGTCCACCGCCGAGACCATCTTGAGCATGCTGCGTCCCGACCGCGCGTTCACGCCTGACGAGGCCCGCATGCTCGACATAATGCTCTGCATCCATGCCGAACACGGCGGCGGCAACAACTCCACGTTCGCCACGCGCGTGCTCACCAGCGCCGACACCGATCCCTACAGCGCCTACGCAGCAGCCATCGGCGCGCTCAAGGGATATCGCCATGGCGGGGCGAACCACAAGGTGCGCGCCATGCAAGACGAGATCAAGCGCCAGGTGTCCGATTGGTCGGACGAAGGTCAAGTTGCCGACTACCTGCGACGCATCGTGGCGAAGGAGGCCTACGATCGCACCGGCTTGGTGTATGGCATGGGACATGCGGTCTATACCTTGTCAGACCCACGTGCGAACATCTTGAAGGGGTTTGCGGAGCGCCTGGCGAAGGGAACCGAATTTGAAGCCGAATTCGATCTCCTACGAACCATCGAGCGCATAGCGCCCCAGGTGGTGGCAGAGGGCCGCGGCATCTCGAAGACGCTCTGCGCGAATGTGGATATGTACTCGGGCTTCGTCTATTCCATGATGGGCATTCCCGAGGACCTCTACACACCCCTGTTCGCATGCGGGCGCATGGCGGGCTGGGCAGCGCATCGCTTCGAGGAGATCGTCAGCGGAAAGCGCATCATCAGGCCCGCCTATAACAGCTTGCGCGCAGCACCGCGCATCTATCAATGCATCGACGAGAGGAAGTAACCATGGCTGACGCACCGAAACGACCTGCAGCACGAGGCGGCTTGCGCACTCTCACCGCTGATGTGCTGGATGGGTTCGAGCTGAACGACATCAAATGCCGCAGTTGCAGCGGATACGGAAACTGCGGGTATAAGAGCAATCATCTGAACCCGGCCGGCGGCATCGCCAGCGTGTGCATGCTGCGCCGCCATCAAATGCGCTGCGACCGCGATGGGATCCCCTTCGACCCCGACGATATCAGCTGAGCCATCTGCCCCGGTGCGCCCAGCACGCGTGCACTCGCATGGCCTGAGCGCTGCCGACCGTCCGAGCGTCACCGCCGCATCACTTGAATACCGCTGCAGCATCACCCGAATGCCGCCGATCGCAACCGCCTCAAGCTGGCGCTCTGGACACGACGATTCGGCGATGGTTCGTTCGGTACGAGATGGCGGAGGCGCAGGGATTCGAACCCCGGGTACCTTTCGGCACGGCAGTTTTCAAGACTGCTGCCTTCAACCGCTCGGCCACGCCTCCGCATAAGACGTGCTCAGGATAACATAACAGTAACGGATATGGGCACTTGTAAACGGACGTTTACGTATTGGTTTATCTAACGATTATCATTAAAACCACGGCGGGATCATGTCTGCGGGTGCTTCCGGCTAGGGCAACACCGACAATCTTGTATCCCGCCGCTGCTCCTCGCATGCGGCAATGCCACATGCGCCCACACCAGCATCAACGTTGCTGGTCGTAGACCTCATACACCGTCAGTTCCCACTGCTTGCGGTTGTTCTTCGCCACCGTATCAAGAATGAGTCCCGCCGTGAACGACAACGCCCCCAGCGTAACGAGCCCCATAGCAAGAATAGCCGTGGGGAACCGCTCGACCAGATGCGTCATGGTGAACTCGGCTATCACCGGAATGCCCGCGATCAAACCCAAAATGAAGAAGAGGGCAGCCAGCCACCCGAAAAACGCCATGGGCTTGTAGTCCTTGAAGAGGCTTGCGATGGCAGCCAGCACCTTCGCCCCATCGCCGAACGTGGACAGCTTCGAGTAACTTCCCTCGGGCCGGTCGCGATAATCGATGGGCACATCGGTAATGCGCCAGCGCTTGTCCACCGCATGGATGGATAGTTCCGTCTCGATCTGGAACCCTTCGCTGACCACGGGCATGGTCTTGACGAACACCCGATTGAACGCGCGATAGCCCGTCATGACGTCATCGAAGGAATACCCGTAGATCACCTTGATCAGCCACCGAACCAAATCGTTGCCAAAGCCATGGAAGGCCCGATCGTTCTCTTCGCCATAGCTACCATTGGAAAGGCGGTCGCCCACTGTCATATCGGCACGACCATACACCAGAGGCGCGATCAGCGCGGGGGCGGCATCGGCTGGGTAGGTGTCGTCACCATCCACCATCACGTAATAGTCCGCCTCGATCTCACGGAACATCTGGCGCACCACATAGCCTTTACCTTGCCGCGGCTCGAAGCGCACCAGCGCCCCATGCTCAGCCGCAATGGCCGCCGTATCGTCGGTGGAATTGTTGTCGTACACGTAAATATCAGCCTCGGGCAGCGCAGCGCGGAAATCATCGACCACCTTGCCGATGGTGAGCGCCTCGTTATAGCACGGGATCAGCACCGCAACCCCTGCGCCACGTAGCGCCTGCTCTGTCACCTGACCTGTCATAGTGTCAGATTATACCCTAGGCCGAGCGCAACTGCCGCGTTTTATATTGTAAGGCGCGCGTGTCGCATGCGATCCGCGACCATGGTAGAATCAGTACTGTGAAAACGATATCTTTTATAGTCCCCTGCTACAATTCGGCGGAATACATGAATACGTGTATATCGTCCCTGTTACTGTGCGGCGACGATATCGAGGTGATCATCGTGGACGACGGCTCCACCGACGACACCGCGCGCGTCGCCGATGGCTGGGCCGCAGAGATGCCCGAAACGGTTCAGGTCATCCACAAGCCGAACGGTGGCCATGGAAGCGCCGTCAACGCAGGGCTCGATGCTGCACATGGCCTGTATTTCAAAGTGGTCGATTCCGACGATTGGCTCAACGAGGATGCCATGGCGCCCGTCATGGACTACCTGCGCGAGCAGCGCACGCGAACCGCGCCCACCGATCTGGTGGTCACCAACTACGTCTACGAAAAGATACACGAGGATACGCGCACGGTGATGGATCACCGCAACACCTACCCCACCGACCGCGAGATAACCTGGCACGACCTAGGCCGGTTCAACATGGTGCAGTACCTGCACATGCATGCCGTCATCTATCGCACGCAGCTTCTGAAGGATATCGGGCTGCGTCTGCCCGAGAACTGCTTTTACGTGGACAACCTCTACGTGTACATTCCCCTGCCCCACGTGAAGAGCATCCGCTATTTCGATCTGGACGTCTATCGGTACTACATCGGGCGCGAAGGCCAAAGCGTTGGCGTCGATATCATGCTCGAGCGCATTGACCAACACCTTCGCGTGACCCGCAAGATGATCGATTCGGTGCATCTGCCCGACGATGCGCCCGATGCGAAGCTGTTCCGCTACATGAGCAATCATATGGCGCTCATGATCTGCGTGTGCGCTATCTTCCTGCGCATGCGCAACACGCCCGAAGACGACCAAAAGCTCGCCGATATGTGGGATTACCTCCACTTCCATAGCCCGCAGCTCTTCCGTCGCGTGAAGCGCCACCCGCTGGTCATCGGATCGAACATCCCCACCCGTCTCGGAGCGCGTGCGGGCATAACCGGGTACAATATCGGTCGGAAGATGTTCAACTTCAACTAGACAGGAAGGCAACTGTTCTCTTGAAGAAGGCGCTGCTCATATTAGTGGCCATTCTGGCAGTTACCTTCTTCATGGGCAACGCTGATCTTGTCTTCGACTTCATCGACATCATCGGCACAGGCGCTGTCATTCCGCTGATCATCGCGGTCGTCTTGATGGTGCTGCGCCACCTCACGCAAGCGGCTAGCTACGACGCTGCCTTTGAAGCAGTGGGCTTCAAAACCGGGTTCGGGCACAACGTCGTGCTCATCTTCAGCTTGGTGTTCATCAACACGTTCTGCCTGTTCAGCGGTGCTACCGGCCTGGCCTTCATCATCGACGATGCGCATCGCAAAGGGGCCAGCCTCGGCACCGCCACCGGCGGCGGCCTGCTCAGCCAGATCGGGTTTTTCGCCGCCGTGTTCGTGATCGCTATCATCGGCACCACGGTCATGATCATCTCGGACAGCATGAACTACATCATCTTGGTGGGCTTCCTCGCGCTTGCCGGTGTGCTGTTCGGGCAAACCGCCTGCTTCGTAGTGGGCTACTACAAGCCCGATGCGCTCTACTGGTTGCTCACGCGCATCGAGCGCATCATCAACTGGGCTGGTCATTTCTTCAAGAAGCACCTCCGCGCCGCCTGGGGCACCTCCACCGCCGATCAGTTCATCGATTCGTCGCGCTTGCTCGCGCACAATCCCATGGGCGTGGTCTACACCATCGCGTGGGCATCGCTGTCCGCCGTGCTCAACATGTCCTGCCTCATCTGCATCGGCTTCGCGTTCGGCTACACCCAGATCGCACCGCTGGTCGCAGCCTTCGCGCTCGCTATCGTCACCATCATGCTCTCGCCTACCCCTCAAGGCATCGGCGTTACCGAGGCAGCCATCGCTATCATCCTGACCGCCAATGGATCCAGCGCCACCACCGCAGCGGCCATCGCGCTGGTCTATCGCGGCATCATGCTGTGGATCCCCTTCGTCATCGGCGCCCTTATGCTCAGCCAAAGCGGCTTCTTCAAACAGAAGAAGAGCGCTGGCCCCGATCAGAAGATGAAGGATACGGCCTGGATCCTGGGCACCCTGATGCTGCTGCTTGGCGTTGTGAACATCGCCCTTGCCATCGTCGCGCAAGCATTGGCGCCCTACGAGATACTCACGCAGTTCATCAACCTGGGTAACGTTTTGATCGGCCCGGGACTGATATCAGGCGGTGTGCTGCTCGTAGTATGCGCCATCGGACTGATCCGGCGCAGCCGCATGATGTGGGCGGTCAGCCTGATGATGCTCTGCGTGCTCGCCGGACTTGAGCTGTACAACGGTGTTTGGATGGTAGCAGTGCCCCTCTTGCTGCTGGGTGTTGCATTGCTCATTTGGCGGCGCGCTTTCAATCGTCCTCCCTTCTGGACCGCACAGGCGCGCGAAGAGGATAAGGAAGCGCCGTCCGACGATATCGCAGAGGCAGCGCAGGATATGGAGCAGCTCCCGCGCAACATCAACCACACCCCTATCGAAGAGATGTCCGCCACCCTCGACGATCTGCAGCAGCGTGCGCAGAAGCTCGAGCACGACAGCAAGAAGCGTTAGAAACTCAAAGACGCTCGAAGCCGAGAAGCGCTCGAAGCGAATAAGAACGCGAATCATCCGTCCACAAAAAAAGATGGCCCCCGCAAACGCATGAACCATCTTCTCTCTTCGCCCCTTCGCTTCGAGAGGGCGCCATTTTTGGAATGCCTACGTAGGAATGGCCTACGCAGCGACCGCCTTCTTGGCCGCCTCGACAACCGCAGAGAACGCCTGCGGATCGTTCACAGCCATATCGGCGAGCACCTTACGATCGAGCTCAATGCCAGCTTTCTTCACGCCATTCATGAACACGCTGTAGCTCATGCCGTTCAGACGCGCAGCTGCATTGATGCGCGTGATCCATAGACGACGGATATCGCGCTTCTTATTGCGGCGATCGCGATACATGTACTGCATGGAGTGGCGGACCTGCTCCTTCGCAGCGCGATACGAACGCGATTTCGCACCGTAGTAGCCACGTGCCTTCTTCAGTATCTCGCGACGCTTCTTGCGCGCGTGGACGCTTCTTTTCACTCGTGCCATGTGCTCTTACCTCCTAGCGAAGGCCCAAGTCGCGCGCGACCACTTTGTAGTCGGCCTTGGACACTTCGGTCTCGTGACGGAAATTGCGCTTGCGCTTCTGGCTCTTCTTGGTCATGATGTGGCTCTTGTATGCCTTCGCGCGCATGATCTTACCGCTGCCGGTCACGCGGAAGCGTTTGGCTGTGCCGCGATGCGTCTTCATCTTAGGCATGGTCGGCATCCCCCTTCTCTGTCTCTTCTTTCTTCTTCTTCGCTGTCTGCGGAAGCGGCGCGATCAGCATATGCATGTTGCGTCCTTCCATCTTGGGTTGGTTCTCGATAACGGCCACATCTTTCAGATCGTCCGCCAAGCGCTCCAAAATAGAGAGCCCCTGTTCGGGATGTGCCATTTCGCGTCCGCGGAACATGATGGTGATCTTCACCTTATTGCCCGCGTCCAAGAAGCGCAGCACGTGCTTCTTCTTGGTGGTGTAGTCGCCGATGTCGATCTTGGGACGGAACTTCATCTCCTTGATCTCGATCTTGGACTGGTTCTTGCGCGCCTGCTTGGCTTTGATGGCTTGATCGTACTTGAATTTACCGTAATCCATCACCCGGCAAACCGGCGGATCCGCATTCGGGGCGATCTCCACCAGATCCAGCCCAGCAGCATCCGCGATGCTCTGAGCTTGCTCGATGGGGTAGACGCCCATCTGGTTGCCATCGAAGTCGACCAAACGGCAGGTGTCGATAGTGATCTGTTCGTTGAGCCTTGGCTCTTGAGCGGCTATCGCGCTCACCTCCTTACGTGCGCGTCTCGCGCGCAAAACAAAACCCGTTGCGCATGCACAGCACAACGGGCCACAATCAAAGAAAGGGACGTATCACCCTGGTCTATTCATGCAACCCATCAGCAACACATGGCGCCGAAACAGGTGGAGGACACGTGTCCTCGCTTGAAAACAGCTTTGCTATTGTACGGTATGCCCCGGTGCGATGCAAGCCTAAGAACTGCCGACCAGCTTCCAGGTGGGGCGCTCGACGACGCGCACGTTTATCTTCACCACCGTTGGGTTGTTCTTCATGATGTCCAGGCACACCCGCTCCTTCTCGCGGATGTTATCGGCGCGCCCAAACGAAATCTCGATGTTGTTCTTCAAGGTGACCACCGTTGAGTCAGGGTCAGCAGCGGTCACCGATTTGATCTGGTCGGCCAGCTCGGTGGTCAGACCCGTGATGATCTTGAGCGCATTGTTCACATTCGCGTCGGTGCATTCGGTGCCCATCTCAGGCACCAGCCCCACCTCTACCCCCGTGATATGGATCACGTTCTCCACATCCTCGTAGATGCGCGGACTGATCTTTTGCCCTACCTCCGAATCCTTGTTGGGTATAGCCATGATCCAAATGCCCTCGGGGCTGATAGCCCAGTTCTGAATGGTCTGCTTCGTACCCATCGGAATCTCGACGATGGCTGCCACTTCGCGCTCGGTGACCACCACTTCCAACGTAGAGGGGAACACGCGCTTCACCTCTACGCCTTGCACCCACGAGTCACGCATCAGGCTCGCCTCGATACTGCCCGCATCCACATTGAGCAGCGTCGTGCCCGCCGGAATGGAAACAAGCGCGGTGGCCTCTTCGTAGGTGAGGTGGTCGGCGCCCGTGAAGGTAACCTCTTCGATCGTAAAAGCATCGGTGCGCGAAACCACGAACAGCGCTAGCAGCACCGCGATGATGGCACCGATGACGATGCCCACGATGAGAAGCGGTCGACGGGTTGCCTTCGCAGCCCGCTGCATGGACTGGGCGCGGCGCTTGTCACGCTCGGCACGATCAGCTTGCTTGTTGATGTCGGCGATGCTGCGCCCCCCGGTTGCATGCACTCTGCCCACAGGCACGCTCGCACTCCGGTTCAGGCGCGCCGAACGACTTGCGGCCACACTGCGCGAACTCGCACGGCTGCTCGGCGCGGGACGCCGGGTGCTGCGGCTGCCTAGACGCCTATTTGAATCCGAGGAACCGGACTTCTGTCGTAAGTTGCGTGCCATAGGCATCCATCACACGTTGTCGGACGTCATCGATCAAGCGGCGCACATCAGCTGCCGTCGCACCTCCTGTATTCACGATAAAATTGGCGTGCTTGGTGCTCACCTCAGCGCCCCCTGCGCGCAGTCCCTTAAGCCCTGCCTGGTCAATCAGGCGCGCCGCCGACTCGCCTGGCGGATTGCGAAACACACTGCCGCAGCTCGGCAGATCGAGCGGCTGGGAAGCGCGTCGACGTTTGAGATTCGCCTCCATCTTCCCCCGAATGAAGAAGGGGTCGGCTTCCTCCAACACCAACTCGCATTCCAAGATCACCTCATCGGGCGCGAACGAAGTCTGCCGATATCCCCATTGCACATCGGTGGCCGCCCGGCGCTGCAGATCGCTTCCCGGCACGTACGTCGTCACGCTGGCGACGCGACTTCCAATGTATTCTTGCGCCGACCCTGCGTTCATACGCAGCGCGCCACCTATATTGCCAGGGGTACCGACTGCGAACTCCAGACCAGCTAGTGAGCGCTTGAAGGATTCCTGAACAACGGCGGAGAGCAGCACGCCTGCGCCTGCCATGATGCGCGTTGGATCGTCCGCATCGATGCGGAAGCTACGAAAATCGCGACCAAGGGTCATCACCACGCCGTCGAACCCATCGTCGGAAACGAGCAGATTGGAACCACGCCCGACGATAGCCCAACTCACGCGCTGCCGCACACACGCTTCCAGCACGCTCGTCAGCGCTGACACGGAATCCGCGCGCACGAACCAGCGAGCCGGTCCGCCGATGCGGTAGGTCGTATGCGCTGCCATGGGTTCGTGTGCACGCACTTCTCCCTGAAATGCCGGGTCCGTCAAGAGCCCTTCTATGGTCTTGGCGTGCGCAGCCAAATTACTGCCGCTCCGCAAGGCGCGCCAATATCTGCGGACCCATCTCGGTCACATCACCTGCGCCCATCGTTATGATCAGGTCACCTGACGCTGCCGCCTGCGCCATCACTTCAGCCACCTTGATGCGTCGCGGCACGTATTCGAGAGGCGGATGCCCTGCATGATCGAGCACCACATTCATGAACGTCTTTCCCGTGATGCCGGGCACCGGCGCTTCCCCTGCCGAGAACACGTCCATGAAGGTAACCGTATCGGCCTCGTCGAAGGCAGCGCCGAACTCATCTGCCAACACGTCGGTGAACAACGATGCGCGCGAATAGCGATGCGGCTGGAAGAGCACGTGCACGCGCTCGAAATCGAGTCCTTTCGCAGCCCGTACCGTCGCGGCGATCTCGGTGGGATGATGCGCGTAGTCGTCCACCACCGTGACGCCAGCCGCGCTCCCTACCAGGTCGAAACGGCGCTTCACGCCCGCGAATTCACCCAGTGCCTGAGCAGCAGCGTCCACATCAAGACCGAGCGCATCGATCAACGCGATCACCGCAGTGCCATCAAGAACGTTATGCACGCCAGGATTCTGCTTGATGCGCGATCGCACAACAGCGCCACTGGGCAGCTGCACCGCGAACGTCGAGCCCACCCCAGCGCTTTCCCATTCGAGCACGCGCGCATCACAGTCAGCCGAGAGCCCGTAGGTGACCACATTGGCCGCACTCTGCCGCGCCGTCTCGACCAGATGGGGATCATCGCCGCACACTACCAGGGGCGCCCCTTCTGGGATCGAGCGCATGAATTCGCTGAACTGATAATAGATCTCGTCCAGATCGGCATAGTGGTCCAAATGGTCAGGCTCGATATTGGTCACGATCGCCGCTGCTGGGGACAAGTACCGAAACGACTTGTCCGACTCGTCCGCTTCGACCACATAGTAGGCACCGTTTCCTGAATGCGCGTTCGTGCCGTATGCGCGCACCGTACCTCCGATCAGAAACGTCGGGTCTTCGCCCATCGCGTCAAGCACGCTTGCCAGCATCGATGACGTGGTCGTTTTACCATGCGTGCCCGCAACCGCCAGCGTGGTAAGGTCGCGACCGAGCGCAGCCAGCATCTGCGCGCGATGCACGATGGTCAGCCCGCGCCGATGCGCCTCTTGCAGTTCAGGATTATTGTCCAAAATGGCAGTGGACACCACGATGGTCGGGTCTCCCTCAGGGATATGACTGGCGGCCTGCCCGATGTGCACCTGGACGCCCTCTTCAGCAAGACGCTTCGTATAGCGGCTCTCCTTCATATCCGATCCGCTGACGCGCATGCCTTGAGCCACCGCAACACTGGCGATGCCGCTCATGCCCACACCGCCAATGCCGATGAAATGCAAAGTATCAGAGATCGTATGCGGCATTGCGAGCAGGCTCCTTCGGTTGCGTCTCTCCCATGTTCTGAAAACCCTATTTTACCAAGGTTGTGCCCTGAACGTCTCCGCGCAGGATCGTACGGGCGGGTCATATGGCCCGCCCGTCTTGCCTACACCGGCTGCGCAGCGTCAGCAACAGCCTCGGCATCCACCTCGTCGCCCTCGGCATCATTCTCGCCCGTTGCGGTCACCACCCCATCGGGTCCCACGATGGAATACACGTTGGCCTGGCCTTCCGTGCTCAAGAACGTGAATGTGATGGAGTCGCCCACATCATATTTGATGATCTCCAGCAATCCGGGCAACCCAAAATCGAACAGCTCATCGCGACCCTCGATGGTCACGTAGAAGTGACTATTGCCATCCACGACCGCCTGGGCCATCTTCGTAATGCGACCAGACACCTGGTCAACGTCCGTCAAGTCAGCCGCATCGGTCACGACCCCATTCGTTGCCAACAGCGCCTCGTAGGCGGTCTGCGTCTCGGCGACCGTGTCACCCACTGCAACGTTTTGGTAGCGCTGAATATCTACCATTGCGAACTTCTTCACCAGTCCAGCGCCGTCCTTGAGCGCCATGAAGTACGTTGGCTGATTGGCCACATTGATGAGCAGCGGGAACGTGGCGGTATAGCGCAGGTTTTGCACCTGTCCCTCAGCCGACTGCATGGCCGAGCTCTCGGTGGCTCCCGCTACACTGTAGAAGTGCGCTTCCTGGGTGCGCTGGTTCACGAGCACGAAACCGATGATGGAGTCATCAGCGGTCGCGCTCGTAACGCCCGTGTAGACCCACACGTCATCATCTTTGGCGATGTAGTTATACCCAACCGCGCCATCGGTGCCCGGCGTAGTGCGCACCACGCCTTCCTGGCCCAAGAAGCTGTTCAGCCAGCCGTTGTGATAGGAACCGTACCAGTTATACTGCTCGATCAGCAGCTCGGCCGGATACACCCGGTCCACCCACTGCGGCACCTCTTCCACCGTCAAGTCGGTGCACTCGCCCGTGGTGGCATCGCAGAGCACCACCCGGTTGATGGTGTAACCGCCGAACAGGCCGATCGTGTAGGTGCGCACCGGGCAGATCCACCACGCATGCCCCTCTTCATCGATCTCGAAAGAAAGCTCGTCGAAGATGTAGAAGGGGTACTTGAGCTGCACGTATCGATCGATATTGCGCGCCAAGGGCTCGCTTTGGCTGTAGTAGATGGGGTTATCGCCCAACCGAACGATCTCGGAGTCCTGCGTGGTCATATTCACGAGCGAATATGCAGGAATGCCGCTCTCGCGATTCGTGAACCACTTGAAGAGGTCAGCATAGCCCAAGGGGCTCACGCGCACCGGTTCGCCTTTGAAGTTGATCTGACTGTACAGATCGGATACCTCGAACTGGCTCACGTACTCAGGGATCGTTCCCATCTCACGATTGCCCAGCAAGATGGCGGAATTGCGATCGATCACCGGTATCTCGGAATAGTTCGCCTCTTGAATATCCTCAGCGAACTCGAGCGTGTCCGTCTTGAGCACGTTCGAGTACTTCTCCGCATTGCCCGGTATGATGGCGTTGCTGAAAAGCGCGCCCAACAGCCCCACCGCGATGATGGCGCCAGGGATGATCATCAACATCTTCATCCGCTTGGCACCCGAAGGGCTCTTCTCTGCCTTACCAACGCCGCTCTCGTAGGCACGCTTGCGCCCCAAAAGCACTACGATGCCCAACACGCATACCAGACCGACCAGCATCCAAAGATCAACCGAATTGATGCTGATGGGCGGATGGAACCACCAGTACAGCGCAGCGAGAACCAGCACTGCCACGACCGCGAGGATGATCCATCCCTTCTTGCTGGAAGGGCCTTTCATGTTATCAAGGAACGAAAGGTCAAGATGCGGCGTTTCGCCCTTGCCGCTACCGTTCCTGCTGCTGCTACCCTGCGCCCGTTCGCCACCACTCGTCGAACCCGCGCCTTCCGCAGTAGCGCCGCCGCCCATGCCATCGGTATCCATACCGCTGGCCCGCAGCGCTTCAAGCAATGAATCCAATCCAGATTTAGCCATGTATCTCTCCTAGCTATTCGCTATTCGCCAAACCCCGCAGTACGTATTGCAGGATTCCGCCATTCTCGTAGTATCTGCCCTCGGTCGGTGTATCGATGCGCACCACCGCCTCGAACTCAACGGTGGTACCGTCGGCTCGTTGCGCCCGCACCACCGCCACACGATCGTCGGGCACACCGTCAGTGAAGCTGAGCTGTTCGATGGTATACCGCTCAGTGCCGTCAAGACCCAACGATCGCACGCTCTGACCTTCTAGGAACTGAAGCGGAAGGATGCCCATGCCGATCAGGTTGCTCCGATGAATGCGCTCGAAGCTCTCCGCAAGAGCCGCGCGCACGCCGAGCAACAGCGGGCCCTTCGCCGCCCAGTCGCGCGAAGAACCGCTACCATACATTTTGCCCGCAAGCACTAGTGCAGGCACCTGCTCTTGCTCATAGTGCTGTGACGCCGCAAAGATCGTGGATGCATCATCGCTGAGATGGTCATGCGTCCATCCGCCTCGCCGTCCTTCGGCAAGCTGATTCGTCAATTTCACATTGGCGAACGTCCCGCGCATCATCACCTCATGATTGCCACGGCGACTGCCATAGGTGTTGAAGTCGGCTTCGGCGATACCCTGCTCGCGCAGATGATCCGCCGCAGGTGAATCGGAGGCGATAGCGCCAGCAGGCGAGATATGATCGGTCGTGATGAAGTCGCCCAACAGCGCCAATACCACCGCATCTTCGATCGGAAGCGCGCCGGGCGCGTCCTTGGTCATCCCGTCGAAATAGGGAGGACGACGCACGTAGGTAGACTCTGTATCCCACGCGAACGTGTCACTGGGCTGAGCGGCCAAGTCCTGCCAGGCCGCATCCCCCTCATACAGCCCCTCGGCGCCGCACCGGTAAAGATCAGCACTCACGTATGCGGCAACGAGCGCATCGAGCTCGGCCTGATCGGGCTCGATATCACGCAGATATACCGGTTGACCGTTCGCATCCATGCCCAACAGATCGGTCTCAGGCGCGAAATCCATGGTGCCCGCCAGCGCCCACGCGATCACATGGGCGGGAGTGGTCAGATAATTCTGCGATACATCGGGCGATATCCTGCCTTCAAAATTGCGGTTGCCTGAAAGCACGCTCGCCAGTTCAATATCGTCAGCAATGTCATGCAGCGCATCAAGAAGGGGGCCGCTGTTGCCGATGCAGCTCATACATCCGAACCCGCACGTATAAAAGCCCAGCTTCTGCAAGGCCGGAAGCAAGCCTGCGCGCTCGAGCAGCAACTCGGTCGCATGGCTTCCCGGCGCCAGGATCGTCTTCACCCATGGCGCAGGCGCGAGCCCGCGCGCTGCAGCATTGCGCGCCAGCAAGCCAGCTTGCAGCATCATGGCCGGATCGGTGGCCGTCGTGCAACTGGTTACCGCCGCAATGGCAATGGCGCCGTTGCCCAGCTCGTAGGTCTGCCCACCGATCTGCACCGGAACCGTCTTCGTGTTGTCCAATCCGCGCTCATCGCAGATCTCCGCGAAACGCGCACCGGCATCTTTCAGATTGATGCGGTCGTGCGGGCGGCTTGGTCCCGCAAGGGACGGCTGCACGCCTGACAGGTCGAATTCAATGACCTCCGCATACGCACGTCCCGCAGCATCGGCCGTATTCCAGTAGCCCTGAGCCTGCGCATATGCCTGCACGAGCGCTATCTGCTCATCGCTGCGCCCGGTCATGCGCAAGAAATCGATCGTGCGCTCATCAACGGGGAACAGCGTGCAGGTGCTGCCATACTCGGGCGTCATATTCGAGATGCACGCACGCTGCTGCGCTGAGAGTGCGCTCACGCCTGCGCCGAAGCACTCCACGAAGCGCCCCACCACGCCTTTCTCGCGCAGCAGACGTGCAAACGTGAGCGCCACATCCATAGCCATCACGCCTGGCGTCAGCTCACCGGTCATATGCACGCCGATCACCTGCGGCACCAGCGTAGTGATGGGCTGCCCCAACGCAGCCGCCTCAGCCTCAATTCCACCCACGCCCCAGCCCAGCACACCGATACCGTTTGCCGTGGGCGTGTGACTGTCGGTGCCTACGAGCGTATCAAAGTAAGCCGCAGGAGTCTCTCCATCGTCGCTGTCGGTCATCACCACGCTGGCGAATTCTTCGATGTTGAGCTGGTGGCAGATGCCCTGACCGGGCGGCACGATGCGCACATTCTCAAACGATGCCTGCGCCCACTTGAGGAATTCGTAGCGCTCTGCGTTACGCTCGAACTCCAACCTCGTATTCTCGTCCATGCAGCCAGCGCACCCAGCTGCATCTGCTATCACCGAATGGTCGATGACCAGATCGCACGGTATCTGCGGGTTGATCCGCTTCGGATCACCGCCCAGATCCGCGCACGCCTCGCGCATCACCGCCAGATCAACGAACACGGGCACGCCGGTGAAATCCTGGAAGAGCACGCGCGCCGGGCCGAACTCGATCTCATCACCCACCTGGCCTGCTGCACCCGCACACACGATGCTATTCGCCATCGCCGTAGCGTCCTCGTCGCTGCATGCGTTACGCAGCACGTTCTCCAGCACCACTTTCAAGCTGAACGGCAGCTTATCCGCCCCTTCGATCGCACTCACGGGATAGTAACGATACTGCTGCTCGCCTACCTTCAACTCTGCTTGGTACTTCTTCGCCATTGCCCGCTGCTCCTCTTCCCTTTACTCATGCCCACGTGGACGTTCCGCATCGCTTTCCCTTTTTTTCTCGAAATCAGCCCTCATGTGGTACAACGAGGCATCGAACGGACAAGAACACGTGAATCATGACGCTCTTCCTTGCACATGCCGCGTTCGCTTCGCCTCTTTCCTGCCTTTTGGGATAAAGGCCCGCTCGAGAAGCCTCTTGCTGCCTTTTCGAGGCAGCCTTGCGCCAAAAGAGTATTCTCTCGAATAGCTCCGGTATGAGCTCTCACAGCTGCTCTATCGTGCGCACCAACTCCTGCGTAAAGCCTGTGCACGTGGCAGGCTCGGTCGTTCGATCCGCGCGACGGATATCTCCTGTCAGATGCGTACCCTCAGCATACACAGCCCGCACGCCCGCACGAATACGCTCCGCGCATGCATGCTCGCCCAAGTGATCCAGCATCATGGCAGCGCTCAGTATCTGCGCTGTCGGGTTCGCTAAGTCTTTGCCTGCGATATCGGGTGCGCTCCCATGCACCGCCTCGAACACGGCGTATTCATGACCGATGTTCGCCCCCGGTGCCAGACCAAGGCCGCCCACGAGCCCCGCCGCCAAATCGCTTGCTATATCTCCATACAGATTCGGAAACACGATCACATCGAACTGCGAGGGATCCATCACCATGTTCATGCAGAACGCATCGATGATCTTATCGTCGAACTCGATATCCGCATGCTCGGCCGCCACCTCGCGCGCCACGCGTAAGAACAACCCGTCAGAGTGCTTCATGATGTTGGCCTTGTGCGCAGCGGTTACCTTATGACGACCTTGTTTTGCCGCATAGTCGAACGCGAACTCTACGATATTGCGTGTTGCGGTTACTGAAATGGGCTTGATGGAAATGCCCGAATCAGGACGAATGGTGCCCTGCCCATGTTCATCGATAAAGCGAATGAGTTCGCGGGCAGCAGAAGACCCTTCTTCAAACTCAATACCCGCATACAAATCTTCGGTGTTCTCACGAACGATCACCAGATCGACGTCGTCATAACGACCACCGGCGCCAGGAATGCTCATTACGGGCCGCAAATTGACGTACAGATCGAGCGTCTTACGCAATGCCACGTTCACACTACGAAAGCCCGTGCCCACCGGTGTCGTGCACGGCCCCTTGATGGCCACCTTCGTCTGACGCACTGCCTCAATGGTTTCCTCGGGCAGCGGAGAGCCATATCTCTCGATGCACGCCGCACCCGCCTGAGCCATCTCCCACTCGATCTGCGCACCGCTCGCTGCCACTACGCGCTGCATGGCAGCCGACGTCTCTAATCCTATGCCATCCCCCGGTATCAGGGTCACCGTATGCCGCATGACACCTCCCTCTGCGCAACCCCTTTGTGGGCTCCGCTACCGAAAGGGCAGTTTCAGCTGCCCTCCATCGCTACTTCTTCAGATTCTCCTGGATCTGCATGGCGCGCTTTTTCAGCATTCCCTTGCCATTCTCGGCATCGAACAACATGCGCTCAGCCAGCTCTGCCTTGACACCAGGAGCAAGCTTGCCCGCAGAGAAGTCGATCACTGCCACCAGCATATCTTGGAACTCAACGTCACCGTGATAGCACTGGATACCCTCATCGATCAGGCCCCAGACTTTTTCGCTACGGTTCTCGGTGGTGGCGCCAAAGCGGCACAGGAACCGCATGGCCGAAAGCCGAAGCGGACCGCTGTCCTCATCGAAGAGCGCCGTCTCTGCCCCCACGACCGCCTTCTCGCAGCCGCGCGGGTCAAGAGCAACCAATTCGGTCAACGCATCAAGGCATTCCCACCGCGTTTGCGCCTCTGGCCGATTGAGAGCATCGATAATATTGCTGATATACGGAGCACCCAACTCCGGCTTCTCCTTGATCACCAATGCCAGCGCCGCAGCGGACTGCTGCCGAGAGAGCCGCGAAGATCCCTCCAGCGCCTTCACCAGCCCTTCGCGCTCCTTTTTATTGCGCAGTGCTTTATCAGCTTGTTCGCGTATATCGTCGGATCGCGTGCTCAATGCTCCAACTCCTCTACTGAAAATGATTGAGCTTTTTATTATACCCGATCAGGCATGAAAAAAGCCGCTCGCAAGCGGCTTGATAATTCAATAGTGCATCAGAATCGATCGCACGATAGTGTACTACATTCCCTCTTCTCCGGGAATGCAAAAGCACCCTGCGCGAGCGGAACGTCCTGCTCTCCCGCGGCCTGACGCCGCAGTACCATCGGCGATGCGGGGCTTA
>NZ_CALPCC010000008.1 GCF_943192905.1 Adlercreutzia murintestinalis | reverse complement strand
CGTCAAATATATATATATATATATATATATATATATATATATATATACGAGCTCCGCGCTTTCGCCGAGCCTCCGGAGGGGCCGTTCTCATCCCTTGACTTCTTGTATCTCATCAAGAAATACGTAGAAAGGATGATCTAGCGACGTTCTCAAGTGGAGAGAAGAGGGGTTCACCAAGCCATGGTATGCTTGGCTCTAAGGGCACATCGTATGGGTTCAGCTTTATGTACGGCAAGTTGTCAGTCGGCACGCCATTCTTCAGAAGCTTATCGCGCAACATCTTAAGGAGCGTCGATTTTCGCATCGCTGTCTTTCTGTGGACGCTTTTATCAAAGAGGAATCAAACGTTTCTTTGAGCGTTTGTTCATGACGCGGTCGCACTATATTAGTTTATTTGGCTTTGGCATTTCTATGATGTTCCAATCGTGCTTATAAAAACTGATTGTGTATATCAAACTTCAAAATATCTTTGGAAGTTTTTGAATTAGTTGGTGGTGAAAATCCATCGTGGTTTGCCGTTCATGGTGCTCGGTATAGTCGTTCAGAAGCTGTTGATAGGTGATGCGCGTTAGTTCGCAGAGGAGCATTCTGTAAGAGATGCAGATGAAGCCACGGACTGCCCCTTCTTCCTCGGTAAATGACGTGCCGGTAACGGAACACGCTGGAATTGACGCATTGTCAATTCTGTTCATTGACGCACTGTCAAACTGAGAGCTAATCTGCTGGCGACCGTTGAAAGCAGGAAGTTATGGCGAAGCGAGAGCATAGTGATCGAAGGGTGGAGGGCGTCGCAAAAGGCGACGAGCGCCGCCAGGAGATCATTGAAGCGGCCCGCGAACTCTACGAGCAGCAGGGGCTCTCGCACACATCCATCATGGACGTCACTGCCCGCATCGGTGTGACGCGCACGCTGTTCTATCACTACTTCTCTGACAAAGATGCACTGACCTCTGCTGTGCTCGATGCGTATATCGACGACTTCGTGGAAGCGCTCACGCATTGGAACGAAGGACGTCGCGAGGGCGATATCGATCATGCCTTGTGCACGATCGTGAAGCTGCTGCGCATCGGACTGTTCGAGAAGGATTCGTTTCGCGTTGCATTGGCGTCGCGCGAAAACGCCGCCTTGTACCTTGAATTCGTCAATCGCGTGGCCGACCATGCGGCCCGCTACATCATCGATACCACGGTGCGCGATTATGCCGCACTGCATGAGGTTCGGATCGAGCACCTGTATGAGACGTTCTACGTGCTGATACTGGGTGTGATCGGGTATCTGCGCCAACACCCCGACGCTGATGATGCCGTCATCGCCGACGTGATCGCGCAGACGCTCCACATAGAAGGATACGAGAAGAGGGAGGTCTGAGATGTTGTTCGATGTATATGGGCCCAATGCCCTGTACCAATGGTCGGGATTGGTGATGGTGCTCATTGCGCTGATCCTGCTGAACGAGTTCGCCCGACGGACGAAGGGCGGCGGCATCTTCATGTTCTTCGGCGTCTGCGGCGCCATGACGGTGTATTGCCTTGCAGTTGAGATCGGCGCGGTCATGGGTGCCGAATGGGCGCTCACGAATCCCACGCACACCGACATGAACAGCTGGTTCCATTATGCGAAGGTCTATGCGGCCACCGCAGGGTGCATCGGTTTCATGATGCTCAAGTACAGCTGGGGCAAAGTGGGGCGCTCGCACTGGTTCAAGGCGTTTCCGTTCGTGATCGTGGCCATCAACATCTTGATCGCGGTGGTCAGCGACTTCGAGAGCGCCATCCGCGCCTGGGGAACAACCTGGGTCTCCACCGAGGGCGTGCTGCTCAACGGCGGTTGGCACAACGTCTTCAACGGTGTTGCGGGTCTGCTCAACATCGCATGCATGACCGGCTGGTTCGGCATCTACATCTCGAAGAAGCGTCAGGACATGCTGTGGCCCGATATGACCTGGGTCTTCATCATCGCCTATGATCTGTGGAACTTCTGCTACACCTATAACTGCCTGCCTACGCATTCTTGGTACTGCGGCATCGCGCTGCTGCTGGCGCCGACCATCGCAGGGCTCATCTGGAACAAAGGCGGCTGGATCCAGAACCGCGCATTCACGCTTTCCATGTGGTGCATGTTCTGCCAGATGGTTCCCATGTTTGCCAACGATTCCATCTTCGCGGCACAGTCGGTGAACAATCCGGCCGTGAACACGGTGGTGTCGCTCGTTGCGCTCTTCGCGAATATCGCCGCACTTGCCTACATCATCTATCGCTCGAAGAAGTTGGGCGTGAACCCGTACAAGCACGAGGTATTCGTGGGTACGAAGGACTTCCGGGAGGCTATGGCTCGCCGTGCCGATACTGCCTATCTGCTTGAGACGATGCCTCAGAGCGCCACGCCCGCTGAGATCGCCGAGATGGTGGCCTACAACGCGCTGCCCGTTGAGGGTACGGTCGGGTACGCCTATGTGGCCGCGGCTGAAGGTCCCAGTGGTACGGTCGTCGAGGTGGAGACGAAGCGCGTTGCGCCCGATGAGGCGCCAGGCGCTTCAAACGATGACCAGGTGAGGCGCGAGTAGGATGCTGCTGTGCCTAGAGCGCTGCGGGGCGCGATGATTCGCTGCTTCGTGCGTCAAGCTAACCTTATGTGAAAGTAGGGCCGGAGGTGGTGCATCTCCGGCTCTACTGCATGGTGTGAGGCTTTGCATGAACAGGGGGCTCGGCCCCAAAAGAAGCGCCGTGAACAAGCGCCTTTCTGCTGTACGACCGCGCGGAATGACACCATCTGCTTCGCTGTGCGCATCGCCTGCGCCGGGCTTGTTCTGCTGCGCGTGCGGGGTCGCGGTCATTGCGCTGGGCGTCTCCCATGATCGGGGTAGGCGAACCATGCGATCACAAGCGACAGAACGAGCAGCACCAACACGCATGCGATGGTGGCGGAGAAGCCGACAGTTTCGGCAAGCGCACCCCAAAGCGTTGCCAAGAGACCGTTGCCAATATCGATGCCCAGCATGAACAGCGCGTTCGCTGCACCCCAGCGGGCCGGAGGGCTCAGCTGCACGGCGATGGTCTGATTGACGGGGATGCCAAGTCCCATGCAGAGGCCAAACGGTATGCTGGCCGCATAAAACGCAAGGGGCGTGGCGGTGCCGAGCACCCCAAGCGAGCATGCGAAAAGCATGCCGTACGCCAAAAGCCCGCCGCCGACCGCAACCCCCATGATGGCAAGGGGCGCGGCGCTATTCATGAAGCGGCCCGATGCGAGGCGCACCGCGATCATGACCACGGCGGTCCCGGTGTAGTACATGCCAGGATTGTCGACACCAAGATGGTTCCCGAAGACGCCCATATAGAAGATGTTGAACGCGAAGGCCCCGCTCATGAAGATGATGGTGACGGTGGCGGGGATGGCCCCGGGCTCGAAGATGCTGTCGAGCATGCGGCGGATACCGGTAAGCTCGGCTGCCTCGGTAGCCTGGGCTGCTTCGGCTCCGCGCTTTCCGAGGGTGCCTTCATGCCAGCGTACGTGATACGCCGAGGATGGCGGCAGCGCCTGCGGGCGCTTCTCGTAGCGGATGGCGAAAGCAAGCGCGACAACCAGCGCAGAACACACCGCTGTACCAACGTAGAAATTCGCCGGGGGATCGGTTGATACCAAGAAGATGGCAAGCGCCGGTCCGATGGACATGGATATCGCTTGTCCGAGTCCGTAATACCCAATGCCCTCGCCAAGGCGCGAAGCGGGTAGCACATCGGCTGCGGCAGTTGCCGATGCGGTGGTGACTGCCGAGAATCCGACACCTTGCAGCACACGCCATACCACGAACGCTGCATCGGTATTCGCGAAAAGCGGTCCGATGGTGCCAACGAGCATGCATGCTCCGCCCCACAAGAGAACAACGCGCCGTCCGCGGGTATCAATGAGAGGGCCGCTCACTACGCGCGCCACGCCCGCTGAGATGGAGAAGCAGAGCGCACCGATGCCCGCCAATCCGACAGAGCCGCCCATGCGTTCAAGGTAGACCGAGGTGCCCGCGTTCAACCCTTGACCGACCAAAAAGCCGCATAGCGTACATGCGACGATCAGGATGAAGACAGGGGTCCAGAGACGCTCGCGTGCGGCAGTGAACTCTTTCTCATGTGCCTGATCTTCCATTCTGCTCCCTCAGCAGCGACGGCAGCTTCTTCCCCAGAGCTCAACATCGCTTCGCATGGAACGGCTTCGTGCGCTCGTTCTGATTATATAATCGTTTCAGGCGAAGCGGCCGATTCGGGTCGTTCGCTTTGATGCTCAAGGAGATGGCCATGGCTGAGCGGAATGTCTATAGTGAACCAGAGGATCGCGTGCTGCTGCGGACCGCCGATGTGTACCAGACCGAAGCGCGTGACGATGTGTCCTCGTACTCCGATACGCTCTTGCGCATCGTTGCCGATTTTCGCAACTCAGGGCAGCCGGAGGGCTGTAACGCGCAATGCATGGTGGGAAAATCGAAGCGCGGTGAGGTGGCATGCCAGCTGTTCGCCCGCATCGACCCGCAGACGGGCATCATTGAGGCGGCGGGTTTCAAGGCGCGAGGATGCCTTGCCATGACCGCATGCGCGAGCGCCGCATGTCTGCTCATCGAGGACAAGGAGATCGAAGAGGCGTTGTGCGTGAGCCTTGAGGATATCCGCGCATTCGTCGATGACGTGCCCGCAGGTAAGGTGAATGCGCTGCATTTCGCGACTTGTGCGATCCAGGCGCTCGTGGGCGATTTCCTTCTGCGCGACGGTGCGTCGCTCGATGAGCTGCAAGAGGCGGTGCCGTGCGATGAGGACTCGATCTCGTGCATCATGGCCGAGCATTGCTCGTTGCGGCAATCGCGTCTTGATGCGCGCATGGAACAGGAGGCCGCTCGAAGAGCCGCCGAGCAAGAGACCGCGCTTGCTGACGTATGCGATCGCATCAGAGAGCGCACGGCGCAGGGCAAGCTGACCAAAGCCGCCGATTGGGCTGATCTCGTGCCGCCGTCATTGACAGCCGCTGAGTTCGAGGACGCAGTTGCAGAGCTCATCGGGAGCGTCCTCGATGACGACAGCGAGGACGAAGCGGCAACGGTGGAGCGAAGCGCGGCGGGCAGCGCTGTACAGCAGGCGGCATCGTCTGGTGCGCCTTCGGCGTTCGCGCACCGCGGCGTTGGCGTTCCGCAGCTGTTCGCCTGCGCTCAAGCAGGGGAGGAAACAGCGCTATCGGAGAGCGCGACCCCAGCCATGCCTGAGACCAAGCGCGTGTTCGCCGCGGAAGAGACCGCAGTCGACGACGATGATTTCGAGCTCGTTCCCCCTGAGGGCTACCGATTGGTCGAGGTGGATGGCGTTTTGATGCTAGCCGAAACGGATGAGCCTGCGCCGCAGCCCCACCGAGTGCCTGATGCGACCGGTCTCAAACAGCTTGCGCATGCCGACGACATCTATTATTACGACGCCAACGCTATGACGTCTGAATTCGCGCGATGGGCATACCTTGCCGATAAGGATGATCCTGTTGCCACTTTTGTCTTTTGCGTGCGTGAGGACTCGCAGGTCTATCCGCGGCCGCTCGCCCAGAGCAGCTTGGCAAACCATCCGTTCAACATGGATGCTGCTGCCGTCGAAGCTGCATGGGAGGCAACGCGCGCCGAAGAGGCCTGTGTCGATATCTGTCGGACTGAGGCAAGCAATGGCGATATCTACTACTATTCGTCTGACTATCTCGGGCACGACCATGCCCGCTCGCTTGCCGAATGGGAGTCGGTAGGGCGCTATCGCAACGTCTGAACGGGCCGCGCGGGAAGCGTGTGACGCGTTGCCTAGATAAACGAGAAGCGACGAATGAGAAACGGACAGGATCGATCCTGTCCGTTTCTCTTATCCGCTCGCATTGTCACGCTTCGGCGAACATGCGCTACGGCAGCAACCCGAGCGTGGCGAGTTCTTCCTTCACGTCGGGCATATCGTATTCGTCGAGGCACGCAGCGGTGGGGCAGCCGAGCTGCTCATCCCAACCGAACGTGCGATAGAGCATGGTGAGGCCTGTCTGATAGTCCTGCTTCTCCATCTTGTCGGTGCCCTCGCTGAAAGGTGCCTTGTCTGGATCCTTCGTGAAAGGCCATTCGGTCACGCCATCATGATAGGCGCGGAAATCGTTGGTGCCCATCTTCCCGGCCGCATCGGTCATGCCGCGCGCGGTGTTGGCGCGCTGGAGCGTCATGATCTTGGCACCGGCTTTGTAGAGCTCTTCGGTGGTCACATCCTCACCGGTCACCGCCTTGAAGAACTTAGCCTCCAGGTCGAGGTCGCCGCGATAATCACGCGCTTCCACCGGTGAGACGGTCATCGGCCACACCCAGTTGCACAGCGTCAGCGAATCATGCAGCACATCGGTCACCACGGACCACCAGGTGAAGTTCGCCTTGTGCTCGTTCATAGGCGTGTAGGCCATGTCCATGTCGATAGCATCCGCTCCACCCCAGACCTCCGCAGCGATGGCCTGCTTCAGCTCGAAAGGCAGCCCGCACCCTTGGAAGTTGACGGCGGAGTGGATCATGTCGTCGCGATTGAAGAGGCAGTTATACAGCAGCCCTACCTGTCCAAAGCACTCATGAGCATGATGCACCGGCCAGCCACGAGGGCTGATCATGCACGATGCGGTGGTGTTGTTCCATTCCATGTCGTTCCAGCGCTGCGTCCACACGTAGGTTCCATGTCCGATCTGGGCGATCTCGGAGTCGTTCTGTGCGATCTTGCGCAGAAGTGGTGGCATGATGGACGGGTCGTTGGTGTAGAACTTGTTCCAGTCGAACTCTGCGTATTCCTCAGGTGGGAGCACGCGCTCGAAGACGCCTGCGCTCACGCAGTGGGCGATATCGCGATAGAGTTGGGCGTAGTTGCACCACATGCCCAGATCGTCCATGACCGAGCCAATGACCTGGTTCCATACGAGGCTGTCTTGCGAATCGTCTTGGATGTCGGTGCCCAGGATCTTGATCATGTACTTGAACGGGAAGTTCGGCACGCATGTGTTACCGGTGGTGGCGTACCCGCCGTTCTCTTCGCTGGGCGGCACGTTCATATCAGAGTAGCAGTGGATGGGACAGCTGTGGCAACCGTCCATCTTGATGGTGTATTTCTCGGCTGCTGGACCGTCGTCCTTGGTCGATTTCATGCAGCGGTAGCCAACGGTGTTGATGTCGCCGGGTTTCGGTTCGCCCGTTTCGATGGGGCCGCCTTCGGCCTGTGCCCAGTACAGCCCGTTGCGAGCGGTCCAGCGCGATCCCTTGTCGTAGTACTGCGCCCACTCCTGTTGCGTGGAGGGCACCACATGGTTGTTGTTCGAGCCGATGATCTCGCGCAGCATGTAGTCGGACAGGTCGGCCACTGCCTGCGGATCGGCCACGTTCACCGTACCAGTACCGCGTACGACGAGCGCTTTCATGTTCTTGGAACCAAGCACCGTGCCGGTACCAGCGCCAGCAGAATGGTTGCGGGAATTGATGATGCAGGCGTACGGCAGCAGGTTCTCACCGGCCGGTCCGATGGTGGCCACCACCGTGTCAAGCCCCTCGCGGCGACAGAGCGCCTCGGTGGTCGCGCGCGTGCCAAGCCCCCACAGACCATCGGCTGATTTGATGGTCACCTTGTCATTGTCGACCATCACATACACAGGTTTTTCGGCTTTGCCCTCGATCACGATGCCATCGTAGCCAGCTTGCTTGATGCGCGCTCCCAGCATGCCGCCACAGTGCGCATCGACGATCTGATGGTCTTTCGTGAACGTGGAAAGCGAGGCGATGGTGGTGCGTCCAGCCAGAGGCACGCCAGAAGCTGTCAGCGGCCCTACCGCGAAGACCACCTTGTTCTCTTCGGCGAGCGGGTCGGTGCCGGCAGGCACTTCATCGAACATGATCTTGTTAGCGATGCCCATACCGCCGATATAATCTTTGTAGGGTTCTGTGGGAAACGTAGTGATGGCGCCATCGGTAAGGTTCACGCGGAGGATCTTACCAGTCCAGCCATAGGATCTCTTCTCTTCCATTGTTGCTCTCCAAATCCTTGTGCTCTCCCATGCTATGCGGACATCAGGACCAACGATCTAGAGTTCAACCACGGCATTGAGGGTAAAGTATGAGTAAATGGCCCCACATTGCATCACCGAGCCGTTACCGTATCGTCATATAAGGTCATGCGCATGTTTCGTCTTTGTAACATCAGCGCGTTCAGGTACGCTTCAACCGGTCTCTGCGCTATGCTTCGACCATTGTTGATGCTATGCGAACGTCAAGGATGCAACGGCAGAGCTCTTCCTGATGCTGTATTGACACAGGTAAGAGGAGGCCGTGATGTCAGTCGAAAAAGAGGGAACCGGCAAGGGCAAGGTTCCTTTTGTCAAAGATGCTTCGCTGAACGACCCGCAGCAAACGTCTGAAAGCGTGGACGCGGCGCACGATGCGAAGACAGATTCCCCGAAAAAGCATATGTTCACAAGGCGCAGCGTTTTGGCGATGTGTGGTTGCGGTGTTGCAGGGCTGGTTGCGGGAGGCGTGCTTGCCAGCTGGGGCGTGACCGAGCGCTCCATCGCATCGGGGCGGGTGGATATCAGAACCACGCCGCTCAAGATGATCGTGACCGATCGCGCTCGCTGTTCGGGGTGTCAGCGCTGCGAAATGAGCTGCACGCTGAAGAATGATGCGCGCGTTTGTCAGCATATCGCACGCGTGCGCGTGTGGGATAACTATAACTTCGGAGCAGGCGTGGACACCGGGGATGGCATCTTCGAGGATTGTCAGTTCACCGTTGAGCACTGCAAGCAATGCGAGGATCCGTGGTGCGCCAACTATTGTCCGGTACATGCGATCTATGCTGATCCGCAGACGGGCGCTCGTGTGGTTGATGATAGCGTCTGCATTGGATGCGGCATGTGCGCACAGGCATGTCCTTGGAACATGCCTCGCATCGACTCCGGGACGGATGTCTCTACCAAGTGCGTGTCGTGCGGTCGTTGCGCGGCGCAATGTCCCAATGGTGCCATCAAGTTCGTTGATTGGAAGAACATCGCCCAGGCGGCACTTGATGCCGGAGTGGTCCGCACCATCACGCTCGTTGACGCGTAAGGAGGTCCACCATGCAAACAAGACCTCTTACACGTCGTACGTTCGTTGCCGGTTGTGCTGCGGCAGGCACGGTAGCGACCTTAGGCGCAGCACAGGCGCAGGACGCTTTTGCGGAAGGCGGTCAGATAGGATCTGATGCGCGCCCTGAAAGCACGCAGGTGCACAGCATCTGTCAAGCATGTCCGAACGCGTGCGCGTTCACCGCATATACGGTCGACGGGAAGCTCGGCAAGGTGATCGGGGATGCGTTCGACCCGAATGCGGCTGGCACCCTGTGCGCGCGGGGCTATGGATACACTCAAAGCGCGCTCTCTGAGAACAATCTTCCCAATCCGCTTCGCAGGAAGGAGGACGGGAGCTTTCGCACCATCGGATGGGACGAGGCTTTCGCCGAAATTGGAGAGAAGCTTCAGGCCATCATCGACGAGTCGGGCGCTGGTGCGGTCGGCATGGTGTGCAACGGTGCGCTTCCGACCGCGCTTGCGTACGGTACGCGTTTCATGCACGCGTTGGGAAGCGGGAACGTGTGGATCGATGGCGCCACCCGCAATCTGTGCAAAGAAGCAGCCTTCGCTCAGGTGATCGGCACCGGATCGTATGCGCCCGATTTCGACAATGCTGAGGTGGCTGTTCTGATAGATACCAGTTATGCCGACGTGACGACGCCGGGCAGGGCTGCGGCTTTGCAAGCCTTGCGCGCAGCCGATAAGCCTATCATTGCGATCGATCCTCGCTTGGGTACGGTCGCCTCGTTTGCTGATACGTGGGTTGCGGTGAATCCTGGGTCGGAGCTTGCGCTGCTTTTAGCGGTGTGCAACTGTCTCGTGCGTACCAACCGCTATGACAAGGAGTTCGTTGCAGCTCACGCCAGCGGGTTCGCCGAGTGGGTCGCGGCAATTGATGGATGCACGCCTGCTTGGGCTGAGGGTATCACCGGCGTTCCGGGGTATCGGATCGAAGAGGTGGCTTCTCGCCTCGCTGAGGCGGCACCGCGGGTGGCCATCGAATACTGCAATGGCACCCTTGCTGCTGATGCTTATGTCAATTCAAGCCAGACCGCGCGCGTGGTGTGTTTGCTCAACGCATTGTTGGGGACGTGGAATGTGCCTGGCGGTGCGCTGCTGCCCTTCGATTATGCGGCGTATCAGCCTGAGGCTGTGCTCGCGCAAGCCGGTCCTGATGCGGCGCATCTTGAGACCGTGCCGAGCGTGGTGGGCTTTCCACTGGGCGCACCGTTTGGCGCCTCGGCTGCTGCCAGCATACAGCAGGCGCAGACAGGGTCGCTGAAGGCGATGCTTCTGGTTGAGGCGGATATGGCATACGATCACGCCTGCATTCCCGATGTGGACCATGCGCTCGGCGAGCTCGATCTGCTCGTGTGCGTATCGCAGCAGATGACGCAGACAGCAGCGGAGGCTGATTATGTTTTGCCGGTGTGCTCGTATCTGGAGTGTGGGTCGCTGCCCGTGTTCTTGCAAGGAGCAACCCCAGGCGTGGCTATTGCGAACGCCGTGATAGAGTCTTCCGCGTCGAATGCGCTGCCTATTGATCGTATCATCGAAGGACTTGCGCGCAGTTGTAGCGTAGAGGATGCGTTCGCTCTGTCGCTTGACGAGGTAGCGCAGGCGCAACTCGAAGGCATGGGCCTGACGGTAGAAGGTTTGCGCGAAACGGGTTCGGCTGCGGCAAGACAGAATGTTGCCCGCGTGGCAACATGGGCAACTCCCAGCCATCGCATCCAGTTCTCAAGCACAGCATGTGAAGAGGCAGGCGTGGGAGCATTGCCGCTTTGGGTTCCCCTTCCAGCCACCTCCAGTATCACTGCGGTGATCTCGGACGATATGAACGCACGTCAACGCGACCGCGTGGCGGTTCTCGCCGATGCTGACGAGCCGCTGACCTTCAACTTGATAACGGGTCAGCAGCCGGTTATCGGTCAAGACAGCGCAAATGTGGCAGAACTGATGGATATCGCCGAGCAATACGATTTGGATAGCGTATGGATCAATGCGGATGTCGCTGCGGTGCTTGGTATTGAAACGGGTGATATGGTTGCGCTTACCAACGACAAGGCAACGTGCCAGGCAAAGGCGTTCGTGACGCACCGTATCGCTCCTACCGCACTGTATCTGCCAAGCGGTTTCGGGCATACTGCGCAGCGCCAGCAGGTGTCCTTCAGGCAAGGTATCAACCCGCTCGTCTTCGCTGAGCCCATCATTGAAGAGGGCTACGGGATCCTGTGCACCCAGGGCGCATGCGTCAAGCTGTTGAAAGAAGGTGCATGATGGCACGGTATGGCATGTTGATAGATACGACGAAATGCATCGGGTGCTTCACGTGCAGAACGGCGTGCCAAAGGCAAAACGGGCTGCTTCCCGATCAGGACTTCATTAGGTTCGAGCAACGCGAGAGCGGCGAATATCCCGACGTTGCCATTGAGAACGTGCCATTGCAGTGCATGCATTGCGAGGATGCTCCATGCGCGCAGGTGTGTCCCACCGGAGCGGCGCATATGGGCGCCGATGGCATCGTAGAGGTTGACGAAGGGCGCTGCATCGGTTGCTTGTACTGCATGGCGGCATGCCCGTACCAAGTTCGCGTGCGCAACGCGCAGACCGGTACCGTGGATAAGTGCCGCTTCTGCACTGTTTCTGCCGAAGAGTCGGGCACTAAGATGTGCACCTGCGTGGAGGCGTGCTTGACGGGCGCGCGCATCTTCGGCGATCTGGACGATCCAGACAGCGAACTGTCGCGCGCGATCGCACGCACGAACGCTGCGCCGATCGCCGGTGATCTGACCGAATCAAAAGTGTTCTACGTGAGGTGATCGGGATGACTTTTGAACCTATTTGGGGCTTGATCATTGCAAGCTATCTGTTCTTGGCCGGGCTGGGCGGCGGCGCGTTTGCTGCGTCCGCCTATCTGCGTCTACGCTCGCCCCACTGCGTGCACCTGATTCGGTATGGGCGCATCATCGGCCCGGTCACGGTGATCGTGGGGCTTGTGTTGCTCATGTTTGACGCAACCGCTGGGTTTCATAATCCGCTGCGCTTCGTGTTCTTGCTCACCAATTTCGGCTCGGTGATGACGTGGGGCGTTGTCTTTCTTGGCGCCTTCGTGGTCATCTCGTTGATCGTCATGATCATGGACCTTCTTGGTGCAGGCCTTAAGATACCGAAGTGGCTTGATGTAGCTGGCGGTGTGTTGGGTATTTGCGTATGCGTGTACACCGGATGCCTTCTGGGTGTGGCGCGGACGTTTCCGTTGTGGAACAACGCTTTGCTATCAGTGTTGTTCTTGGTGTCGGCGGTATCAACCGGCATGGCTGCTATTCTGCTCATCGGCATATTCAGGGCGCCTCAGGAATTCAGCATCTCGGGCGCTTTCAAGAAGTTCCATTTCTTCTTGCCGATATTCGAGCTCTTTCTGGTGGCATGCCTGCTCTTCATCACGGCGAACAATGCGCAGGGGGCGGGCTGGACGTCGGTGATGAATCTGGTTGCCGGTGATTGCGCTGCGGTGTTCTGGCTGGTGTTCGTGCTGGCCGGTTTGGTGCTGCCAACGATCCTGGAATGGAAGATGCTGTTCATGTCCGCTAAGGAAGTGGAAGAATCGTGTCTGGGCCATCGGATCAGTGCTGCATCAGATGTGCTGGTGCTGGTAGGTGGCTTTACGTTGCGCGTTCTCATACTGGCCGCAGCTATGCCCCTCACGCTGATCCAGCCGTGGATGTGACTGGCAGGGAAACAGCGCGATACAACGGGTATCAAGTGATGATGTTGTAAAAAACGAAGCAGGTTCAGGGAGGTTGAATGCCATGAGAGCATATATGGTGAACAAAGAAGAGCACATGCGGTCGTCTCGCGCAAGAACCCTCAGTGGCGTTACGGCATGCATGTTGATAGTGGCAGCGTTATCAGTGGGCATGCTCGGCTGCTCGCCTGCCGCTCCGGCAGCGTCAAGCTCGTCGGGCGCGGTCAGTTCGGCATCGAGCAGCTCGGCATCGGATGCGACCGAGGCGGGAGATATCACGGTTACCGTGAACATGTCCGAGGCGGTGACCTCTCCTGAAGCTGCTGATTCGCCGCTTCAATTCGCCGAAGAGCAGATCAACGTGGTGTGTCCTGACGGCTCTACCGCCATTGAGGTTTTGCAAGCATCCGGGCGTGAGGTCAAGACCGACGGGGAAGGTGTCGCCGAGCAGGTGGTTGCTATTGGCGGTCTTGCGAACGGCGATGCGGGAGAGTCGAGCGCATGGACCTATCAAGTCAACGGCACCGAGCAAAGTGAGGCGCCCGGGTCATGCGTTCTGCATGACGGGGATACGCTCTCCTTCGTGTTCGTCGGCTAGGGAGCCGCAGTCAAACGTTTCGTAACAGTTGTGATGCCTCTTGCACACGATGGTTTCACCGGGGCACCGATGAGGTCTTTTGCTCGCTATGATGGCCCCATCTTGCTCTGTTGGATGGAGCGATAGGTTGCAAAGGAGATAATCATGAAGAAGTACGTATGCGATGTGTGCGGCTACATCTACGATCCGGCAGCGGGAGACCCTGATGGAGGCATCGCGCCGGGCACCGCGTTCGAGGATATCCCCGATGACTGGGTATGTCCTGTCTGCGGTGTCGGTAAAGATGATTTCTCTCCCTATGAGGGTTAACATGCTGCGTCAAGGTGGGCAATTCCAATGAGAGAGCGGGAACTGTACGTAGCTGGCGGGTGCTTTTGGGGCACGCAAGCCTATCTTGAAAAGCTCCCCGGCGTGCTTGCTACTCAGGTAGGGTATGCCAACAGTGCAGTGGATGATCCAACCTATGAGGATGTATGCACAGGTGACACGGGCGCAGCGGAATGCGTGCGGGTTCGCTACGATTCCGACGTAATAGGGCTGTCGCTGCTGGTGGAGGCGTTTTTGCGCACGATCGATCCTACGAGCTTGAACCGGCAGGGCAACGACTGTGGCACTCAGTATCGCAGCGGCATTTACTGGACCGACGACGATGATGCGTTCATCGTGCGCAGCATATTGGCGGAAATGCGCTATCGCAGTGGCGCCGATATCGTGGTGGAGGCTGAGCCGCTCGGCAATTTCTGGCCAGCCGAGCGCTATCACCAGGATTATCTTAAGAAGAATCCGGGTGGGTACTGCCATGTTGACCTCTCTGATGTGGGACGCTTCATATCGGAGCATGCCTCAGAGTTCGGGCGCATCAATCGGGTGGTAAAGCTTGAGCCGCCAAGGAAGCGTTCTGGAGAATCTGGCGATCCGTCGATCAGTTGCTGAGCGGGTAGCACGCAGGTACGAAGAACACACCATCGCGCTTCCCTGATGGTGGGCAAGCTGTTCTTGTTACAGCGAGAACAGCTTGCGTGCTTCATCGGCTGTTTGCGTGCGCGCGAGAACGCCGACGAGCACCGCGAGCACGCACGCTGCGACGGCGCTCGCGATGGCAGGCAGGGCGGTTTCGGTCAAACCCGTTGCAACCAGCACGAGCGGTGCGAAACCCAATACCACGTTATAGAGCAAGTACTTCGCATACCCAGCCACGAAGGCACCTCGCTGCACGACAACGAGCACTGAATTGAACAGGATAGCTGCGAGGCAGATGAATGGGATCACGTAGGTGGTAGCAAGCGTATTGCCTGCAACGATGAACCAGACAGCGCATAAGGCGAGCAGCACGAGGAAGTAGCGCTCGGTGATGCGCAGCACATCGGGCGTGTGGACGATGAGGTTGCGCACGAAGAGGTAGGCGATGACGATGGCTGCGCACAGGCCAACGGTGCTGAGCCACGATGCTTGCAGCACCAGCGCGCCGATGATGGTGGCGGCGATGCAGGCGCCGGTCAGTGCGGCGAGCGTCCGGCGCGCAAACGTGCTGACCCGCTGTATGGGGCCGACAGGGAAGGGGGAGGGGGTAGGCGCGCCTTCAAGAACGCTCCCGCAGAGAGGGCAGCGTGTGAGGGATCCCGTGAAATCTACCCCGCATTCATCGCATTTCATCATGATTCGCTTCTCCTTCGCGCACCCTTCTCAGGTTCTCTACGGTCTCCTGCAGCTGCGTGCTGCGTAGGATGCGGGCAACTCCGGTAGCATCTTTATTGAGGTTGAGATAGCCCGGGATACCCAAGGCTGAAAAGATACGGCAGAATGCGCGTATCGCTTTCAAATCGGTGAAGATGGTTGCAATGCCGATGCTTAGATCGTCCCCGAACGTGCAGATGAGAAAGTTCAGGTCGAAGGTGGAGGTCTGGAGATTGATGTTGCGCACATGCGGATCCACCTCATCGCTGAAGGTGATGCGGCCCAAGCTTGAGACCGCAGCGGTGATGTCTCGGTTCGCGATGCGCGCAGCGCATCCGAGCACCAGATCCTTTAAGAACAAAGGCGCTACGCGCAGGAAAGGGTTGCGCTCAAGAGCGATCATCTGATTCATGCGCTTTTCAAGCTGCTCGCGCGTTGCTGCATGGTGCATTTGCTCTTGAACGAGAGCGGCCACCGCACCCAACGACTCGCAGTGCGCCTCGGGATACGTTATGGTGGCCAGTCCGAAGAAATTGCGCGTCGTCTCCGATTCGAAGAAGCGGCGCAGATCAACGGGGACCGTCAAGCGAATGGGCTGATCGGCAGCGGTTGCGGGTCGCGTCTCGCAAAGCGCGCAGATAACGGCGGCGATGATGAGGCTCGTCACGCTGACGCCGAGTTGTTTGGCGTGTTGGTGCACCATGCGGGCGCTGAGGTGATATTCCAGGTACGTGGGGTCGCCCCCATCGCGTATACCGCCGATTCGATACGCGCGCTGGGTGGGGGTCGAGGCAGCCTTGCTGCGCGCATAATGCCTAGCAAAGCTGTCCTCATTGCTGGCGGCGGGCACATGCTCCGAGCAGCTGAGCTGCGATGTGCCGTAGCGGTAGTGAGCGTAGGTCCCGATGAGCTCCTGGAAAAAGCTCAAGGTGCCTCGCCCATCGGATATCATGTGCGAGACTTCCACGTTGATGCGCCGCTGATAATAGCTGACACGGAAGAGCACGCTGCGCGGGCCGGTATGAAGGCCATAGCAGATGGGAAGCACCTCGGGCTGTACGAGAGGGCGAATCGGCGATGGCTCAAGATAGTGCCAGAACAGTCCGCTGCGCAGTGACACGTTGAAGCCGGGGAAGAGCGCGATCGTGCTATCCAGCGCTTGCTGGAGCAGATTGGGCACAACGTCGTCATCCATTTCTGCAGAGAAGCGAAAGACCGTTTGCGTGCGCCTTCCTGCCTCAGCGGAATAGAACTTCCCGACGTTGTCTAGTCGGTACCAAGAAGCCCGAGCCATGCCGGATCCTCACCCACCGTCTTGTTCTCGCCGTCTAGAAATGCCTTCATGACCCGATAGGTATCGCGCACCAGGCTCAACACGGAAGGATAGAGGAAGTAGCCATGCACGCCGTCGAGGATGCGCACGCAGACCACCTCGGTGCCATCTGCTTGGAGGCGTGCGGCGTACGCCTCGCCCTCGTCGCGGAGCGGACAATACTCGGCGCTCATTAGCAGCGTGCGGGGTTGATCTGACAGGTCAAGGGACAGAAGCGGTGCGAAATAGGGGCTCGTCCGATCTTGTGGGCGGCGGATGTACATATTCACATAGCCTTCGATCTGTTCGCGCGTCAGTAGGTAGTCCTCGCCGTTCTCGCGTACGGAATCGAAGAGGGACGTGATGCTGTGATCGTCGTAGACCAGCGGGTAGAGCAGCATTTGCGTGCGCGGTTTGAATTCGCCACGGTCGCGCGCGAGCAGGGATACCGCAGCTGCTAGGTTGCCGCCAGCGCTGTCGCCGAACAGCACGATATGCTCCGGATCAACATCGTAGAGCAAGCTGCCCTCGAAGAGCTGGCGCGCAACCTCGTAGCAGTCCTCAAGTGCCGTCGGGAAGGGATGCTCCGGCGAGCGCCGGTAATCCACTGATACCAGTCGGCGCTCGAGGCGCAGCGCGGTGCGCATGCAGGCATCTGAGTAGAAATCGACGTCGCCGTTGGCCCAACCTCCCCCATGAAAGAAGAGGATGGTGCCGCGAAAGTCGTCGTTGACATGCAAGCCGTTGCGCAGCGAGAAGTCTATATCGAGGGGGGTGAACACCTTCAAAGGGATCTCGTAACCATCGGAGGCAGTGGCGGAGAAGTCATCAATGCGACAGCGCGGGCTTGCGAGGGTGAGCCGTGCGCTGGCATCCTCTGCGGTGCGCTGCTGCTCGTAGGTTTTCTGGATCGGCTCACCGGAGCTCAAGCGCGTTATCGTTTTGATCGCGGCGCGCACCGCCTTGTTAAGGGGCATGGTTCCTCCGCTCGTCGATGGCTTGCGTATGGTGTTCAAGATAACACGCGATGAGGCAACGAGCGCGTTCGTGGAAAAACCGCAACCTGCTCGTTGTGCTGCGTTGAACAGAGCATGTGCGTGGCAACGCTGTGACAACAATACGCAGTTCAACACGGGGAGCGCAGGTGAGATGGGTATATGCTTCAAGGGAGAATATGAGGTAGGGAGCCTATCATGGCCGAGATGAACACACAGAGCAAAAAAGCTCGTAGCGCAGCGCCTGCGCCATCGGGCGCACAGCAGGGCGCTACCGCGCACCAAGGCGACAACCCGTTCAAGCAGACGCTCACCGTATTCGACATGGTGGTGTACGGGCTGATCATGATGGTGCCCATAGCGCCCATGGGCATTTACGGGGGAGTGTTCCAAGCGTCGGGTGGCGCACCTGCTCTTGCCTATGCCATCGGGTTCATAGCGGTGCTGTTCAGCGTGCTCTCCTTCGCCATCATGATCCGCATCTTCCCCTCGTCGGGCTCCATCTACACGTACGTCACTCACATCATGGGCAAGGGCATCGGCTTTATCGCGGGCTGGCTGATGCTGTTGCAGTATCTGGTGTCGCCGACCTTGATGTACATCATCGCCGGTACGGCGCTCAATGGTTTCATTCCCCAGATCCCCGTTTGGGCATGGTGTTTGATGTTTTTGGCGCTGGTGTCGGTCATATCGCTGCGTGGCATGCAGACCACTATGGTGGTGAACCGCATTGCGCTGGTGGCTGAGCTAGCTATTCTGGCTGCCTTTGTGGGCATCGGTATGTTCTATATCGTCTCGCACCCTGCATCGAGCAGCTTCTCAGCCACGGCGTTGTTCAATCCGCAGACCTTCGACTTCTCGAATATGATGTCGGCAGTGTCGCTTTCGGTGCTGTCCTATGTCGGATTCGGTGTCATCGCCACGCTGACGCAACAGGCGAAAGATGAACGGGAAGGCCCGCCGCGTGCCATGATGATCATGGCACTGATCTTGGTGGTGCTCTTCGCAGGGCAGTGCTTCATGGCCACGTGCATCGACCCAACCGGTGCTAGTTTCGCTCACGATCCCGACAACGCGTTCTACATCGTGGCCCAGATGGCGGGTGGTCCCATGCTCGCGCTTGTCTGCGCGGTGGCGGTTGCGCTGTCGCAAGGTATCTTCACCGCGCTGGTGACGCAGACGTCGGTTTCGGTCATCCTGTTCACCATGGCCCGCGGCGGCTCGCTTCCGAAGGTCATGGGCAAACTGGATGCGAAGACGAATGTGGCAACAAATGCCATGATCTTCGTCATCGCGCTTTCGGCGGTGCTGATCTTCGCTATGCAGCCTCTTGGCATTGATTCGGTCGCGAAGGTGGCCAATTTCGGCGCTCTTGCCACCTACACGCTCTTGAACGTGTGCGTGATCGTGTTCTGCTGGTTTCAGAACAAGCAGCGCAGGCAGCTCTTTCGGCATCTGCTGTTTCCCCTGGCAGGTGCGCTCGTGTGCTTCGCCATTCTGATCTCGCTTGATGCGGTCGCGCATATCGTCGGCATCGTTTGGATCGTCATTGGCATCATCTATTATTGTGTGGTGAAATATGCGCTTCATCGCGATATCAAGCTTGGCTGATCGAAAGGGGTTCTCATGCCTGAGACGCATCCTGCCTTTGACGCCTTTGTCGCAACCATCGCGGCGCTCCGAGCGCCAGATGGCTGCCCGTGGGATCGGGAGCAGACGCACCTCTCCATTGCATCTCACATGATCGAGGAAGCGTATGAGGCGGTTGATGCTCTTGAGGCGGGTGATGTGCGGCACCTGCGTGAAGAGCTTGGTGATGTGCTGTTGCAAGTGGTTCTCCAGTGTCAGATTGCTGCTGATGCAGGCGAATTCACCATCGACGACGTGTGTCGCGACATCGATGAGAAGATGATCCGCCGCCATCCTCATGTGTTTGGAGATGCGGCGGCCCAAGATGCCAACGAAGTGCTCGATCTGTGGGATAAGGTGAAGCTGACCGAACGTGCTGCAGCATCCGAGACAGCCTCGTGCGATGCATCGCTGCTTGAGAGCGTGCCCAAGAGCTTCCCGGCGCTCATGCAGGCTCAGAAACTATCGCGCAAGGCAGCATCGGTGGGCTTCGATTGGCAAGACATCGATGAGGTTCGCGACAAGGTGTTCGAAGAGATGGCTGAATTGCAAGCCGCCTATGCTGCGGTGCCCACCTCATCTGATGGCAAGGTGAGCAAAGAAGAGGGTGGTGCATTCGTTCGTAGTGTAGAAGCAGAGCTTGGCGATGCGTTGTTCAGCATGGTGAACGTAGGCCGCAAGATGGGTCTCGATGCTGAGGCGGCGCTGCGTGCTACTTGCGAGAAGTTCCGACGCCGTTGGGCTTTCATGGAAGGCGCGGCTGCAGGCATGGATATACCGATCGACCATATGGATCAAGCGCAGCTTGAAGAGTTGTGGGATGCTGCGAAGCTGGCCGGTCTGTAGGCATTTCCGCGCGCTACCGATGACCTGATCGCGCTATGAATTCCCGTGAACGTTCATATATGATCAAGGGGATGATCCTTACGTTGGTAGGAGGTGCTCTGTGGGGCATCTCGGGTACGAGCGTGCAGTTTTTGACCACTGCTGCTGAGGTATCGCCGTCCTTGGTTACTCTGATGCGCGTACTGCTGGGCGGAGGTATCTTCTTCGCGTTTCTCGTCGTAGCGCAACGCGCTACGGTGCGTGCCATGTTCGCGCATGCGCGCACGGTGGCTGGTCTGCTCCTATTCGCACTAGCGCTGTATGGCAATCAGTTGTGTTATGCGCAAACGGTGCAGCTGACCAATGCCGGTACGGCAACGGTGCTTCAGATGCTCGGTGCGGTGTTCGTCATGCTCTTCGTATGCGTGACGACGCGCAAACCGCCTCATGTGAAAGAGTTCATCGGGCTCATCATCGCTCTTTTCGCGAGCGTGCTCATCGCGACACAAGGCGATATACGCACGCTGAACATTCATCCGATCGGTTTGGCGTGGGGCATTGCTACGGGTTTGACCACGGCTCTTTATATTCTCGTGCCGCGTCGTTTCGGGTTGTTCGAGCGGTTCGGGAGCCCTGCGGTGGTGGGTACCGGCATGTTCTTGGGTACGGTGTTCGCGGTGCCTATCTACGTTGCGCAAGGGGGCAGCATCGCTGGGGCTACCGCGGTGCTCAGCGCATTCGGCCTCTTTGAATGGCTCGTTTTTCTTGGCGGTTTGGTGGTGGTGGGCACCATCGGCGGGTACGGCTTCTACTTGCATGGCGTTTCCATCGTGGGGTCGGTGAAGGGAAGCTTGCTAGGCGCTATCGAGCCGGTGAGCGCCACGGCGCTCGCGGCGCTCTGGTTAGGGACGGCGTTTTCGGGCTATGACATCGCAGGTATGGTGCTGATGTGCATCATGGTGGCGTTCGTGACCACCGACGAAGAGTCTGACGACGGGTAGGCGCATCTGTGGAGTCGCGTGCCCAGTCTAGCGCGCATCGCGTTTGATCAGGGAATCTGCTTGCGCGATGACGACGCCGACCAGGATCAAAACGATGCCCGCCGTCTGAAGGAGGGTGACGCCTTCTCCCAAAAACAGCGCCGAGAGGACGATGGAGGTAGGAAGCTCGGCGGATGCCAAGATGGAGACGATGCCAGTGGGAAGATTCTTGCCACCGATGCCGAAGAGCAGCACGGGGAATACGAGAGCGAAGAGACCTTGCATGAAGCCATACGGTGCCTCTGCGAGCAAGGTGCCGTCAAGGGCGAAGGTGGGGGCGGTCGCGTAGGCGAGAAGCAGCGATCCGCAGCAAATGATGAGCCCGCGCTGCATGGGCGGCAGCTGCGTTTCAACACGGCTCGAGAGGAACATGAACAGCGCGCAGGTGAAAGCGGAGCCGAGCGCGCATGCCATGCCGAGCGGGTTGTAGGCAATGCGTCCGTCGGCATCGAGCAGTCCGCTGGCTAAGAGGGTGCCTGCGATCACCACCAGAGCGGCAACGATCTCGCAGGCGGTCGGCGCGCGCCTGGTGGCGATCACCTGTATGACGATGCCGATCCAGGTGAACTGGAAGAGCAGCACCAACGAGACCGCCACCGGCAGATACGACAGCGAGATGCTGTAGAGCACGCAGGTGCAGCACGTGACGATACCGGTACCGACGAGCTTGCCCGTTTGCTTCGCATCAAGGCGTTGCCATGGTGTACCGCGCAAGCGTGCTATGCCCACCGCAATCAGAAACAGCAGCACGCCGAAGGTGGATTGTCCGGCGGTGGTCTGCTGCCAGGTGAAGCCAGCAGCATAGGCCGTTTTGATCACAGGGGCCATGACGCCATAGCTGGCGCCCGCCAAAAAGACGAGCAAGGCGCTCGTGAATGTCGTACCACGGTTCATGCGAGCTATTATACGGTTCTTGTTCGCTATACTAAAAAGTTCGAATCGGGCATATCGCGCGGCATGCTCGCGCGAGAGCATAAGGAGCTATCGTGAACATCACGGTCTATTGCGGGTCGAATCACGGGGTTGATGAGCGCTTCACGCAGGCGGCTCAGCAGCTTGGTGAGTGGATAGGAAGCCATGGCCATGTGTTGGTATATGGCGGCAGCAGCGTTGGGCTCATGGGTACGCTGTCGCGCGCGGTGCTCGCCAGCGGGGGTGCTGTTGAGGGGGTGGAGCCGCGCTTCTTCATTGAAGCGGGTGTGGCCCAGCACGATCTGACACATCTGCATGTGGTGGACACCATGAGCGAGCGCAAGGCGAAGATGATCGAACTGGGAGATGTGTTCGTGGCGCTCCCGGGCGGGGTGGGCACGCTCGAAGAGATATCCGAGATCATGACGCGCATTCGACTGAACCTCACACCAGGGCCGTGTTTCTTCCTCAGCATCGATGGGTTCTACGATCCGGTGATCGCACTGTTGCGCTCAATGGAGGCTGCGGGCTTTATCCCGGCGTTCGATCATGCGGAGTTCCGCTTCCCGCGCACCGTGAGCGAACTGACCGATCAACTGGTGCATCTGAGGCCCGATCGCGCACAGTACAGCTGCGAGTCGGGTTGGCAGCAGCCAGCATGGATGGAAGGCCAGCTCTACGGCTAATGCGCAAAAGCGGGCAGCAAGGGAGTTCAACCTTGCTGCCCAGGGGATCGAAGGCGCATCGGGGGTCAGAAGATGCGCAGCAGACGGTTCGCGTTCTGATAGAACACAAGGTCGCGCAGTTCGGGGTCGCCTTCGGTAGCCAGCTTCACCTGTTCTATCTGTCGACGGTAGCTGCCGAAGGGCCAATCCGTTCCGAACATGACGCGCTCGCGGCCGAAGAGCTCGATCATCAACTGGATATCCTCATGCGATCGGAATGACGTATCAACATACAAGTTGTCCAGGTCGTGCGCGAGTTCCGCTAAGCGCTCGATGTTGCCTTGCGCAGTTCCGCCGCAATGGGCGGCAACGAAATCGATCCCAGGATGGCGGCGCGCGCAGTCGACCAGATGCTTGAGGTCGCCGTATTCGGGCGTGGCGTACTCGTCGTTGATCTCGGGGTAATAATACATGCCCGCTCCGCAGTGCGACGTGACCGGTTTGCCCGTTTGCTCCCAATAGTCAAGCGCGGCATCAACCAGAGGATCGTCAAGCGATATCTTGCTGAGCACCGGATGCAGCTTGAGCGCATAGGCACCCCGCTCCGCGTCTTCCAACAGCTTCTTGCCCGCATCGGCGCCCAAGCGGAAATCGGGGAAGGTGAAGGGGATGCAGCGCGGCTCCACCATGTGCACCACCTCGTAGTCCTCGAAGCTCAGCGCTGGCATGATCGGCAAGATGCAGATGAAATCGACGCCGTTCTCGTCCATTTCGCGTCGCATGTTCTCAAGGGTGTTCGCAGCTGATCGCTCGTGGTTGATGTCGATGAACTCTCGCAGCGCCTGGTCGGTATCCTCGGTGATGAACGGCCCTTTGAACCCGCGCTCTTCGCGCACCGTGAACGAGTCTGGCTTGCCAGCAGGGGAAAGCCTCTGCTTGAAGATAACGTTTCGAGCATCTTTGAATATATCTCCGAGATGCGCATGGAAGTCGATGATTCGCTGATCTTCCATGGTGCCTCCTTTTCTCCGTACATGTCTGGTACGCGGTTCGCTGGCAGGAGTATAGGACGCACGGGGCGCATAGAGCCAATTCGAATCGCGCAGGAGGGATGCGCTGATGTGCATGGCTCTATGCCGCTGTGTCGATGCGCCCAACCGGCATATCCGCACCGATTCCATTTCGGCATAGCCACTATTCGTCTTGTCCTTCCAACGCCAGGCGCTCGCAGCATCGGTGCTATCCTTATGGTGGGAATGACAAGGGAGGCCGTCATGAACCTTGAGTATCTGAGGGAATTCACTGAGCTCGCGAAGCATCTGAGCTTCACGGAGACCGCGCGCCTTCTCAACATGACCCAGCCCACGTTGAGCAAGCATATCGCCCAGTTCGAGCGCGACCTGAGGTTGCCCCTGTTCGATCGTGTGGGCAATTCCCTCCAGTTGACCAACGTGGGGCAGACGCTGCTTCCGTTCGCCTATCAAGTTCTCGATTCGCAGTCCGACTTCGATGCGAAGGTGTCCGAGCTCAGACGCATGCCACCTCCCCATCTGACGGTGAGCGGACTGACCGACGAGGGGCCGTCAACCGAAGTGCTGGGGTTTCTGATCTCGTTGATCCGGGCGAAGTATGGGGCGAACACTCTTGAGGTGAAGAGCCGATTCAACCGCAATGCTCGCGAGATGCTGGATGTGGCCGAGGTGGATCTGATCTTCGATCCGGCACCCACCGAAGAGGACTTGAACGCGGATTACATCGGCACATTCCACATCGCCGATCTTCCGCTGATCGCCATCGTGAGCTGCGATCATCATCTAGCGCATCGCGAGGGCATCCGGATGCAAGAATTGGAAAACGAGGTGCTTCTGCAATACGAGGGGCTGTACCTGAGCCGGTCTTGGAGCCGCATCGCCGAGCTCTGCGAACGCAGCGGGTTCGCGCCGAAATCGCGGTCGTGCCCTTGTTCGAGCGTTGCCGAGCTCCTGGCGCTTTGCGCGAATCTGATGGCATCGGTGCTAGTGGTGGGGAGCAACTTCGGCAAGCGAATCCCTGAGGGCATCAAGCCGTTTTGCGCGACTGTTCCGATCATCGGCGACGATACTGCCATTCCGTTTTATTTCCTGTACCGCAAGGACAACGACAATCCGGTGCTTAAGGATGCCATGGAGCAGATGGAGCGCATGTCCACACCGCCGCTCGTCTTCTCGTAGCGAATTCGTGGCGCGTATGGTCCCGATCGGACGCTGTCCGCTGGTCTCTCTGCGTGCAGAGGCACATCCGTCGGCCCGCGTTCGGCCGCTTCCAAGATGGAATAGTGACAGCACGAGACGGGCATAGCTTCGCATCGGATTGGCATTTGCCCCATTCAGAGCACCTTCCATATACTCGCGCACAGCATCTCGGATCACCGATATCCGCGAAGACGAGGTATCGATGAGCCAAGAGCAACGTGCGGTTCGCGCTGCATTCGATCATGAGGATGAAGGAGGAGGAAATGGCTGGGAAAACGGCTCTCAACGAAGGAGGGAAGGCGCCGAACAGGGAATTCACGATCACCGAGGTTGTTGACTCGCTGGGAGTGACCAAGTTCACCTGGATGCTGTTCGCGCTGCTCTCGTTCGCGTTGTTGTTTGACGGGTACGATTTCATGATCGTCAATTCGACCAACCTGTTCGTAGCGCACACCTTCTGGCCAGGCGAACCCAACCCCGGTCTTTTGATGGGGTCGCTTACCACCTGGGGTCTGCTTGGCATGGTGATCGGCGGCGCGGTCAGCGGCATCTTGTCCGATCGCTTCGGACGCAAGAAGATTCTTGTCGCGGCGGTTATCTTCTACGGGGCTTTCACGTTCCCGCAGGCTGCCGCCAACGACTTGGCGTTCTTCGCGGCGTTTCGTTTGTTGGCGGGCTTAGGCGTTGGCTCATGCATTCCCATCGTCTACACGGTGTTCTCCGAAGAGGTTCCCTCGCGTTGGCGCGGGGCTTTCATCACCTTCGGCGGCGCTTTCATGGTAGGCGGATGGGTCGTGGCCGGTTTGGTCGCCAATCCTATCTGCAATGCAACGGTGCCCCTCATGGGCGATTTTACGAATTTGGTTGAGTACGCACTGCCCGACGGCGGCACGTCCACCATGTATGCGAACTGGCGTCTGTGCTACCTCATCGGCGCATTGCCGGTGATCTATGGCATCGTGCTCATATTCGCGATGCACGAGACGCCGCACTGGTACGCCACGGCCGGGCGCAAGGAAGAGGCGGTCCGTGCGCTCGCGCAGATAGAAAAGCGCGCTACCGGTGTTGAGACGCCCCGTGACCCGCAGTGCCTGATCGTGCCGCCCCGACCTGAGAAGACAACGCCGAACATCCTGTTCTCGAACAAGTTCATCGTGGCCACGTGCGGTATTTGGGCATGCTACTTCGTTGGCCAGTTCTGCGTATACGGCATGAACGCATGGTTGCCAGCATGGTTTGTCGGTATTGGGTACAACTCATCTGAGGCGGTTGCTCTCCAGACGTGGAATAACGTGGCGGCTATCGTGTCGAATTCCATCGTGGGGTATTTCTCGGACAAGATGGGGCGCAAGCGCACGTTGCAGTTCGGGTGGGGCTTGTGCATCGTCACCATCGTGATCTGCTCGTTGTTCGTGGCGCCAGGCAACTTCGTGCTCTGCACGGGTCTTATGTTGCTGTTCGGCTTCGCGCTGAACTGGGCCATCTCGGCCGTCGTGCCTCTGATGCCCGAACAGTATCCAACTGCGGTGCGCAACACGGGCGTCTCTTGGTGTCAGGCGTTCGCGCGATTTGGCGGATCGGCATCCTCTATCGTGCTGGGCGGCATTGCTGGCATGGCATTTTTCCAGACGGCGCAAGGTACCACCAACTGGTCCCAGGTCGTGTTGGTGTTGATCGTGCCGTTCGTGCTCGGCATCGTCTGCACGGCTCTGTTCGTGCGCGATACGTCAGGCCGCTCTTTCGAGGCGCTGGATGCCGAGGCCATGGAAGGCGACAACGATACCGGCACGACCAAGTTCGGCATCATGATCGCCATCATCGTGATCCTGTTCGCGCTGTGCATCGTATGTCCTTTGGCAGTGCCTGGTTGGTCGAAGCTGCCCATCGCGCTGCCGCTCATGGCGACGGGCATGCTGCTGCCGTTCGCGTTCTTCTTCATCTTCGGAGGGAGCCAGTTGGCACGGGAGAAACGCACGCGCGCGTAAGGCAAGCGCGCGAGCTGCGCTCTTGCCTATCGAGGGAGATAAGACAAGACGAGGTGGGGCATGGTGCTCCACCTCGTTTGCGTTGAGCTCGGTGCCAAGCCAAGATGCTTTCCTGGCGTCCTTTGGCGCACGCTGGTGAACGTTGGGCGCATCGAGCCGGTTGGCTGAGCGGTGCTCTGCGTCAGCGGGTCTCCCGGTGTGTGAGGCGGCTCCCGTTAGTCTTTCTGTGGGCCGTTCTGTGCGGCGTCTTTGCGGCGCAAGAACAGTGCGACGATGATGACCGCTACTGCTGCGCCCGCCGCGATGGACAACGCTGCGAACAAAGAGGCGTTCTCGTCACCGGTTTGGGTGAGGGGAGCTCCCATGTCGGTGCGCGGATCTCCCACGAAGTCGTTGATGAGTTCAGGGTTTGAATCCGACCCAGCAGGAAGAAGAGAGACGACCTCGTCTTCGGTGAGCACCGAGCCATCGGGCAGCGTTGTGGCAGGAGCGTCTGGTGCGTCAGGCGTGACAGTATCACTAGGGGTATCAGGCGTCTCGTCAGGTATGTCCCCGGTTGCGGGTGGAATGGGTGAGGGATCGGGCGCTGTTGGCGTATCTGGAGTCAGAACGTCCTCAGGTCCCAAGTCAGCCGCTGGAGTGTACAAGACGTTGAGGACGTTGTTTTCAGGATTCGGATCGAGCACGATTTCAGACGGGTAGCTGTCGATCACGTACAAGTCGTTGAGCTTGTACTCGTAGGCATCTCCCTGTATTAGTTGCGACGCGGGGCGACCGGTGAACGTGCTCGTGCCCATCTTGGTGAAGGTTACCTCGTCAGGTTCGAGTGCTTCGCTCCAGGTGTCGGCGGTCAAATCAGCGCCCGTCATCAGATAGTAGTTCACCGTGAATTGGCTGTTCGATAAATTGCCATAATCCAACTCGATGTAGTTCTTCGATTCATCGGTGCTGATAGTGAGGTAACGCGGGTATCCATCGAAGAAGAAGTACCCTGGGATATCCTCCACATAATCCCACGCATGGAGTACATCGCCTTCAGTGAGGTCGGTAAGCACTCGCGTGCCCATCAGGCGGGCATCTCCTATGGTCAGACCATTATCAGGGTCATCGTAGTTGACGAGTTCCACATAGTAGATGATTGCGGTCAGGCCGGTTGCGGGCGGATTCGCGCTTTCTTGGTCGGGCTCGTCCTGCGTTTCGGTGGTGGCTGCCTCCGGTACCACGGCTTCTTCGCGGCTGATCTGTGTTCCTTCAGGTTCTTGCGCGCTCGCCTGTATGGGGTCGATCTGCGCCAGTAGCGCGGCTGGCAACATCATCGAGACGGCGAATGCAACGGCGAACAGCGCGTAGCCGAACTTTTTCGCTCTGCTCTTCATGAGAGGCCTCCTGACCGATTCATTCCTTGTATACCTGTGCACGCTTCGATCGTAGCAGCGCGCTCGGGGCAGTCTGGCAGGGTCGGAGAGATGAAACGCATTGTGCAGCGAACCGTTTCCCGCAAGACATGAAAGGGCGTACGAAGCGTCTTGGTGCACGAAAGGAAGCGTTTGGGCATCAGCTTCCCAACAAGGTGCTCATGTGCTCCGAAAGAAGGGGGCGTGTGCGGATAATGAGGCTATGAGGTTATGGATTAGAGGCACGGCATGGCACGATTGCGAATACGGAATATCACCGAAAAGGACGAGATCGGTTTCTTCGCGCCGAAGCGCTGGGAGTTCTGGCGCAGTCTCATCGTGTGCTTTTGCTTGTTCAGCATCGTAGGGCATTGGCTGGAACTACTGTATTGCATCATCATGGATGCGCTGTTCGGCATCGTTGAGCCCGACTATGCTATCTGGATCGATCCGTGGTATCACCCGTATTGGGTCTATGGTATCGGTGCGGTCATCATGACGCTGATCGTCGAACCTCTTAAGGAGCATATCATCGTGCGTCGTAAGACGCTGTGGGGCGCGCTGCTCGAGTCGTTCGTGCTCGTGGTGGTGCTGGCCATGCTGATGGAGCTCATTATCGGGTGGATCATCAACCAGCCCGACGCGTCTGGCGAGTATCCGTATTGGGACAACTCGCAGTTGCCGCTCAATGTGTTCGGACAGGCGTGGTTGGTGAACGACTTCTTCATCGGGTTTGCCGCCATGCTCTACGTGTGGTTGCTCTATCCGCTCGTCTGCGAGGGGTTCGATCGTCTGCGCCCACGGGTGGCGAACGTGGTGTTTGTGGTTCTCGTGCTCGCGTTTGCTGTGTGCTGCATTATTTCATATACCCACCTGGTGTTGTTCACGTGGTAGCGTAGCTCCTCGCGAAGCTTGAGGAGATGCGCCGATCCGGCCTTCTGTGGGCTGCGTTACGTCTAGAATAGGTGTAACGGAACAACCAAGTCTGGAAGGTAGCGCATGTTCACCATAGGATCGCATCTTTCAAGTGCGAAGGGGTATCGTCAGATGGCGGCCGATGCGGCATCCATGGGGGCGAATACGTTCCAGTTCTTCACGCGCAATCCACGAGGCGGCAAAGCGAAGGCCATCGATCCAGACGATGTGTGCGCGTTTCATGAGTTAGCGGCCCAAGCGGGCATCGAACGCTTTTTGGCACATGCGCCCTACACGCTCAACCCGGCGGCGAAGAAGCCGGAGACGCGGCAGTTCGCTTTGGAAGTGCTCTCAGACGACCTTGCCCGCATGGAAGCGACTTCAGGTCAAATGTATAACATGCATCCTGGCTGCCATGTGAGGCAAGGGGCCGATGTCGGTGTGGACCTTATTGCTGATGCGTTGAACCAGGTGCTGTCAGAAGAGCAGAGCACGACGCTCCTTTTGGAGACGATGGCTGGAAAGGGTACCGAGATCGGCGGCACGTTTGACGAGCTCGCGCGCATTATCGAGCGGATAGAGGTGCAAGACCATGTGGGCGTATGCCTGGATACCTGCCATGTATGGGATGGTGGATACGATATAGCAAACCGCTTAGATGAGGTGCTCGATGAGTTCGCGGACACTATTGGGCTCGATCGTTTGCGCGCCATCCACCTGAACGATTCGAAGAATCCTTGCGGCGCTCATAAGGATCGCCATGCTCGTATCGGCGAGGGAGAGATCGGTTTCGAGGCGCTGGTGGCGGTGACGGAGCATCCAGCGTTGCGCGACCTGCCGTTCTTCTTGGAAACGCCGCAGGATGATCTTTCGGGGTGGGCAGCTGAGATCGCTGCGATCAAGGCGGCACGTCGATGAGGGCGTGCGTGGGCAGCGCGCGGGCAGGAGGGCGGTGATGGCGTTTCTGCTGGGCTGCGAGAAGGCTACGGTCGATTTTCCGACGAAGCGGGTGTTTTCCGAGGTGTCGCTCGGGGTGGATGCAGGTGCGCGCATCGGCATTGTTGGCCGCAATGGCGATGGCAAGTCGACGTTGCTCGGGCTGTTGGCGGGCACCCTTGAGCCGGATGCGGGCCGTGTGGTGCGCACGCGCGGTGTGAGCATCGGCGTTCTCGGGCAAACCGATGCGCTTGATGATGCGGCTATGGTGAAAGAAGCGGTGGTGGGTGACGCGCCGGAATACGAGTGGGCCGCTGACGCGCGCGTGCGCGCGGCCATTGATGGGCTGCTCGGCGGCATCGATTGGGAGGCGCGCGTGGGAACGCTTTCGGGTGGGCAGCGCCGTCGCGTCGACCTGGCGCGGCTGCTCGTGGGCGAGTGGGATGTGCTCATGCTGGACGAACCAACGAACCACCTGGATATGCGCGCTATCGCATGGTTGGCCGATCATCTCAAGCATCGCTGGCGCGCGGGGCAAGGGGCGCTTCTTGTGGTCACGCACGACCGTTGGTTCTTGGATGAGGTGGCGCTTTCCATGTGGGAGGTGCATGGCGGCGGCATCGAGCCGTTCGAAGGTGGTTTCAGCGCGTATATCATGCAGCGCGTCGAGCGCGATCGTTTAGCGGCCGTGGCAGAGGCGAAGCGGCAGAACATGCTGCGGCGTGAGTTGGCGTGGCTCTCGCGCGGGGCGCGGGCGCGTGCGACCAAGCCGAAATTCCATGTGGCAGCGGCGCGGGCGCTCATCGCCGATGTGCCGCCCTTGCGCGACGAGATAGCGCTCAAGCGCATGGCGATGGCACGGTTGGGCAAGCAGGTGGTCGATCTTGAAGGTGTGACCGTCAGCTTCGAGGGCAGGCGCGTGCTCAAGGAGTTGACGTGGATGATCGGCCCGGGCGACCGTTACGGCATCGTTGGAGAGAACGGCGCGGGCAAGACCACGCTCTTGAAGGTGATCCAAGGACGGCTCGCACCGAGCGCGGGGCGCGTGAAGATCGGGCAGACCGTGCGGTTCGCGGTGCTCTCGCAGCACCTCGATGAGCTGACCGCGCTTGGTGACGATCGCGTGCGTGAGGTGATAGGGCGCTATTCGCGCCGCATCATGCTGGACGGTAAGGAGCAGTCGCCGTCGCAGCTGCTCGAGCAACTCGGGTTCAGCAAAGCCGACTTGAATGAGCCGGTCTGTGACCTGTCTGGTGGTCAAAGGCGCCGGCTGGCGCTCATGCTGATCCTGCTCGATCAGCCCAATGTGCTCATTTTGGACGAGCCGGGCAACGATCTGGATACCGATATGATGGCAGCGGTGGAATCGCTGCTTGATGGCTGGCCAGGTACGCTCTTGCTGGTGACGCACGATCGTTATCTGATGGAGCGCGTGACTGATCACCAGTTCGCGCTGATCGATGGTGCGCTACGGCATCTGCCCGGTGGTGTTGATGAGTATCTGAAACTCGTTGAAGGCGATCAGGAGAGCTCCCGGGAGCAGCGCAGTCGCTCAGACAGTCCTCTGCGCACGGAACGTCCATTGGATGTTCCGGCGCATGGGGAACTCGCTTTGTGCGCAACTCCCGGAAGCTCTTCAGGGATCGGCGCTTCTTTGAGCTCTTCAGGAACCACCTCTGCTCAAAATGGGACTTCCAAGCTTTCGGGGGGAGAGCAGCGGCGGCTGCGCAAGCTGATGGCCTCCAATGAGGGGAAGATGGAGACGCTGCGGAGCAAGATCGACGCGAAGCACCAAGAGCTGGCCGAGGCCGACCCGACGGATTACCAATTGTTGACCGCCATCCAAGAAGAGATAGCCGACTTTGAAGAGGCTATCGCACAGCTTGAGCTGGAATGGTTTGATGCAGCAGAGAAGTTGGGGCAGTAGTGGACGGATACAAGACCGTAGCGGCCTGCGTACAGGCTGAGGTTGTGGAGAAGAAGTCGCGCTTCATCGCACAACTTTCCCCCGCTGATACTGAGGAAAAGGCGCTCGCGTTCTTGGAAGCGGTGCGCACCGAGCACGCCCAGGCGCGCCACAACGTATACGCCTATATCGTGCGCGGCGTGGGCGGTGCGGCTGAGCGCGTGCGCTATTCCGATGACGGTGAGCCGAGCGGTACCTCCGGCATGCCCACGCTGCAAACGCTGCAGCATGCGGGTCTGACCGACATCATCTGCGTGACCACGCGCTATTTCGGCGGCACGCTGCTCGGCACGGGCGGTCTGGTGCGCGCGTATTCGGCAGCAGCGCAAGCGGCCATCGAAGCGGCGCAGGTGGTCACCGTGTCGGCGTGCGTGGATATCACCCTGCATGTGCCGTATGCCGCCTATGAGCAGATCGTGCGCGCGGCTGAGGATGCGGGTGCTTCGGTGCGCAGTTCTGATTTTGCCGAAGAGGTGACGCTGGCGCTCCGCATGCTCGCGGGAAGCGAAGGCCCGCTCGTGGAGAAGCTGCGCGAACTGACGCGTGGGCAAGCCGCCATTGAAGTATCCGAGCCGTTTGAGGCGGTGTTTAGCTGATGATGGGTACTGAACAGCAGGTGCGCATCGGTGATGAGCGGGGTGGCTCGTCGATTCCCCTGGAGCTGCTCGCCCCTGCCGGTGGTTTCGAGCAGTTGCAGGCCGCCATCGCCTTTGGTGCTGATGCGGTCTATCTGGCGGCTGACCGCTTCGGCATGCGCGCGCGAGCTGCCAATTTCTCTCTGGACGAGCTGCCGCGTGCGGTGGGCGTGGCTCACGATGCTGGTGTCAAAGTGCATCTGACCTGCAATGTGCTCATGATGCAGGATGACCTGCCGCAGCTGCCGACATTCTTTGAAGCGGTGGCTGCGGCGGGAGTCGACGCGCTCATTATCGGCGACATGGGTGCGTTCGCGCTGGCGCGCCAGTATGCTCCGCGCTGTGAATTGCATGTGAGCACGCAGGCGTCGGTGGCCAACGCAGAAACGGCGAAGCTCTGGCACAGCATGGGTGCTGCGCGCATCGTCTGCGCGCGCGAGATGACGCTGGCGAACATCGCTGAGATGCGCAAACAGATCCCCGCTGACCTACAGATCGAGGCGTTCGCGCACGGGGCGCAGTGCATGGCGGTGTCCGGGCGTTGCCTGATCAGCGCTTACCTGAATGGCCGCTCGGGCAATCGCGGGAACTGTTCGCAGCCGTGCCGGTGGAACTACGTGCTGGAGGAAGAGAAGCGCTCGGGCGTGTACTTTCCCATTGACGAGGACGAGCGTGGGTCGTACCTGATGAACGCGAAGGACCTCTGTATGATCGAGCACCTGCGCGAATTGGCGGCGGCGGGCGTGGACTCCATCAAGATAGAGGGGCGCAACAAGAAGGCGTATTACGTGGCATGCGTGGTGGGGGCCTATCGGCGTGCGCTCGATGGTGTGGCGCCCGAGGGCCTCATGAGCGAGCTCACAGCGGTATCGCATCGCCCGTTCAGTACCGGCTTTTACTTCGGCAACCCACAACAGGCGCATGATAAGGATGGCTACGACCACGACACCGTGCACGTGGCCGATGCGCTCGTCTGCGAGCCGCATGGCGAGGGCTTCCGCCTCACGCTTCGGTGCCGCAATCGTTTTGAAGAGCGCGAGCAGCTCGAGGTGGTCTCGCCCGGCGAGTCGGTGCGCGCCTTCGACGTGCACAACCTTACGTGGATACCCGAACCCGACGAAGCGTTCGCTGGTGCCGAAGAGGCGGTGCCTATCGCTAACCGCTCGTGCAACATCTACCGCACGGAGTGTCCCTTCGCTGTGGCTCCCGGTTCATTCATTCGCGCCCGCCGCTGACCCACATTCGCTCACATCTGCCGATAGCTCGTACGGCGAGTGTGAAGCGCTCGTATTGCGTGCAAGGACTCTCTTTGAGTCGTTGAGGCGAGTGACGAGTGCATGCGCATCTCGTGGCGCGGTTCTCGCGGCTGATGAGGCGCGCAGAGAGCGGCGCGGTTTTTCTGTGCCGCCGTCTTGACAGGCAAATGTCTACTGATTATAGTGTGCATATAGAGTATATACACTATGGTGCCCGGGGTGCGAGACGTCGCGCTTCGGGACGAAGAAGAAGAGACGACCTTGGAGATAATTGTATCCAATGCAAGCGATAAGCCCATCTACGCTCAGATAGCCTCGCAGATCCAAGATGCGATCCTGTCCGGCGAGCTTGAGGCGGGCGCGCCGCTTCCCTCGATGAGGGCCTTGGCGAATGACCTGCACATCAGCGTCATCACCACCAAGCGCGCCTATGCCGACCTTGAGGAGGCGGGTTTCATCGACACCGTGCAAGGGAAGGGCTCGTTCGTGTGCGGCGGCAATCGCGAGTTGTTGCGCGAAGGCAGGCTCAAGCATGTTGAAGAGCTGCTCGAGCAGGCCGTGCGCGAGGCGTCGACCGCCGAGATCGGTATCGCCGAGCTGCATGAGATGCTCGACCTCATCTCGGACGATGATGCGGGCGCATCGCTTGCCTGACAAGAAGGTTCGCACCTATGGAATATGCCATCGAATGCAGGGGGCTTGAGAAGAGTTATCCCGGTTTCGCGCTGGGTCCCCTCGATCTGAACGTGGAGCGGGGAAGCATCGTTGGACTCGTGGGTCCCAATGGGGTGGGAAAGACGACGCTCATAAAGCTGTTGCTCGGTTTGATAACACCCGACGCTGGCTCGCTGGCGCTGCTTGGGCAGCCCCTGCCGGACCCGGCGAACATGCCCGCAGCCCTGAAAGCGCGCATCGGCGTGGTGTTCGACACGTGCGCCTTCACGCAGGCATCGCGCGTGCGGGATGTCGCCCAGCTCGGGCGCGCTTCGTACCAGGAGTGGGACGCGCCACTGTTCACCCGCTTCCTGGTCGATTTCGGGCTCGATCCGAAGAAGCAGATCGCGAAGCTCTCGCGCGGCATGGGCATGAAGCTCTCGCTTGCCTTCGCGCTGGCGCACCATCCTGAGCTGTTGGTGCTCGATGAGGCAACGGCGGGCCTCGACCCGCTCGCCCGCGACGAGATGCTCGACCTTTTGCGCAGCTTCATGCTGGATGAGCACCACGCCATCCTCATGGCCACGCATATCACCTCCGATCTGGAGAAGATCGCCGATAAGGTGGTTTGCATCGATGCGGGGGCCATGCTGTTCTGTGAGCAGAAGGAGGCGATCTGCGATGAGGCGGGCATCGCGCATCTGCGAAGCTCTCAGCTCGCTGACCTGTTGGTGCAGCATGACGCAGCCACAGCGCCGCTGTTCGTTCTGAAGCATGAATACGGTGTGGATGTCCTCGTGCCTGACCGCTTCGCGTTCGGCAAGGCGCATCCGGATATCCCTGTGGATCGGGTCGCGATCGACGATTACCTGAACCTCGTCCTGAAGGGGGAGAAGCATGCTGGTCATGATCAAATCTGACTTCATCACCATGAAGAATTCCGCGTTGCAGCTGCTCAGCATTATGCTGATCGTCGCTGTGTTCGTCAGCCTTGGCACGGGAACGCTGATCGCCGGGGTGGCCGCCATCACAGCTGCGTTTACCTTCATGTACATATTCTCTATCGTCGCCTACGATGAGATGAACGGGTGGGAGCGCTTCCGGCTCACGTTGCCGATCAGCCGCCGCCAGGTGATCGCTGGCCGCTATGCCAGCATCCTGATCGTCACCATAGCGAGCGTTGTGTTCGGTATGGTGTTCTCCCTGGTCGGCTCCCTCATCGCCTCGTCATTGCCGCAGATACCGTTCGTCGCATCGCTCGCAGAAGGGTTCGATCCTGTTGTGGAGACTGCGCATGTGCTCCTCATAGCCGCGATGCTCCTCATAGCCGCGATGCTCTCGATGCCGCTCTTTATGCGGTTCGGCATGACGAAGGCGACGCGGATCGTCCCTTTGGTCTTCGTGTTCATCATGGTCGGCGCTCTCTACCTGATCAGCGATTTCGATGACGTGGTCGTACAGATGCTTCCGGTGCTCCAGACGCTCTTCCTGCCCGCACCGGAAGAGACGCTGACCTCCCTCGGCTTGAGCGCATTGGTCTTCGCGTGCCTGCTCGTGCCCTACGCCATCAGCGCAGGCATTGCTATGAAGCTCTACGAAGGGCGGCAGTTCTAGCGTCTGATCGGCGAATCAGTGGCAGTCTTTGGGTATGAAAAAGCGGAGGGCCATCTCCCTCCGCTTTCCTGTGCGCTCTCGGTTCGTGCCTAACGGCGGTTGAACGGCTCGACGGTGGCGGGCAGCCCGTTCTCATAGATGATGGCTGGCTCGCCTTCCACGAGCGGACGGAAGTAATCGAGCGCATCCTCGGTCACGCCTTGGTAGTCAGGCAGGATCCAATCGGTGGGGAACGCCTTCACGAAGTTGGCGAACTCGCTCGCGGGTCCGGCGAAGAACTCCGCATTGTAGGTGTGTTCCATGCGACAGATGCCGCCGTCGCATCTCATCGTTTGCGCGTTCCCGCGATGTACGCCCACCACCTGTGCGGTGAAGGCTGGGTCAGCCGAGCGCATGTGCGCGCTCATGCCCAACTCGTAGGCCTCGGTCACATCCACTTTGCTCTGCGCGAAGTTGCTGCTGCGGGCCGCGCGCGAGAGGTCCTGAACCACGCCGCGCGGTGCGATGCCCGCGTCCACGATCATCTGCTTGAGCGCTGCGGCCGCGCCACCCAGCACCGCATGCGCGAAGCCGTCGTTGGCCGAGTCGCCCGCGGAAAGGTACGTGCCATCCGCATAGTGCGCGCCTTCGCTTACCACAATGTAGCATGCTCCGGTCTCGTCCATCTTCTTCTGCACCTGCGCCAGGAACGCCTCGCGGTCGAAATCGACCTCGGGCAGCACCAATAGGTCTACGTCGCCGGTCAAGCAGCAGCTCGCCGCCAGCCAGCCCGCATCGCGCCCCATCGTCTCCAGCACGAACACCTCTGGACGCGTGTAGGCGTCGTAATCGAGCCGCGTGGCATGCGTCACCAGGCACGCCAGTTTCGCCGCGCTCGGGAAGCCGGGGCAGTGGTCCACCGGTACCAGGTCGTTGTCCACCGTCTTCGGGATGCCGACGAACCGCTTGGCGCTGCCGTGCGCCGCCGCGTATTCCGACAGCGCATCCACGGTGTCCATGGAATCGTTGCCGCCGATGTAGAACATCACGTCGATATCGTGCTCGTCCATCACGGCCAGCAATCGCTCGAAATCGGCCGGGTTGTCGCGCTTGAGCTTGTAGCGGCAGGTGCCCAGCGCGCTCGACGGCGTCTGGCGCAGCACTTCGATCTCGGCGCTCGGCAGATCGGTCAGGTCGTACAGCTTACCCGTCAGCACGCCCTCGATCCCATGGATGCCGCCCAGCACGCGGTCGTAGAGGGGGTTCAGTTGGTTCGCGCGGATCACGCCCGCCAGCGATGCGTTGATGACCGCGGTCGGACCGCCGGATTGCGCCACAAGACAATTGCCCATCTCAAGCTCCTTTATCTTCATATGCTTCTCGGGAAAGACTAGCAAGCCCACGCGCTCTCTTCAACGGCAGGTGCCAGTGGTCGCGAAAGCGTCACCTTCGGCACCGTCTTAAACAACATGAAATCTACATAATTAGTAAAAAAAATCCTTGACACAGGTGGTTTTCATACTTATTTTAGTGCGTTGCTGCAATTTTCAGATTCAAGCTTGCATCGAAAGGGGAGACGCTTCGTGGCCAAGGCAAAAAAACAGCGTGCTACCAGCAATTACAGGGATCGTCGCAGCTTTGCGAAGATCCAGGATGTCATGGATCTGCCAAATCTGATCGGTATTCAGGTTGACAGCTTCAAGCACTTCCAGACCGAAGGCATCACCCAAGCGTTCAACGACATCATGCCCATCGAGAACAGCACCAAGGATATGGCGCTGGAGTTCGGCGAGCATGAGTTCGAGGAACCGAAGTACACCGTTGATGAGTGCAAGGAGAAAGACGTCAGCTATCAGGCGGCTCTGCGCGCCAACGTTCGCTTCATCAACCGTGAGACGGGCGTCATTGAAGAGCAGAAGGTCTTCATGGGCGACTTCCCGCTGATGACCCCGCGCGGCACGTTCATCATCAACGGCACCGAGCGCGTCGTGGTCAGCCAGCTGGTGCGTAGCCCCGGCGTCTACTTCGGCAGCGAGCGCGACAAGACCTCTGACAAGACCATCTACAACGCCAAGGTCATCCCTAGCCGCGGTGCCTGGCTCGAATTCGAGACCGACAAGCGCGATGTGCTCTCTGTGCGCATCGATCGCAAGCGCAAGCAGCCGGCCACGCTGCTCGTGCGCGCCCTCGGCTTGGCCGAGACCAACGAAGAGATCATCGATCTTCTGGGTGATTCCGAGATGCTGCGTCGCACGCTCGAGCGCGACCCTGCTACGACGAAAGAAGAGAGCCTGATCGAGCTGTACAAGCGCTTCCGTCCGGGCGAGCCGCCCACCATCGATTCGGCGCGCACGCTGCTCGATGGGCTCTTCTTCAACCCGCAGCGCTACGACCTGGCGAAGGTAGGCCGCTACAAGATCGACAAGAAGCTCGGTGAAGACCCTGAGGTGGACGAGTCCTCCACGCTCACCAAAGAGGACATCGTGCGCACGATGCGCTACATCATCGCGCTGCACGATGGTGTGGAAGGCTACACGACCGACGACATCGACCACTTCGGCAACCGTCGCATCCGCACGGTGGGCGAACTGATCCAGAACCAGTTCCGCATCGGTCTGTCGCGCATGGAGCGCGTGGTGCGCGAGCGCATGAGCATGCAGGAGCCCGACGAGATCACTCCGCAGAGCCTGGTGAACATCCGTCCCATCGTGGCGGCCATCAAGGAGTTCTTCGGTTCGTCACAGCTCTCGCAGTTCATGGACCAGACGAACCCTGCGGCGGGCATCACGCATAAGCGCCGCCTGTCAGCGCTTGGCCCGGGCGGTCTGTCCCGCGAGCGCGCTGGCTTCGAGGTGCGCGACGTGCATACCTCCCACTACGGGCGCATGTGCCCCATCGAGACGCCTGAAGGCCCCAACATCGGCCTGATCGGCAGCTTGGCAGCGTATGCCCGCGTGAATCCCTTCGGCTTCATCGAGAGCCCGTATCGCCGCGTGATCGATGGCAAGGTCACCGATGAGGTGGACTACCTGACCGCCGATGAGGAAGAGAATTACGTCATCGCGCAGGCGAACGACCCCTTCGATCCTGAGACGCGCGAATTCGGCACGCGCGACAAGGATGGCGTGTTCCATCCGAGCGCGCGCATCCTCTGCCGTACGAAGAACGCTGCTGGCGAGTTCGGCGAGCCTGACGAGGTGCCGCCCGCGCAGGTGGATTACATGGACGTGTCCCCGCGCCAGATGACCAGCGTGGCTACCTCGCTCATCCCGTTCCTTGAGCACGACGACGCGAACCGCGCGCTCATGGGATCGAACATGCAGCGTCAGGCCGTGCCGCTGCTGCGTCCGGTAGCGCCGCTCGTAGGTACGGGCATCGAGCATCGTATTGCAGTGGACTCCGGCGAGATAATCGTGGCCCAAAACCCCGGTGTGGTCGACTACGTGGACGGTCAGACCATCATCATCGAGACGAAGGACGGGGAATACGACGAGTATCTGATCCCCAAATTCCAGCGCTCCAACCAGTCCGGATCCATCAACCACCGTCCCATCGTGCGCAAGGGGGATGCCGTCGAGGTGGGCGACGTGCTGGCCGATGGCCCCAGCTGCGACCACGGTGAGCTGGCGCTGGGCGCCAACCTCATGGTGGCCTACATGCCTTGGGAAGGCTACAACTACGAGGACGCCATCATCGTGTCCGAACGCGTGGTGGCAGAAGATTTGCTGACCAGCATTCAGATCGCCGAGTACGAGGTGGATGCGCGCGAGACGAAGCTGGGCGACGAAGAGATCACCCGCGAGATCCCCAACATCTCCGATGACATGATCACCGATCTGGACGCCGATGGCATCATTCGCGTGGGCGCTGAGGTAGGCCCGGGAGACGTGCTGGTGGGCAAGGTCACCCCGAAGGGCGAAACGGAGCTCACCGCCGAAGAGCGCCTGCTGCGTGCCATCTTCGGCGAGAAGGCGCGCGAGGTGCGCGATACGTCGCTGAAGGTGCCTCATGGCGCTGGCGGTCGCGTGATCGGCATTCTGCGCTTCAACCGCGAAGAGGGCGACGACCTGCCGCCTCAGGTGAAGGATCTGGTGCGCGTCTACGTTGCTCAGAAGCGCAAGGTGCAGCAGGGCGACAAGCTCTCCGGTCGCCACGGCAACAAGGGCGTCATCTCCCGCGTGCTGCCGGTGGAGGATATGCCCTACCTGGCCGATGGCACGCCGATCGACGTCATCTTAAACCCGCTGGGCGTTCCCTCTCGTATGAACGTGGGTCAGCTGCTGGAGAACCACTTGGGCTGGGCTGCGAAGTGGGGCTGGTCGGATGAGGAAGAGACCGATGAAGTGGTAGAGGGTCCCCTGTTCGTATCCACGCCGGTCTTCGACGGCGCAACCGAGGAAGAGATCTCGGACGCCATCATGAAGGCGAACCGCAACCTGATCAACATCAACCATAAGAAGTACGGCGACAAGGCGCGCGACGAGCTGGTGCCGCAGCTGACGCCGACCGGCAAGACCTGGCTCTACGACGGGCGCACCGGCGAGAAGTTCCGCGAACCCATCACCGTGGGCGCCACCTACATCCTGAAGCTCGGCCACATGGTGGACGACAAGATCCACGCGCGCTCCACCGGCCCTTACAGCCTCATCACCCAGCAGCCGTTGGGTGGCAAGGCGCAGTTCGGCGGCCAGCGCTTCGGCGAGATGGAGGTGTGGGCGCTCTACGCCTACGGCGCTTCCAACGTGCTCCAAGAGATCCTGACCGTGAAATCCGACGACACGGCAGGTCGCGTGAAGAGCTACGAGGCTATCGTCAAGGGCGAGAACATCCCCGCTCCCGAGGTGCCTGAGAGTTTCAAGGTCTTGGTGAAAGAGATGAAGAGCCTGTGCCTGAACGTGGAATTGGAAGGTGCGGGCGGCACGCGCGATGTGAACATGGACATCGATGCAGGTGATGAAGACCGCGCTCTTTATGAGGCGTTGGCCAGCGGTGCGCGTAAGACCGAAGAGGAAGAGGGCAACGCTATCGACGATATCGCCGCCGAGCTGGGCGAGCTCATGAGCGATATCAACCGCGAAACCGCAGAAGAGCTTTTGATCGATGATGGGGATACGCTGGTGGCCACCGATGTGGCCGCAACGGCGCCTATCAACAGCAATACCGCAGAAGCTCTCGATGACCTTGCCAACGAGCTAATTGGCTCCCAAGAAGAGAAAGGAGCCGAATAATGGCGAACACCACCGAATACGATGTGCGCAATTTCGATGCGCTGCGCATCAGCTTGGCAAGCGCCGAGGATGTGCGCAGCTGGTCGCGCGGCGAGGTAAAGAAGCCTGAGACCATCAACTATCGTACGCTCAAGCCGGAAAAGGACGGCTTGTACTGCGAGAAGATCTTCGGCCCCACGAAGGACTGGGAGTGCGCGTGCGGCAAGTACAAGCGCGTGCGCTTCCGTGGCATCGTCTGCGAGCGCTGCGGCGTTGAGGTCACCCGCTCGAAGGTGCGCCGCGAGCGCATGGGCCATATCGAACTGGCAGCGCCGGTGAGCCATATTTGGTATTTCAAGGGCAGCCCCTCGCGCTTGGGGTATCTGTTGGACATCCCGCCGAAGGAACTGGAGAAGGTGCTCTATTTCGCCAGCTCCATTGTCACCTACGTGGATAAAGAGGCGCGCGAGGAAGACGCTGACGAGCTGCGCGACGAGCTAGCAGCCGATCTGGAAGAGCTGGACGCCGAGCGCGACCGCTTGATCGAGGCTACGCGCAAGCTATCCACCGACTATGTGCCCGAAGATGACGATTTTGTCGACTATGCTGATGATGACGACCGTCTCACGCCCGAAGAGGTGGAAGCCGAGATCGCCGACATCTACGAAGAGTTCAACGAGCGCAAGGCCCTGCGTGCCGACGCGCTCGATGAGTTCCTCAAGATCGAGCCGAAGCAGTTGGTGCCCGATGAGGCGCTCTATCGCGAGATGCGTGCCAATTACAAGGATTACTTCCGTGGCGGCATGGGCGCCGAGGCGGTGCGCGACCTGCTTGAGCAGATCGATCTTGAGACCACGGCCGAAGAGCTGCGCGAGATCATCAGCACCGGCAAGGGTCAAAAGCGCGTCAAGGCTACCAAGCGCTTGAAGGTGGTCGACGCATTCTTGAAGAGCGACAACGAGCCTTCGGACATGATCTTGGACGTGGTGCCGGTGATCCCGCCGGATCTGCGCCCGATGGTGCAGCTGGACGGCGGCCGCTTCGCCACCTCTGACCTGAACGATCTGTATCGTCGCGTCATCAACCGCAATAACCGCTTGAAGCGCCTGCTTGATCTAGGCGCTCCCGAGATCATCGTGAACAACGAGAAGCGCATGCTGCAAGAGGCGGTCGACTCGCTGTTCGACAACGGCCGTCGCGGACGCCCCGTTACTGGTCCGGGCAACCGTCCCCTGAAGTCCATCAGCGACATGTTGAAGGGCAAGCAGGGTCGCTTCCGCCAGAATCTGCTGGGCAAGCGCGTGGACTACTCGGGCCGTTCGGTCATCGTGGTGGGTCCGCAGCTGAAGCTGCACCAGTGCGGCCTGCCGTCGCAGATGGCGCTCGAGTTGTTCAAGCCGTTCGTCATCAAGCGTCTGGTTGAGCTGGAATACGCTAACAATATCAAGGATGCCAAGCGCAAGGTCGACCGCGGGGCGAGCCGTGTGTGGGACGTGCTCGAAGAGGTCATCGCCGACCATCCGGTGCTCTTGAACCGCGCACCAACCTTGCATCGTTTGGGCATTCAGGCGTTCGAGCCGGTGCTGGTAGAGGGCAAGGCCATCCGTCTGCATCCACTGGTCTGCACCGCGTTCAACGCCGACTTCGACGGTGACCAGATGGCCGTGCATGTGCCGCTGGGGGCTGAGGCTCAGGCCGAGGCGCGTGTGCTGATGCTGTCCTCGAACAACATCAAGAGCCCAGCACATGGTCGGCCGCTCACGGTTCCCACACAGGACATGATCATCGGTTTGTACTATCTGACCGCTGCGCGTGATGGTTTCCAGGGCGAAGGCCGTGTGTTCACCGATATCGACGACGCCATGCGCGCCTACGATGCGCGCGCCGATCTGGACCTCCAGGCGAAGATCTGGGTGCGTCTGCGCGTGCCGTGCCAGGTGGCTACGAGCTATGGCGTGGTCGAAGAGCACAAGGCGGGCGACCGCATCGAGACGACGGTCGGTCGCATCATCTTTAACGATGTGCTGCCGCCGGACTACACCTTCTTGAACTACGAGATGAACAAGAAGGAGATCAGCCGTTTGGTGGAGGATGTGTGCAACACCTACGAGCTCTCCGAATTGCCGCCGATCCTGGATGGTCTGAAGGATGCGGGCTTCCACTACGCTACGCGTGCGGGCGTGACCGTTTCGGTCTATGACGCTACCATCCCGCCCAGCAAAGGCGAGATCTTGGAGAAGGCGGACGCGAAGGTTGCCGCCATTGACGAGGACTATGAGATGGGCCTGGTCAGCGACGAAGAGCGCCACAAGCAAGTGGTCGATATCTGGAATGAAGCCAACGAAGAGGTTGGCGATGCGATGGCCGAGAACTTCGATAAGTTCAATCCTATCTACATGATGGCGTTCTCGGGCGCGCGCGGTAACATCAAGCAGATCCGTCAGCTCGCTGGCATGCGCGGCCTGATGTCCGACCCGAAGGGTGAGATCATCGACCGTCCCATCAAGGCGAACTTCCGCGAGGGCCTCTCGGTGCTCGAGTACTTCATCTCCACGCACGGTGCTCGCAAGGGCTTGGCTGACACGGCGCTGCGTACCGCTGACTCGGGATATCTGACCCGTCGTCTGGTGGACGTGGCTCAAGACGTCATCATCCGCGAGATCGATTGCGGCACTCACGATGGCGTACCCTACCCGCTGGAAAACGAGAAGGGCGAGCTGGACGAGAACCTGATCGGGCGCTGCCTGTTGGAGCCGGTCTGCGACACCAACGGCGAGATCATGCTGGATGCAGGAGACTACATCTCATCCATGCAGCAGCTGCGCAACATGCGCGAGGCGGGCATCGAAGAGGTCATCATCCGCACCATCATGACCTGCCATGCCGAACATGGCGTGTGCCAGAAGTGCTACGGATGGGATCTGGCCACCGGCCGTCCGGTCAACATAGGCACGGCAGTGGGTATCATCGCGGCCCAGTCCATCGGCGAGCCGGGCACCCAGCTCACCATGCGCACGTTCCACACCGGCGGCGTTGCGGGCGAGGACATCACGCATGGTCTGCCCCGTGTGCAGGAGCTCTTCGAGGCGCGCAAGCCGAAGGGTCAGGCGGTGCTGGCTGAGATCAGCGGCACGCTGCAGATCGGCGGAGACAAGTCTTCAAAGGTGCTGACCATCCACGATCAGGAAGGCAACGTTCGCGAGTACGTGGTATCGTCGCGCGTGACCATGATGCCCGGCGTGGTGGACGGCTGCGAGGTGCGCATCGGCCAGCAGCTGACCAAGGGCTCCATCAACCCGCACGACCTGCTGCGTTTGACCGATCCGAATACGACCCTGCGCTATATCGTGGGGCAGGTGCAAGGCGTTTACGTCAGCCAGGGCGTAGACATCAACGATAAGCACATCGAGGTGATCGCCCGTCAGATGCTGCGGCGGGTGGCCGTGCTCGATGCGGGTGATTCTAGCCTGTTGCCGGGTGGCCAGGTGAATCGCTTCGAGTTCGAGGATATCGCCAATGACCTGATCGCCGAAGGCAAGGAGCCGCCGGTAGGCCAGCCTCTGCTGCTCGGCATCACCAAGGCATCGCTGGCAACCGACTCGTGGTTGTCGGCAGCATCGTTCCAGGAGACGACGAAGGTGCTGACCGATGCCGCGATCGAGGGTAAGACCGACCACTTGGCGGGCCTCAAAGAGAACGTCATCATCGGCAAGCCCATCCCGGCAGGCACTGGCCTCAAGCGGTACCGCGACGTGACGCTCACGTACAAGGGCGCGCCCATCGAGGGTGCCGAGGGCGAAGTGCTGCCCGACTATGCGCCCGAGGCGCTGCGCGAGATAGAGAGCTTGCTGCCGCGTCCGCAGGATTGGTCGCTCGATGGCGAAGGATTCTTCAATGCTGCTGGCAGCTACGGCAGCTATTTGAATGCGCTCACCATGGGTCGACGCGGCCACAATCTCACCGATGAGCAGGCACGCCTCTACATCTTCGATGATCTGGGCGTGAGCCAGCGTTGGGCGAACAAGTTCAGCGAGGCGGGCATCGAGACGGTGGCTGATCTGCTGGGTCACACCGAGGACGACCTGCTGCGCATCGAGGGCATTGGCGTGAAGGCCATCGAAGAGTTGAAGGATGGCTTGGAAGAGCGCGGGCTGATGCATGTGATCGAAGACGATCTGTCAGCAACGAGCGACGATATGTCGCAGCTGCTCGATATGGTGTTCAGCCCCGATGACACCATCCTGATCGGTGGGGACGAGCCGCCCACCTTCAATAACGACGACGAGGAAATGCTGGGCGAGGCGTTGCCGCCGCGCAGCTACCAGCGCAATCTTGAAGAGCTCGATGCGCTTCTGGGAGCTGTTGAGGGTCTTGGATTCGGCATCACTGACGCCGAGACCGAGGCTGCTGCCGCGGAGGATGAGAGCGAAAGCACTCCTGACGCCCAATAGGCTGGTCGAAGATGAGGCGGGGCTGAGAGCGGCCCCGCCTTTTTGCATGATCTCGCATAAGGGAGACGCCCATGACCAATAAAGTCCACTTCACCGAGGGTGAGCAGCCCGCATCGCAAATCGGTGCTGCCCTTGAGCACCTTCAGCAGACGATCGAGGCGCGCAGAAGCGCTGGAGAGGAAAGCTACACCTACCGACTGTTGAGCGGCTCGCCCGATACGGTCTTGAAGAAGCTCATGGAAGAGGCGGGCGAGGTGGCGCTGGCGGTCAAAGATGTCGAGGCAGCCGATGCGGCCGAGCGCGATGCTCACATCGACCATATGCGCTACGAAGCAGGAGATGTGATCTACCATCTCATGGTGGTGCTCGCGCGCTACGGGGTTTCACTCGAGGAAATGGCCGCAGAGATGAACACGCGCATGACCGAGGACGCCATTGCGCTCCGCGGCGGAGTCGCATTGCTCGATCAGGAACATATCAAGAGGGGGAAATAGTCATGGCGAGGCTGTTCGGAACCGATGGCGTACGGGGTATCGCTAATGTGGAGTTGACCAACGAGATAGCATACCGTCTGGGGCAGGCCGCGGTGCGTTTTTTGGGCAAGACCATCGTGGTGGGCAAAGATACGCGCCTGTCGGGCGACATGCTGGAAGCGGCCATGGTGGCTGGCATCACCAGTGCGGGCGGCACGGCGCTTCTGGCGGGCATCGTTCCCACACCTGCGGTAGCACTGCTCACGCGCAAGCTCTCCGCTGCGGGTGGCGCGGTCATCTCGGCTTCGCACAATCCTCCCCAATACAATGGGATCAAGCTCTTCGACTCAAAGGGCTACAAGCTCTCCGACGATGCTGAGGACGCTATAGAGGCATTCATCGATGCAGGTGGCCTTGAAGGGGTCGAAGATGACATGCCGCAAGGGGCCGATGTTGGTTTCAGCGTTGACTTGAACGATGCTGCCGAGATCTATATCCAGCATGCTGTTGATGCCGTGCGCGGGCAGGACGTCACGTTCGAGGGGCTTACGGTGGCCCTCGATACAGGGCACGGTGCCTCTTCGGTGACCACCGCTGAGGCGCTTGAGCGACTTGGCGCTGCGGTCCATGTCATCAATGATGATTTCGACGGCATGGATATCAACGTGGAATGCGGCTCGACGCATCTTGGGCCGGTCAAGCAACTCGTGTCGGACAAGCATGCCGATGTGGGCATCGCGCACGATGGTGATGCTGACCGGGTGATGATGGTGACACCGGCAGGCGTTGAGATCGACGGCGATATCGTAGAGGCGGTCATCGCTCTTGATATGAAGCGGCGCGGCATCTTGCCAGCAGACACGGTGGTCAGCACGGTCATGTGCAATCTGGGCTTCGTGCACGCGATGCGCGATGCGGGCATTCAGGTGGTGCAGACGAAAGTGGGCGATCGGTATGTGCTCGAAGAGATGCGCGCGCAGGGATATGCTATTGGCGGTGAGCAGTCGGGGCATATGATCTTACTGGAGCACAACTCCACCGGAGATGGCCTGATGACAGCGGTGCAGTTTCTCGCGGCGGTGAAGCGCAGCGGCATTACCGTTGAAGAGGCGGCAGCAACGGTGAGCAAGTTCCCTCAAGAGCTGATCAACGTGCCCGTTGCCGATAAAGAAGCGGTAGCAACGAGCGAAGCGGTCGCTGCGGCTGTTGCTGCGGCAGAGGCGGAGCTGGGCGATGATGGCCGCGTGCTGCTGCGCCCGAGCGGCACCGAACCGGTGGTGCGCGTCATGGTCGAGGCGAAGGATGCCGATATGGCTCAGCGCATCGCCGAACGCGTAGCAGCCTCAGTTGCCGCCGAATAGTCTCTCGAAGAACCCCGTCTTCTTTTCCCGCGGGATGACGATCTGGTTGTCCTCGGGGGGCTTCTCGAAGAAGCTCTCAGGTGAGTCGTATTGCACCTCGTCGCGTCCATGGGCGTTCTTGGCGTAGCGTTGCATGGCCAGAGACACCGGCTGAAGTGGCCCTGACCCGTCCACCGCGGCGTGCACGCGCGCAACATCGATGGGTGCCGTGGTGCCGGTGGGAATGGTGCCGATGAAGCGCGGTGGCACCTTCATGCCAAAATGGTGCACGGGAGCCATGTGCACGGCAGGCGCCGCATCGGGCGCAAGCGCCTCGGCAGGTGCGAGGGGCATATCTACAACCGGAACCATAACATCACAGCGCGGATCGTGTTGCGGAGCATCCGTTGTGAGACCATGTGCCGCATCCGCTGAGATACCTTCCGCTGAGGCGCTGGCCATGCCCGTGGCCGTCATGTTCTCAGTAGCATACGCGGGCATGTTGGCAGGCGTGGTATCGCCGTGCGCAGTCGCTTCGCCACTGCTCGCAGTGCTTGCTGTGGGAGGTATGGTGACCACGGGAACCTCAGGGGAAGCTTTCTTCTTCTTTTTCTTGGCCTTAGGCGTGCTGGGTTTTTGCTCGCTTTGCACCGGCGGTGTTGGTTCAACCTGAACGTTGGGAGTCTCAGCATAGGCGCCTATGGTGGGCACCGCCTGCGTTTGATGCCGGAACGCTTCCATCTCGGCGGCTTCCAAGCGCTTCTCCTGCGCTTGTCCGATCAAGTATTCCTGCGAATCGAACAGCATGATGCGTCCGGTGGCAGGGTCTTCGGTGGCGAAGAAGCGCAGGGGCGTGTATTCCTTGTTCGGCAGCAGGTCGCGCAGTTTGGCCGTATCTGACATGCAGGTGCCAATGTATCCCACCACTTCGCTGCGCAGTCGCGCATCAAGAAGGGGCCAAGCCACTTCCACGCGTTTGTCCATGTTGCGCGTCATCAGGTCGGCGCTCGACAGATAGATGCGCACATCGCCATCGAGCGGCCCGAAGCAATAGATGCGGCTGTGCTCGAGCAGGCGCCCTACGATGCTGACCACGCAGATGTTGGCGGTGTAGTCAGCAAGGCCGGGCACAATGCAGCTGATGCCGCGGACGAGCAGCGTGCAGCGTACCCCCTCTCGCGATGCCTCGACGATCTTTTCGATGATGTCGCGATCGGTGATGGAGTTGGTCTTGAAGAAGAGTCCGCTGGGCAGCCCACGCCGGTGCCGCTCGATCTGCTCGTCGATGCCAGCGAGGATGTTTTGCTTGACCATGAGCGGAGCCACCCACAGCGTGCGGTATTCGTCGCTGAGGTTCTCAAGTGCGAGGTTTCGGAAGAAAGCATCGGCGTCGCGGCCGATCTGGGGGTCTGCGGTCATGAACGAGAAGTCGGTGTAGAGCGCTGCGGTCTTCTCGTTGTAGTTGCCGGTGCCCATCTGCGTGATGTATTGCGGCCCGTCAGGGGTTTGGCGGGTGATGCAGCATATCTTGGAGTGCACTTTCAGGTTTCTGAATCCGTAGAGCACTTTGCATCCTGCCTGCTCGAAGCGCTGCGACCATTCGATGTTGTTCGATTCGTCGAAGCGTGCGCGCAGCTCGAAGATGGCGGTGACGTCTTTGCCAGCCTCAGCTGCGGCGATGAGCGCTTCGGCCATGCGCGACTGCTTGGCCAGGCGATACAGCGTTATCTTGATGGAGACCACGGCCGGATCGACGGCTGCCTCGCGCAGCAGCATATCGAAGCTGTCCATGCTCTCGTAGGGATAGCTGATGAGCTTGTCGCCCTCTACCACCTGGTTGATGACCGATCGCGTGCGATCGAGGCATGCGGGCCATGCGGGTGTGAACGGGGGATAGGTGAGGCGCGCGCGTTGGTCGGCGCTGACTCGTCCGGCGAGTTCGTATACATAGCTCATATCAAGCGGAACCGACGATACGAAGCATTGGTGGCTCTTGAGGTGGAGGCGGTCCAGCAGTTCGCGCTTCACGGTGGTGGAAAGCTCGCGCTGGCTCTCCAGGCGCACGGGCGCCAGGCGTGCCCGCCGCTTGAGGATGCGCTTCATCTGCTCGCGGTAATCGGCGCCCTGTTCGTCTTCACCTTCAGCGGCATCTAGGTCGGCGTTGCGCGTCACGCAGACGATATTGGTGTGCTTGACCTTGTACATGCTGAATATTTCAGCAGCGTTCATCTCGATGAGCTTCTCGAGGAGCATGAATTGGCAACCCTTGCCCGGCAGCGTGACGATGCGCTCGCACTGGCGTGGCAGCGGCACGATGCCGAGCGTCACGCCTTCGGCGCCACCCTTCTCGGTCTTGTGCTTTTTCTTGTTGCCCTGCTCGTCAAGGCGCACGACCACGTAGAGCGCACCGTTTTCCAAATGTGGGAAGGGGTGGTGCGCATTCACGATCTGGGGCGAGAGAAACGGCATCACGTTAGCGCGGAAGTGCTGCGTCAGCACCGCGCGTTGTTCCTCGTTGCTATCATGTGGGTCCACATTGCGGATGCCCTCCACACCAAGAAGCTCTCGCAGTTTTTTGAAGCACTGCTCGTAATAAGGGTAGAGCTGATGGCAGCGCTTGTAGACGGCTTCCAGCTGCTCGGCGGGCGTCATGCCGCTCTTGGCATCGATGATGGTTTTTTTCAGCAGCGCCAAGTCGGTGAGACTGCCGACGCGCACCATGAAGAACTCTTGCAGGTTCGACCAGAAGATGCTGATGAAGCTCAGCCGCTCCAACAGCGGTACCGTGTCATCGGCGCCTTGGTCAAGGACGCGTTTGTTGAACTCCAGCCACGAGAGTTCGCGATTTTGCAGATATGGCGCTGCGCTGCGACGCATGTTCTCATCTTCGCCCATGGAGAGCCCCCTCGTTCATGCTGTGATGCCCTTGATCATGCAAAAGTATACCCCTCGGCGCGCGTGCGGTGCTAAGATTGGCGCAGCGGTAAGGAGGATGTCATGCTGGAAACGATCGACTGGGGTGCGTCGCGCCCCGATAAGGCGGCATACAAGCAAGAACACGATGCCCTCATGAGACGCCTGGTCGTTCTCCAGCAGCGCGCGGTCAGCGAAAGCGCTGGCTTGGTCGTTCTCTTCGAGGGGTGGAACGGGGCTGGTAAGGGTTCGCGCATCTCGGATCTGATGTATCACTTGGATGCGCGTGCCACCAGCGTCTATGTGCCAGCTGATGTGGACGCTGGTGCCTTGCGCGATTTCGCTGGATATCGCAGAGGGGTGGAGAGCTTCTATCCCATGATGGAAGAGTTCTGGCAGGCGCTTGGAGAGCGCGGGCATATCACCTTCTACGATCGCGGGTGGTATACGAAGGCCACTCAGCTGATGATGGCGCGCGATGAGGCGGAGCTCATGCTGCCCACAGGCGGCACGCGGCACTATTTGGAATCCATCAGCGATTTTGAAGAGCAGTTGCACGAGGATGGCTACACGGTGGTGAAGTTTTTCGTGCATGTATCGAAGAAAGCGCAGAAGAAGCGCCTGCAAGCGCTGCGCGACGACGCGGCCACGCGTTGGCGGGTGCCTGAGGGCAAGCTGGCGAGCACGGCCGATTACGATCGGGCCTACAAGCTGTTCGATCGACTGCTCGAGGGATCTGATTATGCGTTCGCGCCGTGGGTGCTCGTCAACGGCGAGGATAAGCGCAGTGCGAATCTGTTGATCGCGCGTACGCTGGTGCATGCGCTCGAACAGGCGCTCACGCGCAAACGCGCAGGGGATGCGCAGGCAGCCGAGTTGCGCGTCGAGCAGGATCGTCGGGCTGATGCCGCGCTTGCCCGCATGCGCGAGGAAGGCGCATCGGAAAGCGATCAGCTGCTCGGGGCACGCGCGCAAGCCGAAGCGCAGCACTCGTTCGCACCTGCGCAGTCGCGCTTCGAGATCGTGGCTGACCATCCTACGGTGGACGGCATCGCGCACGATCTGGTGCTGCCGCGCGATGAGTACAAAAAGGAGCTGAAGAGCCTTCAGAAGCGGCTCTTCACGTTGGAAAACCTCATGTACCAGGCGCGCATACCGCTCATCTTGATGTATGAAGGGTGGGATGCGGCAGGCAAGGGCGGCAACATCAAGCGGGTGGCCCAAGCCCTCGATGCTCGTGCGTATACCATCGTGCCGAGTCCGGCGCCGACCAAACCCGAACTGGCCCATCCCCATCTGTGGCGCTATTGGACGCGCCTGCCAAAGGCTGGACACGTAACGCTGTTCGATCGCTCGTGGTACGGGCGCGTGTTGGTAGAGCGGGTAGAGGACATCACAGCGCCCGAGGCGTGGGCACGCGGGTATGACGAGATCAACGAATTCGAGCACGATCTGGTTGATTGGGGCGCCATCTTGCTCAAGTTCTGGGTGGACGTGAGCCCCGAAGAGCAGCTTGCTCGCTTTGAAGCGCGGGCGGCCGATCCGGACAAGCAATGGAAGATCACGCCTGACGATTGGCGCAATCGTGACAAGTACGCTCAGTATAAGAGCGCTATCGATGATATGTTCCGCCTCACCTCGACCACCTATGCGCCCTGGTTGGTGTTGGAAAGCGACGACAAGCGTTACGCGCGCTGCAAGGCGCTGCGCCTCATCGTGGAAGCGCTCGAAGCGCGGTTGGGTTGATGCGGTGGCTATGAAAGCGGCGCGCATTGCTTTAGAATGGGCATAACGTATCAAGGAGCGAGGAGTTTCCATGGAACTGTTCGGTATGACCATTGAGCCGTGGGTCATCGGCGTTATCATCGCCGTTATCGTGCTGATCATCGTAATCTTTGTCGGTAAAGGCTTCTTCGACGAGATGAAGAAGAAGTAGCGCCCGAAAAGGCAGGTATGACCAATACGTATGGCCCGATCATGAGCAGAAGCGATGCGGATAGATATCCGCTCCAGCCATCCGTGCAGCAAAACTCCGGGTATCCCCAGTCGTATCGCTCCATCCCTCAGCCTCCGCGTCCACCCCGTCCACCTGCTCCGGTGCGGCAGGTGCCGATGCAGGGTTCTGCGCAGCCGCCCCAGCAGCCTTCCCGCAAGAAGAAGCACAAGGGCGGTGCCGCTTGGCGCGTGGTGTTCATCGCCGCCATCATCGTGTTGGCATGCGCGCTTGGCGGTCTGGGTTGGCTGCTCTTCACGTACTGGAATGGTCAGAGCGAATACGACAAGCTGGCCGATGAGGCGTTCAGCTTGAACGAGGATGGCGATATCACGACGCTTGCCAGCTTCAACGTTGATTGGGATGCGCTGCGCGCGGTCAATCCTGACGTGGTGGGTTGGGTGTATGTTCCCGGCACCATCATCAGCTACCCCATTTGCTGGCGCGAAGACGACAGCACCTACTATCTCAAGCATAATTTCGGACAGAACTCCGTGGGGGATTTCGGCGCCGAATATGGTTGCGTGTTCTTGGAGGGGGTCAATAGCGGCGATTGGACCGATCAGGTTAACGTGATCTATGCGCACCATATGGCCAATGGCTCCATGTTCGCGCTGCTGGCCGATTTCGCCTGGAACAGCGATCTGTTCAATCAGCACCGCACGTTCTATGTGCTCACGCCCGAAGGCAATTTTCGAACCACCTCGTTTGCGGTGAACAAAGTGTTGGGTTCGTCGACCGATATCGTGATCCCCATGTTCAGCACCGAAGAAGGGCTCGAAGAATACGTGCAAGCGCGCTTGGATGCCAACATCGTGGAGCCGACCGATCCACCTGCGCCTGAGGCCTCCGAGGTGCGACAGGTATTCGCGTTCAGCACGTGCAGCGAGCCTGATAACCGGTATCGCATCGTTACGTTTTGCACGGTGGACGAGTTCCTGCCAGCGGGCAGCGATGTGGCGCTGGGCAATTCGTTGATTGACGAAGGTCATGTAGCCGACGTTGCGAGCGACGTGGCGGAAAGGACGCTATGAGCGAGAGAGGCGCCCAGCGGGTGATCCCCGATCATCCGGAGGAAGAATGCGGGGTGTTCGGCATCTATGCGCCCGGTAGCGACGTAGCGCGCATGACGGGCTTCGGCCTGCAGGCGCTCCAGCATCGCGGGCAGGAGAGCGCAGGCATTGCCGTGGGAGATGGCAGCACGGTCACGGTGGCGAAGGACCTGGGGCTTGTCACGCAGGTGTTCGACGATGCGAGCCTTGCGAGCCTGACGGGCAATGTGGCCATTGGGCATGTGCGCTATTCCACCAGCGGCAGCAAGGCTGTGTGGGAAGCGGCGCAGCCCCACATGTCAGCAATAGACGATGTGCTGTTCGCGCTGGCGCACAACGGTACGCTGACCAACACCAATCAGATGCGGGCACGACTGATCGACGAGGGCGTGCAGCTGCGCTCGAGCACCGATAGCGAAGTGGCTGCTAAAGCCATCGGCGTGGTAACGCGTGAGACACATCATCTTCGTGATGGCATCGCGCATGCCATGGAGCTGATGCGCGGGGCCTACGCCATGGTGATCGCCACTGCCGATGCGCTCTATGCTTTTCGCGACCCGCACGGCATTCGGCCGTTATGCATCGGGCAGTTGCCCGATCGGCGGGGCTGGGTGGTCAGTTCGGAAACGTGCGGGCTCGATATCGTGGGCGCCGAATACGTTCGCGATGTCAATCCGGGCGAGATCGTGCGTTTCGCCGAAGACGGGCTCAGTGGCGAGCAGGCGGTACGCGCTGCCAAACCGGCGGCGTGCATCTTCGAGTACGTGTATTTCGCGCGGCCCGATAGCGTGATCGACGGACAAAGCGTGTATCAGGCGCGTCGTGATACCGGCCGCATCCTCGCGCGCGAGGCGCCCGTTGAGGCCGATCTCGTGCTTGGGGTGCCCGACTCCGGCGTACCGGCAGCCCTGGGCTTTTCAGCTGAGAGCGGTATCGAGTACACCGACGGCATCGTGAAGAATCGCTATGTTGGGCGTACGTTCATCCAGCCAACTCAGGAGATGCGGCAGCTGGGCATTCGGTTGAAGCTGAATCCGCTCCCCGATGTGATCGCAGGCAAGCGGCTTGTGGTCATCGACGATAGCATCGTGCGGGGCAACACGTCCAAGAAGCTGGTGCAGATGCTGCGCGATGCGGGCGCTACCGAGGTGCACCTGCGCATTACGAGCCCTGAGGTGATGTGGCCGTGCTTCTACGGCATCGACACCGACACGCGCGACCAGCTCATCGCTGCGAACATGACGCTTGAAGAGATGAACGAATGGATCGGGTCTGATTCGTTGGCGTTCCTCTCGTTGGACGGCTTGCGCGAAGCGGTGCGCCATGCTCGCACCCAAGGGTTTTGCGAGGCGTGCTTCACCGGGGAGTACCCGGTGCCCATCTCTGATGAGGTGGCGCAGATGAGTTTCTTCACAAAGCGTGATTTCAATGAGGTTTACGCCGGGACTGCCGGATAGTGTTGTATACTTCCAGAGTTGCCTGATATGACCCATTCTGCCGGTGGGCGCGCGCTGATGTTTTAAAGGGGGCTTCGGCGAAGCGCGAACGTCGGTCAAGGATGCGCCGCGGAAGGCGGAGGCGCGGGACATCTTCGCTGGCAACGGCTGCACCATTTGAGGGGATGATGCAGCGGAATCGCCCGAGTGCTTGAACCAAGCACCCGGGCGATTTCCTTTCTTGGGGCTACACCATGCGACCATCGCACTGCCGAACGGTGCCGGATCCGCGGCGGTGCGGTGCGCTTCGCTCGCGCGCCCATGCTCCTCTTCGATGCGCGCATCATATCGGCATTCATCCAGGTGATGCTCTCGGTAATGCGACTGCCGGACACCGCGCGCTCGCACGTGGCACATCTGGGCGCGCTGCGCTGACTTCCTTGGGTGAACCTGCGCGCGATTCCGATAGAATGGGTTCATCATCATTTTCTTCCCGGAAGGCGGCAAGATGGCTGAATCGGTAACGTACGAGCAAGCAGGGGTAAGCACGGCCGAGGGGGCACGCGCGGTCGGCGCCATCAAGGGCATCGTGAATACCACGTACCGTCCGGAGGTGATCGGGGATATCGGTGGTTTCGGCGGGCTATTCTCCATCAAGGCGGCCAAGGAGATGGAAGACCCCATCTTGGTGAGCGGCACCGACGGTGTGGGTACGAAGCTGAAGGTAGCCCAGATGCTGGGCAAGCACGATACGGTGGGCATCGATCTGGTCGCCATGTGCGCTAACGATATTCTGGCAACTGGTGCTGAGCCTTTGTTCTTCCTCGATTACGTGGCGGTTGGCAAGCTTTCCGCTGAGGCCATGGCCGATATCGTGGGTGGTATCGCTCGCGGCTGTCAACAGGCAGGATGCGCGCTGATCGGTGGCGAGATGGCCGAGCATCCTGGTGTGATGGATCCTGATGACTACGATCTTTCCGGTTTTTGCGTAGGGCTGGTGGATCGTGCGCACATGATCGGGCCCGACCGCGTGCGCGAGGGCGATGTGCTCTTGGGGCTCGCCTCGAGCGGCCTTCACTCTAACGGGTATTCCCTGGCGCGCAAGGTGTTGGTGGAAGGGGTGGAGGCATCGGCCCTTCGTGCTCCAGCGGATGATCTGGGTGGTGCGAGCCTGCTCGAGGCGCTGCTCACCCCTACGCGTATCTACGTGAAACCGGTGCTCGGGGTGCTTCGCAGCTTGCCAGGTGCGGTGCATTCTCTTGCACACATTACCGGCGGGGGCATTACCGAGAACGTCGATCGCGCGCTGCCGAAGACGATGGATGCCGTGGTGCAGCTCGGTACGTGGGAGGTGCCGCCCATCGTTGCGCGCGCGTGCGCGGCGGCGACCCTTGATCAAACCGAGGCGCTCAAGACGTTCAATATGGGCATCGGCATGGTTCTCATGGTGGATGCCGCTGACGAGTACGACGTGAAGGCGGCGCTTGAGGCTGCCGGAGAGACGGTATGCACCATCGGACGCGTCGCGGCGGGAAGCGGTCAGGTGCGCTATGAGCATGCTTAAATGCGGGGTGCTGCTCTCAGGGAGCGGCACCAACTTCCAAGCGATCCTTGATGAAGCGCAGCGCGGTCTTCCGGTGCAGGTGGTGCTCGTCGTAGCATCGAATCCGGATGCGTTCGGTATCGAACGGGCGCGCAAGACGGGCATTCCTACGCTGGTGCTTGAGCGCAGCGCGTACGAAGATGCGCATGCGGTTGATGAGACCATCGTGGACGCTTTGCATGAGGCAGGTGCTGAATGGGTGGTCATGGCAGGGTACATGCGCAAGGTAACGCCGGTGATGCTGAATGCCTTTCCCGACCGCGTGCTGAATCTGCATCCGGCGCTGTTGCCGTCGTTTCCGGGTGCGCATGCCATACAGGACGCATGGGATGCGGGCGTGAAGGTGACGGGAGTCACGGTGCATCTGGCGAACGAGGAATACGATAAGGGCCCCATCGTGGCGCAGCGTGCGGTGCCTGTTTTGGAGCATGATACGCGCGATGCGCTCGAAGCGCGCATCCATGCGGTGGAGCACGAACTGTACCCACAGGTGCTGCGCGCCATCGCCGAGGGGCGCATGCGGCTGGATGCCGAGAGGAAGGTGCATATAGATGAAGCGTGAGGCGATCGAGGGCATCATCGAGGATCTGCGGGCCGGGCGCCCGGTGCAGCTCTCGGTGGAGGAGTTCCCGGCGTTCTCAGAAGAGGCCAGCGAAGGCGACCCGCACATCGGGCCCGAGGCGCTCGCGCGCATCGCAGCCAGCCTGACCGCGGCGGACCTGCCCACGTTCGAGCGCGCGCTGGCCGCCATGGACGAGGGCGATCTGGCCTGGATCGGGTTCAAGGTGGTCTACGATGCCGAGGCGGCGCAGGCCAATGTGGACAATGAAGTGACGAAGAAGTATGGCGAACAAGGGTCGGCCGATGGACAGGACATGGTCTTCTTCTGCAACGATGCGAAGGAGATCGTGAGCCCGCGCGAGCCGAGCCCGCGCGATATCTTCCAGATGAAGGACGTCACGCGCGGACCGTCTATGCACAACGATCAATTCGACGGCTTGACCTGGGCGAGCGAGCCGCTCTTCGGCAAGGTGCGCGTCTGGTTGCTCGGTGCGAGCGATGTGGCGGTCGAGCTGGCGCGCCTGGCCGATCATGTGGGCTTTCGGGTGGTTGCGGTTGACTACGACCCGGCATTTCTCAACGACGAGCGCTTTCCCACTGCAGAGCGCATCTTGTTGCACGGGGGCGACTTCCATGAATTGCAGAACATGCCAGCGCGACCGGAAGACTACGTGTGCGTGCTCACGCGCGGGCATATGTTCGACCCGCAAAGCTGCATCTGGGCGTTGGAGAACAGCGTGCACTACGTGGGCATGATGGGATGCGCGGGCAAGAACGAGACGGTGCGTGATCTGGTGCTGGCGGCTGGCATCACGCAAGAGGATTGGGAGCGGGTAAAACGGCCCATCGGCTTGAAGTTCGGCGCGAAGACGCCAGCTGAGCTGGCGATCGCTATCGTTGCCGAGCTGATCGATGTGCGCTATCGGGGGCGCTACAGCGAAGAGGCGCGCAGACGCCATGAGGCGAGTTTGGGAAGATGACCAGGCGCTTGGAGCACGGTGCGCTGCGAAACAAGCTCCGAAGAACTTCGCGTGCTCCACGTCAGCGCTTTCATACGGGAACCGAGAGAGTAGAAGTCAAAACGAGAAGACAAGGGGAGACCATGGCAGATCCAAAAGTGAAGCGCGTACTGATGTCGGTCACGGATAAGACGGGTATTGTCGATTTCGCGCGGGCGCTCTCAGATGAGTTCGGTGCGCAGATCATATCCACGGGCGGCACGGCGAAGGCGATTGCCGAGGCGGGCATTCCGGTGACGCCCATCGATGAGGTGACCGAGTTCCCCGAGATGATGGATGGCCGCGTGAAGACGCTGCATCCCCGTGTGCATGGCGGCTTGCTGGCCAAGCGCGATAACGCCGATCATATGGCGCAGGCAGCAGAGCACGACATCGAGATGATCGATATGGTGGTGGTCAATCTCTATGCGTTTGAGAAGACGGTAGCGGGCGGTGCTGATTTCGCAACGTGCATCGAGAACATTGACATTGGGGGCCCGAGCATGCTGCGCAGCGCTGCGAAGAACTTCGCCAGTGTTACCGTGGTGACCGATCCAGCTAGCTATGAGGGGATCCTGGACGAGATGCGCAGGTCAGGCGGCGCGACGACGCTCGCCACGCGTCAACGGCTGGCGCTGGATGTGTTTCGCACGACGAGCGCCTACGATGGCGCCATCGCGTCATGGATGGGCGCGCAGATGGATGCGGCAGACAATCAGCTGGCGTTCCCTGAGCAGATGCAGCTGGGGCTTACGAAGAAGCAGGCATTGCGCTATGGAGAGAACCCGCATCAGGCAGCTGCGTTTTATGTGCGCGATGATTTCCCCGGCGCTGAGCAGAGCCTGGCGTGCGGTATGCAGCTGCAGGGGAAGGAGCTTTCCTATAACAACTACCTTGATATGGATGCGGCGTGGGCGGCGGTGCGTGAGTACACCGAGCCAGCCTGTGTGATCGTGAAGCACCTGACGCCGTGCGGCGTATGCGAGGATGCGGACGTGACCACAGCATACAAGCGCGCACACGAGTGCGACCCGGTGAGCGCCTACGGTGGCGTGATGGCGTTCAATCGCGACGTGACAGGCGAGACGGTAGCGGCTATTTTCGAGAACAAGCAGTTCGTGGAGGTCATCGTGGCTCCCGCATTCTCCGGTGATGCCTGTGAGATGTATGCGAGCAAGCCCAACTGTCGGCTGATCGCCACCGGTGGAGTGAATCCGGCGGGCCAAGGTATCGAGTTCCGCTCGGTGGAAGGTGGTCTGCTCGCACAGCAAAGCGATGGCGTGGCTGAGGATCCGACTGACTTCACGTGCCCGACCAAGGTGCAGCCTACGCCCGAGATGATGGACGAGCTCATGTTCGCGTGGCGCGCTGTGAAGTCGGTGAAGAGCAACGCCATTCTGATCGCGAAGGACCATGCGAGCGTGGGCGTGGGTGGCGGCCAGCCCAACCGCGTGAACTCGGCGCGCATCGCTATAGAGCAGGCGGGCGAGAAGGCCCGCGGCGCGGTTGCAGCCTCTGATGCCTTCTTCCCGTTCCGCGACGGATTCGACACGCTTGCGCAGGCAGGGGTGGTTGCGGTCATTCAGCCGGGCGGTTCCATCCGCGACGAAGAGGTTATCGCGGCTGCTGACGAGCAGGGCGTGTGCATGGTGTTCACCGGTCACCGCCACTTCCGTCATTAGACCGATATCGTGAGCGAAGTACCACAGATGCGTTCATCTGTGGTACCATATCGTCTGCTTTCAACGGGTCGTGGCTCAGCTTGGTAGAGCGCTGCGTTCGGGACGCAGAGGCCGCAGGTTCAAATCCTGTCGACCCGACCAGGAATTCAGGGTCGCCAGATGGCGGCCCTTTTCACTTTCGGGAGGGTACATGGAGAGAGATTCCACGCGAAGTACGTATCGTACCTTTGCTATCGTGGTGCTCACCTGTGCGCTTGGCTCCCTCACACAAACGGTGATGAACTCCATGCTGGGCGCAGTGCAAACCGATCTTGGCACGGACGACTATACAGGGCAATGGCTCACGACCATCTTCATGCTGTGCATCGGCATCACGGTCCCGCTCGTGACCCATCTGTCCCGCCGCCTGAGCATCCGTCAACTTATGCTGGTGGCATTAGTGCTCTTCGCAGTAGGCGTGACCATTGATTGGGTAGCACCAGACTTCACCGTGCTGCTCATAGGGCGCATTCCGCAAGCAGTGGCAACCGGCATCACGTTGCCGGTGCTCCAGACCATCGCGATGACGCGCTTTCCTAAAGAGCGCACGGGAACAGCCATGGGCATCGCCGGTATCGCCATGGGTTTCGCGCCGAACATCGGGCCGCTCATTGGTGGTGCGCTCGCTGACACGCTCGGTTGGCGCAGCTTCTTCATCATCTTGCTCGTAGCGTTGGTGGTGTTGCTCGTCTGTGCCGTTGCGCTCATTCCGTGCGAAAAGGTGGCGGCGCGTGATGCGCATCTTGACGTTATCTCGTTTATCCAGTCAACGCTGGGATTCGGAGGCCTGCTCCTGTGCTTTACGAATGCTGCCAGCGTGCCCCTTCTGTCGGTAGAGGTGGCGACGCCCGGGCTTTTGGGCGTGGCATTCCTCATCGCCTTCATTGCGCGACAGCAGCGCATTGCGCACCCGCTCATCAACATGCACATTTTCGATGCTGCGAGTTACCGCGTGAGCTTCTTTGCGCAGAATTGCCTGTTCGCATCGTTTATGGGCATCACGCTGATCATTCCGCTGTTCGTAACGAACGTGTGCGGGGGTTCGGCTCTTGATGCTGGCGTGGTGTTCATTCCGGCAACCATTCTGGCGGTGGTGTTCAACCCGCTTGCCGGGATGCTCTCTGATCGCATCGGGGCGCGCACGGTCGTCATCGGCGGCGCTGTGCTTCTCTCTGTTGGTGCGGTCAGCATGATCTTTGTCGATGCGTCCACGCCGCTGTGGCTGCTCATGGTGATGCAGACCGTGCGCGGCATCGGCGTGAGTTCGCTCATCGGGCCGCTCAACTCGTGGGGCATGCGCGAGCTTGAGCCGCAGCACATGGTGGACGGCAGCGCCTTCTTCACCACGGTGCGTCAGGCGTGCGCTTCGTTGGGCACGGCGCTGATGATGCTCATCATCTCATCGGCCGGAGCTGCGGCGGTGGCCTTCGACCTCGCTTTTGCATTCTCGGCGGTTCTCTCGTGCGCCGTGCTGGCGTGCGCGGTGTGGAAGGTACGCTAGCGCGCACAAAGGAGCACGACCGCCATCGTGAAAACCGATGGCCGTCTATCCGATACCGCTATTTTGAGAACACCCGGGCATGCCCTAGAATCATTCACCGTGCGAAAAACGACTCGAAGGATCTGTCTTGATCGAACTGAAAGACCTGAATAAGAGCTTCCGAACGGCTGCTGGACTGGTGGATGCGGTGCATGATGTGAACCTGCGCATCGACGACGGCGATATTTTCGGCATCATCGGCTTTTCCGGGGCTGGCAAGTCGACGCTCGTGCGTTGCATGAACCTGCTCGAGCGCCCGACGAGCGGCCAGGTGATCATCGATGGCACCGATCTGTGCGGCCTTGGTCGCAAGCAGCTGCGCGAGGCGCGCCGTGGCATCGGCATGATCTTCCAGCAGTTCAATTTGCTATCGCAGCGCACGGTTGAGGCGAATATCCGCTATCCGCTCGAGATCGCAGGCACGCCCAAAGCCGAGGCGTCCAAGCGCGCTGCTGAGTTGCTCGAGATGGTGGATTTGGCTGACAAGGCACGCGCGTACCCGGTGCAGCTTTCCGGCGGTCAGAAGCAGCGGGTGGCCATCGCGCGCGCGCTGGCGTCAAACCCGCGCATCATCCTGTGCGACGAGGCCACCAGCGCTCTTGACCCGATCACGACCGCATCCATTCTTGACCTCTTGAAGCGGCTCAACGAGCAGCTGGGCGTTACCATCGTGGTCATCACCCACGAGATGAAGGTGGTCGAGCAGATCTGCGATCGGGTGGCCGTCATGAGCGATGGGCGCATCGTGGAGCAGGGAAGCGTGCACGATGTGTTCCTGCGTCCTACCTCTGACACCGCAAAGCGCCTGATCGAGCCGTCGCAAGGGGCGCTCACCATCGACAACACCCCCAACACGCTCCGTTTGGCGTTCACCGGCGAAGAGTCGGGGGCGCCCGTGATATCGGATATGACCGTGCAATGCGACGTCATGGTGAACATCTTGTCCGCCAACACCGAGAACATCGGCGGCAAGGCGTTCGGCCAGATGCTCATCCAGCTGCCTGACGACGAGGCTGCCCGCCAGCGCATCCGCGCGTACCTTGATTCGCGTGGCATTCTCTACGAAGAAAGTGCGGCAGTGCCGCCTGCTGAACCCGTGCAGGAAGAGGGCCCGCGTGAGGTTCGCGCCGAGCGCGAGAAGCTTGAGGATGCGGCCGTAAGAGAAGGGAGCGTGCTCTAGCATGTCACCTGAACTGGTATCGCTGATCGCGAATGGCGTATGGGAGACCTTGTATATGACCGTGGTCTCAACGGTCATCAGCTATCTCATCGGCATTCCGCTCGGTGTCATCCTCTACATCACCGGAGATGGCGGCATTCGACGCAATCGGGCGGTGAACCTGATCGTCGGCATCATCGTGAACGTGCTGCGCTCGGTGCCCTTCCTTATCCTGCTGGTAGCCATTCTGCCGTTCACACGGCTGGTCGTGGGCACCACGATCGGCTCGAATGCCACCATCGTGCCGCTTGTGGTGGCAGCGGCCCCCTACGTGGCGCGCATGGTGGAGTCGTCGCTCAAGGAAATCGATGGCGGCGTGATCGAAGCGGCGCGCGCGATGGGATCGTCAGCCTGGCAGATGATCTGGAAGGTGTTCTTGCCCGAGGCGAAGCCGTCGCTTCTGGTGGGCGCAACCATATCGCTCGCCACGATTCTGGGCTATTCGGCTATGGCGGGTTTCGTCGGCGGTGGCGGCTTGGGTGCCATCGCGATCAATTATGGCTATTACCGGTATCAATCCGATGTCATGCTCATCACGGTTGCTTTGCTCGTGGTGATCGTGCAGATCTTCCAAGAAGGCGGATTGAAGCTGGTGAGCAAGGTAGATAAGCGACTGCGTTAGACGCGCGGTCCGAAAGGAGAAGAGCATACTATGAAATTGTCCCTCGTGAAGAAACTGGGCGCTGCTGCTGTGGTCGGTGCGCTCGCCGTGGCGGGCCTTGCCGGATGCGGGTCGAACGAGAGCGCGAGCAGTGCAGCGAGCGCAACCAGCGACGACACGATCATCAAGGTGGGCGCAAGCCCGACGCCGCATGCTGAGATCCTGGAAGTGGTGAACGACCAGCTCGCTCAAGAAGGCTACACGCTTGAGATCGTTCCTTACAACGATTATGTGCTGCCCAACACCGCGCTTCAGGATGGTGAGCTGGATGCGAACTACTTCCAGCACATCACGTATCTGAACGACTTCAATGCCGAGAACGGTACGACGTTGGTTGATGCGGCGGGCATTCATTTCGAGCCGATGGGCATCTATACGGGCAAGACCACCGATCTGACGGCGCTGCCCGATGGCGCTACCATCGCGGTGCCCAACGATGCCACCAACGAGGCGCGTGCGCTGCTGCTGCTTGAGCAGGAGGGCCTGATCAAGCTGAAGGACGACGCGGGCCTGTCTGCCACCGTGGTGGATATTGCCGAGAATCCGAAGAACCTGAATATTCAGGAAGTGGAGGCTGCACAGGTGCCGCGCGTGCTCAACGATGTTGACCTGGCGGTCATCAATGGCAATTATGCGCTCGAGGCTGGTTTGCAGGTGGCCGATGCCCTTGCGACCGAGTCCGATCAGGGTCAGGCAGCCGAGGCGTACGTGAACGTTATCGCGGTCAAGGATGGCAACCAGGATGCTGAGAAGATCCAGGCGCTGGTGAACGCACTGCAAAGCGATGCGGTGAAGCAGTTCATCGAGGATAACTACAACGGTTCGGTGGTCGCACTGTTCTAAGCTGCACTGCTGACAGAAGAGCAACGCTCCAGAGCGCTTGCGCATCGCCTTCGGGTGGCGCAAGCGCTCTTTTTGCGTCACGCGCCTTTGTGCGTCGCTGAACGACGGGGTGTGCCCGCCACCTCAAGGACGCTAATTCTTCAAGGAGTTCAGCGGGGCGGGCATGCGACCGCCGCGGTGGGCGAACACGGTGCCAGCATGCTGATTGACGGGCATCACCGGTGCGCGCCCCAGCAGACCGCCGAAGTCGAGCGTGTCGCCCACGCTCTTGCCGATGGCCGGGATGATGCGTACGGCGGTGGTCTTGTTGTTGATCATGCCGATGGCTGCCTCATCCGCGATGATGCCGAAGATGGTCTCACGGCTCGTGTCGCCGGGCACCGCGATCATGTCGAGGCCCACCGAGCACACGCACGTCATGGCCTCCAGCTTCTCAAGCGTCAGCGCGCCCGCCTCGGCTGCGCGGATCATGCCCGCATCTTCAGACACCGGGATGAACGCGCCCGAGAGGCCGCCGACCGACGATGACGCCATCACGCCACCCTTCTTCACAGCGTCGTTGAGCATGGCGAGCGCCGCGGTGGTGCCGGGACCGCCGCAGGTGCCCACGCCGATGGCCTCCAAGATCTCGGCTACCGAATCGCCCTCGGCAGGTGTGGGGGCAAGCGACAGGTCCAGGATGCCCTTGGAGTAGCCGAGCCGTCGCGCCGCTTCGCGCGCCATCAGCTCGCCTGCACGTGTGATCTTGAACGCGGTCGCTTTGATGGCCTCGGCAACAGCGGTGATATCGGCATCGGCGGGCAGATCGGCCAGCACGGCGCGCACCACGCCCGGGCCGCTCACGCCCACGTTGATGACCTCGTCCGCCTCACCCGACCCGTGGAAGGCGCCGGCCATGAACGGGTTGTCCTCCACCGCGTTGCAGAACACCACGAGCTTGCCTGCACCGATGCAGTCGCGATCGGCCGTGGCATTCGCGGTGTCGATAATGACGCCTGTCATGCGCCAGATGGCCTCCATATTGAGACCGGCCCGCGTGCTACCGATGTTGACCGACGAGCAGACACGCTCGGTGTCCGCTAGTGCGCTCGCAATGGAATCCATCAACTTTTCGTCACCGCGACTGGCGCCTTTTTGCACGAGCGCCGTGAAGCCGCCCACGAAATCGACCCCAACCTCGGCGGCGGCATGGTCCATGGCGCGCGCAACCGGCGAGAGGTCATGCGCTTCGGTGGCGGCGCATACCTCGGCGATGGGTGTCACGGAGATGCGCTTGTTCACGATGGGGATGCCGAATTCGCGCTCTAGCTGGTCGGCGGTAGGAACGAGCCGCTCGGCCGCGCGTGCCATGCGCTCGTATACCTTGCGCGAGACCGCATCGATATCGGCGTCTGCGCACCCGCGCAGGTTCAGGCTCAGCGTGATGGTCCTGATATCGAGGTGCTGCTTGCTGACCATCGCCAGCGTTTCGTGTATCTCAGCAGGTGTCAGCTGCATAGCTCTCCATCCGTCGGGGCTTTCGGCCGTGGTGCGTTCATCAGATTCTACCAGTTCGACCAGTGCAGCGCGCATGGTGACCCCGCGCAGTCTGCCGCCGCGAAAAACGCCGCGCGCATCGGGCTCATCTTGAGTAGAATCTTCTGTTGAGATAAAAAGGTGTGTAGGCCGCAGGTGCTAGGTGCGGCTTTCAAAGGGGGGCACCATGCTATCAGAGCGCATTCTCACCGCAGTGGTGAAGTCTGCCGCGAAGCGCGAACTTGCGCTTGCGCCGACGCAGGAGACGCAGTTTCCCGTTGCCGACCCTCAGCGTCGCTATATGTTGTATATGCACGTGCCGTTTTGTCAGGTGCTCTGTCCGTATTGCAGCTTCAACCGTTACCCGTTTCGCGAAGAGATAGCCAAGCCCTATTTCGCAAGCATGCGCAAGGAGATGCTGATGCTGGCTGATCTGGGCTATCGCATCGAGAGCGTGTACGTGGGTGGCGGCACGCCCACCATCATGATCGACGAGCTGTGCGAGACGATAGATCTGGCGCGCGATGCATTCGGGGTGACCGAGGTGGCGGTGGAGACGAATCCGAACCACCTGATCAAACCGTACCTGGAGAAGATGGCGGGGCGCGTGCAGCGGCTGAGCGTGGGCGTGCAGAGCTTCGATGATGGGCTTCTCAAGCAGATGGATCGGTACAAGAAGTACGGATCGGGCGCGGAGATACTTGAGCGCATCGCCGAAGCGCACGGATACATTGATTCGCTGAACGTGGACATGATCTTCAACTTCCCCTCGCAAACCGAGGACATCCTTTTCGCCGACTTGGAGAAGGTGGCGTTGTGCGGCGCGCGTCAAGTCACGTTCTCACCGCTGTATGCCTCGCAGGGGACCATGCGGAAGATGCAGACGGCGCTCGGCAAGCTCGATCGCACCCGTGAAGAGCGCTTCTATCGCATCGTCGATGGCGTGCTCGCCGACGGAGACGATGCCCTGTTCGAGCGTTCCACGTTGTGGACGTTCACGCGAACGGACGATCATGGATGCGATGATGACCCGGATCATATTGACGAATACCAGACGAACTATGTGGATTATCCAGCGATCGGGAGTGGCTCCATCACGCATTTGGGGGATGCGCTCTACGTCAATACGTTCAGCATCTCCGACTACAACGCTGCTATTGAGGCGGGCCGTATGTCCATCATGGGTCGTGCGGACATGAGCAAGCACGACCTGATGCGCTATCGACTGCTGCTCGATCTGTACAAGCTGCGCTTGGACAAGGAGCACTTCAAGGAAGATTTCGGGTGCAGCGTGGATGCGGGGTTGCCGATCGAGATGGCATTTCTGCGCGTGAACCGGGCATTTGCCACCGATGATGCGCACGAGCTGACGCTGACGGTGCGCGGACGCTATCTGGTAGTGGTGATGTACCGGCAGTTTCTGGCCAGCATGAACAACCTGCGCGAGCAGGCGCGTGCAGCGCTGCCGGGAGCCGAGCGCGCGCTGCTCTTCGGCGATGAGGACGCAGCCGCGCCGTGCCTTTGACGCGCGCGGTTGCCTTTCGCGGAAAGAAGGGCCATCTTATCTTGGAACCCTTGCGCGCATGCCGCCCTTTCGCGCATAATCGCAGACGCAACTATTTCGATGACGTTTCCGGAATGCTGCGGCAGACCGGAAGCTGAGAAAACTCTGGAGAACTCTTAAGTGAGTGCCGAAGGTGCAAGGCAGCCGCTGATCGTAGGGCGGCGTGCCGAATCTCTCAGGCAAACGGACAGAGCGAAGCTGCCTCATATGGGGCGCTCTTCAGGTTTTCGACCGCAAGGAGAAAGGAAGAGCGTGGAAGAGGCACTTCTTGGCATCGTGACCACCATCAACAACTATCTGTCGAACTACGTCCTGATCATCCTGCTGTTGGGTATGGGGCTGTGGTTCTCCATTCGGACGCGATTCGTTCAATTCCGCTGCTTCGGCGAAGGATGGCGCCGTCTGTTCGGCGACTTCTCGTTGCGTGGCGGTGACCAGGGCGGTGCTATGACGTCGTTCCAGGCGCTGTCGACGGCCGTGGCGGCGCAGGTGGGCACTGGCAACATCGTCGGCGCGTGCGGCGCCATCATCATCGGTGGCCCAGGAGCCATCTTCTGGATGTGGATCATCGCGCTGTTGGGAATGGCCACCAACTACGCTGAGGCGGTCATGGCGCAGAAAACGCGCATCACCGACCCGGACGGCACGGTCCATGGCGGTCCGGTCTACTACATCACCACCGCCTTCAAGGGCAAGGGTGGCAAATTCCTGGCCGGATTCTTCGCTGTTGCCATTATTTTGGCGCTGGGTTTCATGGGGTGCATGGTGCAATCGAATTCCATCGCCGAAACCATGAACAACGCATTCGGGGTGCCCACCTGGGTCATCGGTCTGCTCGTGGTGGTGCTGGCTGGCTTCGTGTTCGTGGGCGGCGTGTCGCGCCTGGCGGCGGTCACGGAAAAGATCGTTCCCGTGATGGCCATCCTCTACGTGATAGGTTCCCTCGTTATCCTCATCATGAATGCGCCTGCGCTGCCCGCCACCTTCGCGCTGATCTTCGAGTGCGCCTTCAACCCGCAGGCGAGCGTTGGCGGCGCCACCTTCGGCATCATCGCCGCTATCAGTCAGGGGGCGAAGCGCGGCCTGTTCAGCAACGAAGCGGGCATGGGCTCAACGCCGCACGCGCATGCGCTCGCTGAGGTTCGCGAGCCGCACGAGCAGGGCGTTGTGGCTATGATCGGCGTGTTCGTGGATACCATCGTGGTGGTTACCATGACCGCGCTGGTGGTGCTCTCCACGATGTATGTGGGCGATGGCACGCTGGCGACAGGCGACTATATGACGCTGACCGCCGAGACGGTCACCAAGACCAACATCGCGCAGTTGGCGTTCGGGAAGTTCTTCGGTGCCGATTTGGGTGCGTGGTTCGTGGCCATCTGCTTGCTGTTCTTCGCTTTTTCCACCATCTTGTCGTGGAATCTCTTCGCGAAGCTCAATGTGGAGTGGCTGTTCGGCAAGAAAGCGGTGCTGCCTTTCACGATCGTGGCACTGGCGTTCATCTTCTTGGGTTCGCTGCTCTCCAACGAGCTCGTTTGGGAGTTGGCGGATATGTTCAACCAGCTCATGGTGCTGCCCAACGCCATTGCGCTGTTCGCACTGAGCGCGCCTATCTTGGCTATCGCGAATGCGCGCCACGATAAGCGGGCAAGCGATGTGGGTGAAGAGAAGCTCGAGGATCAAGAGCGCGCAGCCGCGGTTAAGGTGGCGAAGGAGCTTGCGCGCACCGCTGAGGATGAGGCTGCGCACGGCGGATCTGACCGAAGCGAGCGGTAGCGGAAGGAGCATGCTGGCGCTTCATGGTGGGGCGCCAGCATGTTGCAAGCGGTCAGGTCAGGGCTCTGGTGCGGTCATTCATGATATCCGATGCGCTGGGGCTGTGGCAGAAGATGCGCTCAGAGGCGCACGATAGCGGCATCAAGCAAGGCGGCGTCGGTGGGGTCATGCGTGGCAACGATGAGGGGCCTGCCATCGAGCGCGTCCTTGATGAAAGCGCAGACCGCTTCGCGACGCGCGGGATCAAGACCGGTGAATGGCTCGTCGAGCACGATCGCTTGTCCGTCCGAGAGCAGCGCACGCACCAGTTCGGTCAGGCGCTTTGTGCCGCCGGATAGCTCAGATGCTGCTCGGTCAAGAGCATCAGCGCCGATCAGAGATGCGAGCTGTGCGCGAATGCGATCAGCGCTCATGCGCTTTCCTGCGGCAAGAGCAACGTTTTGGAATGCGCTGAGGTTTTCCAGAAGCGTGGGGTCCTGCATGACGATGCCGATGCGCGCGGGCGCATGCGCGCGTCCTGCATCGGGCGTGCACAGACGCGCGAGCATGCCGAGCGCGGTGCTCTTGCCCTCGCCGGTGGGCGCCATCAGGCAAATCCGCTCGCCTAGGGAGACGCCAAGAGAGAAGCCCGCAAGAACGCTCGTGTCCCCGTATGCCTTGTGCACATCTTCAAGGATGAGCGATACCGGGGTCGCGCCCGTTGGCGCGGGAAGGGAGCGGGGGGAGGAGGTGGGCAGATGCGCGCGCGTGCCGTTGAGCGCCCATGTTGCGAGCCCTTCTGAACAGCGCAGCGCTGCGAGCACGATCCGCTCATTGAGCCAGCTGAGAAGCATCACGGTGATGGTCCATGCGAGCAGTCCTGCGCTGTCAAGCGTCAGCTTCGAGGTGTACACCTCGGCACCGATCGAGCCGAGTGGCAGGCAAAGCAACTCGGCGGTGATGCCCGCCCGCCATGCGAGCGCAACGGCGGTCTTGCTCGCAGAGGTGAAAAAAGGCAGCGCGGCGGGCCATATGCAGCCGCAGAATATCTTCCAGCGGCTTACCCCGAGCAGCTTCAGCGCCTCTTCGGTGCGCCGCGGACGCGCTTCGAGTGCCTGTTGAATGGCAACGTAGAACGGCGGGAAGGCGACGAAGGCGACGATGGTGGCGAATGCCCCCTGTGCTCCCCACATGACGAGCACGATCACGACGATGCAGGCGACCGGTGCGCTCTTCATCACGTGCAACAGCGGCGCGAAGAGTTGATGGACGAGCATGAAGCGATGTCCGAGCGATCCGAGGATGAGACCGCAAAGGCCCGAAAGCGCGCCAATGCCGATGATGCGCGCTGCCGTGTTCCCGATGGCTATCCAAAACGATGGCTGTGCGACGCTTTCCCCAAGCGATGCGAGCACGGCCCATGGATCCGCGAAAAGCAGGTCGTTGCCGATGATGCTGGCGACGACGCACCAGAGTGCTATCCAAAAGAGGGCGCCTAAGGCGAATCCGCCCGCAGAGCGAGAAGACCGTGGTCGTGCGTGCTCTTCCGGTGCACCATGATCGGGCATGGTGACGTTAGGCAAGGTAGAAATCATTCCCGGGCAGCGCGCCGCCCACCGCATCGGGAGCCTGCGCGTAGAGCGTCTCAAGGTAGCCCGAAAGGGCCTGCTTCATCTCATCACCGGTCAGGCAGACAACATTGCAGAGCGGGATCGCTTTTCGGGCGACCTCTGCGTTGTCGATGATGCCAAGGGAAACCACCTGGTCAACGATGGCATCGGGGTCGTTCTGCGCGATGGCAGCAGAGGCTTCATGACGGCTCAAGAAGGCATTGATCGCTTCGGGCTGCGCTTCTACGGTATCTGCTTTGGTGATGGTCACGCCGGTGATCAGGCTGCCGCGGGCACCCCCGGTGGCAGCTTCCCAAGCGGCGGTCAGGTCGATGCTTTCGCTAAGGGCGGCATCTTTCATGCTCGCTGAGGTGGCATAGGGTTGCGGTAGAATGCCCACCGCCTCGTGGTCTTGAGCGATGAGCGCAGCAACCTCGGCTGGCTCGGAACGGAATTGCAGGTCCACGTCCTCGGTGGTCAGACCGCTGGCCTCCAAGAGGGCGAGCACGGTGTATTCGGGAACGGTCCCTTTCCCGGTCAGGTATACCGTACGTCCACGAAGGTCCTCGACCGCCGTCACCTCAGCGGCGCTCACGGCATACAGCACGCCGAGAGTGTTGACGTCGATGACGCGAATGGCGCCGCTCGTGCGCTGGTAGAGCGTGGCGGCCAGATTCGCTGGCACGAGCGCGATATCGAGCTGGCCTTGAAGGAGTTGGGGTGCTATCTCGTCGGCCGAAGCCGCGATGGTGAACTGACCTTGGTCCTGCGCCATCATGGAGGCGAGCCCGATAGAGGTGGGCCCTTTCAGCGACCCGATGCGCAGCACGTTAGCGGCGGTATCCGCTGCGTCAGAGGATACGGGAGCGGTGCTGTCGGGTTCTGGTGCTGCGGGCGTGGATGCGCACCCGGTGAGAAGGCATGCCGCGGCAAGGATGAGCGCGAGCGCCCGGGCGCCAAGCGTAATGGATGTTCTGGTCATGCGGTTGCCTCCTTTGCCGTGGCGTCTTTGCCGTCGTGGGGAAGATGGATGGTGTGCAGCAGATGGTGGGCGCGCTCCGAGCAGGGCTTGCCGAAGAATACGTCGTAGAGCATCTTGATCTGCGGGTTCTCATGCGAATAGCGCAGCGGCATCTGGGTCTTGTCGATCGAGCGTAGCGTTTGACCGCGCTGCAGGCCCCGCTCGCAATCCGATCCGTCGATAGGCTGTCCGCCGCCGCCCGCGCATCCGCCAGGACACGCCATCACTTCCACGAAATCGTAGGTGACAACGCCCGCGCGAAGGGCTTCCAGCAGCGCATGCACGTTCGAGAGGCCATGCACGACCGCACAGCGCACTGACGTGCCGTTCATATCGAAGGTGCCCTCGGTCCAAGCGCCATGCTCGCTGACGGCGAAGGCGAAGCTGTCGGGAGGCGCTGTTTGTCCGGTGGCCACGTAATACGCAGTGCGCAGAGCGGCTTCCATGACGCCACCAGTGGTGCCGAAGATGACGCCTGCGCCCGTGAAGGTGCCCAGCGGGTCGTCAAGGGGCATGTCCTCAAGGCCGTCAACGTCGATATCGGCGTTCTTGATCATGCGCGTGAGCTCGCGCGTGGTGAGCGCTGCATCCATATCGGGGATATCGGGATGGGAGTTCATCGGAAGCGTGATCTCTGCCTTCTTGGCGGTGCAGGGCATGAGCGCGACCGAGAAGATGTTATCGGGCTTGATCCCCTGCTTCTCAGCGAACCAGGTCTTTATCACCGCGCCGAGCATCATCATGGGGCTTTTCGAGGTGGAGAGGTGCGCGAGCGCATCGGGATGGTGATCCTTCGCATGCTGAACCCATGCTGGGCAGCAGCTCGTGAAGAGCGGCCAGGTGATGCCATCGTCGGATGCAGTGCGATTAGTGAGCCCCTCGAGCAGTTCGGTGCCTTCCTCCATGATGGTCAGATCGGCGGCGAGGGACGTGTCGAACACATAGTCAACGCCAAGCTGCTTTAAGGCGGCTACCATGCGCTCAACGGGAAGCGCTCCATCGTCAGCGCCGAGGCCCACGCCCCACGACGTTCGTGTTGCGGGCGCGATCTGCACGACCGTGGTCTGCTCCGGGTCGGCGATGGCATCGAGCAGCAGGCTGGTGTCGTCGCGCTCGGAGAGGGCACCGGTGGGGCAATGGGTGATGCATTGGCCGCACGAGACGCAACCCGCCTGACGCATGCTCATGCCGTCGGCAACGCCAACCGTCGAGCGGCTGCCCGTGCCTCTGAACGCCCAGACTCCGATGTCTTCCAGACGGTCGCACGCCGCGATGCATCGACCGCAGTGGATGCATCGGTTCTCGTCGCGCTGTACGATGCGCTCTGCTGGCCAGGCCGCTCGCTTGCCTTGCACGAGTTGCTTGGCGTAGGGCGATGGCGTCTCGGTCACGAACAGCCCGGATGGATCCCATGCGATGAGCCCCGCATCGAGCAGGAGCTTCTGGAAGCGGCAGGTGCCGGTGCGCGGGCAGTACGCGCAGTTCAAGTCGTGTTGAGAGAGCAGCAGCTGAAGGGCGGTCGTGCGTGCGGTGCGCACCTGATCGGTGTCGGTGTGCACGACCATGCCTTCGCGCACCACGGTGTTGCAGGAGGCAACGAGGCGATCCTCGCCTTCCACCTCAATCACGCAAACGCGGCACGATCCGATGTCGTTGAGTTGGGCGAGGAAGCACAAGGTGGGAATCTGCGCCCCTGCGCGCTGGGCGGCTTCAAGGATGGTGGCGCCTTCCTCTGCCTCGAGCGCGATGCCGTCGATGATCACGTTCACCATGATGCTACCTCCTGAGTGCACGTTGCCCCGAACCCGTAATGGTCGCAGCGCAGGCAACGGCTTGCTTCTTGATGTGCTTCTTGGGCGCTCATGCCCAGCTTTGCGATCTCGAAGGTCTGCGCCGCATCGGCGGAGATGACGTCTTTGAGCTCGATGCGTCCGCAGGGCCCCACGGCAGAGCGCGCAGGCGGGATGTCAACGCGGTCGTACACGTCGTGCGTATAGCCAAGCGCGTTATCGATATTGGCTGCCGCCACGCGTCCGGCTGCGATCGCCTTGATGACGGTGGAAGGCCCGCTCACTGCATCGCCTCCGGCATACAAGGGGGTGGGGGCACCTGCGATGGCGCCGTCCTCCTGCGCCACGATGCAGCCGCGCTCGGTCTGGACGATGCTTGCGAACGCGCCGGAATCAATAGCTTGACCGATGGCGATGATGATGGCGTCGCAGGGGATCGTGCGTTGCGCCACGTCGGCATCGTAGGGAGTCGGTCGGCCGCCTCGCCCGATGGCACCGATGACCTGCGGTTGCACTATCAGCGCGCACACGGCGCCCTGGTCGTCAACTTCGATGGCGATGGGCGCTTGGAGCTGCGTGATCTGGCAGCCTTCCGCCTTCGCCTCGTCGATCTCTTCGGGAAGGGCTGTCATATCTGCGAGTCGGCGTCGGTAGACGCACTCGACCGAGCGCGCTCCCAAGCGCTTTGCGGTGCGCGTGCAGTCCATGGCCACGTTACCGCCTCCCACCACGCAGACGCGCTTCCCGTTGAAATCGGGCGCGCATCCACTGCTGGCGGCGAGCAAGAACTCAACGGCTGACATGACCCCAACGGCATCCTCTCCAGCGCAGCCGAGCTTCTTGCTCTCGTGCGCGCCGATGGAGACGAACATGGCATCGTGGGCATCCATGAGCTCTTCGAAGGTAACATCGGTGCCGACCGCACAGTCGGTGCGAACCGCGATTCCGGTGCTCAGGATAAAGTCGATATCAGCATCAAGGTGGTCTTGCGGCAGCCGGTAGTCGGGAATGCCGTAGCGCACCATACCCCCCAGCTTCTCTCGCTGATCGTAGATGGTGACATCGTGTCCCATGAGACGCAGATAGTAGGCAGCGGTGAGACCGGCGGGGCCGCCGCCAACGATACCGATGGTCTTGCCGGTAGCGGGAAGAGGCGCAGGCGCCGGGCTCCACGTGGCATTATCGGCAGCATAGCGCTTGAGCCCGCAGATGTTGACCGGTGCGTCTTCAAGCGCACGTCGGCAGGTAGCTTCGCAGGGATGCTCGCATACGTACCCGCACACGGTAGGAAGCGGATTGGTGTTGCGTATGACGCGCAGCGCATCGTCTAAGCGTCCAGCGCGGATGCAGGCGATATAGGCGGGCACATCCACGTGGGCCGGGCAGGTGGTCGTGCAGGTTGCCTGAGCACGCGCGCGATGGCTGCATGAATCGTCTTCGATGTGGCTGGTGAAGTCCTCCGCGAAACCGTCGAGCGCATCAAGGATCATGCGTCCGGCGGTGAAGCCGATGGCGCAGTCGGATGCGGCGCGCATGACCTCGGCGGTCGCACGGAGCTCGTCCAGCACCTCCGCGCTACCCGTGCCGTCGAGGATGCTGTCAAGCTTCGCGCAGCACGCACGCAGGCCCACACGGCAGGGCGTGCATTTCCCGCAGGAATCGGCCAAGAACATACGGCTCAGCGCGGCCGTGTATTCCACAGGGCATTGCTCGCAGGGGGTTGAGGCGAGCATGGCGGCTGCCTTCTTAGCCAGCCGGGCATGTTCGGCCTCAGCAGCTGTGGGGCTTTCTAGTACGAGACGTGGCATGGTTCTCCTTCATCGGAAAGCATCGATGCCGCAAAGGTTCGCGCGCGGCAGTTCCGAATACGAATGCGTCAAGTATGAGCGAGGAATGTTTCGGATGTGATAACGATTAGGCGATAGGGAGAAATCTTATGAGTTCCGAGCCGTGCCCGCAGGGTGCCCCGCGCGTTGTATGCGGGTAAAGAGCACCTTGTGGTTCGATTCCCTGCAAACCGTGCAGGAATGAAAAAGAGCCGAGTGTACCGGCTCTCAAATTCATGGTGGAGCATAGGGGGATCGAACCCCTGACCTCGTGATTGCGAACCACGCGCTCTCCCAGCTGAGCTAATGCCCCATGGATGCGGCTGTTGCCGCGCCGAACTATTATAGCGCAACGACGCGGCGCTGCAATCGAGGTTTTAGGCTGGGCCCAAGATGGGGTTTGAGAGAGGGGAGGAGGATCGTATCGGTCGCGGTGCTGGAATGCGGTGTTAGGTTGCACGTTGGGTCGTTGCGCCGGGTCGCGCGGATGCTGCGTTTCGCTCGTCTAGCTGCGCCACGTGCTGAAACGCCGCTCAGCTACATCGAAGGCCTCATAGATCAGCACGCCCATCACGGCGAAGGCGATGATGCCCGCGAACATGCGCGCGTATTCGAGAAGCGACCATGAATGCATGATAAAGTAGCCAAGCCCGGTGCTGCCCGCCATAGATTCAGCGATGAACAGGATGGCCACGGCCGTTCCGGTGGTGATGCGCAACGCGGTGAACAGCGACGGCAGCGAGGCGGGCACGATCAAGTGCGCGAAGGTGCTCAGCCGCCCCGCGCCCAAGCTGCGCATGGATTCCACGGCTGTTTCAGGGATGGCACGGGCGGCATCGCGCATGGTGACCACCATCTGGAAGAACACAGCAATGGCAATGAGGGTCACTTTCGCCTCGCCCCCAATGCCGAGCAGCACGAACAGGATGGGCAGAAGCACGATCTTGGGCAGAGGGTAGAGAATGTAGAGCGCAGGGCCCAAGATGAGGTCGGCGCGTCGCGAGCGTCCAAGCGCCAGACCAAGGGGAGCGCCAATGAGCGTGCCGATCAGCATGGCCACTAAAATGCGCTCTAAGCTCAGCAAAAACTCCGGCATGATGGCTCCGCATTGAGCGATCAACACCGGTACGGTAGCGGCCGGGGTGGGCAGCGCAGGGGAACCGATGGCCGCCGCGAGCGTCCACCACACGGCGATGACCAGCAGGGTTCCCCAGATGTATCCGACCGCCTTGCCCATGTGCGCCTACAGGCTCATAGCTCCTGTGGCTGCATCATAGGAGACAGCGCCGCCATACCCGCGTGACCTCATCCAATCGAGCACGGGCTGCACCATCGTATCGCTCGGATGCACCAGCGCTCCGTTGCTCAGCGCGTTGGGGTAGCTGCTGATAGGATAGCTCTCCGCGATGGTCTCGTTCAGATTGGCGTTGGTCACCAAGATATCGTGATACGCCTCAGGGTCGTCGGTCAAAAGCTTCACCGCGCCATCCCAGATCTCGGCCACATCGAGCACAGCCTGCTCGTTTTCGGCGGCCCACTCGGCGCGCGCCACCATGACCGATTGCGAGATGTTGCTGCCTTGCGAATCGTCAGCAATGACCTTCATGCCGTTCGCCTCACCAAGGGCCAGCAGGGGGGCCGGAAGCGCCGCGCCCATCAGCTGCCCGGAGGCGACCAGGCCGTAGCGCTCGGGCAGGCTGGCAACTTCCTCCGAGGGTATGGTCACGTCCGCTTCGGCGCAGAGCATGTTGAACACGTATTCGGGCACCGTGTTCGCTCCCACGCCAACGCCGTGCAGATCGGCGCTCGCGGAATCGGCAGCATAGGCGGCCATTTCTTGAAGCGTGCTGTATGGCGCATCGGCGGGCGCCAAGATGCCGAACACGCCCTGGCTCGCCATCTCGCCCAGCGTCACCCATTCCAGATCGACGGCGGTGCCGCTCTCGGTCAGCTTGGCTGCGCGCATGATATCGGTCATGGCCATATCCACCTCGCCTGCGGTGATGGCGGCGGAAAGCGCCTGGGCGGAATCGAAGGGAACCACCTCAACAGTGGTGCCATCGGCGGCAGCCATGTTACTGTCTTGTGCCACCCATAAAGGCAGGATATCTTCGGTGGGCATGGTGCCGACGCGAACGACGGCGGCTTCGGTTTCGCTCGGTGTCGATGCGGGGGTCGAGCATCCTACACAACTGGCGAGCGCGAGGGCAGCGCATGCGCTCACGACCATCGCCTTCAAAGCGTTGATTCTCACAAGGGGACTCCTATTCTTTGTCTTTGCAGGCGTTGGCGCACCTGCTTTCCTACGCGCATGCGCGCGTTGTATCATGCAAAGAACAGATTCTATCCGAAAGGAGCCCCCAGTCATGGCGAGATCGAAGGTCTATTTCACAACGGACATCAGCCCACAGAGCGTGGTGCGCCTTTACGAGAAGTTAGGCGTCAAGCTGCCGGGGAAGGTGGCGGTGAAGGTGCACTCAGGTGAACAGGGCAATCAGAACTACCTACACCCTGAGTTCATGCGCCCCATAGTGGAAGAGGTGGATGGCACCATCGTGGAGTGCAACACCGCCTACGAGGGTGCGCGCGACGCCACCGAGAAGCACGAGAAGCTGATGGCGGCGCATGGGTGGACCGAGTTCTTCGAGGTGGACATCATGGATGCCGATGGCCCCGACGTGTCGTTTCCCATTGAGAACGGGCGGGTGCTGCATGAGAACTTGGTGGGCAAGCATCTGATGGACTATCAGTCCATGCTGGTGCTCAGCCACTTCAAGGGGCACCCTATGGGCGGTTTCGGCGGCGCGCTCAAGCAGCTCTCCATCGGGTGCGCTTCCAATGCGGGCAAGGTGCTCATCCATACCGGTGCCGCGAGCACCGTGCAGGGTGATTTCTGGGATAAGCATGCCACGCAGGAAGATTTCCTGGAGGCTATGGCTGAGGCTGCCGAGACGGTGGTGAATCACTTCGGCAGCAATCTGGCGTTCGTGAACATCGCGGTGAACCTCTCAGTCGACTGTGACTGCTGCGCGGTGGCAGAAGACCCCTGCATGGCAGATATCGGCATCTTCGCCTCCACCGATCCGGTTGCCATCGATCAGGCGTGTATCGATGCGGTCTATGGCTCAAGCGATCCGGGACGCGATCATTTGGTCGAGCGCATCGAGTCGAAGCAAGGCACGAAGATCATCGACCATGCGGCGCGCTTGGGATATGGCAGCAAGGATTACGAACTGATCGAGGTATAGCGTGTTCTCGGATGCCGACTATATGGCTCGCGCGCTTGAACTCGCGGCGCGCGGAGGTGGATGGGTCGCGCCGAACCCGCAGGTCGGCTGCGTTATCGTGCGCGATGGTCAGGTGCTCGGCGAAGGGTGGCACACCTGCTATGGTGCGCCCCATGCCGAGCGCGAGGCGCTGGTCGCCTGCGAGCGTGCCGGTATTGATCCGGCTGGCGCCACTGCGTACGTCACGCTTGAGCCCTGTGCGCACACCGGTAAGCAGCCGCCGTGCTGTGATGCGCTCATCGAGGCGGGCGTGGCGCGCGTGGTGGTCGGGTCGGCCGACCCAAACCCCTTGGTGGCTGGCAAAGGCATCGCGCGATTGCGGCACGCTGACATTCGGGTGGACGAAGGCGTGATGCGCGCGGAATGTGATGCACTGAACCGCGCCTTCTTCCACTTCATCACAACGGGACGCCCGTTGGTTGTTGCGAAATATGCCATGACGTTGGATGGCAAGGTGGCTACGCGCACGGGCGCATCCCGGTGGATCACGGGCGCGGACGCGCGCGGGCGCGTGCATGAGGATCGTGCCCGCGCCGCCGCCATTCTGGTTGGAGTGGGCACGGTGCTCGCCGATGACCCTGCGCTGACCGTGCGCGGGGTGGAAGGCGCTCATCAGCCGATGCGCATCGTCTGCGACACGCACATGCGCACGCCGCTCACAAGCCAGCTCGTGCGAACCGCGCACGAGCACCCCACGCTCATCGTGGGAGGCGCGAGCGACACGACGCGCTTGGCGCCTTATGAACAGGCGGGTTGCGAGGTGCTTGCATTGCCGGTAACTCCTGATGATCATGTGCCGCTGCCGCAGTTGGTGGACGCATTGGGAAAGCGTGGTATTTCCAGCGTGATCGTAGAGGGTGGACCGGTGCTTTTGGGTGCTCTCTTCGATGCGCACTTGATCGATCGGGTGCAGGCATACCTTGCGCCTAAGCTGTTCGGCGGCGCTTCGGCCCCTGGTCCTCTTGCGGGCCGCGGCGTGGCTGAGCCATCGGCATGCGCGTCGCTTGTCAACGCGCAGACGACGGCCTTAGGGGATGATATCCTGATCGAGGGCGATGTGCGGTATACGTCAGGAAACGAGGATGAGCCATGTTCACCGGTATCGTAGAAGAGGTCGGCAGCGTTGAGCGCATCACGCCCGGCGCGCGCTCAGCTACGATCGCGCTCAAGGCATCCACGGTGGTCGAGGGCACGAAGCTGGGCGACAGCATCAGCGTGAACGGCGTCTGCCTCACGGTGACCGATCTGTCAGCGAGCGGATTTATGGCCGACGCCATGCCCGAAACGTTGACCCGCACCGATCTGGGGCAGCTGCGTCCGGGCAGCCCCGTGAATCTGGAACGGGCGCTGCGCCTGTCCGACCGGCTTGGCGGGCATTTGGTTTCGGGTCACATTGACGGCACCGCGCGCATCGCATCGTTTGCGCACGACGACAACGCGGTGCGCATTCGCATCGCCGATGCTGCGCATCTCACGCCGCTGATCGTGGAAAAAGGGTCGGTGGCTCTTGACGGCATCAGTTTGACCGTGACCGCGGTCGATGCCGCCACGTTCGAGGTCTCGGTCATCCCGCACACCTTCGCGCATACGAACCTGTGCGATAAGCGGGTTGGTGACGCGCTCAACGTGGAGTGCGATATCATAGGAAAATACATCGAGAAGTTGATGGGCGCACAAGAATCCTCAGGCATCACGATGGATTTTTTGGTCCAAAACGGTTTCTAACGAAAGGCGGCGAACATGACGGTGTTCCAAGGTGAGCTGGTTGCGAAGGGTGCGCGTTTCGGTATCGTTGCCAGCCGTTTCAATGATTTCATCACCGCGCGACTGCTCAGTGGAGCTCAAGATGCGCTCATGCGCCATCAGGTTGCAGCGGAGGATATTGACGTTGCCTGGGTGCCTGGCGCTTTTGAAATACCCCTTGCAGCGCAGAAGATGGCACAGAGCGGCCGCTATGATGCGGTCATCTGCCTGGGTGCGGTCATTCGTGGCGCCACCACGCACTACGACTACGTGTGCGCCGAGGTGAGCAAGGGCATTGCCCAGGTATCCTTGCAGGCTGGTGTGCCGGTGATGTTCGGCGTTATCACCACCGATACCATCGAGCAGGCCATTGAGCGTGCGGGGAGCAAGGCGGGCAACAAGGGAAGCGAATGCGCCGAAGGTGCCATTGAGATGGTGAACCTGATGCGCGCCATGGCCTGACGCGGCGACGCGCAGCGGAAGACGCGCTCATGTCCATCTACTACGAGCTGCGCTCGGTCGGGGCGCTTCAAGCGAGCACGCTCGCCTCGAATCTGGTCGAGGTATCGGCAGACGAGGCTGCGACCAGCGCGCTGCCCGTTGTTGAAGTACTCACCCCCGCTCAGTTCTGCCAGCTTGGCCTTGAGGATTGCACCGATCTTGCCACCTCTCAGACACTGGCTGATGCTGAGAGCAACTATGTGGATATCTATCCTGACCATGTGATGGGCTCGTTCTCCGTTCCTGCACGCTCTCTTGAAGCGGCGGATCCAGATACGTTCGCTTTCTTTTTGGACAAGCGCAAGCTGGTCTTCGTGGACGATGGCGCAGCGGCGAAGCACGTGCTCGCGCAGATCGTGCAAGCCGGCGTGCTGCGCAGCACCTCGGTGGCTCATTGTCTCTATGTGTTCATGAAGTATCTGATGCTGGACGATCTGGATTACATGGGCACCATAGAAGATAACATGGAAGATCTGGAAGAGGCCATGATGGACCTCAATACCGAGGTGCGCACCTCCCAGATCATGGGATACCGACGGCTCTCCATGCGGTTCGCGGCGTTCTATCAGCAGCTTGCCACGATGGGCGCCATGCTCTCCGACAACGAGAATAAGATGATGTCGCACGAGGAAGCGCGTCAGTTCGATCATATCGAGAACCTGGCCGATCGCCTGAGCAATCGAGCGGACACACTGCGCGAATACAGCTTACAGCTTCATGAGCTGCATCAGACCCATATCGATCTGCGTCAGAATTCCATCATGCAGCTGCTCACCATCGTGACGGTGATACTGGCCCCCATGACGTTGGTCACAGGATGGTTCGGCATGAATCTGGTGACCCTGCCCGGCGCGGATGTTCCTGCGATGTGGGCGGTGATGCTAGGAGTGTTCGCCGTCTGCATCGTCGCACTTTTGGTGCTGTTCTATCGGAAGCGGTGGCTATAGGAACGCCCGCTACGATGGTAGGGGGACGCAGGAACGCTCAGCCATGATGGCGGGTCGTCCAGCTACGATGGTGGGACGCCCGGCTACAATGCGTCGTTTGCGTTCTGGATGTCTGCTTTCTGAAGGCGCTTCAGCTGGTATTCCATGAACAGCTCGCATGCGCCGTTCACGAGCATGATGACGCCCAGCACCAAGATGAAGGTGGCGGCCGACTCGAACGGGTTCACGATGATGACGATACCGCCTGCGGCCACAAGAAGGCCAATGATCAGCGGCGCTATCCAGGAGTTGTCGTTGAAGCGGCGCAACTCGATAGAGCGGATGGCGCACACGATGCCGCACAGCGCGATGATGATGCCTGCGATGATGGAGAAGAACCCAGCAACAGCTTCCGGGAAGACGAAGGCGACCAGCGCGATGAGCAGGCACAGCACACCGGTTGTCAGCACGCTGGGGGAGTGGCGGTCGGCCCCGTTCGGGCGGGCATACGCAATGAGCGATGCCGCACCCGACAGGGCGAACAGGGCGCCGAACAGGTAAATGACCGTCATCACGGTAACGCCGGGCCACAGGATCAAGAAGAGTCCCAGCAAGATGAACAAGATGGCCTGCACGAACATGTTCGATCTGATGGCCTTGAAGAGGGTTTCCATGATGCGCTCCTTTCTTCCCGGTCGGCGCGTGCGTTACGTTCTTACCAGCTTTGCGCTGACTTACCGAGCGAAGACGATGCTGTCCAGCGAAGCCAGGGAGTTGCTGCCGTCCACCGGCTCCCAGGTGTTGTTGTTCAGCTTGTATTCGATGGTGGCGGTCTCGGTAACCACTTCGGTCTCATCGAACGCCTGCATGACGGCCTCGCCCAACTTGCTCATCTTCTCTTCCGAGGTCAGCTCGGCAATGGCCGGATCGTCAACGAGCGTCTGCGCGACCTCGGTGATGCGCTGAGTGAAATCAGAGCTGCTCTTGGAGACGATGGTCACCGTTGCGTTAGCGGTATCGCCGTTGACCTGCACGTCATCAATGGTGTAATCGAAGCCATCCAGCACAGCCGCGGCGAACTCCTGCGAGTCGATCCCCATCTCATCGAGCCCTTCGTTTTCCATGGCGGTGGCGATGCTGCTCAAAGCGGAGTCGTCCTGGTTCTTGAACGTATCCAGTTCCTCGGTCAGCTTCTCGCGGATCAGCTGCTCGTTGTTCTGGCCACAGCCTACCAAGCATAGCGCGCCTGCCACCAACGCTACCGCGGTCATAATGGAGATGATCTTCTTCATGCTTTGCCCTTCTCTCGTTGATCGGTATTCCCCTGTCCTTTCCGTTCAATGACGGTATGCCACAGCTTACGCTACTTCGCCTATATTGGGTACCAGGGGTTTTTGAACCGAACCCGATCTGTGAGCAAGTGGAAACATACGCATCGGCAGGAGGCGCGCATGATAGTGCTCGTGGTGAACGCTGGCAGTTCAACGTTGAAGTGCCAGTTGATACAGACCGATGGGAAGATACGCCTGATGAAGGCGCTCGCAGAGCGCATTGGGGCGGCGGGGGCGTGCATGGAGGTCGCCTTCGCTCCTGACTTTCGTGAGCAGACGGTTCCGGTGGAAGGCTGCACGGTGCCGGAGTGCCTGAGTATCTTGTTGGACATGCTTGAGAGGGACCCCGACTCGCCCATTGCCTCTTTGGATGATATTCAGGCGGTCGGCAACCGCATCGTTGCGGGCGGTGAGTATTTCAGCGAATCAACGTTGATAGACGACGAAGCGTTCGAGAAGCTCACGCGCTGCGAAGAGCTTGCGCCGCTGCATAATCCGCCTGCCGACGCGTGCATTCGCTTGCTGCGCGAGCGCCTGCCGCACACACCTGAAGCTGCGGTGTTCGACACGGCGTTTCATACCACCATGCCGCCGAAGGCATACCTGTATCCGTTGCCGCAGCGCTACTATCAAGACTACGGGATCCGCCGCTATGGTGCGCATGGCACGTCGCATCGCTATGCGGCCCAGCAGGCGGCCAATCTGTTGGGGCGCCCACTGAAGGATGTGGGCCTGATCACGTGCCACCTGGGCAACGGTGGCTCCATCACGGCCGTGAATCACGGGGAATCCATTGATACCACCATGGGGTTCACGCCCCTTGAAGGGCTCATGATGGGCACGCGGTCCGGCTCCATCGACCCGGCTATCGTGACGTACATCATGCGTCGCGATAGCATCAGCTTTGAAGAGATGGACCGCATCCTGAACAAGGAGTCGGGCATTCTGGGCGTGAGCGGTCTGTCGGCCGATATGCGTGATGTGCTGGCGGCGGCGGATGCGGGCAACGAGCATGCAGCACTGGCGGTGGATATGTATGTATACCGGGTGCAAAAAGCCATCGGTAGCTTCTATGCGGCCATGACGCGCACCGATGCGGTGGTCATGACCGCGGGCATCGGCGAAAACTCAGCCGAACTGCGCGCACGCGTCTTCGCCGGTCTCGCCCATATGGGCATGATCTTGGATTTAGAGAAGAACGATGTCACAGGCCAGATCGGCGTCAATCGCATCATCTCCATCGACGATAGCCCCATCAAGATATGCGTGGTAACCACCGATGAAGAGATGCGCATCGCCCGCGAGACCAGCGCGCTCGTCGACTGAGCCTATCGCTGCGCGAAGAGCGTGTTGTTCGTTTCCAGCCAGCTGGGCACCGTACCGGTGTCAAAGCCGTCGGCCGGGTCAACCACAAGCGCATACATTTCCTCTTCGACAAGCAACGCATCCAGCGCGTCGGTCAGCTGTATCTCGCCACCAACGCCCGGCTGGACCTGGGCAAGCAGTTCCATAACCCGCGGAGTGAGCAGGTAGCGCCCGAATACCGCCAAGTTGCTCGGCGCATCTTCGAGGGCAGGTTTTTCCACCAGCGCATCCACCTTCCAAACGCCCTCTGAGACCTCGCTACCGGCGATGACGCCGAAACGGCTGACCTCTTCGTCTGGTACGGGCATGACGGCGATGACGCTGGCGCCACCGTGGGCATCAGAGACGGCCTGCATGGCAGGCAGCATCTGGTTGCCTGGCACGAGCACGTCCCCAAGAAGCACGTAGAACGGCTCGCCAGCCGCTGCCTCAGCTGCGCAGAGCACCGCATGACCGAGCCCCAGCGCTTCATCTTGATACACATATCCTACGTTCAGGTTGCCCACGTACTCCACCGCGTCCGCATACGCGTTCTTGCCGCGCTCGCGCAGCAGGCTAACCAGATCGGGGTTGGGAGAGAAATGCTCTTCGATCGCATGCTTTTCGCGGGAATTGACGATGATGACCTCATCGGCGGCGCTGGCAAGACCCTCTTCAACCACGTATTGGATGGCGGGACGGTCAACGACCAAGAGCATCTCCTTGGGGACCGCCTTGGTGGCAGGTAAGAAGCGGGTTCCAAGACCAGCAGCGGGGATGATAGCCTTCATGAGGTTCCTTTCTTCGACACGGTGGCACTATCTTACCAATCTTGCATGGCGTATGGGCTGTCGCACAGCGGAGAAAAAGGCGACGCCCCCGAGGACCGGGGGCGTCAGAAAAGAGGGGATGATGCGGCGTGAGCCGCGCTGCTTCAAAAGGGTAAGCAGGCCTTCAATCAGGCGCACCAGCTGAGTGGATGATCCAAACAGGCAGCTCGCCTCATGTCGGCGCGTTCAGTATAGGAAATGCATTTGAAGCCCTTATGATGCAGTTTTGGACAGATTATGAATTCTGCGTTACGGCGCGTTAACGTCTAGCACGCATCGGGAGTTATAAAACATTTGTACGATTACGCAACCCGTGATACTATGAACTCATGGATACCGTGAGCCTGTTCAGCGATATAGAAGACGCCCATCGTAGAGCGGTGGCGCCGCTCGCGGTGCGCATGCGCCCTCGTACGCTAGCAGAGGTGGTTGGGCAGGCCGACGCTGTGGGCGAAGGCAGCTGGTTGCGCGCCTCCATCGAGGCCGATACCTTGAGTAGCGTCATCCTCTTCGGTCCCGCAGGCACGGGCAAAACGTCCATCGCGCAGGTGATCGCGGAAAACACGCGGGCTTCTTTCGTGGAAGTTTCGGCCGTGGGCGGCACCGTGAGCGATCTGCGCCGTGAGATTGCCGCAGCTGAGAAGCGCCTATCTGCGGGCGGCATGCGGACCATCCTGTTCGTAGACGAGATACACCGCTTCAATCGCAGCCAGCAAGATGCGTTGCTGCATGCGGTGGAAGACCGGGTGGTGGTGCTGGTGGGCGCTACCACGGAAAACCCCTTCTTTGAAGTCAATTCGGCGCTGCTGAGCCGCAGCCGCATCGTGGAGCTCCACGCGCTCTCTGACGCTGAGATCGGCCAGCTGCTCGATCGCGCGCTCACCGAAGAGCGTGGTCTTGCTGGCGCGTTCACGCTCGAGGACGATGCGCGCGCAGCCATCGTGTTGCTAGCAGGGGGTGACGGTCGCAGTGCCCTCTCCACGTTGGAGCTGGCGGCGCAGTTGGCCCGTCCCACCGACGATGCGTCAGCGGCGGGGCCTTTCGCTATCACCGAGGATATGGTGCGCACGGCAACACCGCATCGCGCTCTGCCCTACGACAAGAATAAGGATATGCACTACGACATCATATCCGCGTTCATCAAGAGCATGCGCGGGAGCGACCCTGATGCGGCGCTCTACTGGCTGGCGCGCATGATCGACGGGGGAGAAGACCCGAAGTTCATCGCGCGGCGCATCTTCATTCTGGCGGCGGAAGATATCGGCAATGCGGATCCGCAAGCGCTCTTGGTGGCCGAGGCGGCCTTTAGGTCGGCGGAGGTCATCGGTTATCCAGAATGCCAGCTCATCTTGGCTCAAGCGGCTACCTATATGGCGTTGGCACCGAAGTCGAATGCGGCGTGCGGCATCTTCAAGGCACTGCAAGAAGTGCGGCAAGGCCCGCTGCGGCAAGTGCCGGACAATCTGCGCGACCGACATCGCCCTGGCTCGGATGACTACGGCGAATACAAATATCCTCATAACTACCCGGGCGGTTGGGTCGATCAGCAGTATCTGCCCGACGGGGTGAGCCGTGGTTCCTTCTGGCAGGCGGGCGAGCGCGGTTGGGAGGCGTATCGCACCGACGCCATCGCGCGCGATCGGGCCGACTTGAGCGAGTAGCGCCCGTGCCCGTGCCTGACCGTCTGTCTGCATCTTCTTTACGGCATTTCAACCTGCTGACGAATGCTCGCGCAAAATCGCAATCTAAGTCATAGAATACTTGTTCAAGTTAGCTTGGCGAAGGAGGCGTGAAGCATGGATATCATCAATATGATCCTTCCGATCGTGTATATCGTGGTGGGTGCGGCCCTCGTGTGGTTCATCGTTGAACTGGTTCTGACCATCCGTCGCACGCGCAGCATGGTAGACGACGTGCAAAAGCAAATCGAGCCGACGCTTGACAATGTGCAGCAGCTGACCGAGGACGCAAAACCGCTGGTCGAGCGCGTATCGCTTACGGTGGATGCTGCGAATCTGGAGATCATGCGCGTCGATGAGATCCTGCAAGACGTCAATCAGATAACCGGCACGGTCACTCGCGCGGTCGATACGGTCGATAACGTGGCGAACGCTCCTATGGACCTGGTGAACTCTTTGACCCGCAAGGTGCGCAACAAGCTTGGCGGCAAGCACGCATCAGATGTCTCGAAGGAAATGGGCAAGGCTAAGGCAGAAGGGCTTGAGCACGTGGAAGATGCTATGCTCGATGGCATTGACGCCGACTTGGCTGGCAGCGATGCGCCTGAAAGCGTCAACGAAGGCTACACCGCGGTGAAAGTTGAAACCACAGCACCGCTCAACGATGAACCGCAACATGAGGATCTGACGCATAATGGCGCAGCACAAGCAGCCGAATAGCGCATCCTCAACAAACGCATCGAATACCGCCACGCGCCCTCAGGCTTTGAAGCGCGTGGCGGCTCTGCCCTCCACCGTCTCGGGTGACGAGAGGCTGAAACGGTGGTTCATGCGCATCTGGGCCGCCGTGGGCGCCATTATCCTGATCGGCGTTACCATCTACCTCCTGAACGTGCTGGCGCTGCCCGTCAGCATGATCATTTGGACGCTGCTGTTCATCTTCATGTTGCGTCCGCTTGTCAATGGCATGGCTGATCGCGGCATGAATCGCATGCTGGCCACCACGCTCGCTTACCTCATCATGTTCGTGGTGCTCGCCGCAGTGTGCTTCCTGATGTTCTCGCCCATGTTCGGCTTGCCCGAGCAATTTCGCAATCTGCTGTCTGGCATTCCTACCTACGTGGATAACATCACCCACTGGTTCAACACCGAATACGGAAAGTATGCGCAGTGGTTCGAGAACGACACCATGAAAAACTTCATCGACAGCGCAGCATCTTCGTTGTCGAGCTGGGCGTCGGGCATGGCCTCGGGGGCTGCCACCGCCATGGTCGATATGAGCGCGGGCGTGGCCAATGCGTTTATGGCCATCGGCTTCGCGTTGGTCATCGCATTTTGGTTCCTGATGGGGCTTCCCGCTTTGCGCAACGAGATAAAGCGCCTTCTTGATCCCAAATACTATGACGACGCGCATTTCCTGCATATCACCTTCACGCGCATCATGGGCGGCTACATCAAAGGCATGATCTTGCAATGCCTGCTGATCGGTGTGGCTTGCGGCATTCTGTTCGGGGTGGTTGGCATTCCCAATGCGCCTGCGCTGGGTGTCATTACCGGTGTGCTCAACATCATTCCCATCATCGGTCCGTGGTTGGGTGGTGCGGCGGCGGCCATTACCGCGGTGTTCGTCAGCCCACTGACGGCAATCATCGCACTGATCGGAACCATCGTGATTCAGCAGTTCGTCTACACCTTCATCAGCCCGAAGATCATGTCCAATTCGGTTGATGTGCATCCGGCGCTCACGCTGATCGCCATGATGTTCGGCACGGCTATCGGCGGAGCCATGAGCGGCATCTTAGGGTCGCTAGTGGGCATGCTCTTGGCCATTCCGGCGGTTGCGGTGATGAAGTCGTGCTTCGTGTATTACTTCGAGAAGCGCACCGGGCGTCAGGTGGTCAGCGAGGATGGCGTGTTCTTCAAGGGCACCCCGCAAGAACATCAGGACGGCTCAGCGCATCCGCTCATGGATGCTACTTCCAGCTTCGAGCCGGTGAAAAGCGAGAGCGGCCTGATCGCTCGGTTCCGCAAGGTGAAGAGCCACAAGGGCAAAGGGCAAAAGCGTCACTAAAGGTGAATATCACCAAAGGCGCGAGCAAGAGCACGACCAGGAGCGGATCAAGGGCGAAAACGTAAACGTACGCAAGAGCGCACCAAAGGCTCGGGCGAAAGCGCGTCAAGGGTTCGGGCGAGGGCAGGGGTGCTCGCGACGACCAGACTCCCTGCGGCACTGGAAACGTCGCGCACTGTGCAGACGTAATGGAACATTGCCGTTTCGTGGGTCCCGAGCGGCTTGTGGGCGGTCGGGACCGCATGCTTAGCTATATAATGCATCGGAGACTATCGGACCGTTGAAAGATCGCCCATGGAATACATGACAACCGCGCAGATTCGCGAAGCGTACCTCAGCTATTTCGAGAGCAAGGGCTGCAAGCGCATGCCCTCGTCCTCGCTGATTCCTGACGACCCCTCACTGTTGCTCACCAGTGCCGGCATGGTGCAGTTCAAGCCGTACTTCTTGCAGCAAAAGCAGCTGGAAGAGCCCTACGTGGGCACCACTACCGTGCAGAAGTGCGTGCGCACCAACGACATTGACATCATCGGCACGACCGGTCGCCATCTCAGCTTCTTCGAGATGCTGGGCAATTTCAGCTTCGGCAAGTACTTCAAGCGCGAGATGTGCACCATGGCGCTTGATTTCAGTGTGAACGTGCTGGGCTTGCCGCTTGAGAAGCTGTACTTCACCGTGTTCGAGGACGACGATGAAACCATCCAGATCTGGAAGGATCTGGGTGTACCTGACGACCATATCTCGCGCCTGGGCGAAGACGACAACTTCTGGCGCGCAGGTCCTACGGGGCCGTGCGGGCCATGCTCAGAGCTGTATTACGATCAGGGCCCCGAGTTCGGCTGCGGCAGCCCCGACTGTGCGCCCGGCTGCGATTGCGACCGCTTCCTTGAATACTGGAACTGCGTGTTCACTCAGTTCGACGGCCAGGAAGACGGCTCTTTGGTGGAGCTTCCCAAGAAGAACATTGATACCGGCATGGGCTTGGAGCGCATTGCGGCCATCTTGCAAGGGGTGCAGACCAATTACGAAACCGACGTGCTGCGTAGCTTGATCGCGGTGGGCGAGCGCCTGGCGGGCGCCACCTATGGCGAGGACGCGACGGTGGATCTCAGCTTGCGCATCATGGCCGATCACAGTCGCGCGGTCACCTTCATGATCGCCGATGGCATCTTGCCCGGCAATGAGGGCCGCGGTTACGTGCTGCGCCGTCTGCTGCGTCGCGCCATCATGAAAGCGCATCTGATCGGCGTGGAAGGTCACTTCCTCAACGAGTACGTGGACGAGATCGTTCGTCTGATGGGAGACGTGTACCCGGAGATCGTGGAGAACCGCGAACTTGAGCGCAAGCTGATCATGGCCGAAGAGGACCGGTTCGGCGCCACCCTGGCCCACGGGCAGGCATACCTAGAGCAGGAGCTCGCCACGCTTTCGGGCACGACGCTTTCAGGCACCACGGCATTCACGCTGCACGACACCTATGGCTTCCCGGTCGAGATCACCTCCGAGATCGTGGGCGAGCGCGGCATTCAGGTAGACATGGACGCCTTCGAGCGCGAAATGGAGGCGCAGCGCGAGCGAGCTCGCAGCGCTGGCGCCAAAGATGCCGAGGCCGCATGGAGCACCTACGGCGGCGTGTACGCCGATATTCTGAACGAGGTGGGACCCACCGCATTTGTGGGGTACCAACACACCGAAGCGCCCGCCACGGTAGTTGCGCTGGTGCGCGATGGGCAGCGCGTTGATGTGCTGGAAGCGGGCGAGAAGGGCGATATCTTCCTGGACACGACGCCGTTCTACGCCGAGATGGGCGGTGAGGTGGGAGATACCGGCCGCATCGTTGACGGGCAGGTCCATGCCTACGTGGAAGATACCACCGCGCCCGAGAAGGGTCTGGTGCGCCATAGCGTGAAGGTGGAGGGCGGTCGCATTGCCACGGATGATACGGTGGAGGCCATCGTGGATGCGCGGCGGCGCGCGTCCATCGAGCGCAACCATACGGCAACTCATATTCTGCATGCGGCGCTGCGTCAGGTGCTGGGCGATCACGTGCGCCAAGCTGGCAGCTATGTAGGCCCTGATCGTTTGCGCTTCGACTACACGCATTTCGAGGCCATGATGCCCGAGCAAATAGCCGAGGTGGAGCGCGTTGCCAATGACCGTATCATGGAGGCTGTGCCCACCACCATCTACGAGACCACGCTCGACGAGGCCCGCGCCAACGGCGTGACGGCGCTGTTCGGCGAGAAGTACGATACCGACGTGCGCGTGGTGGAGGCAGGCGAGTTCAGCCGAGAACTGTGCGGTGGCTGCCACGTGAACAATACCGCTGAGATCGGCTTCCTGAAGATAACGAGCGAGAGTAGCGTGGGTTCAAATACGCGGCGCATCGAGGCGGTAACCAGCTACGGGGCTTTGGCGTATGTGGACAAGATGGAAGCTGAACTGCGCGAAACGGCCAGCATGTTGAAGGTGCCGCTGTTCGACGTCTCCGAGCGCACCGCTTCGAACCTCAAGAGCATGAAAGAGCTTCAACAGGCAGCCAAACGCGGCAAAGAGGCCGTCTCGGATGATGGCATTAACGAGCTGTTGTCGATGGCGCAGCAGGCGCCTGCGGGCTATCCGGTCATTATTGCGAAGACGCCAGCGCAAGAAGCCGGTGGGCAGCGTCATCTGTGGGATGTGGTGCGGGCGCGCATGGCTGCGCCAGGAGCACTGGTCATTGCGGGCGAGAATGACGGCAAGGCGGTGCTGATGGCAGCGGCTACCGACGAAGCGGTGGCGAAGGGCTTTGATGCTGGGCAGATCATCAAGGCCATGGGGCCAGCCATTGGTGGCGGTGGTGGTGGCAAACCCACCATGGCGCAGGCTGGCGGTAAGAACCCGGCTGGCATTGAAGATGCCTTGGAGATCGCGCGCAACATGGTACTGTAGGGAGTCGCTCGCGGATCGTTTTGCTTGTGAATAAGCACCTCTTCATTGACGCACGTTGCTTTTGCACGTGTGTCACTTTTATGGAGCAAAAAGCCACGGTGATCGGGTAAAACAAAGTGGCTGGACCTAATGGTTTTCGGCCGCGCTCTCGCAAAATCAAATATGGAGATTGTGTCGGAGGGGTTGCAGGTGGCAACGCGATGGTGATTGAATA
>NZ_CALPCC010000007.1 GCF_943192905.1 Adlercreutzia murintestinalis | reverse complement strand
AATGCCCCTTGCGACTTGGAGCGCGAAGCGGCCTGAAGATTCTTAAATAATCGTCCAATTTATCTTGACCACTCCAACATCTCCTCATCTCAGATGTCCAAGTTTTTATCCACGCCTCCGGCTGTTCGGCTAACTTCGCGAATTGACGCTTTAGGTCCAGGCATGCGCATGCTCTGCGAAAACAATGTTTATCGGGATCGCTTCGTTGACGATAGCGAAGCCTTCCTCGTAGTATGGCGCTCAAGCGCCATACTACGAGGAAGAGCGCGCGTACCGAAAGTTTCGTTCGCATCGACGATCGCATGGTATCCTGGTTCCTACATCAGAGAAGGAGAGGCTCGCTCATGTGCTACAGCGTTGGCATCGAGACGCTTGCAGGCAATGCTCTTATCGCCTTGCTTGAGAATGCTGAAAAGAAGGGCAAGGACCAAGATACGACCAAAGTTTCTCTGGAATCTCTCTACGATTACGGCATCGCTGTTGTCGAACTTCTTCGTCAAAGCGAAGAATCTGCCGTGCTCCTTATGTCGCGCGATCGGACGGATACCTTCATCAGTTGGTGTTCTGATCTTGTGCACGTTGAAGCGTATCCCTCTCCGCAGGCAGCTGTGGTCTTGAACGAGGGTGTTACCAAACAGGATCTTATCGACAGATTCCGCGGATCGGCAGCTGTTCCGGTGCAAAAAGCCCTTGATGCCGAGAGCGCTCTGGATATCATCCTTGCTGCGTAGCGCTTCAAGGTCGAACCTGTATGAAACGTCTCAAGGATCCGATATACGGTTATATTGAGATCGACGGAGACGTTTTCGAGAAGTTCATAGACACACCGGCTTTCCAACGATTGCGCCGTGTCGTGCAGACGAGCTATGGGCCGCTTTATCCTGCCGCCTCGCATAATCGTTTCATCCATTCGCTTGGCGTGTACTATCTTGGCGGCTTGGCTGCTCAAGCGGTTGGCGCGTCACTTTCTTGCTTGCAAGAGGATCCAGAGTTCGCACTTGCTCCAGAAAAAGTGGAAGAAAAGCTGGCAACATTCAAGGTGGCTTGCTTGTTGCATGATCTGGGCCATGCACCTTTCTCTCATGCGGGGGAGCAATTCTACGACGTGGCAAGCGATTCTCGGACGCTCGATGATCAGATGAAGAGGGCGGTGAACGATCAAATCTTTTCGAAGAGCGTTGACAAGATGCGCAGTGTTGCGGCGGCACCACATGAGCGCATGAGCGTCATCTTAGGATTGGATCTTTTTGGCGCTTCCATACCCGATAAAGCCCTTTTTGCTCGGTGCATCACAGGATACGTGCATGATGAAGGATCGTTCGGGCTTGGTTTGGATGAGCAGATCGATAACATCCTCGTACGACTTCTCAATTCGACGACGATCGATGTGGATAAGCTCGACTACCTCATCCGCGATTCGTTCGTGGTCGGTTTTGAATCAACGTCCATCGACTACCGAAGGCTTCTCAAGGGCATCGAGATCAAAAGGACCGCTCAGGCGAAGTACGAACTTGTCTATCATAGCTCGGCGATCAGCGTGCTAGAGAACGTGATCTACGCGCGAGATTTCGAGAAGAAATGGATCCAGTCGCATCCGGTCATCATCTACGACCAATTCCTCATTCAGAATGCGATGAAATATATCGACAAGAAACTGTGTAGGGGCGATGCGGCCAAAACGCTCTTTTGCGAAGAATCGCTCAAGGAAAGTGGTAAAACTTTCGCCGATGACGTGCATATCTCGCTGCTGTGCGACGATGATGTGGTCTATCTTGCCAAGAACAAATACCCCAATTCGTTCATGCAGGAGTACTTCGATCGCAACGACAGGCGACACCCTGTATGGAAGTCGGAGGCGGAATACAAGGCGCTCTTCGATGAGGCAGGGTGCCAAGAATCGCTTGGTCAGCTCGTTTCCATCCTGCACAGCATCGAAAGCGAGTTCTGCGAAGGGGACCTGATGCTGGATCAGAAACTCGTCGATCGGGTGCAAGCTGAGATCGGCGAGCTTGATACGCTAGGAGAAGAGGATGGGGCGGCTTGTGCGCGCAAGAGGAACTTGGAGCGCATCAACGCATTCCTGTCACAGCTGAAAGAGCAATGTAGCCACATCGGTATCATTTTCGATTTCGTCGTGATCTTCTCGAAAGGCTTTACGAGCGGATTCAATCCTGATGATTTTAGGAATACGCTCGTGAGTTTTCCTGATTGCCGTGATAGCTCTATATTCAAATTGGACGATGTGTCAAGCTGTTTGAAGGGCGAAGCGCAGAGCGGAAAGCGAGAGCTCTTCTATCTCTATCATCGGCATGCGAATGCAGAGGATTTTCCCCGAGCACAGCTTGTCCGGTTTTTGAAGGAATCGCAGCGATAGCGCAATGCGGTCAGAGGTGCGTACGACAGAAGGGAATAGCATCTCTGATCGAGCAAATGGCGACCTGCACAAAGAGGCGGCATAGCGTGGTCAGATGCATCCGTACGCGTTCGGCTGATCATGGCTGAATATCCGGGATACCCCGTCTGTTCGGCTGACAATAGAAATCAATCAACCAATCTCTGGGTCAGCGCTGTGTGGAAATGCTGTAGAAAAACACGGCAATCTAAGCCACCCCCTTGAAAAAGTTGAAACCATCTTGTTAAGTTGCCATCGTCTGATAAAACAGGCACAACGGGAACCAGCTTTCGGGCTGGGCAAGATACGCAAGACATAGAACAAAGTTTTCTAGTAGCAAGGGACGGCTCAATGAAAACGCAAAGTGAAGACTCAGAGGGAGTGTAGCGACGCTATTTCCCACAGGATGTTGCAGCGCATGAGGCGTTGTGATGTTTGAGGTGTTCTGACGCGCGCATCGCGGCAGCGTTTCAAGCATTGCATTAGTACGGCGGCGCAACATTTCGAACAGCAACGGGTAGTTTCGATCCGCTCGGGAACCTGTGTTTTGGTCTACGCTTGCACAGGGCGAATCGTTGAACGAGGGACGGATCATGAAGAAGATCGGTTTGCCCACGAAGGCGATATCGATGGCGGTTGTTTTTGCGTTGGCAACCACATCGGCCCCCGCAGGAGCGCTGGCTTTTGCGGAAGAGTCACTACGAACACCGATACTCGAGCAGATCGCTCAGGCTGCATCAGATGGCGCCTCGGATGGCGCGCATGGAGGGGACGGTTCCGCCACCTCTTCTGTGCACGATGCGCCAGGCAATTCGGACGCTGTTGAGGGCGGATCTGACGATGACACCGGCAATGCGGGCGACACCACCGATGACGCGGCGAACGGCTCCGCTGACCAGGACGCTCCGGGCACCTCGGGTGATGTTGAAGACGATGCTGATGGTGAGCCGACCAATGATGCCGACGCTACCACTGACACCATCAACAGCGCCCACACCGACCAGGCCGACCGCGCCGTTGCAGAAGCACTGGCCGTACAAGACCTGACCGCCGCAGAGACCATCGCGCCGCTGAGCATCGACACCGACGACCCTGCCCAGATGCGCGTGCTCGAACAGAACCGCTTCACCGGGCTGAATCCGGCCAACACGGTAGTGAACCTGTTCGACTACACCTCGTACCTGAGCGAGGCGGGCAACGACGAACAGCTCTCCAGCCTGCCGCCTTCCGAATGGCTTGGTAGTGCGGATGACCCCAACATCAACACCGGCCGCATGCTGACTTTCGGCAACGGCATGAACCGCGACATGGGCTATTGGAACGCGGGTTCGGGTTCGGGCATGGGCGACTTCGCCAAGAACAACCCCGGCTTCCAGAACATCGTGTCTCCCACGCTGGGCGCCGACGGCTATCCACAGATCTCCACCGAGAGCACGCCGGTGTACGGCATGAGCGCCGTGAACAACGTGGGCGCGCTGGTGGCGGGCATCATGGAGTGGCCGCAGGTGGGCGGCTACGCGAGCAATCCGCCGCTGTACGCTAACGCCGTGCGCGTGAACGCTCAGTGGAGCAACGGGCAGCCGGTGTTCCCGTACGCGGGCGGCAAGAACATCTCGGACACGGTACAGAACCAGTGGAATGGCAACCGATCGCTGTCGTATCTGTTCGACCCCGCGCAGGCGGATGCGGCGGGCCGCACCGAGACGCATACCGACGTGAAGGGCCTCTTCCAGCTGGAGGACGGCTACTACACCTACAACATGCGCAAGAACTTCGCCCAGTACACTGCCGAGCCGGTGCAGGGCCGCGACGGCACCATCGAAGCCAACAGCTTCGTGCTCTACGACGCGCCCGCGGGCCTGCGCACCGACAACGCGAACAGCGTGGGCAACTTCTTCCCGTTCAACACCGGCGAAGAAGTGTTCCGCGTGGAGGGCGACCAGCTGGTGAGCGACGTGTATGCGGCCAACAGCGGGGCCGAAGGAAGTGCCAGCAACCAGGGCCAGAACAAGCCGTTCATGAATCATAACCTGGGCCTGTCGATGGAAACGGCGTTCCGTCAGCCGGTGGGCGGCACCGTGGGCGATGATCCCATGACCTTCGAGTTCATCGGCGACGACGACATGTGGGTGTTCATCGACGATGTGCTGGTGCTCGATCTGGGTGGCATCCACTCCGAGCTCTACGGCACCATCGACTTCTCCACGGGCACGGTGAACCTGGGCACCGCGTTCGGCTCGAACGGCCAGATCACCACCGCGCCGGTGCGCTCCACCACCATCAAGCAGATGTTCGAATCGGCGGGCAAGGACACCTCCGAAGGCTTCACCGGCAACACGTTCGCGTCCAATACGTCGCACACGCTCAAGATGTTCTATCTGGAGCGCGGCAACTACGACTCGTCGCTGTCGGTGCGCTTCAACCTGCAGCCCGAGCTCTATCAGCAGATCAAGAAGGTCGACCAGGACGGCAACCCCGTGCAGGGCGCCGTGTTCGACCTGTATCCGGTCGACTCCACCACGGCAGCGGGCGCCGACCAGGCCACCCTTGACAACGTGACCTACCGCACCGATGCGGCTGCGCGCCTGACCTCGGTCACCACGCGCGAAGACGGCACAGCGCAGTTCACCGATGATGGCCAGCCGTTCAATTTCGCCGACCGCGTTACCGGAGACGTGGCCAGCCAGCTGTTCGTTCTGCGCGAGAGCTCAGCGCCGCCGGGCTATCGCATGATGCCCATTGACATCCTGATGCGCTTCGACCGCGAAACGGGCACGTTCGTGGTGAACAACCGCTACGACACCGGCGCCTACGCCAGCTTCAACAGCTACGTCACGCAGACGGCGCCCAACCACCTGCGCTACGGCAGCTACGATGCGGCCAGCGGCACCATCGTCAACACGGACGCGCCGGTCAGCATCGCGCAGCAGAGCGGTGGCTTGGTGGTGGCGGTGCCCACGCTGCGGCAGGAATCCGACGGGGTGTGGAAGCCCATCTACGGCAACAATAATGACAAGCTGACCACCATCTCCTACGACGCCACGGACGTGAACGCCATGCGCCAGGCCATGCTCGAGGCGGTGTTGCACCAGGCGTATCTGAGCCAGCAGCCTGGCTCGCGCGTACCGGGGTGGTATCTGGAATGGACCGACGAGGGGCGCCTGGCGTCCTACCACGAGGAAGCGCAGCGCACGAGCGGATCGCCGCTCAAGGTGGTGTGCACGCTCTCTGAGCTGCCCGGCAATCCCACGCGGTATCGCCTGAACAACCCCAACGGTGACATGCAGATGATCTACGGCATCATCTCAAGCGATGCGTTCGCCAGCACGGGCATGGAAGAGGCCGACAAGTACGCCTCGCTCGCTCAGCGCGTGAGCAACCATCTGGCGGGGGTGGCCCAGCCCACCGAGGCGCAGCTGGATGCCGCCGTGCGCGCAGCCGCGGCTGAGATCGTGAGCACGCCCACGTCGGGGGCTTCCGGGGCGTTCGGCACCCGCGGCTTCAACGCCATTGAGGCCAACGACCTGAATCAGTTCGAGCGGAACTTCCGCACGCTCATCAACGTTTCCAACGAGCAGCGCGAGCTGCGCGTGTGGAAGGTGGATCAAAACGATAACCGCGTGAATGGTGCTGCTTTCGGCCTGTTCGGCAGCAAAGAGGATGCTGAGAGCGCCGTGCGCGCAGACATCGACGGCAACGATGCGGTCACCCGCATCTACGATACGGCCGGCAACGAGGTGCATGCGTATGCCGCCGGCGTGACCGGCGATCTGCGCGGGGCGGAAACGCGCTACCAAGGCGATGACATTGAAGGTATGCTCATCTTCGCGCCGTACGTGACCAATGGTGCGGGCGCTGCGCATACCGAATGGACGGTGGGCGACGACGGCCAGAACGGCCGCGTGCTCTACTTGAAAGAGATACAGGCGCCAGCCGGGTTCAATCCCAACGACACCATCATTCCGGTGGTGATCGGCCAGTACGGCATCTACGCTGATGCGGGCACGACGGCTGATGGCGTGGACGTGCTGGCAGGCGTGGGCAAGCTGAGCGCCACCATGACCAAGTACGCCGCATCGCCTGATTTCAACCTGACGCTGCGCTACATCACGTCGGTCATGCAGACGCAGGAGAGCTCGGCGGTGCCGACGGGCGCGCAGAGCGTGTCGTTCGAGGTGTTCAACCGCAGCTGGCAGGCCAGCGACACCCACCGGATGAACCTGGAATACGGGGTCAACGCGCTAGTGGATTACGGTTCGCCCGATGGCTTCACGGAAGCTGAGTTGGAAGCGGGCATCGGCTACATCGACGCGGCGGGCAATCAGCGCCCGTTGTTCCGCACGGCGACCGGGTTCGTGCGTGCGGCGCCCGAGCAGGACACCGAAGCGTTGGAGCGCGCGCTGGCCTCGGGGCCGTACCGCGGGGTGAGCGCGGATCTGCTGTCGGATGCGTCGCTGGTGAACGTGTTCGCCATTCGCAATACCGTGCGCGTGACCGATGTGAAGCGGCCCACGGCCCAGATAGCCAAGGTGGATCAGGACGGCAATCCGGTGGCGCAGGCCAGCTTCGAGCTGTACGCCGTGGATGCGCCGACGGGCACCACCGAAGAGGGCCTGGCCGAGGTGACCCTTGAAGAGGTGGCGGATCGCATGAGCAGCGCGCCGGTGGCCATGCTGACCACCGATGCGACCGGCATGTCGTCGTTCTATCAGGTGGATGCGAACGGTCAACCCGCCTCTGAGGTGCTCGACTTCGCTCAGCGGGCGGCGCAGCTGGGCATGAACGGCGGTCGGCTGTACGTGCTGCGCGAAACGCAGCGCCCGCCGGGGTACCGCCAGATGCGCACCGACGTGCTGTTCCATTATCTGCCCGCCACCGGCATGCTGGTGGTGAACAACACCTACCAGACCGGGGCGAGCGCTGGATTTGCGTCGCTCGTGACGGTGGATAGCGACATTCATTACGCCACGTACGACAACGGCGAGTTGACGGTGGATCCAAGCGACCACGTGAGCTCTCAGACGCAGCGCGACGGGTTGGTGGTGACCGTGCCCACCATCGTCACCGACGAGGGGTGGCGTCCGCTATATGGCGATGTGACCGCGGGATATCAGGCGGTGGCTGGCTCTGACGCACGCGCATTGCTGGAAGCTGCGTTGCAGCAGGCGGCTGGTGCGGCGACCGGTGCGGGCAAGCCGTGGCACCTGAGCTGGAACAGTTCGCTTGCGTCGCTGACCGGGCAGATCGAAGGGCTGCCCGGCGTTGCCGACGACTACCGTTTGTATGATCCAGATGGCACATTGCAGATGGTGTATGCGGTCATCAGCCCTGAGGCGCTGAAGGCGGCTGGCGTGGATGCGGCCAACTCTCATGCGCGCTACGAGCAGCTGGCTCAGAAGGTGGCCGACCAGGGGCTCGACCGCGTGCTGGCGACCATCACGGGGCAGCGCGACGGCTTCCGTCCCATTGATGCCAGCGATTTCGACCGGGCGTTCCAGCCCATCATCTATATTCCCAACGAGCAGCGCGAGTTGCGCTTGTGGAAGACGAACGAGGCTGGCGAGCGCATCGATGGCGCGGCGTTCGCGCTGTTCGAGAGCCGCGGCGATGCCGAGCGTGCGGCGGATGCCACCATCGAGGATGCCCACGTGACCAGCGTGACGGATGCTGCGGGCAACGTGATGCCCGTGTACGCGGCGGGCGTGACCGGTGTTCCGCATAATGGCGATGCGGCCGACAACCAGCACGGCACCATCGTGTTCGCGCCGTACGTTGAGGATGGTGAGGGCACGGCGCAGACGCTGTGGATCGATTCTGAGGGGAACGATCTGCTGGGCAAGGCGCTGTATCTGCGTGAAGTGAAGGCACCCACGGGATATGAGCGCAACGATACCATTATCCCCGTCGTGGTAGGGCTGTACGGGGTGTATGCTGATGCGGGCACCTCTGATGATGGGGTAGACGTGCTGGCGGGCGTGGGCAAACTGAGCGCTACCATGACCAAGCTTGCATCCAGCACGGATGTGGATCTGACGCTGCGCTTCATCACGTCGCAGGCAGAAACGCAGCCCAGCTTGAAGTTCAACGCAGACCAGTCGATCGACGATGGGCGCGTGGAGGGCAGCAGTTTGAACTTCGACGCTTTCAACGACGATTGGAGGGGGACAGAAAAGAAGATGAATCTGGTATACGGTGACGACAACGCGCTGGTGAGCTACGGGCATCCGGGCGAGTTCTCCGACGAGGAATTGGCCGAGGGCATTGGCTGTATGGATGCCTATGGCGAGCAGCGTCCGCTGTTCCGGGCGGAAGAGGGCTTCGTGCGCCCGCATATCGAGCAGGATACGCAGACGATGCGCGCAGCGCAGGAGGAACAAGGCGACGGAGCGGCCAGTGCGGTGCATGCCGATGATCTGGAAGGGATCGATCTGGGCGCGCTGTTCTCGGTGCGCAACACGGTGCGCGTCGTGGATCAGAAGGCTGGCGAGACGCCCGATGATCCGGATGACCCGAACGTTCCGGGAGATCCGAGGCTGCCGGGCACGGGCGACGGCCAGAATCCGGACGTTCCGCGCAAGGGTGCGCTGCTCGCGCGGACAGGCGATGAGATGTTCCAGCGAATGCTGATCTTGATGTTGGCCACCACGGCACTGACGTGCTCGGTGATCGGGGTGCGCCTGCTGAGAACGGCGCATCGGATCAAGCAGCAGCAGTAAGGCGGCTGCGGCCGCGAGGGTGCGGTTGTGGGGCTGCGGTCGCAAGACTGTGCCTGCGTGCGGCCTTGAGGGCGCGATTGCGCAGCTGCGCCTCGATCGGACAGAGTGAGCAAGGGTAAGGGCGCCTCGTGCGCCCTTTCTTATATTCTTATATATAAGGTAGATAAGGTAGAGGAGGGCTCTGCAAGATGCAGGGTCCCTCTAAGGCGCGAAGAAGCCTAGAAGGCGCAGAGTCCTCTCGGGTACGGCGAAGTCTATAAGGTGTGGGAGACCCACATAAGAGGCGCGGGACCCTCCGCCCGCTTTGCAGGGTTGGGAAACCGTTACCTAAATCTAGCTAAAAAGGGGTTGCATCGTCGCACGCGGAAATATACTATATATTCCCGCTGGTAAGAGCAGCAACCACAACATGTTGTGGATAAGTCGGTTCAAATGCTGTGGAAATCATGTTCATGGAATATGGGTTTCCGCAGGTGGAGCCGGACAAATAGCAGCAGGCTGGATAATGCGCGGAGACGCGGAAAGGAAGCTCAAACATGCCACAAGCAATCATCAAGCGCGACGGCCGCAAGACCGAGTTCCACGAAGAGAAGATCGCTGCCGCCATTGAGAAGGCGTTTCAGGCGTGCGCGGCCATGCAGGATCGCGGCACCGCCGACCAGATAGCCCATCAGGTCGCCCAGAAGATCGACAGCGGCGCCATCGAGGGCACGCCCACGGTGGAGGGCGTACAAGATCTGGTCGAGGAAACGCTGATCGAGAGCGGCTTCGTGCAAACGGCCAAGAGCTACATCCTGTATCGCGCCGAGCGCAACCGCGTGCGCGATGTGAATAGCCGCCTCATTCAAACGCTGAAGGACATCACGTTCAGCAAGGCCGCCGACTCCGACCTCAAGCGCGAGAATGCCAACATCAACGCCGACACCGCTATGGGCACCATGTTGAAGTACGGCTCGGAATCGGCCAAGCAGTTCTACGAGATGTGCGTGCTCGACCCGCGTTTCGCCAAGGCCCATCGCGAGGGCGACATCCACATTCACGATATGGATTTCTACACGCTGACCACCACGTGCTGCCAGATCGAGCTGCGCAAGCTGTTCAAGAGCGGATTCTCCACAGGTCATGGCGTGCTGCGCGAGCCGAACGATATCGCCAGCTACACGGCGCTGGCATGCATCGCCATTCAGTCCAACCAGAATGACCAGCATGGCGGTCAGAGCGTGTGCGATTTCGACTACGGCCTAGCCGACGGCGTGCGCAAGACGTATCGTCGCCTGTTCAAGAAGCACATGGCCGAGGCCATCGATCTGCTGTGCGACGTTGCCGACGAGCGCGCGCTGGTGCAGAACGTACTGACGAAGGTGGAAGAGGCTACGGGCGAGTGGGCCGCACTGGAGATGTCCGATGCGTTCCGAAGCCAGGTGGAAGCGCAGCTGACTGATGCGGGCATCAGCGCAGATGCTATTGAAACCATCATGGCGTATAGCACCAAGAACGCCGTGCGCGACACCGATCGCGCCACCTTCCAGGCCATGGAGGCGCTGGTGCACAATCTGAACACCATGCATAGCCGGGCCGGCGCGCAAACGCCGTTCAGCTCGGTGAACTACGGCATGGATACCTCGCCTGAGGGCCGCATGGTCATCAAGAACATGCTGCTGGCCACCGAAGAGGGCCTGGGCAGCGGCGAGACGCCCATCTTCCCGGTGCAGATCTTCCGCGTGAAGGAAGGCGTGAACTACAACCCGGAGGACCCGAACTACGACCTGTTCAAGCTAGCCATGCGTTGCTCGGCCAAGCGCCTGTTCCCGAATTTCAGCTTCCTGGACGCGCCGTTCAACGCGCAGTATTACAAGGGCACGCCGGAAACCGAGATCGCCTACATGGGCTGCCGCACGCGCGTCATGGGCAACGTGTACGACCCCGAGCGCGAGGTCACGCCTGGCCGCGGCAACCTGTCGTTCACGTCCATCAATCTGCCGCGTCTGGCCATTCGTGCCAAGGGTGACCTGGACCTGTTCTTCGATCTGCTGGATTCCAAGCTGGCGCTGGTCACCAAGCAGCTGGACGAGCGCTTCGAGATTCAGGCGCGCAAGAAGGTGTACAACGCGCCGTTCCTCATGGGCCAGGGCGTGTGGATCGATTCCGAGAAGCTGGCCTATGACGAAGAGCAGCGCGAGGTGCTCAAGCACGGCACGCTGACCACGGGCTTCATCGGGCTGGCCGAGTGCCTGGTGGCGCTGACGGGCAAGCACCATGGCGAGTCGCAGGAATCGCAGCGGCTGGGCCTCGAGATCATCGGGCACATGCGCAGCTACTGCGACCAGCTCTCGCGCGAGCGCGGCATGAACTACACGCTGATCGCCACGCCGGCCGAGGGTCTGTCTGGGCGCTTCGTGCGCATCGATCGCGAGCGCTACGGCGTTATTCCGGGCGTGACCGACCACGACTACTATACCAACGGCTTCCATGTGCCGGTGTATTACGACATCAACGCCTTCGACAAGATCAACGTGGAGGCGCCGTATCACCAGCTGACGAACGGCGGTCACATCAGCTACATCGAGCTTGACGGCGATCCCACCGAGAACCTTGAGGCGTTCGAGTCGGTCATTCGCTACATGAAAGAAGCGGGTATGGGGTATGGTTCCATCAACCATCCGGTCGACCGCGACCCGGTGTGCGGGTACAACGGCATCATCGGCGACAGCTGCCCGAAGTGTGGACGCACCGAAGATGACGGCCGACAGGGCTTCGAGCGCATCCGCCGCATCACCGGGTATCTGGTGGGCACGCTCGACCGCTTCAACGATGCGAAGCGCGCCGAAGAGAGCGAGCGCGTGAAGCACTCCATCTAGGCATCTCGGGCGGTCGTGAGCGCTTCCTAGGAAGGGTAACTGAGGAAGGACGACCTAGGGACTTAGGAAGGGCGACTTAGGACGACCATGAGCGCTTCCAGCGCCGTACTGTGGTGCTGGGGCGCGGTGAAGGTGTAAGGTTCATAAGATTTGAAGTTCTTTCAGATTCGGTGGGCGCCTGCGAGGACCCGCCGAATCTGCTTTTGGGCTGCGGCCTTACTACGCTCCTTCGCGCAGCATCTTTATAATGGAGGGATATAAAGAGAAGTTTACGAAATAGGTAGTTCGACGTATTGATAGGCAGGAGAATATGGCGGACATTCAACTGCGGTTCTTGAAGGACATGCTCGTGTTGAGCGAACCGGTGTGGACAGAACTCGCACGGCTCGGGCTCAACGTGCAGCGCGACGGCGAACTAACGCTGTTGCTCGAGCCAGAAGTATTCGAGGAAGCCTACAAGCTCGACATGCTGGTAGGCGCGCAATGCCTGGTGACGCCCACAGCCAGCCTTGCGCCCATGCGCCTCGCCCAGGTGCGCATGGAGCAGCGTGCCGAAGAGCTCGCGAAAACGGCACTGCGCGTGGTACGCATGCAGAACCCGCAGCATGTGCTGGTGGAGCTGGGTCCCTGCGGGCTGCCGCTCGATCCTTCGTCGCGCGCCTCGCTCAACGAGAACAGCGATCAATACAAGCGGGCTGCGCGCCTGTTCGACGGCGAGGACTTCGACGCCTTCTTCCTGAATGGCTTCACGCGCGCGGTGGACTTGAAGTGCGCGCTGATCGGGCTGCGGAAAGTGAGCGATGCGCCCGTGCTGGCATCGGTGCAGGTGGATGCAGCCGACATGCTGCCCAGCGGAGATACGCTGCGCGACGCCGTTGGTGTGATGGCCGAGTACGGCGCGCAGGTGCTGGGTTTGAGCACGGCGGCGCCCCTTGATGCGGCGGTGCGCATGACGCAGAGCATTCGCGCAGAGTACGCCCTGCCCATCCTGGTGCAGCTGGAAGTGCGCAAACGGAACCTCGAAGAAGAGGTCAGCGCGCCCAGCGCGGCCGATTTCGACAACGAAGCAGATTCCGGCAACGAGGTTCGCGGTGCGATGGCTGCGGGCCCGTATGCGGAACCCGATGATATGGTGGACGTGGCGGATGCCTTGCGTGCGGCGGGCGCTCAATTCCTGCGCGCTACTGGCGATGCGACCCCGGCGTACACCGGTGCGTTGGTGGCTGCTACTGACGACCTTGATGTGGTGCTGCCCCCCGAGCTGGCCGCCCGCCACGAAAGCGGCGAGCCCGAAGCACTTGACGACGTGGCCGCCCGTCTTCGTGCGAAGATCAGCCGAGCATTGGAGCACTAGATGCCCAGTAACAGAGAGAAAAGCGAGCATTATGGTGCGCTTCAACAGGTGATCGATCAGCTGTTCGGCGAAGAGGATTCCCCCGGCTTCCCCGAAGAACCTGCGGGTCCGGTCGTTTCGCGCTTGCAGGTGGTGATGGCGGCTGAGTCGGCCGATCTTCCCGACGATCTTTTGCGCATCGTCAACCTGCTGCCTCCTGGCGAGTACACGCGTCAGAAGCTGACCATACAGTTGAACTCAGCCATTTCCGGCCATGCGTGGGGGCAGGTGTACGGCACCGTCGGATAACTCTCGTGGGGCAGACAGGCGCGCGCCTCTGGTGAGCTAGGCCAGGTTACGGCACCGTCGGATAACGCGAAGCTTGGCACCTGACGCCCCGGCATCAGACATCCGACGCCGAGCACGTAACAAAGTTTCACGGTCAACAGAAAAACGATCTACCAGGGCATTAATGCGCGCAACTGGCGGTTGCACGTCTGTTTTGTCAAAATGACCACCGATGTTGCTTATGCAACAGGACCCGCAACCGCATACTCGAAAGGCGAAGAGGATGGCAGCGAATAACCGAGGGAGTTTTATGAGTTACGAATTCGCCGATCGCCTGATCGAGCTGCGGCGCGCTCGTGCGCTGAGTCAGGAGGATCTGGCTGGGAAGATCGGGGTGTCGCGTCAGGCGGTGTCGAAGTGGGAGCGAGCCGAGTCGGCGCCCGACATCGGGAACTTGGTCGCACTCTCGCAGCTCTACAAGGTATCGCTTGACGAATTGGTGCGAGGCGCAGAGGTGTTTTCCGGAGATTCGCAGGAAACGTTTGCTGGTGAAGTAGTTGCGACAACGCAGGAAGCGTCTGCCGACGAATCAGCTGCGGGAGCACAGGAAACGCCTGCGAACGAAATGGCTGCGGAAACGCAGGAAGCGTCTGTTGATGAAGTGGCCGCCCAAGCTGTCCTAGGGGACCAACCAGAGCATGCCCAGTCTGCGCCCATACCTGAGCCAGTAGCCACGCCTGCACCCGCGCCCGCAGCTGCTGCCGGTACTGCTTCCTTCCACACCAGCCGCGCGTGGCGCACGTTCCCGTATCCGCTCCTGTGCGTGGTGGTGTTCCTGTTCTTCGGCTTTTTCCTGGATCTTTGGCATCCGGCGTGGGTCATCTTTTTGACCATCCCGTTCTACTACTGGGTGTTCAATATCATCGCGCACGATCCCAACTACATTGCGGCTCACGGTGGCCCGCAAGTCCACGCACAGGCCGCATCGCAGGCCCCTGCGCACGTTGAACCGCAAGTTCCCGCACAGGCCCCAACGCAAAGCGAGGTCCACCATGACTAGATTGACCACAGCGTCATACGTGAAGATCCTGCTCGTCATTCTGCTATGCGTAGTGCTGTGCGGCGGCATCGTGGGATGCAGTCGTGGCTGTTCCATGGCGGCGCACCATGCCAATGACATTTTCTGGCAGACCTATGAGAGCTACGACCTGCCTGAGGCGGGCAACGCGGAGGTTGATGCCGCGCGCGTGAAGAATCTTGAGGTTGACTGGGCGGCGGGCAGCGTCGTCATCGATACCACGGCCGACGAAGAAGCGGCTTCGAACAGCATTGTGTGCGCTGAGGAAAACGGTGCCTCGCTTCCCGAAAGCCGTCGCATGCGTTGGAGTCTTGAGGACGACACGCTGCGTGTCAGTTACGGCCCGCGCGAGGGGTGGCTGTACGGCTGCTCGTCGCTCGCCCGGAAGAATCTCAAGATCAGCATTCCGGAAAGCGTGGCCGATCAGCTGGGCAACGTTGTCATCAACGGGGCGTCAGGCAGCTACGAGATCGGGGCGATTGGCTGCGATTCGCTGAGCGTGAATCTGGCTTCGGGCCAGGTGACCGCGGCTGTGGCGCGCGCCGATGCGCTGAACCTTGATGTGGCCAGCGGCAATGTGCGCCTTGCTGGACCGGTGGCGCAGCAGCTCAACATAAGTCTTGCCAGCGGCGATGTGGTGGTGGACTGCCAGGAAACTTGCCCGGAAAGCGCTTACATCAGCTCGGCAAGCGGGCACGTTGAGGTGGCTCTGCCGGAGAGCAGCCTGTTCACCGTGCAGCTACAGAAGATGTCTGGGTCGTTCACGTGCGACTTCCCGCAGAACGGGGGGCAGGGCATCTATGGCATGGCGCGCGATGCGGAAAGCGGTGCCAGTTCCAGCACCAACAGCTCGAATGCCAGCGCCGCTTCCAGCGCTGCGGCCTCAGGCGCTATTTCCGCAGACGATGCCGCCGCTTCGGGCAGCTCGCGTGGAACCGCGTCTGAATCTGGCGCGCCGAGCCGCTTCGACATCACTATGATGAGCGGCCAGGTAACCCTGCGGCCGCGATAAGCGCGCAGCGATGGTGGTGCGGCCCGGATGCAAACGGCTTGAGCGCGCCCTGAGCGTGTGACGCGTTCTGTTCCTTGGATTCGCCCTGACCTGCGGCCTGGTGGTCGGGCGCTGTCTGGCGGAGCGTCCGCGTGTCAGATGCGGTTGTTTCAGATGCTTTCGCTCCAAGTGCGTAGGGGCGAGACGCGCCCACATCATCATCCGCCGCAGTGTCCACTGCAGCATTCGCCACAGTGCCCGCCGCATCCGCCGCAGCGACTACTGCCGTCGTCGTGCCACCCGTCGTCGCAGTTGGCATCGCCGGGTCCGCGGGCAGCAGGTCGTAGGGCATCTGCCGCCGCACGGCGTAGAAAGCCAGCAGCACGAAGAGCATCCAGGGGAAGAGCGCGACCAGTACCAAGGTGGCCAGTCGCAGCGTATAGAACAGCCCGCGTTGCCAGCCGGTGCGCGGGCGCGTCTCAAAGCTCATGCGCACGAAGGCGCCTCCAGGAGTGGAGCCGCCGTGGAGCCACGGTATCACGGCCTCCACGACGAGTGTCAGAATGATCAATATGACAAGGCCGACCACCTTGAGCCCTTCAAAGGCGGCATCGCCGTAGTATGCCAGCACATCGTGTATGCCCATCAGCGGAATCAGCAGATCGCCCACCAAGAAGATCAGCACCATGCCGAACCCTATGATCATCGAGTCGATCCACAGCGCCACGCCGCGGCGCATGAGCGTGGGATGGCTGGTTTTCGCGGGCACGTCCTCCACGGTCTCGGGCAGCACGCGCGCCGCCAGCACGCTGAGCGCGTAGCCGAGCACGGCGCCGGTGGTGTTGGTGAGCAGGTCGTCCACGTCAAACATGCGGTAGGCGTACGGATACAGGCCGAAGAAGCCGGTCAGTTGCGCTATTTCCACGAGCAGCGAAGTGCACAGCCCAAGCAGCGCCGTAGGTACGAACCGCAGGCGAAGCAGTCGTCCGGCAATGAAGCCTAGCGGCACGAACAGCACCACGTTCGCGACGATCTGGAACACGGCGGGCAGGCCGTCCTTCGCCACATCGGACAGGCAGGTCAGCGGCACCAGTTGCGGCGGCACCCCGTAGGTGAGCCCCGGTCCTTCGGTGCCCGACGGCAGCGGGTAGAGGGTGAAGCACGCCAGGCCCAGCACGTAGAGCACGCTGAGGTAAGTGGCCACGGCCGATGCGAAGCGGATGCGCCCATCGCGGTGATACAGGTATGCCAGAATGGGCAGCGTCAGTATGAACGAGGCGACCGGCCACAATCCCAAGGCGACGGCGAAGTTGTCGCTGTAGCTGCCAAGTAGGTTTTTCATGAGCGGCCTCGCTTTCGTATGCGTTGGGCCGAATATAGCAAGCGGATGGTCGTTTGTGCGGAATGTGACAACAAAGTAAGCGGCGTGCCGCGCGCGTACATACGGCTTGCATAGCAGCGGTGCACGGGCGCAGCGGTGCACGGGCGCGGCGGTGCACGGGCAAGCGCGCGAAGACACAGGTGCGGGCACCCACGGCGGCTCATGCACCGGTGAGCGCTGCGCAGTATACTGACCTCATGACCATGAATACACATACAGGCACGAGATCAGGCTCAGACGCAGGCATAGGTTCAGGCCCAGACGCCGGCATAGGCACAGATGCAGGCACAGGCTCAGACGCAGGCACATCCCCGAATGCTTCAACAGCAGACGCCGATGCGAACGCACCCACGGCCACGCCTGCGCCGACGAACGCACCCACGGCCTCTTCAACAACGCGCCGGACACTGCACTATTACTGGATAGCCACGCGCAAGCATCTGGGTCTTTTCCTGGGGCTGATGGCCTCCACCATCGGCTTCGTCGGCTTTTTGACGTATGGCAACCCGTACGTGATGGGCCTTATTGTCGATCGCGTCAGCGCTGGCCCCGTGCCCGCCGACCAAGTCTTTCCCGTGTTCGGGCCGTATATCATCGCGCTGATCCTGATCAACCTATGCGGCCAGGCGTGCAGCAAATTGCAGGATCTCACCATGTGGAAACTTCAAATTGCGGCCAATTACGACCTGGCCACCATGGCTTTCGACGCACTGTCCAACCAATCCATGTCGTTTCATTCCAGCCGTTTCGGCGGCACGCTGGTGAGTCAGACCACAAAGTTTATGGCTGCCTACACGCTACTGCTCAACACCATCACGTTTCCGTTTCTGCCGGTCATATGCTCGGTCGTGTTCACGTGCGCGCTGCTGCTGCCGTTGGTGCCGGTGTATGTGGGCGTGCTGATGGTGCTGCTGGCGGTGTACGGCAGCGTGTCGTACATCATGTACAAGCGCATCCTGCACCTCAACGAGCAGGCCGCCGCTGCGCAGAATCGCCTGTCGGGCGAGCTGTCGGACGCGGTCACCAACATTTTGGCGGTGAAGACGTGCGGCCGCGAGGACCACGAGCGCGAGCTCTTCGACAGCGCGAACCGCGACGTGGTGGCGCGCGACAGCAAGCGCATGATGTCATCCATCGCGCGCGGGGTGATCACGGCCGCCATCACGGTGGTCATCATGAGCGTGGTCACGGTGTTCATCGCGGGTGGCAACGCGTGGTTTGGCATCTCGGCGGGTACGCTGGTGATGATGTTCACCTACACCTACACACTGACCAATCAGTTCAACTTCATCAATACGGGGTTGCAACGTCTGAATCAGGTGTTTGGCGACGCCAGTGGCATGATCACCGTGCTGGATGAGCCGCGCTTGGTGGACGACGCGCCCGACGCGCGGCCGCTCGTCGTGGAGTTGGGCGATATCGACTTCAACCACATTGGGTTCAGCTATACCGATGGCGGCGTGCGCACGGTGGTGTTCGACGACTTCAATCTGCACATTCCGGCTGGCCAGCGCGTGGGGCTGGTGGGTATGAGCGGCGCCGGGAAAACCACGCTGACCAAGTTGCTGCTGCGACTGGCCGACATTCAGCAGGGTAGCATCTTGGTGGATGGCCAGAGTGTGACCGATGTTACCCAGCAGAGTTTGCGGCGCAACATTGCGTATGTGCCGCAGGAGGCCATGCTGTTTCACCGCACCATTGCGGAGAACATTGCGTATGGGCGGCCCGATGCCGCGCCGGACGAAATCCGCGCGGCTGCCGAGCGGGCCAATGCGCTTGAGTTTATTGAGCGACTGCCGCAGGGCTTTGACACGCTGACGGGTGAGCGCGGCGTGAAACTTTCGGGTGGGCAACGCCAGCGTATCGCCATTGCGCGTGCCATGCTGACCGATGCGCCTATTTTGGTGCTTGACGAGGCCACGAGCGCGCTCGACTCGGAGAGCGAGGCGCTGGTGCAGGACGCATTGCGCAAGCTGATGGCAGGACGCACGACCATTGTGGTGGCGCATCGGTTGTCTACGGTGGCAAGTCTGGATCGTATCGTGGTGCTTTCACGCGGGCGCATCGTGGAGGACGGGCCGCATGCGCAACTTGTAGAGGCTGGCGGGGAGTATGCGCACCTGTGGAACCGCCAAACTGGCGCATTTGTGGAGTGACTGCTCTAGCCGCACTACCAACCGGTTCGTTTGTTGAATGATTGCTTTGATTACGCCACCAAACAGGTGTGTTTGTTGAATGATTGCTTTGGCTGTGCCGCTAAACCAGTACATTTGTTGAATGATTGCTTTGGCTGCGCGACTGTTTGAGCTGACAAGGCGGCCTGCTGCAGCATTCCCGCATCTTTTCTTTTTCGCAGCCTTCATTTTCTTCTTTTTTGGGATTTTTGGCTTTTTTGGGAATTTCAGCCGCTAATGCGAGTCGCAATACGTTGTCTTTGCGATACGTCTTTTGGCGTTGTTGCGTTTTCCCTGTTCAGGAGCCTGGGGTTTTTTCGATATGCTTTCCGACATGCTGAAAGCGGATCGTTTGGCTCGCATTAGCGGCTGAAATTCCCAAAAAAGAGGGCAAAACGCCTAAAAAGAGTCAACACGCGCTCAGATAGCCTACGAAAGATCAATACATGCGTAGAGATCCAAAGGATCAACGCACACGCAGATGGTTAAAAACAGTATACGTGCAGATGGTCATCGTACGTCCCAGATAGCCCAGACGGGACCAACATACGCCCAAATAGCCCAAGAAGAATCGATGCGCGCTAAGATGGCTCGAGAAAGACAAGTGCCCATGGATAGTCCAAGAAAGATCAGCATACGGGCAGATATAAACGACAGTAAACGTAAGGGTGCAGAATGCATCAATGACGTTGGTACTTGCAAGAGCGAGAATAACTGATAGCGAAACGCGGAAATCACGCTAGATAGCGCGGCCAGCTGTTCATTCGGCGCTATTTGTAAAGGCGAAATGAGTGGGAAGCGGACAGTGGAGGCGTCGGTCGCGTCACTGTAAGATATGGCACTGCAGGCTGCACCAACGTGAGCTGCATCACTATAGGCCATATCACCACTGACGCTGCTTGCAAACGTAGAGGCAACCGATGGTAAAGCGCTGGAATTGCGCTCCCGTTCAGTGAAAATGCGGGATGAGCTCGTCGCGCAAACGCCTCTGCTCCGCTCTCCAGTGCACGCTTGGTTTTTGAAAGCGAACGCCGAGCAGCTTAAAAAGCAAACCAGCGACCTCGTCCATCCTCGTCAGGTTGAAAACCTGGGCTCTCGTTACGGTCACCACGCTTACATTAGCGTTTTCAAGTTCAACGCGCCGAATGGAATCGCGCGCGATGCTCTGGTCGTCCCGGTGATGAAGGTCGCTGTCGTACTCCACGGCAACCAGCTTGTCTGGCCAGATCAGATCGCATATCCGTTGGCGCGCTTGGCGCTCTCCGAAATGGGTCTGGGTTGTTTCTACGGGGTAATTGAGCTTTGGCGCAGGCAATCCGTAGCCACCATATCGCTTGGGCAGGTGCAAGAGCATCGCCAGAACGGTTTCCATAGGAGACGCTGATCCGGGAAGTATGTAGCGCAGCGCATGGACGGCGCGTTGAGTGCCACTTCGCGCATGGTAGCGCTCGATGTAGCGGCGTAGGTGCATCGGGGTGGTCAAGGGGTTGCGCGCGGGGACGCCCTCGGACGCAGCGTTGCCTTTTGCGTAGGTGCCACAAAGTTCGAAGCCGAGCTGGATGGTGTCGACGAACGAGAGCAGCTGGGCCATTTGAATGAAGCAGAGCTCTGGTGCACAGACAAAGCCGTCCGTGTTCGAGCGGATCAGGGATCCTGTTGGAAGGCGGCTGCCGTGCACGTGACAGATGACGTCGTGGGTTTTGCAGCGGGAAGCAGCGCTTGAGGCCATGATGTGCACGGGTCGTGACATGTATCCATGGAAGCAGGATGCCTGATCAAGAGCGTCTCTGCCGGAGGGCGCGCTTTTCCGGAAGGTATCGCACTTTGAAGGGGGAAAGCGATGCACGGTCAGCTGGTCGGAACGTCGCTCGTCTAGGCCGACAAAGGCGCTCTCGCTTCGCAGATATTCCAAAGCCGATATGTGGGAAAAGATGATAGCCATCGTCGCAGGATAGCATGTTTGCGAGCTCTTGCAAGAGACGATTTTACGCCTTTGAACAGGTGAAACATAAAATAGGAGTGGTGCTGGAACGAGGTTAGATGGAGGTCAGATATAGATAGGATTCAGCTAAGAAGTAAGCCAGAAACAGATCAGACGCAAACAAAAAACAAGTAAAAGACGAACTAGGCATACATCAGAAATTGCGTGTCTCAGAAATCACGCACCTCAGAGGTTACAAGCATCAGAAGTTACGCGTCTTGGGGGAGGTGAAAGGGGGAAGGAAGGGGGAGGAGGAGAGGTAAGGGTGGAGGGGTGGGAGGATGGTGTAGAGGGTTAAGAGAAGAAGAGAGAGTTTGAGGTAGGAAGGAAGGGAGGGTGAGTGGGATAGGAGTGGGATAGGAGCGAGAGGGGTTGCGCGCCAGTGACATGCGGTCGCCACGCAAGAACACCTTTAGAAGAAATATGTCAGTAGTACGCAATGGCCATATTGGAACACCTCCAGAAGATATCCAGTAGGCCAGTAGCCTGATAGTACGCAGCATCCAAACGAGACAGCACCAGGTCATACGCGAGAGATACGCTAAGCCCAGATTAGGCTCACCCCAGATCAGACTTACGTAAGGAACACCAGCATAAGAAACCGCGTGAGCTCGCGGTCGGTGGCGTCTTCCATGTTGAAAATCGTTTTGAGTTTGAGCAGGCGGTAACGCACGGTATTGGGATGCTGAAAAAGAGTCTCAGCCGCCGCACGCACATCTCCCACCGTATCAGCCAGCGCGCGTGCGGTCGCGAGCAGGTCGGACCCGTGCTGCTCGTCGTGATTCGCAAGCATCTGCTGATAGAGCTGACAGGTGCTCGTGATCAGGCGATCCTGTGCCGCCGCATCGCGAAAAGCGCCCACGCGCATATCAGCCCAGCGAAGCACGGTGCGATTCCTACCGGGTGAAGTGTCTCCCGTCAGCGTGCCGCCCTGCGTCCGCGCAGCCCCCAGCGTGTCGCCCTGCGCCCGCGCAGCCCCCAGCGCGCCAAACGCCTCCCGCACCGCCAAATCGCCCTGCCCCAGCGGCACCTCTTCGCTGATACCGCACACAATGCGCCCGTAGGGCCGCAGCAGCTGAATGAACTCCGAATCCGACTCCATTTGGAACGCAGCAGGCGGCCGATTGTACGTGATCACCATGATGGCGCAGTCGTGATAACGAAACACGCTCGCGGTTTCCACGCGCTCCCACGTGCGCCTGATCTGATCGGTCACGCTGACCAGGTCATCGATCTGCGCATACAGCGATGCCTCGTCGGCCGCAGTTGGCTGCAACACAGCGCATTGGATGGTGGCACCCGTCGCACGCAACGCCTCGTAAAACACTTGCCGCGTCTGCTCAGGCGTGCGATTGCGCAGCAGCCCGTCAATCAGGTGTGCGATATCGGCGTCAGCGCAGTCGCGCTCCAGCAGCTTCATGCCTTGGAAAATGACCTGCTCATAGTACTCGCCGCGATAGAGAAACAGCGGCGTGCCGGATGCATTGCTGGCGTCCAGCACGCGCTGGCTGATGGGCAGTTCGTGCACATTGCGCACGGCCACGGCCGCCAAATCGCGCGACACCATGGTAGCCAGCGACCGCTCGGCGAGGTCCGCATCGTCGCGTGCGAAACCCATGTTCGACAGGATGAACTCCCCGGGCACGTAGTCGGCGTACGCATCTTTGCCCACGGCCGCGTCCATAATGCCCAGGTTGATCACGCGCCGTTGCAGCGCATCAGGCGCGCCGGCCAGTAGCTCCCATTCGTGGATCGCCGGCAGCGCCAATATGTCGGCGGTGGTTATCATGCGCGGGCTGTTGAAGGCGCGCAGGCGCCTGAAGCGGCATCATCGCCCAGAACCGTCGAAACGCCCGAATCCGCAGAACCATTCTGCTCGGTCGCATGGAAATAGATATGCATGTCCTCGGGGCCCGCATCGGTCAAATACCCGCCTGGCACCGTGCCCAGCCGCCGAAAGCCCAAGCTCTCGTACAGCGCGATAGCCCCTGTGTTGCTTGCCACCACCGCGTTGAACTGCACGCCCGCAAACCCCAACTCACCCGCTTTCGCGAGCGAATGACAGACCAGCTGCCGCCCGATCCCTCGCCCGCGCGCATCGCCCGCCACCATGTAGCCGCAATTCGCCACATGCGCGCAACGCCCGATGCCGTTCGGATGCAGGATGTACAGGCCTTGCACGCGCCCATCCTCTTCGGCCACCCCCGTGAACACTTGGCGCTCGGTCATGCGCCGCATGCCATCGAGATCAAGCAACTCCTTGTCGGGAAAGAATCGCCCGGCCGATACCACCTGATTCCAAATGGTCATCAGTGCTGGTAGGTCGCGATCTTCCCACTCTCGGATCATGCTCTGCTCCTTAGATCTGTCTTGTTGTTGTTCAGGCATGGTGTGGGCATTATAACGCCTCGTGAAGGTCGCGCTGATGATCCTCACGCATGCGGATGCAGAATACTTTGTTTGTGCAATCGTACAAAATGAATGGGTTAACTATGTTCTCTCGAACAAGAAATGCACCCTCGCTCAACCGTAGGATATTCCCCACTCGTTCAGTGACGAGGGAACGCAGGCACACGAATCATAGCCGACGCAGCTGCGCGCGCCCGCCCGCACAAGAATGCGTCCGCATACAAGCCGCATAAAGGCGAACCTGCACATAACACAAGCTGCCGCACAGGCATGAGGAAGGGAGCACCAATGAACACGCTGACCAAGGAAGCCATCAACGCGCTCGGCGAACTGGAATCGCTGGAGAAGACATACTGCCTGAAGATGGTCGATCGGCTGAAACATCTGGGCTTGCATCAGCATTCCAGCAGCGCCATCTGCACGCTGGCAACGGCGAGCGCGGTCCCCGTGAAGAAATAGCGCAGCGAAGACCGCACCGCGATGGTCCTCTGCTGATTTTTCGCCGGATTCTCTTGGCAAGCCGCAGGGAATAAACCACCTCTAAACAGGTAAAACATTTCGCAATCCACAGTTGTAGTTCCAAAGCGGGCACCTCAGACAAGAGGTGCTCGCTTTCGTGTTGCAACCTTTCTGTCAGCCGCTGCGCATGTCCAAAAACAATCATATGTTCCCATTTGTTGCCAGTGGTAAATATTCAAAAGTCAACGCGACCTCTGCTAGCTTCGGGCTCTCTTTCGGGGTCAGTGCGTGAAGTAACCAGCAAAAACGCTTTTCAGGCAAGACCACCAAGCATCTATTTCGCTGCACTTCACAAATCCCACCCGTGAATCGCGCGTGCAGAATCTATCCCGCAAAGCAACTGCGATAGAATAGGGACCAACGCAGAACGCAGCACCAACCATACAGCTCCGTCAAAGGAACCGGGTATGAACCCTGTAGTCATCGTCCCGACATTCATCACCTCGCCGCGCCGCCGATCGGAGGCGAAGGGCATCGTAGCGAACTACGACCACACCACCGATATCAATCAGCCTGGCGAGTTAGAGCGGTGCCTGGAATCGCTGACCGGCGTTGAGGGGATCGGTGTGGTGCTGGTGCTGGTGGTGGCCGACCACAATATCGAAGCGGAGGCCAATGCCAAAGTGCGCGCTACCGTGGCGCGCTTCCCCGAGCTTGACGCCATCGTGGTGGGCCAGCTCGAGCTCGACCTGGTGCGTCAGCGCATGCAACAGCTGGGCATCGACGGCGTCACCACGCAGATCGGACTGCGCGGCTACGGCGCGGTGCGCAACATGGGGCTCGTGCTGGCCTGCACGCTGGGCTTCGACGCCGCCGTGTTCATCGACGACGACGAGATCATCGACGACCCGGCATTTCTGCGCAAGGCCATGTACGGTCTGGGCAAGCTAACGAAGAAGGGCATTCCCATTCTGGCGAAAACGGGCTACTACCTGAACGACCAGGGCAGCTTCCTGTCGAAATGGGAGGACAAGTGGTACAACCGCTTCTGGCAGCAAGGGCGGGCGTTCAACGAATGGATCCGCGCCGCCATGCAGGGGCCGCGCATCAGCCGGAGCAACCATGTGTGCGGCGGGTGCCTGGCGGTGCACAAAGAGGCGTTCAAGCGGCTTTCATTCGACCCGTGGATCCCGCGCGGCGAGGATCTTGATTACCTGCTCAGCCTGCGCATGTACGGCAGCGACATCTGGTTTGATAACCAGTGGCAGGTACGGCATCTGCCCCCACCGGGCAAAAGCGAAGGCAACCGGTTCCGCCAGGACATCTTCCGCTGGATGTACGAGCACGACAAGCTGGAATACAGCCACTCCATCATCGATCTACAGAAGATCACGCCGGCATCGCTGCGGCCGTATCCGGGGCCGTTCCTTGAGAAGGGGCTGCGTCGTCGTATCTGGCTGACGGCGCTGCTGCGCAGCCTCGGGCGGCCGGACAAGAAGGCGTATCGCGCGGCGGCGCGCGTGGCCACCGGCGAGGCCACCAAGTATGCGCATGAGAATTGCACGAAGTACTTCGAGTTCCAATACGTGTGGCCCGATATCATGGACGCGCTGGATTCGGACAAGATCCTGACCAGTGCCATCGTGCGGTCCAGCTTGCATGGTGAAGATGCGGCGCCGATTATGGCTGACGCACACGCGGCGCAGGTTGACGCACGCGCGGCCGGGCATACGCGGTCGCGTGCGGGTGCAGAACTGGGCGCGGACGAAGGCACGGGCACCGGTGCGGGTGGGGGTGCACCGCGGGGTGCGCGCGGTACGCAGGAAGCGCGGCGCGTAGAGCGCGAGGTGCCTGACGTGGGGCCGCTATCAAAGGCGCACCCGATTGACCCGGGCAAGACCACCGCGCTTCACCTGGACATGGGCGACCAGTAGCTACCGGTTTCGGCGCTTCATGAACCAGCAGGTCAAGCATTCGAAGAAAGCGAGGTGAAAAGCGTGCCCGGAGTCGTTCCGCTCATTGCTGCGCTGGCGGTCGGGCTTGGCATCGGCGTGTTGTCGGGCATGCTCGGCATCGGTGGCGGCACCATCATGATCCCGGTGTTCAAGCTGGGTTTCGGCATGACGCCGGTGGTATGCACTGCAACGTCGCTGTTCGCCATCATCTTGACGGCCATCTCAGGCAGCATCGGTCATATCCGCGGGAAAACGTGCGTGCCGAAACTAGGCCTGGCCATTGGGCTGGGAGGCGCGGTCACCTCGCCTGTGGGCGTGTGGTTGGCGAATCTGTCGCCTGACTGGGCTATCATGGCAGCCGCCATCTGCGTCATCCTCTATTCGGCGGTCACCATGTTCCAGAAGGCGTTGAAGGTCACGAATGCGCCTTCCGATGTTTCGCATGAAACGCCGTGGACGATGCAGCGGAAAAGCCTGCTCACAGGGGCAGCCATTGGCATGGCCGCAGGGGTGGCATCGGGTTATGTGGGCATCGGTGGTGGCTTCCTAATCGTGCCGATGATGTTGCAGCTGCTCGAAATGCCCATGCGCCTGACCAGCGGCACCTCGCTGATTGCCGTAATGATCCTGGCAATTCCCGGCGTGATAGCGCAGGCCATGTTTGGCAATGTGGACTGGCTCATCGGCCTGTTCATGGCTTTGGGCACCATGCCGGGGGCCTTCGTAGGCGCGCGCCTGATGAGCCGCGTTCCCGAACGCACGCTCCGCCTTCTCTTCGCTGGCTTTCTCGTGGTGGCAGCTGTGGCGCTTCTTGTGGACCAGCTGGGCATCCTCTGACTTTGAGTTGCGCGACGCCACGTGTTCCGGTGGCGTTGCGGCGCAATCCAATATGGTGCAGACGCGCGACCGCGCGGCAAAGTGCTACCATGCAGCAGGTGTGACCGCACGTCAGTGCGCGCACCACGCGGCAAAGCGCGCGAAGGAGGCGGCATGGAAAGCAACGACACCATACGTGCGCGGCAGACCGACGAGATGTTGCGTCTGGCGGGCCAGATGGTCGACCTGATGGCCGATGGGCTGACGTCGGAAGTGGCACAAAGCATCTGTGAGTTACTGCTGCCCAATAGTGCGGCTATCGCTACGGCCATCACCGATTGCGACGCAATTCTTGGGTATGCCGGTTACCGCGAGCGGGAAAATCCTGCCGGTGCGCCTATCCGTACGCAAGCCACTCACGACACTATTGCCGATGGCAAGTTGCGCGTCATTCTGACCTCGCGCGAGATCGGCTTCCCGCAGGGCGCTACGCGCATCCAGGCGGCCATCGTGGTGCCGCTTGACGTGGGGCGCGAGATCCGCGGCACGCTGAAATTCTACTTCGCCGAGTCCAGCGACATCACCGAAACACAGCGCTCCATCGCCCAAGGCTTTGGAAAGCTGCTGACCACGCAAATTGCTGCGTCTGAGCTAGAAACGCAGCGTAAACTGGCCACCAGTATGGAATTGAAGATGCTGCAAAGCCAGATTAACCCGCACTTTCTATTCAACACCATCAACACCATCGCCGCGTTGATCCGCACCGATCCGCCCAAGGCGCGCGAATTGCTGCGGGAATTCGCCGTGTTCTACCGCAGCACGCTGGAGGACTCGCAGGATCGCATCCCACTTGAGCGCGAATTGCAGCAAACGGCCCGCTATTTCGCCTTTGAAGTGGCACGCTTCGGCGAAGAGCGGCTGGAGCTGGTCATGGATGTGGCCGATCCGCCGCCCCGCAGCCCGCGCAGCAGCGTGCAGAGCGCGCTGGAAGAAATTGTCGACCTGCCGCCCGAAGAAGGCGTTATGGTGCCGCCGTTCTTGCTGCAACCGCTGGTGGAAAACGCGGTGAAGCACGCAATGCCCTCGGAAGGCAAGCTGACCGTGACGCTGCGGGTCCGCTTTGAGGTGCCCGACCTGCTCTTGCAGGTGGATGACGACGGCGTGGGCATGACCTCCGAAGACCGCGATCGCATCATGCAGCCGCAGTCGCAGGACGGTTTGGGCATCGCCATGAAGAACGTGCGCGACCGCCTGCGCGCATTTTTCGGACCCCACGCCAGCATGACCGTGGAAAGCGAGCCTGGGCGCGGCACTATTATCACCTTACGCTTGCCCGATAGCGTATAATCGGGCAGTAAGATGCGCAGGGCTGCCTGGCGCGGCACTGCAAGGGCGCACAATCGACAAGCGAGGAACAATCGTGTCCAACCTGCTTTCATCGGGGAATGTGTTGATGCTGGCCGGAGTCGTCGTGCTGGCGGTAATCATGGTGATCCTAGCCATTTGGGTGGCGCGCACCAGCGGGCGCGTGAGCAACGCCGTGGCGCAGATGAACATGCTCGACAAGCGGCTCAAGCATGTGGAAGATTTCCTTTCTCACCACAGTGCGCGGGCGGTGGATGACGTTGATGATGACTATGAAGACGAAGATGTTGCGCGCGGTGCGGATGCGGGGCGCACGACGCGATCGACCGGCCGGGTGCGCAGCGTTTCTCGGGGTTCAAGCGCCAGCACCAGCGCGGGCATGACAAGCACCAGCGCTGGCCTGAGCGCAGTCGGCGCGGCATCCCGGCAAAAGCCGAAGGCGAAGGCCCGCAAGTCCAAGCGCGATATGGTGGTGCCAAGCGGCGCGGCCAAGCCGGCGCCCGAGACGCGGGCGCCGCGGCCGTCGGTGCAGGGAGGCTCCGCGCTGAGCGGCAAAGATCGCGCCCCTGCCCGTCAGTCCATGTCGCAGGATGCGCGGCGGCGTCGTGAAGAGCGCCATCAGGCGCAGATCAGGCGGCAGGCTGAGGCTATTGTGCAGGAGCACATTCGCCAATCTGGGTCACTTGATGAAGAGCGCTGATCGCGCGGTACCGCTGAGCGTGGGGTACGTCCATGGATATCACTGAGCTATACCACTTCTTGTTTGAAACCATTCCCGGCATTGGCGTGCTGGTAGGGGCGGGCATCGTGATCAGCTTGCTTTTGTGCGTCGTCTTCGAGGCGCGCACGCGCAAGCTCTACCGCAACCATGCTGAGGAAGACGACGTGGACGAATGGGAACTGCTGGAAGATATGAGCGAAGCTGAGGCCGAGGAAGAGGCGAAATTGCATGACGAACGAGATTGACCTGGCCGACCCGCAACTGCGCGGCGATGCTGATCCGGTGTATCTGTACGAGCGCAGCGCCGACTACATTCCACGGGTGGCCGCCGTGCACGACCTGTGCGGGTATGGGAAGTGTTCGTTGGGGGTGGCCATTCCGGTGCTGAGCGCGGCGGGGTGCGATGTGTGCCCGGTGCCCACCGGCTTGTTCAGCAGCCATACGGCTTTCCCGGGGTGGTATATGCACGACACCACCGATATCCTGCGTGACTATCTGGATGCATGGCGCGGGATCGATGTGCAGATAGACGCTGTGTACAGTGGGTTTTTGGGCGCGCCAGAGCAGGTTGAGGTCATCCGGTCGCTCTATGAGCAGTTTCCGCAGGCCATTCGCATGGTAGATCCGGTCATGGCCGATCACGGCCAGGTGTATCCCACGTATACGCCGGAGCTGTGTGCTGCTATGGCTGATCTGGCGGGGGATGCGGACATTCTCACGCCGAATCTGACGGAAGCGACCATCATTTTGGGCGAGCCCATTGGTGATGAATGGGCTGGGGCTGATATTTCGGATGCAGAGGCTGAGCGGTTGGTGCGTGCGTTGCTCGCGCGGGGGGCCAAGCACGTCATTTTGAAGGGCATCCAGCGCGAAGGCGAGTTGAACGAGCAGGGCAAGCCGGTTATCCGCAACTACGTGGGTAGCACAGCATGCTCGCAGATCGTGGAAGTGCAGAACGAGTACCTGCCGTACATGCTGCATGGCACAGGCGATGTGTACGCAAGCTGCGTGCTCGCTGCGGTGATGGCCGGGCGTTCGCTGGTGGATGCGGCGGCTTTCGCGGGCGATTTCGTGCACGATGCCATGTTGGTCTCGGCGAAGCAACCTCATTTCCGCGAGCGCGGCGTTAGCTTCGAGTTGATCTTGGGCCAGATCACCGACCTGCTGCAAGCACGCTAGCGCACATTCGTACCGCACACGCGCTCGCGCACGTTCGCAAGGCACGCGTACGCTTGATAGCGCGTAGCACGCGCTCGTAACGCGCGTACGCTAATGTGGTGCTTCTGCACGCTCTTGACGCAAGCTATGAGGCCTTACGGTTAAGCACGCGCACGCTAGCGCGCATGCAGGGGTTGGTCGAGGTGCTTCAGCAGGGCCCACGCACGCTGTTTGCGCTCGTCGCTTTCCAACAGAGTGGCGAAATGGGAAAACGCAACAAGAGGTCGTCCGAATACACGATTGAGTGAATCGGTGGCTACCGGGCAGCGATAGGCTTCTGCAAGCAATGCAACGCTGTGGTCGTCTAAGGCAACTAAGGCTAGCGGATCGAGCCCTTCTACCACGGTGAACAGTTCACGAGCGCCGAGCGGCATATCATCGCCTGCAATGTTGAGCCAAGCTACCGCATTGCCGTATCCCAGGCGTTCAGCCGTTCGAGTGAGCGCCGATTGCGTTTCGTTGGAGACGGCGGTGCTCGCGAGCACTAAGAGCAGGTCCTCTGGATCACCTTCGACGTATCCCGCGTAGGCGTCCAATACGCTTCGAGCATTGACCTCGTAAATGTTACTATTCGCAGGATTCTTCACACCTACCCCTTGCGGAAACCGATATGCCCCATTACAAATGAATATACCAAATGCGTGCACGATGCGCGCAAGGCAGCGCACAGATGCACGTGGTATGAGATGCAACGCAGTGCGAGAAACGGAACCAATGCGGCGTATCGTATGATCAGGAATGGGAGCAATGCGGTACATCGTATGGCCAGAATGAGGAACGTCACGGTAGGCTGCATAGCTCGAAACGGAACCAAGGCGGCGTACCATGTGGTCAGCGCGCGTCACAGGTGGTGGCGCGTTTGAGAAAGGAAGCACAATGTGCACGAATGGCGTGAACACGGGGCAGCTTGAACTGATGATCGATCAGATAGATGACCATGTAAAGCTGGAGCGTCGTTGGGCGCATAACCTTGCGCATAATGCCGAAGATGCTGGGTTCGCCACGGTAGGGGCGAAGCTGCATGCGGCGCAGAATCTGCTCGACGATGTGCGGGCGCTGCTCGACGAGGCGAAAGACGCCATCGAGGATGACAGTGAGGCGGCAGACGGCGTCACGGTGAGTTTGGTATAAGCTGCATGTATGATCGGTATCAGAAGTGCGTCAGGCGCATGCAAGAGGCGCACCAGAGGCATGGTGGATCAGGGCAAGCACGGTGCTTGATCGAGAGGTAACACGATGAAGAACGATCTCATGCGCTTCTCGGTGGCGATGCCCGAAGAGCTTTTGGTGCAGTTCGATCAGCTGGTGGCGCGCCGCGGGTTGGCCAAGAACCGCAGCGAGGTGGTGCGCGACCTGGTTCGCGAGGCACTGGTGGAACAGAAGTGCAGTGCGCCGGGTAGCATCGTCATGGGCACGCTGACCATCGTGTACAACCACCATTCCAGCGATTTGCAGGAAAAGCTACACACCATTCAGCATGACTACTTCGAGAATATGGTGAGCACGGTGCACGTTCATGTGGATGCGCATACGTGTTTGGAAGTGATCGTGCTACGTGGCGAGATTGGGCTGGTGCAGGATATCTCCAACCTGATCTTAGGCACCAAAGGCGTGCAGACTGGCAAACTGGTGCTCACGCCGACCGGCCAGCACCTCTGATGCGCACTGCAGGATCGCAATGCAGGATCGCAAGGAGGATCGCGAGGCAAGGCGCGCGACGCGCGGCGGCGCTCTACGGGGCGCAGCATATTTTGCGAACGAATGTTTCACGTGAAACATTTTGACTGCGACACCATCCGAGTGAATGCCATTCGGATGCAGATGAAGGGTGAGAGGCATGGCTGACGAACAGGTGATGCTAGGACACGGCAGCGGCGGATCCATGATGAAGCGGATCATCGACGAAGTGTTCATGGATGCGTATGGCAACGACGTGTTGGCCACGGGGGATGATGCCGCGGTGCTGGACCCGATCGCACTCGCTGCGCAACAAGCCCGGTCACATGCTGCACAACAAGCCTCGTCGCAGCGAGTGTTCGTTGAGAATGTTTCACGTGAAACATCCGATCGGGAAGACCAATGCGTCTCCCTTGAGCAGAATGTAAATGGCGGTTTACAGCTGGCGTTCTCAACGGACTCATTCGTGGTGACTCCGCACTTCTTTCCCGGGGGCGATATCGGGCGGCTTGCTGTCTGCGGCACCGTGAACGATGTGGCTACGAGCGGCGCTGTGCCCGTGGCGCTCAGCTGCGGCATGATCTTGGAAGAGGGCTTTCCCATGGATGACCTGCGGCGCATCTGCCAGAGCATGGCCGATGCGGCCGCCGAAGCGGGCGTGCGCATCGTCACCGGCGACACCAAGGTGGTCAACCGCGGTCATGGCGATGGCATCTTCATCAACACGAGTGGCGTGGGCGTGTTGGCACCGGGCGTGCAGCTGGGCGGCGCGCAGTGTCGTCCAGGTGATGCGGTGCTGGTCAGCGGCACGCTGGGCGACCACGGTATCACCATCATGAGCCAGCGCGAAGGCCTGGGCTTCAGCGCGGCGGTGGAAAGCGACGCGGCACCGCTGAACCACCTGATCGCCGAGGTGCTGGCGGCGGCGCCCGACGTGCGCTGCTTCCGCGATCCTACGCGCGGCGGCCTTGCCAGCACGCTCAACGAACTGGCCGCGCAGGCCAACGCGGATATCTTCGTGAACGAAACGGCCATACCCGTGCGCCCGACCGTACAGGGGGCGTGCGAGATGCTCGGCTACGATGTGCTTCAGGTGGCGAACGAGGGCAAGATGGTGTGCGTGGTGGCACCCGATCAGGCCGAAGCTGCGCTAGCCGCCATGCGCGCGAACGAATACGGTGCCGATGCTGCCATCATCGGCGAAGTGGCCGCCGCGCCTGCCGATCGCGCCCCGCGCGTCATGTTGCGCACCGCCTTCGGCAGCACGCGCATCCTCGATATGCTGGTGGGCGAGCAGCTTCCGCGCATCTGTTAGCTTCCGCTGACTTCCTCAGGCAAACCTGCGCGTTCTATCCTCTTCGTCCGTCCGTCTGAAAAGTGCGCATGGGGGTTTGCAATGCGCGCGCGTCGTGTTATCGTGCGCCTAGTGCAAGCAACGGGCCAACGAGGCGCGCTCCGGCGCGGGTCCGCAACCCTAGTAGAGAAGGAGCGATTATGTCCCATCCTGTTATTGTTGCCGATGAGTGCATCGGCTGTGGCATCTGCGTGGATGCTTGTCCCCAGGAGGTTCTGGAAGTGGTCGGTGGCGTGGCCGATGTGGTGAACGAGGACGCCTGCATCGCGTGCGGCGACTGCCTGGAAGAGTGCCCGATGGGTGCCATCCCCGAGATCGTGGAGGACTAACTCTCCGCTGCTCTCGCGAGTCATATGATCGAGAAGCCGTCAGCACATCCGCTGGCGGCTTCTTTCATATTGCGCTCCCGTCTTCTCTACAGAACAGTAAATATGCAGTGATTTCATTGCATAAGAAATGTGAACAGGCTAGGATGAGCCTAGCATTGAAAGGAGCCATCATGCCTGTGGTCAAGTCGCTCTCTGAGTTCAACCGGAATCAATCCGCTGTTATAAAAGAGTTGCACGAAACGCGCCAGCCCATGTATTTGACGCGAAACGGTAGCGCTGCCCTTGTGGTAATGGATGCGGAGGCGTTCGATAGGGAAATCTCCTATCGCGCCAGCGCCTGTGCGAACGAGATGCGCGTCTACAACAGCCTGATGCGCGGCTACGCGGACGTCATTGACGGGAATGTGGTCAATGCTGCCACAGCGGAACAGCAGATCCTTGCCGCGAAGGGCTGGGCATGAGCGCATCTGAGCCATGGTCGGTCGTCTATACGCAATACGCCATCGACTTCATCAGCGAACATGTGGAAAGCAAGTGGGTTCTTCAGAAGATTCTTGAGTATCGCACGCTGTTGGAAACCGTACCCGATCTGGGGCGGTCATATGATCCTGACTATCCGGCCGCGCGTACGCCATTCGCATGCAGAGAGCTTCCCGTTCCGGACACGCCCTTCACCCTGTATTATCTGAAAGAGGAAGAAGAGCGTCGCATCGTCATCTTCTGCGTGGAATACCAACGGGCAGACCCGAACGCCCGCTTCTCAAGCATCGATCGCTCGCTCATAGATTGGTAAGACGAACCGAACGCGTATGCTTCAAAAAGCCCCGTCCGGGGCTTTTCTTTCGCCTGCGTAACGCATGGTTACTAGGCATTAACACCTTACGCGCTCTCGAAGCAGCCCATCTCAAATGTGTGTAAGCTGTGTGCCAGCGTGCGAGTTTAGAGTTTCTTTATAAGAAAACTTGACACGTATAGACTTAGATTAAATAATAGCAAGCACAACAAAAAGATTGATATCCAACACTGAAAGAGAGGGACCTAACAATGGCTAAGATACTCGGAATCGACCTGGGCACCACCAATTCGGCAATGGCCGTGATGGAGGGTTCTGAGCCTGAAATCCTGGTGAACGCCGAGGGCGATCGCACCACCCCGTCCGTCGAGGGCTTCCGCAAAGATGGCGAGCGCGTGGTCGGCAAGGCCGCTAAGAACCAGGCCGTCACCAACCCGGAGAACACAGTCTCTTCGGTGAAGCGTTTCATCGGTCGCAGCTATGACGAAACCCCCGAAGAGCAAAAGACGGTTTCTTATAAGGTAGAGAAGGGCAAGGACGGCCGCGCGGTAGTTGACATCGACGGCAAGACCTACACCCCTGAAGAGATATCCGCCATGGTGCTGCAGAAGTTGAAGGCAGACGCCGAGAAGCAGACCGGCGAGACCATCACCAAGGCGGTCATCACCGTACCGGCGTACTTCAACGACGCGCAGCGCCAGGCCACCAAGGACGCTGGCAAGATCGCTGGCTTGGAAGTGGAGCGCATCATCAACGAGCCTACCGCTGCGGCTCTGGCTTACGGTCTGGACAAGGCTGACCACGACGAGAAGATCCTCGTGTTCGATCTGGGCGGCGGCACCTTCGACGTGTCGGTGCTGGAGCTGGGCGACGGCGTGTTCGAGGTCGCATCCACCGCAGGCGACAACCACCTGGGCGGCGACGACTGGGATCAGCGCATCATCGACTGGCTGGCTGACAAGTTCAAGGCTGACACCGGCATCGACCTGCGCGAGGACAAGATGGCTCTCCAGCGCCTCAAGGAAGCAGCCGAGAAGGCCAAGATGGAGTTGTCCGCAACCACGCAGACCAACATCAACCTGCCGTTCATCACGGCTGGCGCTGATGGCCCTAAGCACCTTGACTACACGCTGACGCGCACCGAGTTCCAAAGCATCACAAAGGATCTGCTCGAGCGCTGCAAGAAGCCGGTTGAGCAGGCACTGAAAGATGCGGGCCTGAAAGCAGGCGAGCTGGATGAGGTCATTCTGGTGGGCGGTTCCACCCGTATGCCCGCCGTGCAGGAACTGGTGGAGAAGCTGACCGGCAAGAAGCCGAACATGTCGGTGAACCCGGACGAGGTCGTGGCCATGGGCGCGGCAATCCAGGGCGGCGTGCTCTCTGGCGACGTGACCGGCATCTTGCTGCTCGACGTGACCCCGCTGTCGCTGGGCGTTGAGACCATGGGCGGCGTAATGACCAAGATGATCGAGCGCAACACCACCATCCCGACGCGCAAGACCGAGATCTACTCCACGGCCGCTGACAACCAGACCTCCGTTGAGGTGCACGTGCTGCAGGGCGAGCGCGAGATGGCCGCGGGCAACAAGACGCTGGGCCGTTTCCAGCTGACCGGCATTCCGGCTGCGCGTCGCGGTGTGCCGCAGATCGAGGTCACCTTCGATATTGATGCGAACGGCATCGTGAACGTGTCGGCGAAGGACCTGGGCACGGGCAAGCAGCAGCAGATCACCATCAGCGGCTCCACGGCGCTCTCTGATGACGAAGTGGATCGCATGGTGAAAGATGCCGAGCAGCATGCCGAGGAAGACGCCAAGCGCAAGGAAGAGGTCGAGGTGCGCAACAACGCCGAAGCCTTGGTGACCGCTACCCAGCAGACGCTGGACGAGTTGGGCGACAAGGTACCGGCTGACGCGAAGAGCGAGGCCGAGAGCGCCATCGCCGAGACTCAGAGCGCACTGGAAGGCCAGGACATAGATGCCATCCGCGCTGCAACCGAGAAGATGCAGCAGGCGGGCTACAAGCTGGCTGAGGTGGTCTACACCACCGAGGGTGCTGGTGCGGGCGCTGAGGCGGCGGCTGCCGAAACGGCTCCGGTTGACGACACGCTCGAGGCCGACTACGAGGTGGTCGACGACGACGATGCGAAGAAGGAATAGGCATGGTCGAGCAGAACGAAACGAAAGCGGCCCAGGCCGCTGAGGATATGACAGAGGGTGCGCCAACGGGCGCACCCGATGCCGAAACGCCGGAAAGCGCAACGGCAACGGCGGCAGACGCGAACAGCGCCGATGATCTCACCGATGCGGTGCTGGAAGCCGAAGCAGCTGCCATCGTGGACAACGCGATGGACCAAGTGGAAGCCGAAGCAGCCGCAGCGGCGCAGGTGGCCGAATGGAAAGACAAGTACATGCGCCTTCATGCGGAGTGGGACACGTACCGCCGCCGCACGAAGGAGCAGCGCGAAGAAGAGAAGGCTCGCGCAGCTGAGAAGCTCGTGGTAAGCCTGCTTCCCGTGATCGACGACCTTGAGCGCACCATCGACTACGCAGAGAAGAACTCGGACGCTGATGCAAGCAGCGGACTTCTCGACGGCGTCAAAGCAGTGCTCACGAAGTTCGTCGACACCTTGAAGAAGGACGGCGTGGAAGTGCTCGACCCGGTAGGCCAGGCCTTCGACGCGCTGGAAGCGCAGGCGGTCGGTACGGTAGACGACCCGAGCCAGCCCGACGAGACCGTCAACGAGGTGTACCAGAAGGGCTACAAGATGGGCGTGAAGGTGCTTCGCCCCGCCATGGTGACGGTGACGACCGGCGGCCCGAAGCGCGAGAAGCCGGAAGAAGAGTAACCAAGGAACGCTGACAGCACAGTCCACCGCAAGGAGTTCGCATAAGGTGTTCGGGGCATCTTCTCAAAGCGAGTTCCGCAGCGAAGCGAGGATTGTCTGAGCGAGCGAAGGCGCCCCAAACACCTTCGCAGAATAAAGTAAGGAGGTGGAACGTTGGCAGCAACAACCACACCGGATTATTACAAGACGCTGGGCGTTCCACGCACCGCGTCGGCAGACGAGATAAAGAAGGCATTCCGCAAGCTCGCACGCACCCATCACCCCGATGCGGGCGGTGATGAGGCGAAGTTCAAGGAGATCAACGAAGCATACGAGGTGCTCTCGGACGAGAAGAGGCGCGACCTGTACGACCAGTACGGCACGGCCAACGAGAATCAAATACCGTGGGGCGGTCAGGGTGGCGCCGGTTTCAACTACGAGGACATCTTCGGCGGCAATGGAGGCACCTACACCTATACGACCAACGGTGGTGGCGGGTTCGGCGGCAGTTGGGCCGATATCCTGGAGAGCATCCGCTCGGGTGAAGGCGCTTTCGGTACCGACTGGGACTTCGGCGATTTGGGCGGCGGCCGTGCGCGCGCCACGAAGGGTCAGGACATGAACGTGACGCTGGACGTCACCTTCGACGAGGCCTTCAACGGCACCACCAAGCGCGTGACCGTGCGCATCCCGGGCAAATCCGAGGCGGATACGCTTGACGTGAAGGTGCCAGCGGGCGCGCAAGAAGGCGGTCGGCTGCGCTTCAAGAAGAAGGGCGGCCTTAGCCAGAACGGCGGCGAGCCAGGCGATCTACTGATCACCACGCATATCACCGAGCATCCGTATTACCGCCGCGACAAAGCGGACGTGGTCGTTGATATGCCGGTGACCATTGCTGAGGCGGCGTTGGGCGCGAAAGTGGTGGTTCCCACGCCTGATGGCAAGAAGGTGCGCGTGACCGTGCCCGCGGGCACCCAAGACGGCACAGTGCTGACCATCAAGGGCAAGGGCGCCCCCGACATCAAGAAGAAGGGTACGAACGGCAACTTGAAGATCCAAGTGCAGGTGAAGGTGCCCACCGAACTGAACGAAGACCAGAAGAAAGCGCTGGAGGCATTCCAGGCTGCCACCGAAGAAGAGGTGCGGCCATGGTAGGACACGAGGATCGCGACCGGCCGCTCTACATGATAGGCGTGGCGGCCGAGCTTGCTGGCGTGCACCCACAAACGCTGCGCGCCTACGAGCAGAAGGGTCTGTTGAACCCGCAGCGCACATCCGGCGGCACTCGCATGTATTCGCAGGCCGACATCGAGCGGCTCGAGCTCATCAACGAATTGACCGCCGAAGGCATCAATCTTGCGGGCGTGATGCGCATCCTTGATCTGCAGGTGCGCCTTGAGGCGCGCGAGGACGAACTGGTCAACCTGCATAAACGAGTGCAGCGCTTGGCACGGCGCGTCAGCGAGCTTTCGCCCGGAGCGCCGGTGAACGCGCTCATGAGCATCCGCGACCTGCCCCCCGCGTGGCACTGGTTGAACAACCCTTCGGCAACCGTGCATTTCTATTCCAAGGAAGTGCACGGCGGCATCCGGTAAGAGCCGGATGCGCGTTGCAGGGTATCCCTGGTAGAAGATAGGAAGAGATTATGAGACTGGACAAATTGGCTGTGACCGCGCAGGAAGCGGTGCAGGCTGCGCTGGGCGTGGCTGGTGATGCCGATTCCGCCATGGTCGAGCCCATACATCTTTTGAAGGCGCTGATCGATGCCGATGAGAACAACATCGCGGCTATCATCAAGCGCATCGGCGCCGACCCGGTATGGTTGGCGCAAAACATCGAGGACGCCATTGCGAAAATGCCCAAGCAAAGCGGCAGCGCTCTGCCCATGGCTGCTCCGTCGCAGGCGTTCATCAAGACCATCGACAGCGCAGTGAAGATCGCCGAGAAGCTGGGCGATAGTTACGCTACCAGCGAACACATGCTGATCGCGCTATCCGAGGACAAAGGCGAAGCGGGCAAGCTGCTCACCGCTGCGGGCATCACGCGCAAGAACATCGAAGCGGCCTACGAGGCGCTGCGCGGCGACACGCGCGTGACCAGCCAGACCGACAAGACGCAGTTCGAGGCGCTGGAGCAATACGGGCAGAACCTGACCCAGCAGGCGCGCGAGGGCAAGCTCGATCCGGTGATCGGCCGCTCGGAGGAGATCCGCCGCACCATTCAGGTGCTCAGCCGCCGCACCAAGAACAACCCCGTGCTCATCGGCGAGCCGGGCACCGGCAAGACCGCCATCGTAGAGGGCCTGGCCCAGCGCATCGTGGCGGGCGATGTGCCGTCCAGCTTGAAGGACCGCGAGATCATCAGCCTTGATCTGGGCGCCATGATGGCCGGTGCGAAGTATCGCGGCGAGTTCGAGGACCGCTTGAAGGCGGTGCTACGCGAGGTGAAGGAGGCTGGCGGCAACATCATCCTGTTCATCGACGAGCTGCACACCATCGTGGGCGCGGGCGCGGGCGGCGATAGTTCGCTCGATGCGGGCAACATGTTGAAACCGGCACTGGCACGCGGCGAGCTGCACGCCATCGGCGCCACCACGCTGGAGGAATATCGCAAGTATGTAGAGAAGGATGCAGCGCTCGAGCGGCGCTTCCAGCCCGTGATGGTGAACGAACCCACGGTGGAGGACACCATCGCCATCTTGCGCGGCTTGAAGGAGAAGTACGAGATCCACCATGGCGTACGTATCACCGATGGCGCTATCGTGTCGTCGGCCGAGCTTTCCGACCGCTACATCACCGACCGGTTCCTGCCTGACAAGGCCATCGACCTGATGGACGAGGCGGCAAGCCGTCTGCGCATCGAGATCGACTCCATGCCCGAAGAGGTGGATGCGGCCGAGCGGCACTTGACGCAGATGCAGATCGAAGAGCAGGCGCTCATGAAGGAGAGCGACGATGCTTCGGCCGAGCGCTTGGAGAAGCTGCGCCGCGACATCGCGGATGCGCGCGATGCGCTGGATAAGCAGAAGGCCGCCTGGCAAAACGAGAAGGACGTCATCGTCGGTGTGCAGAATTTGAAGGCCGAGCTTGATTCCGCTCAGCTTGAGGAAGAGCGCGCCACTCGTTCGGGTGATCTGGCCCTGGCTTCCGAAATTCGCTATTCGCGCATCCCGCAGCTGCAACAGCAGTTGCATCAGGCTGAGGAATCGCTCAAAGCCAGCCAAGAGGCGGGCGCCATCCTGAAAGAAGAGGTCACCGAGGAAGAGATCGCGCAGGTAGTATCCACCTGGACTGGCATTCCTGTCACCAAGATGATGCAAGGTGAGATGGAGAAGCTGGTTGATCTGGAAGAGGAACTGAAGAAGCGCGTCATCGGCCAGGACGAGGCGGTGAGCGTGGTGGCTGGCGCTATCCGGCGTAACCGCGCGGGCCTCTCTGACCCCGAACAGCCCATCGGCAGCTTCATGTTCTTGGGCCCCACCGGCGTGGGCAAGACCGAGTTGGCGAAGGCGCTGGCCGAGTACTTGTTCGATACCGACAAGGCCATGATCCGCATCGATATGTCGGAATACATGGAGAAGTTCAGCGTGCAACGCCTGATCGGCGCGCCTCCGGGGTATGTGGGTTATGACGAAGGCGGCCAGCTGACCGAGGCCGTGCGGCGTCATCCGTATTCGGTGGTGCTGCTCGACGAGGTGGAAAAGGCGCATCCAGACGTGTTCAACGTGCTGCTGCAGGTGCTCGACGACGGGCGCCTGACCGATGGCCAGGGTCGCGTGGTTAACTTCAAGAACACCATCATCATCATGACGAGCAACATCGGCAGCCAGATCATCCGCGATCATGCGGTCGAGAGCGGCCAATTCGACAAGAACGAGGCGACCGGCGGCGAGACCATGGGCGAGATGCTGGAAGATGTGGTGAACATGACGCCTGAGCAGGCGGCCAAGCGCATGAGCGATTTCGCGAACAAGATCCAGGATGCGCTGCGTGCCACGTTCCGCCCGGAGTTCCTGAACCGCATCGACGACATCGTGACGTTCAACGAGCTGTCCATCTCCACCATCGAGCCGATCGTGGACCTGCAGCTAGAGGATGTGCGCGACCGCCTGGCGAACCGCCGCATCACGCTGGACGTGACGCCAGCCGCTATGGAGCACTTGGCCATCGATGGCTACGACCCGGTATTCGGCGCGCGTCCGCTCAAGCGGCTGATCCAGCGCGAGGTGGTGGACCGCATCGCCCAGAAGGTGATCACCGGCGAGCTGCACGATGGCGCCCATGTGCTGGTGGATATCGACGCCGAGGGCGACTACACCTGCCGCATCGAAGGCCCCCTGAGCTTCGATGTTGCCGACCTGAGCGACCTGTAACGTTTCAAGCGGTACAATACCCGCATGCGAACTTCGCTTGCGGACATACGGTCAAAGGCTATGCCTGCCTTGCGCGGCATGGCCTTGCTCATCCTTGCGCTCGTTACGTTCATCGTGGGACTCTGGGTGCTCATGACCCTGGTGCGCGTGATCCTGCCGGTGGGGTAGTCGCTCGCAATGTGGCAGCGCTTCACATTTTACGACCTTCAAGTCATCGGCCATTATCTGGGCATGTTGGTGCTGTTCTCTGCCGCGCTCATGGTGGTGCCGCTGGTGACCGCCATCGCATTCCAAGAATGGGACCCAGCCTCACGCTACTTGTTCGCCATTGGCATCACGCTGGTCGTTGGTTCGGCGCTGCGGTTTTGCCGCATCACGCCGGGCAAGCTGAACCATCAGCAGGCGCTGGCTGTCGTCGGGCTGGCGTGGGTGGTGCTGGGCTTGTTCGCCTCGCTGCCGCTGTACCTGAGCGGGCACTACACCACCTATCTTGATGCGGTGTTCGACGGCGTATCGGGCCTGACCACCACCGGCGCTGCGCTGATCGTGGATCTCGACCACCTGAGCAACGCCGACAATATGTTCCGCTTCACGTTGCATCTGTTGGGGGGCTTGGGGCTCATCGTGGTGGCGCTCAGCCTGGGCATCTTCGGCAAGCGCACCGGCAGCACGCTTTACACCAGCGAAGGCCGCAACGAGCACGTAGTTCCCAACGTGGTGCAAACCACCCAGTTCATCGCACGCATCACCGCCATCGTGGTGGTGGTGGCGACCGGCATCATCACGGTGCTCATGCTGCTTGACGGCATGGAACCCGCGCGCGCCATCCTGCACGCGCTCTGGACATCGGTCTCCGGCTTCGTCACGGGCGGCTTCACGCCCATGCAGCAATCCATCATGTACTACCATTCGGCGCCCATCGAATTCATCTTGATGGTGCTCATGCTGATGGGCTCGGTCAGCTTCGTCATCTACGCCGACGTGGTGAAAGGCGAGACGAAGAGCTTCTTCCGCGACATCGAGACGCGCACCGCGCTCATCTGGATGGCGGTCATGCTGTGCGTGTTCACGGCGGCGCTGGCGGCCAGCACGTTGTTCAGCAATGTGGCGGCCATGCTGCATCGCGGCACGTTCATGCTGGTGTCGGCCATGACCACCACCGGGTTTTCCATCGTCACGGTGAACCAGCTGCTCTCTGTGTTCACCTCCGGCGCATTCTTGACGCTGGCGCTGGTGATGGCGGTGGGCGCGGGCGCCGGGAGCACCGCGGGCGGCATCAAGTTGTATCGTGTGGGCATCATCGCGAAGTCCATTTTGCAGACCATCAAAGAGACGCTTGCGCCCGACAGCGCGCGCGTGGTGGTGGCGTACAATCATCTGGGGCGGCGCATTTTGACGTCGGATCGGGTGAAGGAAGCCATGACGGTCTTCATTCTGTACGTGATCACATACGTGCTCGGGTCGCTGGTGGGCATCGCGCATGGCTACGATGCGGTGCAGAGCGTGTTCGAGAGCGTTGCCATGACGTCGAATGGCGGCATCATCACCGGCATCGCGTCGCCGGGCATGCCCTGGACGCTCGAGCTCTTCTACATCTTCCAGATGTGGGTGGGCCGTCTTGAGTTCATCGCGCTTCTGGCGCTGCTGGTCCAGGTGGCTATCAGCGTGGTGCCGCGTCACCGACCGAAGGTTGCCGAATGAGGGCGCTTCGTGTCATAGCGCGCGTGCTGCTGCCGGGCGTGCTGATGGGTGCGTTGGCACTGGGATGCGCGGGTGCGCTCGCTGGATGCGCGGGACCGGCGCCAACGGGTGCGGGGGCCAGTGGCACGGCAGGCAATGCAACGCCGGATGCGTCGCCGAATCTGATCGATCCGTCGCAGCTGCCGGACAGTTCGTTCATCTACGATGCCAGCATCATGGACCTGCAAACGGCCGATTCGTACATGGAAGGCCAGACCGTGCAGGTGACCGGCGAGGTCATCGGCGATCTGATCCTCTCCGACTACAGCCCCGACGAATGCTGGATCACCCTGCAAGCCAACGACGGCACCGACGCGGAGATCACGGTGAGCATGCCGCTGTCGCAGTCGAAGCTGATCGACACGTACGGCGCGTATGGCAAGCGCGGCACCACGTTGCAGGTGCGGGGCACCTTCACGCTGGCCTGTGTTGATCATGATGGCTTGACCGACATTCATGCGAACCATGTGGCCATCGTCAGCCGCGGATCGCTGATCGAGACCCCGTTCGACATCATGCGCTTCATTCCGGGCGTGTTGCTCGTGTGCGTGGGGGTGGTGCTGACGCTCGTGTATCGACACCTCAGTGAGCGCAGGCGATAGATGGCCGACGTGCGCGCAGAGGCTCGTATGACGGGCAGGGTGGTGAAGCTCGATCGCGGACTGCCAGAGCTTGCGCTGGAAGATGGCTCCCACTTGCGCTGCGAGCATGCCACCGAGCTGGTGAAGACAGGTGAGCATCGCGCGGTCATTGGTGATATGGCCTGCGTGCGCATACCTGCGTCGCACGAGGTGGGTGTCATCGAGAGGATCTTGCCGCGTCGCACGCAGCTGGTGCGCAAAGACCCCACCGATCGCACCATGGCTCAGGTGCTGGCCGCGAATTTCGACACGGTGATAGTGGCTCAGCCGGTGAGCGAGGTGAACCTGCGTCGCCTGCAGCGCGAGCTGGTGCTGGCCTTCGAGACGGGCGCGCAGGTAGCCGTGGTGTTGACGAAGGGCGACCTGGCAGCCGACGATGCGGTGGCCGAGCGGATGCGCCAGCGCGTGCAGGAGATGGCGGGCGCGCAGGTGGCGGTGGTGGTCATGGCAGCCGACGATGCGGCGTCGGTGGAGGCGGTGCGCCATCTGGTGCCAGCGGGCACCACCGCGGTGCTGATCGGGCGCTCGGGCGTGGGGAAGTCAACGCTGATCAACGTTTTGGTGGGCACCGAGGCGCGGCGTACCGCTCACGTGCGGCAGACGGATGGCAAGGGGCGTCACACCACGGTGAACCGCGCGATCATCTCCATCCCTGGCGGCGGCGATATCGTGGATATGCCGGGCGTGCGGGGCTTGGGGCTGTGGGACGCCGATGCGGGGATCGATGCGGCTTTCGCCGATATCGAGCGCATGGCCGAGCAGTGCCGATTCCGCGACTGCAAGCATCAGCGTGAGCCGGGATGCGCCGTGCGTGCGGCGGTGGAGAGCGGCGAACTTTCCGCCGAGCGTCTTGAAGCGTACCAGCAGCTTCGCCAGGAGACGGCAGCTACCCGTCAGCGCCGCGAACAGGCAGCGTGGAAGAGGCGCCGCCGGTAGTTTCGCAAACTGTTTCACGTGAAATAATTCAGCATCGACGTTGAGGTGCAGGAGGTTTATAATCACCAGCGCGCGTGCACCGATGGGCCCTGTCCGCGCATCTCTATTAGTTGCCCATGACCCTCGGCATCGTGCCGTGTGGAAAGGAAGTCATCATGAATGATTCTGCCACTCTGTCCAAAACACGATCGACCATTGCGGATATGCCGCGCTCGCGCTATGTGGCGCAGGCGGGCATGATCGCTGCGCTCTATGCGGCAGCCACACTGATCTGCATGCTGCTCTTGCAAGGCCTTGCATGGGGTCCGGTGCAGTTCCGCATCTCAGAGGCCATCTGCGTGGTGGCGGTGCTAACACCGGCGGCCATTCCCGGGCTTACCATCGGCTGCATCATCGCTAACCTGGTGAACCTGGTCATCAGCGGCACCGGCGCCTTGGGGCTGCTCGATGTGGTGTTCGGTAGCGCAGCTACCCTGATCGGTTCGCTCTTGTGCTGGCGCCTGCGCGAGCGTCCGGCGCTCGCCATCGGCAGCTTCGTGCTGACCAATGCGCTCATCGTGCCAGCGTATCTGCCGCTGCTGTTGCAAGGGCTCGGATTCTACACTATTCCCTTCACCGACATCGCACTCGATGGCGCGTATCTGCCCATGTATCTGTTCGGTGTCGTCGCTACCGGCATTGGCGAGGCGCTTGTCATCTATGTGCTGGGGCTGCCGCTCTTGAAGGCCATCCAGAAGTTCAACGCACGCTAGGCGCCGCAGCCGAAACTGCTCTTGTCGCGCGATGATGTGCCGGTGTGGGCTTGGGCAGTCGCGCGATGATATGCCGACATGAACTTGGGCGGTCGCGCGATTGACCGCAGCCGCGCCGCCCGACCTTGCCCTCGTCGATCGAAGACGCTCTGCTCTACACGCCCAGGCCCACGGTCATATGCGTCATGTAGAACATGAAGCGCATCAAGAAAATGCCAGCCAGCATGATGCCAGCGGCAGTGATGGGGAGCCACAGCGGTGCCGGGCCATCCCAGGCGGCGCTCTTGGCTCCCAGGATCACGCTCGTTGCGCTGAGCATGGCGAACAGAGCGGTTGTCGGTCCGAACGCCGGAGCCAGATCGGCCGCTGAGGTGAGCGCGTTCTGCAGGGTGGGCAACAGCGCGCCCCACATCGCATACACGATCGCATCTGCGATGACCGCGCAGGCCGCAAGTGCCACCAGGATGCGCCCCCACGTGTGCCCTGGCGTAGAGAAGCGCGCCATGCGAAAGCCCAGAATGGCTAGCAGCGGCCCGCTCGCCAGCGCGTTCAGCCATAGCGATATCGGTGCGACGGGCACGTTCCAAGCAATGATCGTGCTGGCGTTGTACGCAAGCGAGATGGTGCCGATGAACACCAGTCCAAGCAGGGATATGATGGCGGCCATCACGCGCCGGAGCGTCAGATGACGCGCTTCTTCGGCGAACGAGGTGAGCCAGAAAACGCCCGCGCATCCCAGAAACGCCACCCCGCAGACCACTTCATTTGAAAGCGGGCTGCGGCCAAAGCCGGACACCACATACAGCGCATTCGCGGGATTCCCCAGATGCGTGGCCGAGGCCACCAGGCCGACCATCGCCACCACCACCGGCAAGCTCAGGAAGTTGTCGAGCCGACGACGCGCCGCCGCATCCATCGAGGCGCCGCGCATGATGAAGGGCAGTGCCATGAGCACGTAGGCCATCGCACCGGCCGGTGCCAGCGTGGTGAACAGGACGAGCGTGATCTCATTCAGTGCGGTTTCCATAGCAAGGTATTATCTCAAATGACTGTTGTGCCAATGACGGGCGCGCATACCGTCTGAGCGCTCCAAGCTGTCAGATGCGCTTGGCATCTCAGAGGCATCTGACACGTCGTCATCGGTGCATATGCGCAACTCAACTCCTTTAGCGATAAAAATGGGGCACGGCCACTTCCAATCCGCGCGCATCTTGCACTCCCAGCGCAGACGCCCGGGTGAGCAGCGCCAAACCCTCGAAGAACGGATGGGTGGTTTCGCGCTGGACGATCTCCAGGAAATGCGGCGCCCAGGTCAGAAAGTGCTCGGCCAGGTACTCATCGAGCAGTTCCGGACGATTGCGCGCGATCCATGCCATCAGCAGCAGCATGAGCCCGATGTGGTCCTCAGGGCCCCCATCGTGATCGGGGCGAGAGATGCCCTTGCTGCGCATCCACTGGCGCAGTTCAAGGGTGGTCACGCCGAAGACCACGCATTCGCGGTCGGTGTACACCGAGCCCCACGGCGGCGCTGCCTTCTTCGCGGGCCCTACGAACAGCCGCCGGTATTCCCAGAGCAGCGCATCATCGGGATCGTCTACGCCATCAGCGGTGGGCGCCAGCCCCTGCGCGATCAGCTCAAGAGCACGCTGCGCTTCGGTGGCGTCGGCGAAGGGCCATTCGGAAGCGGCCGTGTTCTCAAGGTTGCGCAGCGCGCCATAGATCGGCAGCACTGCGGCCTCGGTCGGTTCGTACAGGAACAGCGGTCCCAGCGTTTCGCCTAGGAACGCCACTGCATCCACCGTTGCATCCAGGGTAGGTTCGCTCGTGCGTTCCTCGGTGTGCTCATTCGTATCGTGCATGTTCTGCTCTCCTTCGGTGGTGCTGCCAGCGGCGAAAACCGCGGGCCGAGCAAAACGCCCCGAGACGTGCGACCCGGGGCGTTCCATTACTCCATCAGACGCGCAGCGCGTCGTTCGATATTCCGGTCGCTCACATGATACTCAGGCCGACGGAAAGCTGCATGGCGTAGAACGCCAATCGCAGCAACAGGATGCCCACGATGGCGAGCACGGCAGCGCCGCAGCTGATGCCCACCAGCGCGCCCTCCTGTGCGCCGCGCACGGCGAAGGCATCGCAGACGCCGGTGCCGACTAGGCAGATGGCGCCGCAGATGATGATCATCAGCGCGCCGCCGACTAGGTCAGCGCCGCTCACCAGCGCGTTGCCCATACCGCTCGTGGCTGCTGCTTGGGCCGCCAAGCCACCAAGGCCCAGCACGATGCCCGCCACGAGCACCACGAGCACCGTCGTTTTCATAGTGCCAGCCTTCAGCGCATCAGCGCTCTTCGCCAGCGTGAGGGTCAGAATGGCAACCGCTGCACCGCCGACCAAGGCGAATCCGACCATCTGGATCGGCCCGGCCAGGGTGTTCCACGACGGGATGGTGTCGATCATGTAAGCCATGCCCGTGAACCAAGCGAACACGACCCCGAGCACAGCGGTGGCCCATGCAAGGCCCTTGCGTGCACCGGCGCTCATGGTGCCGGTCATCGCCCAGATCCAGTACACGAGCATGACCACTGCGAACACGCAGCCAGCCACCAGCTCGTTCGAGAGCGGGGAAGCGCCAATGCCAGCGAACACACCGAAGGCGTTCAGCGGGCTTGCCAGGTGGAAGAACGCCGCGATGAAGCCGACGATCACGAGCGCCACCGGAATGGCGGTCATCTTGTCGATGCGCTTGAGGGCGTCGCCGTCGATCTTCGCGGTGCTGAACAGAACAGCCAAGATGACGAATGCCCCGGCACCCATGGGCGCCAGCGTGCTGAAGAGCGCCAAAGGCAGCTCAGCCATTGCAGTTGCCATGCTACTTCACCTCCAGGGGGTTCGCGACCTTCGCGGATGCGTCACCGGCGGGCTTGGCATCGCGGGAAGGCTTGATGTACAGATTGGGCTTGGTGTAGGACTTCTCCGGCAGCGGAGCCGAATCGGCCTGCTCGCCCAGCTTCGCCATGTCGTCGGCCGTGCCGAAGTCCAGGGCGCGCGCCGGGCATGCCATGACGCAGGACGGTTTTTCGCCCTTCGCCACCAGATCGGCGCAGCCGTCGCACTTGACGGAGTGGCCCTTTTCGCGGTCCACCTTCGGGGCGTTATAGGGACAGGCCATGTGGCAGTAGCCGCAGCCGATGCATTTGTCGGCATCCACGGTGACCAGGCCGGTGTCACCGTCCTTGTGCATGGCGCCGGTGGGGCACACCTTCGCGCATGCGGGGTCGTCGCAGTGGTTGCACGCCACCGAGGTGTAGTAGCTGTAGCACGAGGTGGTGGCGCAGCCGTTGTCGTCCTTGCTGGTTTCGCCGCCGGTCACCTCGTACACCTTGCGATAGGCAACGCCCACGTCCAGGTCGTTCTTATCTTTGCACGCGAACACGCAGGTCTTGCAACCGGTGCAGCGCGTGCCGTCGAAGTAAAAAGCTTGTTGGGTCATAGTATTCCTCCTTTACGCTGCTCCGGTTATGCCTTCTTGACTTCGCAGATGTTGGTATGTTGCGGATTGCCCTTGGCGAAGGGAGAGGGGCGGTGGGTGGTCAGGGTGTTGATGCAGCCACCCTTGTCCACGCGGTCACCTGACATATCGGCGTCGTGCCACGCGCCCTGGGCCATGGCTACGGTGCCCGGGATCACGCGCGGGGTCACCTTCGCCAGCAGCTCCGTTTTACCGAACTCGTTCTCCACGCGCACCTTGTCGCCCGAGGCGATGCCGCGCTTCTCCGCGTCGGCCGGGTTGATCCAGGCCTCCTGCGGGTTGAGCTCCTTCAAGATGTCCACGTCGCCCCACGACGAGTGCAGACGCCCTCGGTAGTGGAAGCCTGAAAGCTGCAACGGGTACTTCTCGTCCTTGGTCTCCACGCCGTACCATTCGGGCGCGTAGATGGGAATGGGAGCGACCTTGTCGTCTTCTTTGAACTCGTGGGTCGCAATGTAGTTCGCCAAGTCTTCGGAGTAGATCTCGATCTTGCCGGACGGCGTGTCCAGCGGATTGGCCACCGGGTCTTCGCGGAACTTGTCCATGACGACCACGGCGCCCTTGGGGTTCTGGCGCGTGTAGACGCCCATTTCCATGGCCTCTTCGTAGGTGGGAAGCTGGGGGTCCTTCGCGCGGGACTGCTCGTAGCAGCTCTTAAGCCAGTCCTCTTGGGACTTGCCCTCGGTGAACTCCTGCTCCTTGCCGAGCGCCTTGGCGATCAGCGCGGCGGCATCATAGGCTGACTTGCGCTCGAACTTGGGCGCGTAGGGTTCAGATCCTGCCAGCATGTAGGCGCCGTCGCCGCCCGTGCCGATCATGGAGGGCTGCTCCAGGCGGAACAGGTCGGGCAGGATGATGTCGGAGTACTTGAGCGAGTCGGTCATCAGGATATCGGAGCCCAGCACGAACTGGCATTTGCTCTCGTCGGACATCACGTCGTGGACCCAGTTGATATCGCTGTTCTGGTTGGTGATGCAGTTGCCCGCGTAGTTGATGACGAACTTGATATCGTGGGGCAGCTGATCGACGCCGGTGACGCCGTCGGCTTTCTCGGTCATCTGGCTGCCGCGGTCGATGGCGTCCACCATGGAGAACACCGAGATCTTGGCCTTCACGGGGTTTTTGCCGTCCGGCAGGCTCGTCAGGTTCACCGAGTACGAACCCTCGCGCAGGCCGTTGCTGGTGCCAGGCAGACCGATGTTGCCCGTGAGGATGGGCAACATGCAGATGGCCCAGCCGGTCATCTCGCCGTTGCTGCGGCGCTGCGGGCCCCAGCCCTGATCGACGAACATGGGCTTGGTGGTGCCGATCTCCTGCGCCAGGCTGCGAATCTTGTCAGCCGAGATGCCGGTGATGGGCGCGGCCCATTCGGGGGTCTTCTCCACCAGGTCATAGCCGGTGCCCATGATGTAGTCATGGTACGACTTGTTCTGTCCGCGCGCCGATTCGGGCAGCGTCTCTTCGTCGTAGCCCACGCAGTAGGTGTGCAGGAAGTCCAGGTCCACCTGGTCGTTCTTGATGAGCTCATGCGCGATGGCGCTGACGAGCGCGGCGTCGGTGCCGGGGTTGATGGGGATCCACTCGTCCGAATGGCCCGACAGCGAATCGTTGAAGCGCGGGTCGATCACGTAGATCTTGCCCTGCGTCTGCTCGCGCATGGCCACGTAGTCGTGATGGGACACCGCGCCGCCCTGGCGCGTTTCCACCGGGCTTGTGCCGAACATCAAGATCAGCTTGGCGTCATTGGCGGCGTTCAGCGACGAGCCAGCGCCCACCTTGCTGCCGTAGATGTAGGGGGTGATCCACATGAGCTGAGCCAGGCTGTAGTTGCCGTAGAACGGCAGATAGCCGCCCGTGGAGTTCAGGAAGCGGAACCACGGGCGCGCGGTGACCCCGTAGTTGCCCGTGCAGTAGTTCATGTAGATGGCCTCGGGGCCGTACTTCTCCATGACTTCCTTGTGATTCTTGGCGATGGTGTCAACAGCTTCTTCCCAGCTGATGCGCTCGTACTTGCCTTCGCCGCGCTTCGTTCCCTCAACGCGCTTCATGGGGTAGTTGATGCGGTCGGGATGGTTCACCCAGGCGCGATAGGCGCGTCCGCGCAGACACGCGCGCGGCTGGATGTCGTTCATGTCCTTGGAATCCAGCGAATAGGTTTCAACGCGGGTGATCTCGTCGTCTTTGACGTGCATCTTGATCGCGCAGCGCCCCGGGCAGTTGATCGCGCAGTGGTTCCAGACGATCTTCTCTTCCGGCTCGGCGTCCGCCACTGTCACGCCCGCCCCGAACAGCGAGTCGGCAGTGACGGCGTCTGTTCCCGCGACGGCCAGGGCACCTAAGGCCCCGCTGGTCTTGAGGAACGTTCGGCGACTCACATTCGTGTCGATCATGCAAATCCTCCTTCTCTTTGATAACGGGCAGAAAGGAGGCGGTCGTTTCGGTTGAGGCGGCGCACCCCACACCGCCAGTCTCCGATCCCTCGTCGGAGCAGCGCCTCTCTTATGCCCGCTTTGCCAACGGTTCCTCTCTACCGTCAGCAAGCTTGTGAAAAACTGTATCGCGGTGGGGTTGCGCGGTGTCACATAAAGTGGGTGATTTTTTCAAGAATGCCCGTTCAGAAGGCTTGTTGAGAGCCGCACGCCTGAAAACAGATGCGCTTTGAGGATGCTGCAGCGCCGCGGTTTGGCTATACTCATGAATATCGTGTCATGCTCCAGAGTGCGTTCGTTCCGAGGTTTTCAGGCAGCTTCCATGAACAGATCTAGCATATCCCGGATGCTCGTTCCCAATGTGGCGTCGCTTGGCTACGCGCTGTTCTTGGCTATCAATGCGGCTGGCGTGTGGGGCGGGGTGTTTCCGTTTTTGCCCATTGAGTTCCAAACGCGCACGATCATTTTCTGGTTCTTCTTGATGCAGTCGCTGGTGTTCTCGGCCAGCTATGCCGCCAGTTGCATCGGCGTGTATTTCATGCCGGGTCCCACGCGCAGTTTTCTGGTGAAGTTGACCAGTTCCTTCTATTTCGTGGGATGGTGCTGTTTGATCGCGGCCATCTACCTTGACGCGGCCGCGCTGGCTCTCGTGTGCGTGGGTGGCGCGCTGCTGGGGCTGGGGTCGGCAGGATTCTATATGCTTTGGCAGCGACTGTTCGCGGGGCAGGACGCCGATGCGGGCAACCGCGATCTTCTGGTGGGCAGCGCATGGGGCGCGGTGATGTATTTCGCGCTGTACCTGATCCCGCATGCTATCACTGCGTATCTGATCCCTTTGGTGTTCCTGCCGCTGTTCGCGCTGTGCATGACGCTGCGCAGCCGTACGATCAATCCCGATCAGCCGATGTTCGCCGACGTGCCGCGCGAGCATCCGCACGTCTACCGGCAAGCGCTCGAGGACCATTGGCGCGGTGCGCTGTGCGTGGGCGCGGTGGGGTTCTGCGCGGGCATCATGCGTTCCATCGCGGTGGCCGATCCGTCGTTGGGCGTGTACGTGAATGCGCTGTCTATGATCGGCATGCTGCTGGCGGCGGTCATCGTTATGTGGCTGTGGCGCTTGAAGGACGTGCGGCTGTCCATCACCGATTCGTATCGGATGGTGTTCCCCTTCTTGATCACCTCGCTGGTAGGGCTGCCGCTGTTGCCAGCCGAGTACGCGCGGTGGCTGGCGGCCATTTTGTATGCCGTTTACAGTGCGGCCATCATGCTGATGATGATGCAGTGCGCGCAGATCTCGCGTGACCGCGGCATCAATCCCGTGTTCATCTACGGGTTCTTCGGCGCCATCGTGTACACGCTGCACAGCGTGGGATTTCTGGCGGGCACCTTCGGCGAGGACGTGCGCATCATGGGGATCGATCCTTTGGCCGTGGTGGCGCTGGCGGCGCTGTGGGCGCTCGGGCTCATGCATTTCATCGGATCGGGCGGTTTTACGTCGGCGCTTGCGAGCACAGTGCAGCCCGAGGCCATTGAGCTGATGGCGCTGCGGCCACCGCAGCCGATGCCGACGGAGGTGCGCAAGGTCATGCAGCAGGTGGCCGCCCCGCTCGCCGAGGGCGATGAGGTGCCGATCGGAGATGATCGCGCTCAACAGAGACGACGCGAACTGGCTACCGGTGAGATGGAAAGCGCTGTTGCGGCTGTTGATCGGATCGCTGTGCAGGCCAAGCGCATCCAAGGGCACTTTCGTCTTTCAGCGCGCGAGGCGGAGGTGATGGAGTTGATGGCGCGCGGGAATTCGGTGGCGCGCATCGCGGAGATGCTCGTGGTATCCGAGAACACCATACGCACGCATTCAAAGCGCATCTACGCCAAGCTTGATATCCATAAGCGCCAGGAACTGGTCGATCTGATCGACCAGTTCTGAGCGGCTTGGTTTCGTATGCTCGACTACACTTGCGTTGACAGGAAGATCTGCAACGTCATCTGGTCGATCTGATCCTGGAGCTCTTCCAGTTCATCCTCGTGACGATCCTCATCCATCAGAATCTGCTTCAAGATGTCGCGCGTGGCGTTGTCGCCCACCTCGCTTGCCAGTTTGATGGCGTCGTTGTAGTCCTTGATCGTCTTCGTTTCCAGGTCGTGGTCGTTGTCAACCTGCTCAGGCACTGTGGACCCGATGGTCATCTTGTCCAGCTTCGAGACGATAGGCGTGCCTTCCAGGAACAAGATGCGCTCCATGAGGCGTTCGGCATGGTGCATTTCGGTGATAGAGCGGTCCTTGAAGTTCTTGGAGAGTTTTCCATAGCCCCAGTCCTCGCACATCTCGGCGTGCAGCATGTACTGGTTGATGGCGGTCAGCTCGCCTTCCAGCAGATAGTTCAGTTTATCGATCAGCTTCTCGTTGCCCTTCATGGCGCAATCCCTTTCTCTCAGCTCCGGCTCAGCACCGGATCGAACCTTCGATGTATGCGATTCTAGGCCGTTTGACGCAGGGAGCCGGAGTGCTGCGCGCGCTGTTACTTTCATGCAACCGGTTCGTTTGCTCGTTCTCATATGCGGGTGCTAGCATGGCTGCAATGGCTGCGGATTAGTGAGGTGGCGACTCTTATGAATGTGCAGATCAAGCGTGTATATGAACCGGCAGAACCGGGCGATGGAATGCGCATCCTGGTGGATCGTCTGTGGCCGCGCGGCATCAAGAAGGTCGATTTGAAGATGGACGATTGGGCGAAAGTGCTCGCGCCGTCCACGGATGCGCGCAAGGAGTTCGGCCACAAAGCCGAGAATTTCGATCGCTTCAAGACACGCTATCTGGCCGAGTTGAACTCCAACCCGGAGGCGATCGCCTATGCGCAGAAGCTGCGCGAAGCGAACCCGCAGACCCTCACGTTGCTCTACGCTGCGCGCGATCCGAAGATCAATCACGCCATCATCTTGAAAGAGTGGCTGGAAAAGCAGATGGAAGCAGGGGAGAGCTGATGCGGGCAGTTGTCAAAACCACGCAGGTTAATAGCCCGCTCATTCACTCAAGGTGAGCAAAGTCTGCCCTGCGCCGCTGCTCCATTGTGGTAAAGTAGCGCCCGTGAATCTTACGGGAAGACATATCGCACTGATCGCCGCGGACGACTGCGCCATCATGACGCAGCATTTCGCGCAGAAGAGCTGCGATACGGCGTGCGCCGTCATGAGCGAGCACTTGGCCGAGTGCTGCGTGGTGGCCATTTCCCAAAAGAAGATCTACCGATAGTAGTGGCACGCGGGTTTTCGCCCCGGGCCATTTTTTATGCCCTGGGGCAAAAGGTCGCGTGCGTCATCGGTGAAAAGGCACGTTGAGCGGGCTTGAGGCAGCAGATGGGCGGCCTTGAGGCAGCGAGCGTGAACCCAGCTGGGACAAACGTCACGGACGGGAAGACATGTTGAGCGGGCCTGGTAGGGGCGCATTCGGAAAGGGTTGAGATGATAGCGAAAATAGTGCTGGTGCTGGTGTTCGTGGCAGTGGCTGTGGGCGTGGGCATCTACTGCAACCGGTCGACCAAGACCGTGGACGGTTTCGTATTGGGCGGGCGCAAAGTGGGCCCCTGGATGAGCGCATTCGCGTACGGTACCAGCTATTTCAGTGCGGTGGTGTTCGTGGGTTACGCCGGGCAATTCGGCTTCAAGTATGGCCTTGCGGCCACCTGGGCTGGCATCGGCAATGCCATTTTGGGCAGTCTGTTGGCATGGTGGGTGCTCGGCCCCCGCACGCGCGAGATCACGCATCGTCTGGGCGCGCAGACGATGCCGGAGTTCTTCGGCAAGCGCTACGACTCGAAGGCGCTGCGCATCGCGGCGGCGGCCATCATCTTCGTGTTTCTGATCCCCTACACCGCCAGCGTCTACAACGGCCTGTCGCGGCTATTCGGCATGGCGTTCGACCTGCCCTACGATGTGTGCGTGATCGGCATGGCGGTCATCACCTGCATCTATGTGGTGGTTGGCGGTTACATGGCCACCGTGATGAACGACTTCATCCAGGGCATCGTGATGCTGCTGGGCATCACGGCGGTCATCGTGGCGGTCCTTATGAGCAACGGCGGCTTCAGCGAAGCCATCGTGGCGCTCTCGCAGATACCAGCCGAGAGCAGCGCCATGCAAGGGCCGTTCGTCAGCTTCTTCGGGCCTGACCTGTTCAATCTGCTCGGCGTGGTGATCCTGACGTCGCTGGGCACGTGGGGCCTGCCGCAAATGGTGCAGAAGTTCTACGCCATCAAGAGCGGCCCGGCGGTGAAACAAGGCGCCATCATCTCTACGCTGTTCGCGTTCGTAGTGGCGGGCGGCAGCTACTTCCTCGGCGGGTTCGGGCGGCTGTACGAAGGCCAGATCGAATACGCCGCGAACGGCACGCCCATCTACGACTCGGTGATCCCCACCATGCTCTCCACGCTGCCCGATATCTTGATCGGCCTGGTCATCGTGCTGGTGCTGTCGGCGAGCATGTCCACGCTGAGCTCACTGGTGCTCACCTCGTCATCCACGCTGACCATCGACCTGATCAAAGGCAACTTCATAAAAGATATGGACGAGAAGAAGCAGCTGGTCAGCATGCGCGCATTGCTGGTGCTGTTCATTGCCATATCGGCGGGTATCGCGCTGTTGCAATACCATTCGTCCATCGTGTTCATCGCGCAGCTGATGGGCTACTCGTGGGGTGCGTTGGCTGGCGCGTTCCTGGGGCCGTTTTTGTGGGGCCTGTACAAGAAGAAGGTGTCGAAGGCGGCCGTGTGGTGCTCGTTCGCCATTGGCGTGGGCCTGACCGCTGTGAACATGATCATGGGTTTCGCGGGCACGCCGCTCATCGCCAGCCCCATCAACTGCGGTGCGCTGTGCATGCTGCTGTCGCTGGCGGTGGTGCCGCTGGTCAGCCTGGTCACGCCCGCGAAGGAGTTCCCGCTCGATCCGCCCTCGCGCCTGTCGGCGGGCGACCGTGCGTTCGAGGCCGAAGTGGCGGCCCAAGAAGCAGCTGGCGAACCGGTGCCGGGCAGCGCTGAGGATGGCGCACGTGAAGGTATCGCACCGGCAGTGCAGGAGGCTATCGACACGGTGAGAAGCTCGTAAAGGGCTCTTCGGAGAAAGCCCCGACTTCATCTTGCGCTGGGCTTCGCGCGTCGAAAAATGCGATGAGATATAGCGCATTTTTCTAGCGCTGCAGAATCGCGCTGCGATGACATCGGGGCTTTTTTGTAGAGCCTTAAGGCGATCAGATTCGTCCAGGGAAATCAGCGAGGACCTCTGAGGTCGGCGGAATTAATAGCGGCTGTCGAAGATGCGCTTCGTCTTCTTCTCGCTGCGCGGTAGCTCGCCTACCGGCACGCCCTTCGCCTCGGGGGTGCAGCCGATCTTCGCCTTGAAGATGGTGGCCAGCTGTTGTTCGGCGGCCTCGCGCGCCTCACCCTCAAGCGGCGTCTCGAACAGCACGGTCATCACGTCGGTGCCGCTGATGTTCTCGATCATCACCTGATACTCGCTTGAGGTGCCGTCGGTGATGGCGATGACCTCCTCCACCTGCGCGGGGAAGATGTTGCAGCCCTTCACTTTGAACATGTCGTCGGTGCGGCCGGTCAGCGTGGCGATGCGCGGATGGTGCTCGCCCAGCCCGCAGGTGCAGCTGCCGGGCAGGATGCGCGTCAGGTCGTGCGTGCGGTAGCGGATCAGCGGCGCGCCTTGCTTGCGCAGCGTGGTGATCACCAGCTCGCCCTCTTCACCGTCGGGCAGCACCGCGCCGGTCTCGGGATCCACGATCTCGATGTAGCAGTAGTCCTCGAAGATGTGCATGCCGTGGTGCGCATCGCAGCTGATGCCGATGCCCGGGCCGTATATCTCGGTCAGGCCGTAGATGTCGTAGATCTCGATGCCCAGTTCGTTCTGGATGCGCTGGCGCATCTTCTCGCCCCAGCGCTCGCTGCCGATCACGCCCTTGCGCAGCGCCAGCTTGTCGCGCATGCCCCGCTTGGTGATCTCTTCGGCCAGCAGCAGCGCGTACGACGACGTGGCGCATAGCACCGTGGACTGCAGGTCGCTCATCATGCGCAATTGCTTCTCGGTGTTGCCTGGACCCATGGGAATGGCCATAGCGCCCAAGCGCTCACAACCTGCCTGGAAGCCGATACCGGCGGTCCACAGGCCGTAGCCCGGGGTGATCTGTATGCGGTCCAGCACGTCTACGCCCGCTATCTCGAAGCACCGCGCAAACTGCACAGCCCAATCCGTCACGTCTTGTGCGGTGTAGGGGATGATGACCGGGGTGCCCGTGGTGCCGCTGGATGAGTGGATGCGCACGATCTCGGCATCACTCACGGCTTGCAGCCCCAGCGGATAGGCGGCGCGCAGGTCGTCCTTCTCGCTGAACGGCAGCCGCTCGAAATCGGCTTGGCTGGCAACGTCGGCCACGTCCAGCCCGTCGAACTTCTTCGCGTAGAATTGCGACCGATCCTTGATGGTGCGCAGCTGCTCGCGGATCAGCTCAAGTTGCTCAGGCTTCATGTGCATAGCGGTCAATCCCTTCGGCCACCTCGTCGATGGCATCGATGTTCATCTGCGCGAACTGCGGCTTGACGCATGCGCGCACCGCACCTTTCAGCTCGTCAATGGAAAGCGGCATGCAGTACTGCGCCACTGCTGCTCCCAAGAGCACGCTGTTCAGCACCTTGCGGTTGTCGCCCAGCGCGTCGGTCACGGCCATGTCGTTCACGGCGATCAGCCGATGATGCGGCGCGGCGTTGCGCCGACTGCGCATACTGGACGTGGCGAAGGTGTCAGAGGTGGAGGCGATGCGCGCCGCCACGTGGTTGTAGAACGTCAGCTTGATGCCCTCGACCAGGTCAGCCGAACGATACGGCGCGGAATCAAGCGCTGCGGAAATGGGCTCTACCACGGTGGTGGCGGTAACCACAGTGCCGCCGGGCGCCAGGTAATCCAGGCACCGCGCAGCCTCACCGGGCTCGAACGCGACGATCAGGTTGGCGGTTCCGTGGGTGACGAGCGGCGCGTGCACATCCTCACCGTTGTTGCCCATGCGCACATGGCTGACCACGCTGCCGCCGCGCTGCGCCATGCCGATGGTCTCAGCGGTGCGCACCTGCCAACCCTTGGCCGCCGCCGCCATGGCAAGCACCTTCGCGGCCAGCACGGTGCCTTGACCGCCCACTCCGGTCAGCAGGATATTAACCATGGACTTCCTCGCTTCCCGTGTCATCTGCGCCTGCTCGCTCGTCGCCGATGTTCAAGGTCAGCGCGCCACCGAACAAGGCCAGCGGATCAAGCTCCACCGAACCCACTTCCTTGGTGCGCACCACGCCCTCGGGCTGGGAAGGAACATCGCTATCAACCGCGTCCTCGGCTTCGGCAGCTTCGTCGGCAGCAGCCCGCTCGGTCGTCACTTCTGCCGCCAGTTCAGCTTCTTCGGGAAGCGGATCGGCCTCATCGGGCGCCGCTGTTGCCACCGCGTCAGCAGCCTCTTCAGGGGCGGCCTCGTTTTCTTCGGGCGGCATGGTATCGCCCACCTCTTCGATGTTCGAGCGCTCATCAGCCAGCAGCTCGGCCGCCGCCTTCTTGCTCGTCAGCGTACGGGCGGTGCCGCTGCCCACGCGCACGCTACCCAGGTCGCGCGCGGCGTAATCGAGCATGTTCGGCACGCTGATGGCGCCGAAGGGGCACACCTGCGTGCACAGACCGCAGCCGTTGCACAGGCTCGGGTCGATCACCGCCTGCCCGCGCAGACCGCTCTTGCGCCCGCGCGCGTCCGGGTTGAAGGCAATGGCCGGACACCCGATGTCGGTGATGCAGCGCTTGCATCCCGTGCATGCCTCAGGGTCAACCTCGGCGGGAATGCCGAACGGTTTCATCCACACGCAGGGGCTCTGGAATATGATCGCCGAAGGCCCCGCGTGTCGCAGCGCGCGCACCGTCATCTCCTCAGCCTGCGCGCGGTTGAGCGGATCGGCGTACAGGATCATGTCCACGCCCATGGCCTCCAGCATGGCGTCGATGCGCACCGGTTCGCGCCGCTCGCCCATCAGCGTGAGGCCTGTGCCGGGGTGCGGCTGGCTGCCGGTCATGGCGGTGGTTGCGTTATCGAGCACGGCGATGGTGATATCGTGCCCGTTGTAGACGGCGTTCACGATGCCGGTCATGCCGCTGGCGAAGAACGTGGAGTCGCCCACGAACGCCACCTGTTTGCGGCCGGGCTCAACGGCGGCGAACCCTTGTGCCATGGTGATGCCCGCCCCCATGCACAAACACGTATCAACGGCGGCAAGCGGCAGGGCATTGCCCAGGGTGTAGCAGCCGATATCGCCGCACAAGATGGCATCGTCGCGGCGCACTCCCATCTTGTCGAGCGCGCCTTTCACTGCGTAGAAAGCCCCGCGATGCGGGCATCCTGCGCAGAGCACTGGTGGGCGGGGAGGTAGAGCCCCCTGGTAGTGCAGCAGAGCATCCGGACCCAACTGCGTATCGACCAGCGATACGAGCGATACGCGCGGCATCGCAGGAGTGGGGGCTGCTTGCGCCTCTGCTGGTGCGGCTTCTTGGGCAGCACTCGCGCCAAGGTCGCCCGTAGCCACCTTCGACGCAGGTGAACGATACCGTGCAGCATGGGCCTGTCGACGTCGCGCGGCGCTCTGTGCCTGGCGGCGGCTTGCCGCGCTTTGAGCGTGCCGCTGCGCAACGCGCTCGGGAGCAGCGGGCTCCGGTTGCTGCGCTTGCAGCTCGGCCGCCACGCCGATCAGCCCGATTCGTCGCTCTGGCTCGGGCGGTTCGTCGCGCACGTGATCGGGAACGCGATGCGCGCCACGCCGCTCATGGCTGGTGGAGCCGCGGCGGCCTTCCTTCGCTTCTGCCGCTCTGGTCGCATCCGCGGTGTCCGCCTGTTCGTCTTCGCGCGGCTCGGACTTGCTCGTAGCCGTAGGCGTAGGCGTAGGAGTCGGGGTCGGCACGGGCGCTTTCGTGTACTCGTCGAAGAAATGCGCGATGGCGTACGCCATGTTCTCGGTGGAGTTCTCGCCCCGCGTGGGAGCCTCTCCGGTCAGCTTGCCGTGAATGTGCGCCGACAGGAACCCGCCTGACGCGGCCACCATCAGGCTTTCCTCCAACGTGGAATCAAGCTCTTCCAGCACGAGCACGTGCGACAGGCCGTTCATGAAGCGCCGTGCAACGCGGTTGTTGAACGGGTAGGCAATGCCCATTTGCATGAAACGATACGGCGGGATCTTCGCGCCCGCCGCCGCACCACCGGCGCGCTCCGCCAGCCGTTCCAGCAGCTCCAGCGCCTCGCGCGCATACTGCGTTGACACGCCGCCGCAGACGATTCCCAGGTACGGCGCTTCGCCCATGACCCCCGGCGCGCTTTCGCCCATCTTCTCGAACGATGGGAAGAACTGCGCGTAATGCGGGTCCAGCGAGAAGATGCGCGTCATGCTGTTCAGTCGGTCGTTGATCTGGCCGTGCGCCTCGAACGAGCGCTTGGGGAAGATGACCCATCGATCCGGGTCGTGCTTGAAGCCGCCGCCGATCAGCGGGCGAGCTGCGGTGGTGTCCTCCACATCGAAGAACGTGGAAGCGTGATTGATGCGCGTGGTCGGTCGCACGATCACCGGTGTGCCGTACTCTTCGGACAGCTCGAAGGCGGTCTTCATCATGGCGAAGCCCTGTTCGGGCGTAGCTGGATCGAACACGGGCACCTTCGCGAAGCTGGCGAAACGCCGCGTGTCCTGTTCGGTTTGCGACGAAATGGGGCCGGGGTCGTCGGCCACGAACAGCACCAGGCCGCCGCGCACGCCCACATAATTCAGACTGAGCAGGGCGTCGCTGGCAACGTTCAAGCCCACTTGCTTGCAGGTGAACAGGGCGCGCGCACCGCTCATGGCTGCCGCGGCGCACACCTCAAGGGCGGCTTTTTCGTTGGTGGACCATTCCACGTGCACGCCCTGTGCCCGCCCGTTTCCTTGCAGACGCGCCACGGTTTCCACCAGCTCTGACGAGGGAGTGCCCGGATAGCCCGCCACCACGCTGACGCCAGCTTCCAGCGCCGCGTGCGCGAAGGCTTCGTTGCCCATGAGCAGCTTCTTCGTCATCCTACGTTCCCTTCAAGCCCTTTCGCTCAGGCTCGCACTCAGGCGTTCGCCATGTGTTCTTTCAGCGCGCGAATCTTGTCGCGCATCGCAGCATCGCCGCAGCCGAGCATCTGCACGGCCAGGATGGCTGCGTTCTTCGCGCCGTTGATGGCAACGCAGGCCACCGGAACGCCGCTGGGCATCTGCACCATGGACAACAGACTGTCCAGGCCGCCCAAGTCGCTGGTTTTCATGGGCACCGCCACCACGGGCAGAGGCGTGTAGGCAGCCACTACGCCGCCCAGATGCGCCGCTTTGCCCGCCGCCGCAACGATCACGCGCATGCCGCGTTCTTCGGCGCTCGCGGCCCACGCATGCACTTCGTCGGGCTTGCGGTGCGCGCTGGCAACTTTCACTTCATACGGGATGCCCAGCTCTTCCAGCTGTGCCATGCAGGGCTCCATGGCTGGCATGTCGCTTTGGGACCCCATGATGATGCCGACAAGCGGCTGTTCTGAAGGCGTGTTCATCGGGTGTTTCTCGTCCAATCCATCGTTGCAGCATACTTGCTATACATTGTAGCGCCAATGGCGCCGAACGCGCAGATCAGAAGCGGCGCAAGATCGAAGATAGGCACGCAATAGCGGGCATCATACACCGGGCTTATCAGAACGAAGCCCAACATGATCAGCGAAGGTACCAGCAGCGTGCCCGCGCGCAGGCGTCGCCGTGCGCAGATGAATATCAGGCAGGCAGGCAGCCAGAACGCATACGTCACGATGAGAAGCGGCAGGTCAACGCCGGGCATTTCGGCCACTGCGGTATAGGCGTCGTCAAGGCCATGGCGCAGCTCGTCCAACTCGGGCGGGTTCCACAGCATGTAGCGGTCGTCGGGGCCCATGTGCGTGTCCACCGTGACCATGCGGATGTTGGCATACGCGGTGGGCGCCACGTAGAACCCGGCCAGCGACGCGAACGCTGCCAGGTAAGAATCGGGGTGCCGCGCGCCCATGGTGGCCCAGGCATGCAGGTAATCCACGAGCTGCTCAGGGGTGGCATCCAAGTTATAGCGATACTTCACGCTGTCGGCGAAGTCGTACTGGTACTGATCGGCCAGCTTGTCGTAGTCCAGCACCGCGGTGATGGCGCGTTTCTCCTGCACGGAGATCTCGTCGCCGTGGTCGCGCAGATAGCGGGCGGTCTGTTGGAACAGCGGTCCCAGCGTCTCCTGGGCGCCGCCCGGCGCGATGTGCGCGAGCGGGAAGATGACGTAGGGAAGCAGCAGCCCCATGACCAGCACGCACGTGAGCGCTTGCGCCAAGCAGGCCACCGCGGCGCTGCGCGGTTTCGTCGGCGGCACCGCGGCCGCGTCGGGGTAGATGCCCGCGAAGTTCGCCGCTGTCATGCCCTTCGGCGGTCGCAGCGTAAGAGCGGCGATCAGCGCCGTGGGCACCACCATGAAGATGCCCATCTTGCGCGTCAGGCAGAGCAGCAGCCCTACGATCACGAACAGCACGATAGCCCGCACGCTGCTCAGGCTTTGACCGCGCGTGCGCACCGCCTCGAACAGCATGATGAAGTACGGCACGCACAGCACACCGAACAGGCTGTCTTTCACCATGCACATGGCCCACGTGCTGATGAACGGCATGATGCAGAAGAATACGTAGGCCAGAAAGCACAGCACGATCGGGCAGCCGCGCTGGCGCAGGTAGGCTATCGCGCAGGTGAACGCCACGATGGTCGCGATGCCTTGCAGTACGCAGAAGGCGGCCACGCCAGCCATCCAATTGCCCGTGAGCTGGTCGGAAACCCAGCCGAACGCGCCGTACAACAGCGTGGTCAGCACCGGATGATGATCGACCAGCCATGCATCGGTCAGCGTTTGGTCGTAGATCTCGGCCCAGGGAATGATGGCGATGGGGTGGTTCTCGGGGTAGATCTGGAAGATCTGATAGTAAGTGTCCCAATAGGTGCCGCCGGGGAAATTGGCGATGAACCACGGCGCCCAGAACAGAGCCATGATCGCGCAGAAGATGATGATGCTGGTCGGGCGCCATGCCGGAGTGATGCGGCCCAGGAAGGTGCGTTTCGGCTGTGGTGCGGCAGCGGCGGCCTGCGCTGCATGTGCCGCATGTGCGGGTGCACCCGCTGTGAAAGCGGGATCGGGCAGGGGAACTGCGGCATCTGCTGCCACAGTGGCGTCGGCGGCCGGAGCGTGCAGCGGTACGGAGTCATCCAACAACGCCGGGTCAACAGGCGCGCCCATTGCCGCATCAAGGGCGTGTGCCATCACCTGCTCGGGCGCAACGCTGAATTGCCGCTGTGCCACATGGTCCAACTCGTAAAGCGGGTAGCGGGCCAGATCGCGAATGGGCCGTCGCTCGGTCTTATCCTTCGGGCCGAAACAGATGACCGACACGCGGGGTGCGCCCGCCGCGTTCGGCTCGTCAGGCTCGGGAAACGGCACCTCTTCGATGGCCTCGATGAAGCCGTGCGCGTCAGCGTCGTCGAACGTCTCTCGCACTGTCACTTCGGTGCCGTGCTCATCCACCACGATGTATTCCGTGAAGAAGTCGGCGGGATAGGGGTAGGGGGCGCCATCAGGCAGGGGAGCTGGCATGCTCTCGGGCGGCAACTCCGCATGGCGCGTGCGAAAGACCCAGGCGAACAGTTTGTCCACCAGGAAGATGACCACGGCGGCTACCACGGTGAAGATGCCGATCAGGATGGCTGTTTCGGTCAGGTCGAACGTGGGCTCGCCTTGGCCGGAAACATACGAGGTGCCCACCACGCCGCACGTGGCCACCACCAGCGCTATCACGATCAGCAGCAGCCAGTCGCTCGCCCGCATCTTGTTCCCAGCATCCACGCTCAGATCAGCCTGCCCCTTCTTGAGATGCCCGTTGCGCGTTGCGGTTCCGCAGCCAGCGGTATGGCGCGAACCAACGCGTAGAATCCGTACCCAGTAGTTTACTTGTTTCGCCGCGCTGCTGTGTGCTCATTGTGCAGAAACCCCATGGGTTACCGCAGTAGGTGAGCGGGCTGAAGCGTAGGGGCACCGTCGGCCAGCGCGAACGAGGATAGATCGGTCACGGTGAACGTGATGCAGCCACTGAGCGAAGAAGGGCAGCGGTCGCATCATTTTCCCGAAATATCACGGAAATATACAAGATTCCGTGATTTCCATCACGGAATCTTGTATATTTCCGTGATATCGTGGTGCCAGCAGCGAGGAAAGGAGCAGCCTATGGAACGGCTCATCTTGGATCGGCTGGCGGATTGGAAACAGGATCCGCACCATAAACCGCTGCTGTTACGGGGCGCGCGTCAGGTGGGGAAGACCTGGGCCTTGATGGAATTCGGCCGTCGGACCTACGAGAACCTAGCCTATTTCAACTTGGACCTGAACACGGAATATCACCAGTTCTTCCAAACTACCAAAGACCCGCGACGCATCATCGAGAACCTGACAGCAGCCAGCGCGCAGCCCATCTTCCCCGGCAAGACGCTCATCGTGTTCGATGAGATCCAGGCGTGCCCGGATTGCATCGCGGCGCTGAAATACTTCTGCGAGGACGCGCCCGAATACGACGTGGCCTGCGCGGGGTCGCTGCTGGGGCTGGCGCTTTCGCACCCCGCGTCGTTTCCGGTCGGGAAGGTGAATGTGCTTGACTTGTACCCGATGTCCTTCGAGGAATTCTTGGATGCGAATGGTGACGGGCATTTGGCGGCCTATCTGCGCGGCGTGGATCGGCTTGAACCGCTGCCGGATGCCTTCTTCAATCCGTTGCTCGAGAAGTTGCGGCTGTACTTCCTGACCGGCGGGATGCCCGAGGCGGTGCTCAGTTGGGTGGAAGCGCGCGATGTGACGGCGCTGCAGAACATCCTGAGCGATCTGCTGAACCTGTACGCGCTGGACTTCCAGAAGCATGCGGCCCACAGCCTGTTCCCGAAGATACAGCTGGTGTGGCAGTCGATGCCGTCGCAGCTGGCGCGGGAGAATAAGAAGTTCCTGTACAGCCTGGTGCGTGAGAGCGCGCGAGCCCGCGAATACGAGGACGCCGTTCAGTGGCTGGTCAATGCCGATCTGCTGGCGAAGGTGAAACGGGCCAGCAAGCCAGGGCTACCGCTTTCAGCCTACGACGAGCCGCAGGCGTTCAAGCTGTACCTGCTAGATGTGGGGCTGCTGCGGCGGTTCTGTGCGCTGGCGCCGTCGGCTATCACGGAGCAGGATCGGCTGTTCACGGAATTCAAGGGGGCGCTGGCGGAGAACTACGTGATGCAAGAGCTGCGGCCGCAGTTGGATGGGGAGCCGCGCTACTGGGCGGTGGACAATCCGCGCTATGAAGTTGATTTCCTGATCCAGCACGAGAACGACATCGTGCCCGTTGAGGTGAAAGCGGGCGAGAACGTGCGTGCCAAGAGCTTGCGTAAGTATCGCGAGAAATTTGGCCCGCAGACGCCGGTTGCTGTGCGCTTCTCCCTGAAGAATCTTTCCTATGACGATGGCCTTCTGAATGTCCCGCTCTTCATGGCCGGTCGCTTGACGCATTTGCTGGACCTGGCCGCAAAGGGAGAGTAAAGCAAGCGGGACTGGAAACGCTCGTTCCCAGTCCCGCTATCAGGGTTCAGCTCGCATGAGGCGAGCCCTTACGGTACCAGCAATGCCTTCGGCGGTGTGCCACTGAGGCATGCCGCCAGGCAGCGCGCTATTTCACGTGCTGGCCTTTCGGCTTGAAGCCGAAGCGGAGAGCCACAACCATGCAGCAGGCGGCTAGGCAAGCGACCAGCGCCAGCACAGCGAAGGGAGCCTCGTCGCCGGTCTGGGTCAGCGTAGCGCCCACATTGGAAGTCTGCTCGGCCTCAGCTTCCGGCAGGCCGCCGTCAGCCAGTGCGAACGAGGACAGGTCGGTCACGGTGAAGGTGACGTAGCCATCTTTCGCCAGTGCGTGCGAGGTGGTGATGGAGCCGTCTTGATGACGGTGGTAAATGATGATGATATGGCCGTTGTACTGGGCATCGATGGGCATGGAGATGGTCAGCGTGCCGAATCCGTCGTGCACCTCTTTGCCGTTCACCAGCAGCGTGATCTCGTACACGTCGCTGATGCGGCTGTCACCCATGGTATCGTTGAGGTCGTCGAAGGCAGCACCGGAGGTGACCACCGAAGTGGCGATCTCGATGTCAGCGTTCTCAGGGATGTTCGGCCCTTGTAGGTCGCCGCTGGCCTTGATGCCGGTGTTGCCGGTCACGGTCAGGTTGTTCGCGGCATCGGAGCCTGCATCGCTCGTTGTATCGTCCTTAACGGGATAGCCCGTATAAATGGTGAACTCTGCGGTGGCTCCGGCACGGCCGGAATTCAGGGGTGCGAACGTGATGGGCGAACCATTAGCGATAAACCGTGCCAAAGTTCCCGTGCTATCGGTGATATACACATAGATGGGGTTAGAAGCGGTCGCGTATGTGGGCTCTTCATAGATGGACTTCCAGCTGATCGGAGTGCGAAGAAGCGTCACTTCAACCTCGTCGAAACCCTTGCCATCGATAGCAGATCCATTAACAAACAGCGTGATGAATGCCCACGTATTGAAGCCGTTCAAGACGTCTGTAACTTCGCTTTCGTCATCGAATCCGCCGTACTCAAGCGTTGCGAATACCGTGGATCCTGCTGGGGCAATGCTCGCATTCAGCTTTGCACGCACCGTCACATCAAGGGATTTCTTTCCATTGGCTAAAGGATAGGAGTAGACGGGGATATCCTGCCATGTGCCCGGGGCGCTCGTTATCGTCTCGGCGCTCGCAGGAAGACTTGGTATCGTCTGAGGATCATCAGCTTTGTCAGCATCGGTCGTCGTGGTATCAGCAGTATCCGCGTCTACGGTTGTATTTGCGGCCTCATCGTCGGCGTCCGCATCGGTATCGGCAGCATCGGTGGACTCGGTGGCGTCCGTGTCCGTGGTCTCAGCATCGGTGTCAGCAGTATCTCCCTCGCTGATCGGCGCGGTCACATCCGGCTGTTCCGTGGTGGGCTCGGTGGTGTCGCTGACCTCTAGGGCTGTGGGCCCTTCTGCTTCGTCAGCGCCAGCGAAAGCGGCACAGGGAAGTGCCACTCCTGCCGTCAGCGCGATCGCGCAGAGGATGGACAGTATCCGTTTTGGCCACTGCGCCGTTCTTCTTGCGTGCATAGTGTTCCTTTCGTCCCCAATTTCTATGGTTGTGGAAGAGGCCCACGCACTATCCTGGCGACAAGGAGGGCATCCGCCACAGTTCGCCAGAAAAGCAAGAATGTAAGAGCATGAGCACAAGCGCATGAATCAAAACAGCCTTGAAAGGCAGATGCCCTCCTGAGCGCTGTTTAAATTCCCGCGCGTGCTCACACGAGCTATTAAGTTCTCTCTCGCATTCCTTCAATGAAGAACGCTTTTCTGGCATGGTGGATTGTAACAGAGTGCAGCGCGCTCGGGTATCCCTGTTGCGCGAAACGGGATCCGGAGGCGCTCGGGTGGTGCTGGCGTGAGAAGCACAAAGGCCCCCGGACGGAGGCCTTTGACTGTTTCTGGTGGTCGGAGGGGGACTTGAACCCTCGGCACGCGGATTTTCAGTCCGCTGCTCTACCAACTGAGCTACCCGACCAAAAGCACGAATATTCTAAACGTTTCACGGATTCCGTGCAAATGCTGCGCGATTCTCGCGTGCTAGGGGATCAGCAGGCAGCCCAGCGTTGCCAGCGCGATGGCGGGGCCGAATGGCATGGCGGCTCGTTCGTCGGCGCGGGCGAAGCGCGTGTGCGGGATGATAGCAGCAAGCAGCACGCCCAGCGCGCAAGCGATCAGCAGGCACAGGGCACCTCGCTCAAGGCCCAGGTACAGCGCGCAGGCGGCCATCAGCTTGATATCGCCGCCGCCCATGGCTTGCTTGCGGGTGATGCGCTCGTAGAGCAGGGTGAACACCAGCAAGCCGCCGCCAATGATCGCCGCGCCCACCAGGCCATCTATCACTGGCTGCCAACCGACGCCTAGGAGCAGGCGCCCTGCCTGCCAGGCAGCCCACACCGCTGCCAGCCCAATGACCACGCCGTTGGGAATGATGCGTTGCCGCAGATCGACCGCGCTTGCAACGATCAGCAGCGCAGTGAGCGCCACCAGGGCAGCCCCATCAAGCAGCGGCAGGTTCATGGTAGCGGTAGCTCCCGGCGCTCTACAGGCAGGAGAACAGCAGTTCGCGCTCTTCGCCGGTCAGCGCCGCGCGCGCCTGATCGCGCAGGTTGTTCACGCCGATGAAGAACTGCCGCATCATGACCACGGTCAGGTAGCGGCCTTTCGGCGTCAAGGTCAGTTCGTCGGCGGTGTCGGTAGCGAACGCACCACTGGCGCGCATGAAAGCCATCTCAACAGGTAGCCCTCGCTCAACGCTCATGCCAAAATCTCGCTTGAACTGGCGCTTGTCAAGGCGCAACCCGAACAGCTGCATCATGAAGCGATAGCGCACGCGGTCACGCAGGCTAAAGCGCGTGGCCCCCATCATGGACATGGAGCCGCCTTCGATGGCATCGTTGTAGTCGTTCACGCTGAACGTGTTCACATACAGGGTGTCGCCCAGATATGTGATGCCGCCCGACCCGATGGCCGGGTACTCTTCGTAGTCCACCACGTACTCGTCGATCATGGCATCGTCACCCGCATCGGCGCCTTTGCGGTTGAACGTCCAGGCGCTGCCGAACGTGAACAGCCCCGCTTCGCCGTGCGGCCCGAGCGCACCGGTGGCAACGCCGGGCAGCGCGCCGGTCAGCAGTTCGCAAATGATCTCGTAGAAGCGCTGCTCGCGCGCGTAGTCCACCGCGCCCACGGTGCTTGCCAGGCTCTTCTGCACGCTGGGGCTTGCCATCAGCGGGTAGAACGTGGTTTGACTGACGCCACTTGCGATGACGCGCTCGATGTCGCTGATCAGGATATCTTCGGTTTGCGCGGGGAAGTTGAAGATCATATCGGCGTTCAAGCTGGTGAAATACGGGCTGGCTTCGGCCAGACGCTCCTGTATTTGGCTGCCGCTGCCGTACTTCTCGTAGCGATCCATCTGGCGCAGCAGCCCGTCATCGAAGCTTTGCACGCCAACGCTGAGCCGCTGCACGCGCCCGTGCAGCTTTTCCAGATAGTCGCGCGTCAGATGGTTCGGGTTCGTTTCGCTTGAAACTTCGCGAATGCTCGGGAAGGTCTCGCGCGCCAGGTCGATGGTGCGGCAGAGCTCGTCGATGAGCACGGTGGGCGTGCCTCCGCCGATGTAGACGCTCTCGAAATCGTAGCCCGCATCAGCCAGCATCAGCATCTCGGTACGCATGTTCTCGAAGTAGCGCCGCGCTTTGCTTTCCTGCAGGGGGAAGCGGTTGAAACTGCAATACGGGCACAGCCGCTCGCAGAAAGGCACGTGCATGTAGAGCATGTAGGGCTGGCCCGGTTTCGGTGCGGGCATGCGCGTGTCGGCCGTTTGCTTGAGCTTCAGATACTGATCGGTGGTCTTCCGCACGACGGTGGTCAACAGCTTTTCAGAGAGCATGGCGGCGCCTTACTCCCAGGATGAGCGGCCGCGCAGGGCTTTCAGGCCAATATCGTGGCGCAGTTGCTTGCCGCGGAAGTTGATCTTCTCGCACGCTTCGTAGGCAAGGTCGCGCGCTTCCTCGAAAGAAGGCCCGGTGCCGACCACGGTGAGCACGCGTCCGCCATTGGTGACCAGTTCACCGTCGGCATTGTGGGTGGTGCCAGCGTGGTAGACGGTGACGCCCGGCATCTCTTCGGCCTCTTCGATGCCAAGGATGACGTCGCCTTTCGGATAGCTGCCCGGGTAGCCCTCGGCTGCCAGCACCACGCCAACGGCCCAGTCGTCAGCCCAGTCAAGGTCGATATCGTCGGCGCGCCCTTCGGCCACCGCCAGCATCACATGCCCCAGGTCGCTCTTGAGGCGCGGTAGCACCACTTGCGTTTCCGGGTCGCCGAAGCGCACGTTGAACTCGACGATCTTCGGGCCATCTTCGGTCAGCATGAAACCGCCGTAGAGCGTGCCGCGGTAGTCGTGCGCTTCACCATCGGCGCCCGTTGCGGCTGCCGCGCGCGCCATGATGTCAACCATGGTGGCCATCTCGTCATCGGTCACGATGGGCACGGGGCTGTACACGCCCATGCCGCCGGTGTTTGGGCCGGTATCGCCATCGTAGGCGCGCTTGTGGTCTTGCGACGGCGCCATAGGGAAGCTGCGGCCGTTGGTGACGAAGCTGAGCATGCTGCATTCTGGGCCGCGCATGCATTCCTCGATGACCACCTTCGCGCCTGCATCGCCGAACGCGCCGTTGAAGCACGCGCGCACCGCCTCTTCGGCATCTTCGAGCGTTTCGGCAACCACGACGCCCTTGCCCGCAGCTAGGCCGTCGGCTTTCACCACGATGGGCGCGCCCTGCTCGCGGATGTATGCCAGCGCCGGTTCGAGCGCCTCGAACGCCGCGTAGGCAGCCGTGGGTATCTGGTTCACTTCCATGAAGCGCTTGGCGAACTCCTTGGAGCCCTCTAGCATGGCGCCTCCCCGATCGGGGCCGAACACGGCGATGCCAGCTTCGCGCAGTTCGTCGGCCACGCCTGCCACCAGCGGCGCTTCCGGCCCGATGACGACCAGCCCCACGTTGTGGTTGCGCGCGAAGTCCAGCACAGCAGCGGCATCTTCCGGATCGAGCGCGATGTTTTCAGCCACCGCGCTGGTGCCGCCGTTGCCGGGTGCCACGAAGAGGGCATCAGCGAGCTCAGACTCGCTCAGCGCCTTCGCGATGGCATGTTCGCGGGCGCCGCTTCCCAAAACCAAAATGTTCATGCTCATATCCTCCAGGACCGTGCGTGATCGCTCTTGCGGTGTTGCTGCTGTGGTCTATCTTGCCATATCCGCTTCGGCCTCGAGCCAATCTTCGCGGATGATCGTTTGGTCGCGGTCGGGCCCCACGCTGATCAGGCTCATGGGCACGCCGCCCAGCTCTTCCAGGTATTCGATGTAGCGCCGCGTGTTCACGGGCAGCTCCATGTAATCGCGCACGCCGCTGAGGTCGTGCCCCTTCCAGCCAGGCAGTTCCTCGTAGACCGGCTTGGCGTGGAACAGCACGCTCTGTTGCATGGGGAAGTAGTCGTATTCCTTGCCGTCGCATTCGTAGGCCACGCATACTTTGATGGTGTCGAAGGCCGAGAGCACGTCCAGCTTGGTCAACGCCACGTGCGTCAGGCCGTTCACCTGGGCGGCGTAGCGCGCGATGACCGCGTCGAACCAGCCGCAGCGGCGCTTGCGTCCCGTGGTCACGCCGTACTCGTGACCTTCTTGGCAGAGCGTTTCGCCGTCAGCGGCGTCTTGGCCGGTGCCGCCGTCTTCGGCGAACTTCAATTCGGTGGGGAAGGGGCCGCCGCCCACGCGCGTGACGTAGGCCTTCTGGATGCCGAGCACGCGGCCGATCTCGCCCGGGCCCACGCCGGCGCCCGTGCAGGCGCCGCCTGCTACGCAGCTGGAAGAGGTCACGTAGGGGTAGGTGCCATGGTCAATGTCGAGCATGGTGCCCTGCGCGCCCTCGAACAGGATGTTCTTACCCTGGCGTAGCGCTTTGCTGAGAAGCTGGGCGGTTTCCCACACGTGGTCGCGCAGGATGCGAGCGTAGGGCAGGTACTCTTCGCAGATCTCTTCCACGGTGTAGGTTTGCAGGCCGTATATCTTCGAGAGGATGGGATTCTTCTGGGCCAGTGCCGTTTCCACTTTGAGGCGGAAGATCTTCTCGTCAAGCAGGTCCTGCATGCGGATGCCGCGCCGGGCCGCCTTGTCTTGATAGCACGGGCCGATGCCGCGTTTGGTGGTGCCGATCTGATTGGTGCCGAGGCGCTTCTCTTCGGCGCCGTCGAGCGCTTTGTGATAGGGCATGATGACGTGCGCGTCGCAGCTGATGCGCAGTTTGTCGCAGCTGATGCCCTCGCCTTCCAGCAGCGCCATTTCCTTCACCAGCACGCCGGGGTCTACCACGACGCCGTTGCCGATGACCGGCACCGCGTCGGGGTGCACCACGCCAGAGGGCATGAGATGAAGGGCGAGCTTGGTGTCGCCGTGGATGACGGTGTGCCCGGCGTTGTTGCCGCCCTGGAACCGCACCACGTAGTCGAAGTCGCGGGAGATGAGGTCGGTGATCTTACCTTTTCCCTCGTCGCCCCATTGCGTGCCTACCAATACTGTGGATGGCATCTGAAGTCCTTTCAGCGGGTTCGTTGCCTTACTTGCTCATTCTAGACCGGAATGGCGGTTTGAACAGAAGAACCAGAACGGCGAGCGCTAGAATCAGGCCGAAGGCCACCATGACCACGCCGAGCGCTGTGTAGGCCAGGCTACCGGTCACGCGGCTTTCCATGAAGACGGGCACGCCGACCAGGAGCAGCAGCGCGCACAGGAAGGTGCACACGGCGATCTTCACGTAGTAATGGACGCGAATAGGCTTGTCGGGGTCGGCCGCTGCGGGCAGGTTCGCCACCGGTTGCTGCGGCTGTGGAAGGCTCTCGGCTGCATGCGGTGTCGGCAGATGTTGAACTGGCGGCTGCTGTGTGGGCAGTTGCTGCGCGGGCGGCCGTTGAGTTTGGCCCGTGCAAGGGTCGGCCGCTGCGGGCGGTTGCGAAGATTCGTGGTGCTCTTGGCGATGACCGTCCACGGTCATACTCGCGATTCGTCGAACCAGTCCCCGAAGCGGGTGAACTCGGGGTTGAAGGACAGCGGGATGTCACGCAGTGCGCCGTTGCGGTGCTTCGCCACTAATAACTCGGCTTTGCCTAGTTCGGGCCGCCCGTTCTCTTCGGCTTCGGTCTCGTCCATGCTGCGGTCGATGAACATGACGATATCGGCGTCCTGTTCGATGGAACCCGATTCGCGCAGGTCGGCGAGCATGGGACGCTTCTTGCCGCGCATCTCCACTGCGCGATTCAGCTGCGAGAGCGCGATCACGGGCATGTCCATCTCTTTCGCCATGATCTTCAAACCGCGCGATATCTCGCCCACCTCCACCGCGCGATTGCCGTCGCGGCGCACTTGCGGCGGCTGCATCAGTTGCAGGTAGTCCACGATGATGAGGCCCTCTTTGTCGGTGCCGATGACGTGGCGCAGTTCGCGGCGCGCCTTCGCGCGCGCTTCCATGATGGAGAGGCCGGGCGTGTCGTCGATGAACATTTCCAGCTTGCTCAGCTTAGCGGAAGCGTCGGCGATCATGCCCCAATCGGCCTCAGACACCTTGCCGCTGCGAATGCGCGACAGGCTGACACGCGCTTCGCTGCCTAGGATACGCTGGGTGAGCTGTCCGGCGCTCATCTCCAAGCTGAAGAAGGCGACGGCGGTTCCCAGTTTTGCCGCGTTGGTTGCCAGATTCAGCGCGAAAGAGGTTTTGCCAACACCGGGTCGTGCCGCGATGATGGCCAGATCTCCGCCGCGCAGCCCGTGGAAAAGCTCGTCAACATCGCGGAAGCCCGTTGGCACGCCCACGATGCTGTTGCCCTGTTGCGAGAGACGGCTGAGTTCCTCGAAGGCCTCGCCTACGAGAGCATCCATGCGGGTGAAGCTGGACGATACGCGCTTCTCGGTAACGTTGAAGAGGGCATGCTCGGCTTCCTCGACCACTTCGTTGAGGTCTTCGGGTGCGTCGTAGGCAAGGGCGTTGATCTCGGCGGCTGCACGAATGAGCTCGCGCTGAATAGCTGTGCGCTTCACGATGTGCACGTGGCGCTGCCAGTTAGTCAAGGCGAACGTGTTCGCGTTCAGATCGGCCAGGTACATGCGGCCGCCCGCAGCATCAAGCTGGCCTTTGGCATTCAGTTTGTCTGCGAGCGAGATGGGGTCAGGTTGTTGACCGTCGCGCACCATCTCGAAGATGGATTCGAAGATGATACGATGTGAAGTGCGGAAGAAGTTCTCCGCTTTCAGAGCGATGGCGATCTCGTCGGCCACGTCTGCATTGAGGATGCAGGCAGCCAATACCGACTGCTCTGCTTCTATATCGCTGGGGAGCTGTGCGTGCTTACCAGGCGACTCCACCATGGGAATCGCCTGGTAGCTCGTGTTGTCTGCGTTCGCGGGCACCTACTCAGCGGTCTCTTCAGCGACCACTTCGTCAGCGACGTCCGCTACGGCCTCGGCAGCAACAACCTCTTCGGCAGCCTCGACTGCTTCTTCGGTTGCTTCCTCAACCGTTTCCGCCACAGCTTCGCCTTCCTGCTCGGTCAGAGCGGCACGGCTCGCAGCGTCGCCTTCCACTACCACGTTGAGGGTAGCCTTGATGGCGCGGTAGATGTTCACAGGCACCGGATAGCTGCCAGTTGCTTTGATGGGCTTGCCCAGCTCGATGCGGCGGCGGTCCACCTCGATGCCCAGCTGATCCTTGATGGCATCAGCGATCATGGGAGCGGTGACCGAACCGAACAGCTGGCCCTCTTCGCCCAGCTGCACTTCCACGCGCACCGTGGCGCCGTCCATCTTCTCCACGAGTGCGTTAGCGTCGGCGACGCGCACTTCCTCGCGCTTCTCGATGTTCTTGCGGCGCTCTTCCAGCTGCTTCAAATTGCCAGGCGTGGCCTTGACGGCATAGCCCTGGCGCAGCAGATAGTTGTTCGCGAAACCGCGGGAGACGTCGATGACGTCGCCTTCGCCGCCGCGGCCGCGCACTTCTTTAAGAAGGATAACCTGCATGTGAATGCCCCCTATCTGTTGCGGCGACGATCGCCACGCCCGCTGACCGCAGGCACCGAATAGGGAATGAGCGCCATGGTGCGTGCGCGCTTGATGGCTTGCGCCAGATCGCGCTGGTGCTGGTTGCACGCGCCCGTGACGCGACGCGGCTTGATCTTGCCGCGGTCGGTCGTGTATTTGCGCAGCATCTGAGTATCTTTGTAGTCGATAAACTCCACGTCTTCTTTGCAGAATTGGCACTGCTTGCGACGAGGCTGCTTAGCGTAATCGGCCATGTTAACCTCTCAACTTTCTAAAATGGGATGTCTTCGTCGTAAACCGAAGCATTGGTGTCGACAGCGGGCATCGCCGGGGCGCTGTATGCGGAGGGATCGTGAGAAGCGTAGCTCCCCTGACCGCCCTGGCCGCCTTGGCCACCGTTGGCGCGGCTCATGAATTCCAGGTCGTCCACGATCACTTCGATCTTGGACCGCTTTTGACCGTCGCGCTCCCACTGGCTCCAGCGCAGCTTGCCTTCGATGGTCACTTTGGTGCCCTTCGTCAGATACTGTGCCACGTTGGCTGCGCGCGTACCGAACATCGTGCAATCAATGAAGTTGGCGTAATCTTCCCATTCGCCGGTCTGATTGTTCTTGCGGCGATCGTTCACGGCTACGCCCATCGAGAGAATGGATGTGCCCGATGCGGTGGTGCGCACTTCGGGGTCGCGGGTCAGGTTCCCAGATATCACAACACGGTTGATGCTCATTGTCTCCTCTTTCCTTCGCTAATCGCGGTCAGGGCGGTTCACGATCATGTGACGCTCTACCGCATCGTTAATGCGCAGCACGCGATCAAGCTCTGCGATGCTTTGCGGGTCAGCGTGGAAATCGATGAGGGTGTAGTCGGCCTCGGCCAGACCATTCACCTCATAAGCTAGTTTGCGCTTGCCCCAATCGTCAATGTTGTCGATGGTGCCTTTGCCATCGGCGATAGCGGTCTCGATGCGCTTCATGGCGCCAGCGCGAGCCTCTTCGTCAATGGTCGGAGCGACAAAGAACAGCAGTTCATAAGCCTTCATCAGCTCACCTCCTTTGGTCTAAACGGCCCCGGATAGGTGTCAGATGTTCCCGGGGCAGGACAACTTGCCCATTGTAGCAGAGTTGTCAGCCGATGGAAGCGCTTTTCCGCTCCGTATCCACAATGCCGTTCGTAGTGCGTTGACGCATCGTTTGATGCTGCCATAGTGCGTTATCGCGTCGCTGAGCGCGGAAGGCAAGCCGGAGGTCGGGGAGAAGGACGGCTTGCCTTCTTCGCGTTGCTGCAAGGTTAGGATCGTGCGGCGCCCGAGCGGTCAGGCTGTGGGGCGCCGCCATCTCCGAACCTGATGCCACTATAGCCATGCCACCTGGCGTCTCGGTATCACGCTGGTGGTATCTAAAATGCGTGCATTTTGAGGAATTTCCTCTGTTTGAGCATAGTCGATCAAATTCCATTCGGGCTGTTTTGCTCATTGATTCTGTATAGATTCTGGCATCAGCTTAGTTCAGGTTTAGCTCAATTCTGACCCGATTCTGATTTAGTTCTGAATCACTCCGTAGCAGAAACGAGCCTTGACGGTATCCCAAAAAAGGGACATGGAAAAAAGAGATTCGATCTATGATCGAGCTGGTGCTTCGGTACGATGATGCGGTAGGGTGAAACGGCACTGCAATAAAAAAAGCCCCGCAGGGCTCTTGAAGAGTCAAATTGCCGCCTACGCGGCGCTTGCGAACAAGCATTTGTGGCTATGCCGTATTTTGACTCGCAGTGACATCCCGACTGGTTATCCAACATTCGACTTGTTGTTTACGTAAGTCGAATCAAGAAGCCGCCCACTGAAGGATCTGCACATCGCCGCTTGCGCAACGATCGGCATCTAGCGATGCCTGATTGGTGTTATAATGAATACATAGAATATGTGTATTCAGGAGGCGAGGTATATGCCAACCACCATCAGACTCGAACCAGAATTGGAAGCAAGGTATCGGAAGCTTGCAGAGGATACCGGACGGTCTCAGGCGTACTACTTCAGGCAAGCACTTGAGAACGAGATAGACGATCTTGAATGGACTTACCATATTCTGCGCACCGCTGAAGAGGTCAGATCCGGCAAGCAGAAGACTTACTCTCTTGCAGAGGTGCGTGAGGAACTTGGGCTATAGCGTCAGGATCGCCGATAGTGCAAAGAAGGATCTTGAGAAGCTGTCACATGAAGCTGCGGGGCGCATCATGGATGCCCTGGATGATCTTGATGGCACCGAAGACCCTAGGAGCAAGGGAAAGGCCCTCACAGGCCCTCTTAGAGGCTTCTGGCGCTATCGTGTGGGCGACTATCGAATCGTATGCGAGCTCAATGACAACGAACTTCTTGTGCTTGTTATCACGGTTGGTCACAGAAGCACGATCTATCGAAATAAATAGATGAAAGGTGCTGAAGCGTGGCACCTTTCGTCTAGGCGTTTTGGAGCAGTGACAAACCGACTGGTTATTCGACCTTGACGCACGGTCACCCACCGAGGCGTCTCGGTATTGGTTTTGCATCTTCGGGCGTTAGCGCACCTGCTCACCGGCAACGTATACGGCGGCAATGGGAATGGCGGGAATATCCTCTGGGTCGATCGTGAGCGGATCGGCTTCTAACACGGTTATATCGGCGAACATGCCCGGTCGCAGACTCCCCAGTTCGTGCTGGCGTCCAGCGGCTGCGGCGCTGCCTTGCGTAGCGGCGCGCAGGGCCTCCGCCACAGTGATGCGTTCGTGAGGTAGCCAGCCACCTTCTGGCTCGCGTGTTTGCGCGTCTTTGCGCATGACAGCAGCATAAATGACGGCCAGAGGATCAATGTCGGTCACAGGCGAATCGGTGCCGAATGCCAATGAAGCGCCCGCATCCAGCAGCGAGCGAAACGGCCACATGAATCGAACGCGCTCTGCGCCAAGGTCGCGCTCGGGGCCGCCAGGGTCCAGCGTGATATGGCGCGGCTGCACCGACGCGATCACGCCTAACTGCGCCATGCGCGCGATATCGTCAGGCTGGAAGTTCTCCAGATGCTCGAGCGCCACCGCAGGTGGTACGTCGCGGATCTCAGCGTCCGCCTCACCCTTCGCCTTCGCCGCCGCCCTTAGCGCAGCGTCAGCCCCCGCCTTCGCCTCAGCAAGCGCCCGCTCGTAGATATCAAGCGCCTGATGGATAGCTTCATCGCCAATAGCATGGATGCGCACACCGTCACCTGCGACCACCGCCGCGCGTACCATCGCGTCCAGAGCGGCAGGCTCCACCGTGGGTCGTCCGCAATCGTCTGCAAAGCGCGCGTTCGCGTACGGCTCGCGCACCCATGCGGTGTGCTGGCTGGATACGCCATCGAAGAACTGCTTGTACCCGCGTGCTTGCAGCAAGGGACCGCGCAGCCGCTCTTGTAGCTGCTTCAAGCGCTGCGTGTCGGGCAACAGAGTGGGGAACAGGTGCGTGCGCAGCGTCAACTCGCCGTCGTTCAGCAGCTGCTCGAACAGGTCGTCGCGCACGAAATCCAGCCCGGGCGTAGCCGTCAGCGCCGTGTCGCACACCGCTGTTACCCCATGCGCGTTCAGGTGCGCCTGAAAGCTGCGGTAGGCATCTAAAAGCTCGGCGTCAGAGAAGGCAGCGGTTATGCGCGGCATCAGCTCCATGGCTGCCGCTTCGCGCACGATACCGGTCAGCTTGCCATCAGCATCCCGCTCGTATTCGCCACCAGCAGGTGGCTGCGCCGCGCGCGTCAACCCCAGTTCGGCCAGCGCGCGCGAGTTCAGCCACAGCGTATGCGCATCGCCCGAATATAGCGCTACAGGCTGGTTGGGGTACACCGCATCCAGCGATGCCTTCGACGGCATGCGCGGTACGTCCCATACGGCCTCGCGCCACCCTTGCGCGAGCAGCCATGAGCCGGTCGGCCGCCGCGCGGCAAGAGGCGCCAAACGCCGCACGCAATCCGCCTCGCTCGTGCCGACGAAGCGGGCCGCCAAAGGAGACGCATACAGCGCTGAATGGAAGAAATGCAGGTGCGCATCGTGGAAGCCGGGCATGATGAACGCATCGCCCAGATTCCGCACCTCGGCCCCATCGCGCACGGGCGCCACACTGCTACCCACGCGGCCAGCAGGCTCCACCCATGTGATGCGGTCGCCGCTGATGCCCACCGCGAGCGCTGCCGCCGCATCGGCCAGCCCGGTGAATACCTTGTGCGAAACCAGTACCTTTTCCGCTTCGATCATCATGTGTCCATCATAGCAATCGGGTATGCTGTGACTGTAATCTCTCGCAGCTTGATGACCCGATCGGCCAGCTACGGGCGTTCACTGAAGACGTGATAGGTGATGCCTTCCCCATTGAGCAATAAGGGCGTAGGTCAGTCAACTGACGCTGCTTCGCTGCTTTTCTGAGCCGCTGATTCAGCTCGGTCCCGGTCATTCAAAGAGAAAGAAATTCCTCGGTGACGCTTCGGGGCATAACGAGCGCGAGGGATGCATGCCAAGCCTCGTTTTGCCCTACCGCACCAGGTCGGTGATCGCCTGGAACAGCGCGGGCTCGTCGGTAGTGCTCTCGTCCCAATCGCTCGTTTGCGGCTCGAGCGGCAACTGGAAGCCAGCGCCTGCCATCACGTCGGCTATCTCCTTGGGCGCCGCTGCCATCCAGCCATATGACCCGAACGCCACCCCGGTGCGACCCTTCGGCGTAAGGCCCTTCAAGTACGTCAGGAATTGCCCCAGAGGCGGCAGCACCGTGCCGTTATGCGTTGCCGATCCCACCGCTACGTATTCCGCATCCATGACCTGCGTCATGATGTCGGAGATATCGCTCACCTGCACGTCGTACAGGCGCACGCTCACGCCTGCCGCCATGAACGCCTCGGCAATGGTCTGCGCCATGCGCGCGGTTGACCCGTACATGGTGGCATACACGACCACAGCCGAACCGTTTGGTCGCAGCGTGCACCACTGCTCGTACGCCTCGAGGATGCGCTCGGTATCCGGGCCGCGCCAGGTCAAGCCGTGCGCGGGCGCGATCATTCGCAGGTCTAGCTGCCGCACCGCCGTGACCGCCTTCGCCGTTTGCTTGGCGAACGGCATGATGATGTTCGCGAAATACTTCTTGGCGCACGCCATCAGCGTGCCCGTGTCCACCTCGTCGGCGAACCGCTGCGAAGTGGCGAAGAACTGTCCGAAGGCATCGTTGGAGAACAAGATGCGGTCCAGCTCGGAGTACGTGACCATGTTGTCGGGCCAGTGCACCATGGGCGTATGAATGAACCGCAGCGTGCGGCTGCCGATGCAGAGGTCCTCGCCGTTTTTCATAGGTAGGAACGTGCGATCCTCACCCACGTACGTTTTCAGGATAGCCAGCCCCTTCGGATCGCTGGTGACGATCTTGGCGTTCGGCGCTGCCTCCAACACGCGCGCAAGACCGCCAGCGTGGTCCTTTTCGCTGTGATTTGAGATGATGATGTCGATCTTCGCCGGGTCCACCACATCGGCCACGCGCTCAAGCAGTTCGTCCTCGAAACCTGGCATGCAGGTGTCGATCAGTGTGATCTGCTCGTCCATGATCAGGTATGCGTTGGTGGTAGAGCCGTAGGGCATGCTGAAGCCGTGGATGTAGCGCTCGTTCCATTCGATGGCGCCGACCCAATAGATATCCGGGCTGATCTGGAATGCTTTGAACATGATGGTCTGCTCCTTATTGCGTTTTTGATGTGCCGATTCTAGCGAATCTGGCGCAGCAGGTGGCGTGCGTGCGGCTAAACGTTATGCGTCCGTACCCTAAAGGAGCGCCGCCTCAAAGGGACAGCGTGGCGATACCGTACGCAACGAACGGAAAGACGAGCGCGAAACCAAGACAGAGCACTCGAGAACGCGTTGTTCGCAGCGTGGGGACGCGGGGGAAGCGCCGCTGGATGTCGCGCTTGTCCATGAGAAGGTAGGCGAGCGCACCGGGGGAAACGCTGCCGGTGGCATAGCCGAACAGTACGCGGCCCCACGGAGCGAAATCAGCCAGGGAGTCGGTCGGCTCGAGCACGAGCGACGTCGTAGCAGCAGTGAAGAGCAGCCAGGTGGCAACAAGGAGCACGTTCCAGATGAGCCCTGCCCAGCGTGGAATGCGGGTGCGTAGGGCCCGGGGCGCCTCTGCCGCGGTGAGCACGCGGAACAGCGCGGGTTGCTTGACCGGGTTGCTGCGGCCCTGTGCGGGCTGACCAGCTGGGACTTTGAGGGCTAGTGCGGGCTGACCAGCGCCAGCATCGCCCGCATCGCGCGGTGGCGCCTGAGACGCACACGCTGTCTGCTCCAGAGCGCAGGTGAATGCTTCCTGCAGCTCGCGCGCGCTGGAAAACCGGTCGCTCGGATCGAATGCCGTCGCCTTCGCCAGCACGGGTCGCAACGCCTCGGGCACCTGCGCATCAACAAATCCGCTGCGAACCAAAGCGGCATCGGCGGTCTGCTCGGTCAAGCAGTAGAACAGAATCATGCCCAGCGCGTACACGTCGCTGCGCTCATCGGTTTGCCCGTACCCGAACTGCTCAGGCGGCGCGTAGCTACGTGTGCCGAAACGGTGCGTGTCGCTCAGCGCGTCATCGCGGTACTCGCGCGCGATCCCGAAATCGATGATGGTCACATTCCCACCGGGCGACACCATGATGTTCGACGGCTTCAGATCCCGGTGGATCATAGGCGGATCGAAGCGCTCATGCAGCTCCCTCACGGCACGGCACAAAGGCTCGAACAGCCGCTGCGCTAGTTCGAGCGACGGATCGAGCCGCCACACCGCATCGGCCAGCGTCTCGCCTTCTACGAACTCCATGATGACCGTGAACGCATCTCCGGTGGAATAACAATCGACGATGCGCGGCACGTGCAAGAATCGCTGCCCTGCGCGCTGCGCCTCCCAGAGCCGCATGTAGGCCGACCCCATTCCGCAATCGACGTCCAGACGCTTGCGGATCAGCGGGCCATGCTCGGCCCCGTTCGACCCCACGAAGAAGACGCGCTCGGTCGTCTCGTGCGGACTTGCTTTCAGCACCGCATCCACGCGATAGCAATCGTCGCGGGCCAGCGCGTCCAAGTATTCTTCCAGTTGCTCATGCATAGATGGCATAGTAGCAAACGCCGAATCCAGTGACGGGCAAACGCCGAGCCCGGCGATGGCGCGGCGGCCGTGCGATCGGCGGGTCAGCAGAGCGTCTCTTCGCCGAATCGGTACAGCTCTTCGTTGGCCTCTTGGAGGCTTGCTCCATGCGTCAGACAGAAGATGATGATGGCATCGCGGCGGCATTTGCAGTACAGCTCGTTGTTGCCCGATGCCTGCAACAGGCGGTTCGCTTCTTTCAGGCTCAGCTTCATGGCGAAGGCAAGCTGGATGGCCTTGTTGCGCCCGGCACCGCGCTCGCCCATGAAGATCTGGTAGCCGAACGTTTCGTTGATATTCGCCTCGCGAATGACCGCTGCACGCTTCAAACCGCGCTCATCGAGCAGCTGCTGCAAGTAGCCGGAAAGCGTGCGTTCCTTCAGCTTGTGGGCGCTGGTGAAAGCGTGCGGGTTGGGAGCATCCAGCAGCTCTTGCAGCAACTCGTCTGTCAGAGGCTCTTTCACCCGCCGCTTCCTCCTTTTGTGCGTTTTCTTGACACTGGTCATTGTAAGGCCGAATGCTCGGCGCGCCCTGCCGATCGAAGATCAAAAGATCAGGCGAGCGTCCACGAAATAACCTCATCATCGAAGGAGATGAGCTGCTCGTAGACAGCCTTCGAGATGGCGCCGTCGAAGTAGACGTTGCCGGTCACCGAGCCGCCAGCGGCCAGACTGCCCGAGTTCAGCTCGTTCTCAGCTTCCGAATAGTACGTAGTGGAGCGCTGTGCGCCCTGCGCGTCTTCGCCCTTCCAGTCGTAGACGTTGAACGACTGGCTGGAGGTGCCGTTGTTGGTGTAGGTGACGGTGATGCCGGTCACTTCGGCGCCGTTGTAGTTCGCAAGGCCCGGCTGCACGGCGTCAACCTGCACCGTCATGCCGTTGTCCAGTTCCACGGCTGTTCCAAGGGCAAGGTTCTCGAAGCTCTCGGGGGCGTTCGCGCTCTCATCGTTCGCGCTGCTCGCCTGCGACTCCGAGGATGAACTGGCGATCGAGGTGGGGCTGTTCGTTGACAGAGCATCGTCGAGCGCGGCGGAGAACAACGCCTGCGTGCCCAGCACAACGATGAACGCGATCACGTTGACGATGATGCCCGCGATGCTGATGCCCTTGCCGCTGCGTTTGCCGCGCGTGACCTGCACCAGACCGATGATGGCGAGGACCAGACCAAGGAGGGCCAAAAGCGCGGCCAGATTGTTGATGATGGGCAAAAACGAGGTGAGCAACGCGATGATGCCGAGCACCAAACCCGTGATGCCCAGTGCAGAGGTTGATGTGCTGGTCGGTGGCGTTGCGGGTTGCGGGCTTTGGTCTGGCGGCACCTGCTGCGGGTTGGTGGGTTGCTGGCTAGGCGTCGGCTGCGGCGCGTTGGCGGGTTGTTGGTAAGGCTGCTGGTCCATGGTTTCCCTTTCGGTTGCGGAGAACGCAGCAGATCGGGCTGCGTTCCTGAATACGCATGCCATAGTAGGGAAGCTGATATGCCATTTCATTAGCTGGCAGCTAAGGTAGCGCGAGCTCGCAGCGTGCAGATACGGTCCGGTCAGACCAGGTGGGCTGCTGCTCTATCGCCGAAAGGCGCTAGCGCGCACAGCGCGCACGTACAAGGCCAGAGCCGCACACATGGGCCGTACGCTCTGGCCGCACGCGCGGGCGCATGCACGGGCTGCGCGCGGGGTCGGCAGGTGTTTCCTTATTCAGCGCAATGGCGTTTGCGCTTGCGGGCGTGCGATGCCCATGCGGTCAGCGCGCACGCGAGCGGAATGGTCAGTAGCGCCACCCAAGCGGGATGTGGCTGGTTCAGTGCGAATGCCATATAGCAGAACCATGCTAAAGCTCCCACCGAATACAGACCTCCGACCAAGGCGCCCACGCTGTGCGTGCCCACGAAGGTGCCGATCACGTAATACAACGGGATGGCGAAGATGAGCAGGAGACCTTCCAGCCACTGCCCGAATGCCAATCCTACGATCAAGTAGGCGAGCAGCGCCACAGCGGGAAAGGGGAAGCGCATCCACGCGCGCCACCGGCGGAGACGTTCCGGCTTTATATCGTTATGCCTGCAGTGCGGGAATTCTTCATGGAGATCGTGGATGCTGTCGAAGGAGCGGTCGTTCACGCGCACGCCATCCCAACCGACATGCACGGTGTCACCCCGTTTGCCGTCAACCACATGCACGTCATCGCGCCAGTTGATGCGCACGTGGTCCTTGCCATCTTGGGCGAAAAAACCATCAGGGCCGATGTGCACTTTCTCATGAGGATCGTTGGGGTGCTGCCATCCGAAGCCAGCGCTCTCAGCTGAATCGGCGGCGGAACCTGCATCGCTTTCGGCTTGAGGATCACGTTCGTTCGAATCGCGTGCGGTTTCGTCGGAGAGGGGGTCCGTCTGATCTGCAGGCTCCGCATAGAGAAGATCATCAAGCGATACGCCATACAGGTTTGCTAGGGCGATCAGATTGTCGGTATCGGGCGACGACTCTGATCGTTCCCACTTCGAGACCGCCTGACGGCTGACGCCCAGCCGCTCAGCCAGCGCTTCTTGCGAAAGCCCTGCGCGGCGTCGGCGCTTTGCCAATCGTTCCGCCATATCGACATTCATGTTCGTACCTTTCTGCTCGGTCTTCGCCTTGGCAGATTACGACAAGCATGCCGGTTGCGCGACCGTCTTTAGTTGGAATCTGGCCGCAATTATAGGTTGCGGCGGGCGGCTGAACAGGCGCTTGGGGGAATCCTGCGCGAAAACCTTTACGCGGGCGGGAAGCGCAAGACCAGATACACCGCCGCGATGCACACCGTCATCAACATCAGCGGAAATCCGGTTTTGAAGTACTGCGCGAAGGTGATGGTGTGACCATTCTTGCGCGAAATGTCGCTAAGCACCACGTTCGCGCTCGCGCCGATGAGCGTGCCGTTGCCACCCAGGCAGGCGCCCAGCGACACCGCCCACCACAGCGGCGTGACGTCCATCCCATCGGCGCCCAGTGCTAGCAGAATGGGGATCATGGTGGCCACGAACGGGATGTTATCCAGGAATGCCGAGATGATGGCCGATCCGAACAGCAACACCAGCATGGTCAGGAACACATTGCCGCCTGTTACGTTCACGAGCCAATCGGCCAGCATGTCGATGACGCCGGTTGCCGTCATGGCGCCCACGATGATGAACAGCCCGGCGAAGAACACCAGCGTGGTCCATTCCACCTGTGCCAGCGCCTGGTCGATGGGCGCACGCGAGATCAGCAAGATCAGCGCGGCGGCACCCAGCGCGATCACGCACGATTCCCACCCCAGCGCCCCATGGAACATGAAGCCAGCGGCCACGACGGCCACCATGCCGATGGATATGCTCATGAGGCGCCGATCCTTCACGTAATCGGCTGGGCGTAGCGTCAGCACTTCGCTCACATCCTGCGGCGCCACGGTCATGGTGCGGCCGTACATCAGATAGAACGCGGCCAGCATGACTACCAAGATGATGGCGACCGCAGGTGCGTCAACAGCGATGAAGTCCACGAACGTGTAGCCCGCTGCCGAGCCGATCATGATGTTGGGCGGGTCGCCGATGAGCGTGGCGGTGCCGCCGATGTTCGATGCCATGATCTCGGTCATGAAGAACGGCACAGGGTTCACTTTCAGCATCTTGCAGATGTTGAGTGTCATGGGGCCGATCAGCAGCACGGTGGTCACGTTGTCCAAAAATGCCGAGAGCAGGGCGGTCAACAGCACGAACAGCAGCATGATGCGCCATGGGTCGCCCTTCGCCAGATGCGCGCATTCTACCGCCAAAAACTCGAACAATCCCGACAGCTTCACCACGCCGATGAACAACATCATGCCGAACAGTACGCCCAGCGTGTTGAAGTCAACATGGGTGAGCGCCTCGTCGAAGGGCATGAGGCCCAGCATGAGCACGAGCGCGGCACCGGTCAGGGCTACCACGGCGCGGTGCACCTTCTCAGAGATGATGACGGCCAGCGCTATCAGGAAGATGGCGACTGAGGTGATCTGGGCAACGTCCATGCGGCGTCCGATCTTTGGGTGGGCGGTCAGCAGGTTGCTTGGATTATAAATGTTCGCAGTGCCCGGTTATACTTATTGTCACGAAAGCATTTCCAGCGGCGGCTGCCTGGTGCGGACGTGTCTGGCGGGCATGTGCGCGAGGGCGGTACGGCGCTGCGGTACGGCGAAGACGGGAGCGGCATGAGTGTGCGGTTCGGCATAGCGAAGGCGACGGCGCGCGGACTCCATTGGGGGCTGACGCATGTGGCGCGGCGCCCGGGTGCGAACCTGCCGGGCAAAGTGGCGTTGAAGCTGGACCCGCAGGCGATCGCAGAGGCGCGTGGCGTGTTGCGGCGGGGCGCGATCATGGTGACCGGCACCAACGGCAAGACCACGGTGAACAATCTGCTCGCCGATTGCATGCAGCGATCCGGCGCGTCGGTGTGCTGCAATCGTACGGGCGCGAATTTGGCATATGGGGTGGCAAGCGCGCTTCTGGAATGCCGTGGCGCCGATTGGGGCGTTATCGAAAGCGATGAGCTGTGGCTGGGCAAGAGCCTGCCAGCGCTGCAGCCCCGCTTTTTGGTGCTGTTGAACTTGTTTCGCGACCAGCTGGACCGCTGTGGCGAGATCGACCACATTCAAGATGTCATCGTGGAGGCGTTGGGGAAAAGCCCCGATACGGTGCTGATCTTCAATGCGGACGATCCGCTGTGTGCCATGGTGGCCGAGCGGGCGGCGGCGCTTCCCGGGCGCGAGGGTACACGGTCGGTGGCGTTCGGCACGGCCGAGCCGATGCATCTTGAGCAGAACGCGGTCAGCGATACCACCATGTGCCAGCGGTGCAGCAGCATGTTGCAGTACGAGTTTCGCCAGTATGGCCAGTTGGGCGCGTATCGGTGTCCGCAGTGCGGGTTTGCGCGCCCCGCGCTGGATTTCGCCGCCACGAACATTCGCTTCACCGCAACCGACTTGACCTTCGATGTTTCACGTGAAACATGCGAGACCCACGCAGATGAAACGGGAGAACAGCGTTTGCATACAGCAGAAAATGTTTCACGTGAAACATCTGCGGTGGTGTTCCCCGTGCATACGCACCTTGCGGGCAGCTACATGGTGTACAACATGCTGGCGGTGGCTGCTGCGGCCACCTGCATGGGGTGCTCGCCTGCCGATATTCAGGCTGCGATCGATGCGTTTGACCCGCATAACGGGCGGCTGCAAGAGTTCTCGGTGGGCAGTCATCGCACGCTGTTGAATCTGGCGAAGAATCCGACCGGCTTCAACCAGAATCTGCGCATCGTGGTGCAGCAGGCGCTTGCTGTACCTGCGATGGATGCGCCTGCGTCCGACACGACTGCGTCTAATGTGGTTGCGGTTGATGCGCCTACGTCTGGTGCGCCTGCGCCTAGCGCGCCTACGTCCGGTACGATTGCGCCCAGTGCGATCGTACCGGACGCGGCTGCAACGGGTGCGAGCGAGTCGCCCGCCTGTGCCATCGCGTTCTTCATCAACGATCGCGATGTGGACGGGCATGACATCTCGTGGATCTGGGATATCGACTTTGAAGAGTTAGGCCGGTTGCCGCACGCACGCGTGTTCGCGGGGGGCGAGCGCAAGCACGATTTGCAGGTGCGCCTGAAATATGCAGGCGTGCAGGCCGAGCTGATAGAGACCATGGAAGATGTGTTCGCGGCCATCGAGAATACTGCGCAGCGTGGGGCCGTTCGCGTGGACGAGAGAACCCGCATGGCCGACGGAGTGAACGGCGAGGACATGCTAGGCCGAACGGCCGGTGGCGGTGCGAACGCAGCTGCCACTTCAAGCTGCATGCCGACCGACGCCGATGTGTATGCGATCGCCAACTACACTGCGCTGGCGCCCGTGCGCGCCGAACTTGAGCGTTTGCAGAAAGAGCGCCCAGCTGTTCAATTCAATGCTGCCCAATCGAGTGTTTCACGTGAAACATCAACTGAGGTGAATTACAGCACAGTAGACGAACTATTACATAATAAGAATGCTGAACATGTTTCACGTGAAACATTAGGGACGTGCGAAGGCGCAAGGGGAGCACGCGAGCGTGAACCGGTGGTCATCGCGCACCTATTCCCCGACCTGCTGAACCTGTATGGCGATGGCGGCAACGTGCGCATTCTGGAACAGCGGCTCCGCTGGCGCGGCATTCCGGTAGAGGTGCGGCGCGTGGAGCACGGCCAGACCATCAATTTCGACGAGGTTGACCTGCTGTTCTTGGGGGGCGGTCCCGACCGCGAGCAAACGCTGGCAGCCGAACAGCTGATGGGCATGCGCGAGGGCATCGCGCGCTATGTGGAAGAGGGCGGCCCGGTGCTCGCCATTTGCGGCGGCTATCAGATCCTGGGCCATACATGGTTGTCTCCCGACGGCGAAGCGCCTGGCTTGGGCGTGCTCGATATCGAAACGCGCCGCGCGGGCACCTCCACTGATCGCCTGATCGACAACATTGCGCTGGCATCGCCGACCGCCGAGCACCCGGTCATCGGCTACGAGAACCATGCGAGCCGCACTTATTTGGGCGCAGGCGTGCAGCCGTTCGGCCGCGTGATCAGCCGCACGGGTCATGGCAACAACGACGCCGACCACGCTGACGGCGCGCTCTATCGCAACGTACTGGGCACCTATCTACATGGCACGTTGTTGGCGAAAAACCCGGAGGTTGCCGACTGGCTGCTGGAACGCGCGCTCTCGCACAATGCTCTGCGTACCGGCGCCCCCACGCCCATCATCGAGCCGCTTGATGACGCGGTCGAGCTAGCCGCGAACGCCGCTTTAGCCGCCAAGCTGATTCCTAAAGGTACTGAGATGGGCGTGCAGAGAAAGCTCAAGCGCGTCGAGCAAGAGCTCGGTGCGTCTGAGCGTAGAATCGAGCGCAAGATCGAGCAGGAGATCGCAAAGGGACCCGGCCGATGATGCGCATCAACATCGTGGCGGTCGGCAAGCTGAAAGAGCGCTTCTGGGCGCAAGCGTGCGACGAGTACCTCAAGCGCTTGAGCGCATATGCCGAGGTGGCGGTGGTTGAAATCCCCGACGTGGATCCTTCGCATTGCGGCGTTGCACAGGCGCTCGATCGCGAGGCCGACGCCATTCTGCGCGCCGTTCCCTCCGATGCGTTCACCATTTTGCTCGCCATTCGCGCGAAGGAGTTCTCAAGCGAGCAGCTGGCCGCCAAGTTGGACGACCTAGCGCTTTCGGGTCGCAGCACCATCGCGTTCATCATCGGCGGCAGTCACGGAGTGGCGCGCACGGTGGAAGCCCGAGCCGACATGCGCGTGTCCTTCGGTCCTATCACGCTGCCGCACAACCTTGCGCGCGTCGTGCTGCTCGAACAACTCTACCGCGCCTTCAAGATCAATCGCGGCGAACCGTACCACAAATGAAGATGGCGAAGAGCGGTGAAAGGCGGCAAAGCGGCGCGCTTCACGTTCAGGCACGCTGAGATGAGGCGGCAAAGCGGCGCGTTCCACATGTGGCCACGGCAGAATGAAGCCAGCGAAAGCCAACGCGCTTCACGCGCGGCCGCGTTCGCTGCGTGTAGAATGTTTCACGTGAAGCATTCTTTTGGCTGCGAAACCATGAAGAAGGCGAAATGGTCGCGAACGACGAGAACGGTTGAGACGTCAAGACAGCTCAGCGACCACGAGGCGAACGCAGTCAAAACGGAGAGGCGTCCAAGGAGGCGTGCATGCGGTTCATATCGTGGAACGTAAACGGCATTCGAGCGGTGCTGGGCAAGGGCTTCATGGAAACATTCGACCAGTTCGGTGCCGATGTGTTCGCACTGCAAGAGACGAAATGTCAGGCGGGCCAAGTGGAACTTGACCTGCCTGGCTACCACCAATATTGGAGCTACGCCGAAAAGAAGGGCTATTCCGGCACGGCGGTGTTCTGCCGCGAAGAGCCGCTGCGCGTGCTGCACGGCCTGGGCATCCCGCACTTCGATTGCGAAGGCCGCATCGTGGCGTGCGAATTCGACCACTTCTGGTTCGTGGATTGCTATACGCCCAATTCGCAGAACGAGTTGGCGCGCATCGACTATCGCATGGAATGGGACGACGCCTTCCGCGACTTCTGCAAGGGCCTGGAGGCAGGTACGCTGCCCGATGGCACGCACACGGTGGGCAAGCCGGTGGTCATGTGCGGCGATTTCAATGTGGCGCACAACGATATCGACCTGAAGAATCCCGGCCCCAACCGCGGCAAGTCGGGTTTCAGCGATGAAGAGCGCGGCAAGATGACCGAGCTGCAATCAGCCGGTTTCGTGGACACGTTCCGCCGCGTACATCCTGACGCGACCGGCCGCTATACGTGGTGGAGCTACCTGCGCAAAGCGCGGCGCACGAATGCGGGCTGGCGCATCGACTACTTCCTCGTAAGCGAGAGCCTTGCGCCCCGCATCGCGGATGCGAGCATCTACGACGAGGTGTATGGCAGCGATCATTGCCCAGTTGGGCTGGAATTGGAACTGTGACGGGCGGCAATGTTGAACGCGCGTGCGTGCCGGGCCGCCGCTCGGGTGCGCTCATGAAGAGAAGAGGAACTCACATGGATACACGCAAGATCGAAGAGGGTGTGCGGCTGATTCTGGAAGGGGTAGGCGAAGACCCCGACCGCGAAGGACTGCGCGAGACCCCGGCGCGGGTAGCGCGCATGTATGAAGAGGTGTTTGCAGGGCTGGCCGAGGACCCCACCAACCATTTCCTGAAAACGTTCGATGAGGGGCACGAAGAGATGGTGCTCGTGCGCAGCATTCCATTCTATAGCATGTGCGAGCATCACCTAGTACCCTTCTTTGGGCATGCGCACATCGCGTACATCCCTGGGTCGAGCGGCCGCATCTGTGGACTGTCGAAGTTGGCGCGCCTGGTGGATGCGTTCGCGAAGCGTCCGCAGGTGCAAGAACGGCTGACTACGCAGGTCGCCGACACGCTGATGGAGCAGCTGACGCCGCGCGGGGTCATCGTGGTAATGGAAGCGGAGCATCTGTGCATGAGCATGCGTGGCGTGAAGAAGCCGGGTGCGCTGACCACGACCAGTGCGGTGCGCGGGGCGTTCGCCACTCATTCGGACACGCGCGCCGAAGCGCTGTCGCTGTTGCGCGGTTAGGTTGTTGCGCGGCTCGGTTGCTGCATGCGTGCCGCAAGGTCAGACCGTGGCGCCGCGCGTCCATCGTATAATGGGACGATGCGAAACCAACCGAAAGGCTGAATCATGAAATGCGTCATCTCTGTGCTGGGCAAGGACCGCACCGGCATCGTGGCGGCCGTGGCCACCGTGTTGACTGAATGCGGTGCCAACATCGACGATATCAACCAGACCATTTTGGGTGAGGATGAAATATTCAGCATGACCATGTTGGTGACGTTGGTACCCGAAGCAGCCGATTTCAACACGGTGCAGGAGCGCCTGAACGCTGCCGGGCGCGAACTGGGTACGCAGATCACCATTCAGCGCGAAGACGTGTTCCGCTTCATGCACGAGATCTAACGGTTATTCGCTCGACCGTTAGATCGGCCAGCCAGCCGATCGGTTTTCAGCCATTTGCCTGGTCGCTCATTTGGTGAACCGCTCGGTCGCCTGTTAGCCGCCTAACTGCCCGTTCGTCCATTCATTCGAACGGATAGCCGCTTGATCGCTCCTATAGGTCGATCAGGGCGTAATCGTCCCTGTCTTGCACCCTCGATAGTGGTAGATCGGAAATCCCAAATTTCTGATATAATGTGTCATACGTCATACAAAGGAGATCGGTATGAGCAAGATGGTGTCGGCACGCGTCTCGGATGCGCTCTACGAACGCGGTAGCGCGCAGCTGGAAGCGCTGGGCGCCACGGTTAGCGAGCTGATAACCTCAGCATTTGAATACGTGCTCAAAGAGCAAACGCTCCCTTGTGCAGCCTCGGGCGCCAACGCAGTCGACGCAAACGCGCGCACTCTCTCGAAAGAGAAGGCTGACTTCCTGAAAGGTTTCCTTCACGATTGCACGCTGAACGTGAGCATTCCCGCAGATGTCTCGTATGACAAGCAAGCTATCTGCGCCGCTCGAGAGAGCCGCCATGAAACTGCTGCTTGATACTAATATTCTCATAGATTTGGTTGCTGATCGGGCGCCTTATGCCGAGGATGTTCGCAAGTTGTGCATTGCGGCAGTGTTCGGGGATGTTCAGCTGTGGGTCAGCGCTCAGTCGTACGCAGACGCCTTTTGTGTGCTCAGGAAAGAGGCATCCAAGCGGGCGGTCAAGAACGCCCTGCTGGCTACGCTCGACATGCTTTTGCCCTGCGGAACGTATGCATCTGATCTGCGTGCGGCCCTCGAATCAGATTGGCCTGATGTGGAGGATTATCTGATCGCCGCTTCAACCAAGCATATTGGTGCTGACATCATAGTCACGCGCGATTCTGAAATGATGCAGCGAGGGCCTGTGCCTACCATGACGGCGGAAGCTGTTCTGTTGAAGCTGCAAGATGAGCGTGGCCTCGTGTACGACGATATTGCGTTGTAAATCGAAAAACACTAACGCGTACGAGTTGTCATACGGGGTGCTATCGCAAAAAGCGTGCTCGCAGAAAATGCTCTCTCAAAAGATATTGTCATGGGGATGGTGCTTTGAAAATCGGGGTTAATTCTCAAAAAGTGTGTCCGGAATGGCCAACAATTCCCAGATCACGATGGGAAAACCATGGCTAAAAGTTG
>NZ_CALPCC010000006.1 GCF_943192905.1 Adlercreutzia murintestinalis | reverse complement strand
CAACTTTTAGCCATGGTTTTCCCATCGTGATCTGGGAATTGTTGGCCATTCCGGACACACTTTTTGAGAATTAACCCAATATCTGCCGCTCGCCCATGGCAGAGTTCGTGTTGAAGGATATGGTGGAGCGCCGCGGTCTGGCCGATCGCTTCCATATCGAGTCGGCAGCTACCACCACTGACGAGATCGGCAACCCGGTGCATCCCGGCACGCGCCGCATCCTGGCACGCGAGGGCATATCGTGCGAAGGGAAAACAGCGCGTCAGATAGCGAAAGCGGACTATGACGCGTTCGATGTGATCATCGGCATGGATGATGCTAACATGCGGAGCATGGAGCGCCGCTTCGGAGGCGACCCGGCAGGCAAGCTGCACAAGATGATGGAGTTCGCGGGCACGGACCGTGATGTGGCCGACCCGTGGTACACCGGTGATTTCGAGACGACCTACGATGATGTGCGCGCAGGCTGTACGGGTCTGATGGGGTGGTTGGGCTTTTGATGTGATTCGAAGCGCTTCGGATCTTGCGTGGTAGAATGACGAGTTACTATGCCTATCTCAATGGACAAGCACTTCACGTGGGGGCAACTGCTCAGGTTCACGCTGCCCTCTATCGTCATGTTCATCTTCACCTCGCTGTATGGCATCGTGGATGGCCTGTGCGTCTCGAATTTCGCGGGTAAAACGGCGTTCGCAGCAGTGAATCTCATCATGCCTCCCATCATGATCTTATCGACGGTGGGATTCATGTTCGGCACTGGTGGCAGCGCGCTCGTGGCGAAGACGCGCGGCGAAGGCGATGATGCGCGCGCGAACCGATATTTCTCGCTGATCGTCTATGCGGCTTTCGCATTGGGTATCGTGTTGGGTGTTGTTGGTATTGCGGTCATGGAGCCGATCGCGCGTCTGCTGGGTGCCAATGATGAGATGCTGGGGCTGTGCGTCGTCTATGGGCGCATCATCATGATCAGCCTGCCTTTCTACGTGCTGCAATACGTCTTCCAGAGCTTCTGCGTGACCGCAGGAAAGCCCACGTTCGGCTTGATCGTCATTGTGGTCGCGGGATGCGCGAACATGGCGCTCGATGTGCTGTTCGTTGGTGTGTTCCAGTGGGGCGTGGAAGGTGCGGCCCTTGCCACGAACGTCTCCGAAGTGCTGGGCGGCGGCATACCCCTCATCTACTTCTTCCGGAAAAACAAGAGCTTTCTGCGACTTGGTCGCACCAGCTTCATGCCGCGCGCGCTCGGTAAAACGTGCGTGAACGGTCTCTCTGAGATGATGACCAGTATTGCCATGTCTATCGTGTCGATGCTGTATAACTTCCAGCTGATGCATGCAGCCGGGGAGAACGGGGTGGCAGCCTACGGCGTTATCGCGTATGTGGTGATGATCTTTGCGGCTATCTTCATGGGCTACGATATGGGATCAGCGCCGCTCATGAGTTACCAATATGGCGCGAAGAATCATGTCGAGATGCGCAGCTTGCTGAAAAAGAGCCTCATATACACGGCGGTGGGTGGCTTGCTCATGTTTATAGCGGGGCAATTGCTCGCGGTGCCCATCGTGGGCGTGTTCGTGGGCTACGACGAAGAGCTGCGCACGTTCACTGAACATGGATTCCGCATCTATGCGATCGCCTTTTTGCTCATGGGCTTCAGCATGTACGGATCGTCGTTCTTCACGGCGCTCAACAACGGTGTGGTGTCTGCTATCATTTCATTCTTGCGCACTTTGGTGTTCGAGACCTCGTCGGTTATCGTGCTGCCCCTGGTTTTGGGCATTGACGGTATTTGGATATCGGTGAGCGTTGCTGAGGTGGCAGCGCTCGTAGTGACCGCCGCATTCATGTTCGGCTTGGGGCCGCGTTACGGCTATTGGTACCCGAAGGGTGCAAAGCCGCGGCTGATAACGTAAGGCAGCATGAACGCAGTGGGCGGCAAAGCCGACGCGTAGCTTGGTCTAAACAGCTTGGTTTGGGAATGCGTGCCTACGTGGTCGTGTTGAGCAGTCCTGCGGTGTCGCGCACGTGGTATCGTCCGCTGCTCTTGCGTACGACCTGTGCCTGATAGAGCTCTTGAAGAGCGGTGTTCACCGTGACGCGGTTCACGCTGAGCATGGTGCCCATATCCTGTTGGGTGAGTTTCCAATCGATGGCGATCCAGCCGTCTTCGGTGGCGTGTCCGCGGTCCTTCGCAAAGCCGAGCAGCATGATGTAGATGCGTTCGCGCACATCGAGCACCTTAGCCCCGCGCTGCTGCTCGCGCGTCGCGTACATCTTATAGCATATGGAGCGAATCACGCGGTCGAACACAGCAGCATCTTCCATCATGGCGCTTTTGAGCTCGGCGCCCGAAATGCGGCGCAACTCGCAGGGGGAGAGCGCCACATATTCCAGCGCTGCGGGCATGTGTGCCAGCGCCGAGAGTTCCAAGAAGATGCTTCCCGGTAGATAGTAGGCGCTGAGCGTTCGCGTTTCAGTTGTGCAGATGAACGATGAAAGGGCCCCGGAGACGACCAAAAAGCAGTCACCAGGATATTCGGATGCCCGGATGATGTCACCATGGCCGAGCGTGCAGGCACGGCCATGGGTCAATACTGGTGCGTTGAGCATCTGCTGGTCGGCGTAGATGCGGTAGGGAAAGTAATGCGGCCGTTCGATGGCCTTTGCGGTGAATGCCGGCTTGGTGGTGGCGGGCATGGCCGCGTCCTAGTCCAGTTCGTCCAGCGAGAAGGCGTCTTTGCCCATGCGATAGGACTTGCCAGCCTTCGCCATGGCGCGGTATTCGGCTGTAGCGGTGAAAAGCACGTCGGAAGAACTGTTGAGCGCCGTTTCGCAGGAATCCTGCACCACGCCAATGATGAAGCCGATAGCAACCACCTCCATGGCCACGGTGGTGTCCATGCCGAACAGGCTGCATGCAAGAGGGATCAGCAGGAGCGAGCCGCCTGCCACGCCGGAGGCGCCGCATGCGCTGACGGCTGCGAGCACGCACAGGATGATGGCGGTGAGCGGGTCGACCGTAAGACCGACGGTATGGGCTGCCGCCATGGTCATGACGGTGATGGTGACCGCAGCGCCTGCCATGTTGATGGTGGCGCCCAGCGGGATGGAGACGGAATAATTGTCCTTATTGAGCCCCAGCTTGCGGCAGAGTTCCATGTTGATGGGAATGTTCGCTGCTGACGAGCGCGTGAAGAACGCGGTCAAGCCAGAGTCTTTCAGGCAGCGGAACACCAGCGGGAAGGGGTTTTGGCGGGTGCAGATGAACACGATGAGAGGATTGGTGATCAAAGCGATGGCGAGCATGCAGCCGACGAGCAGCAAGATGAGCTGACCGTACTCCACGAAGATGTCAAGGCCGCTCGTGGACACCGAGGTGTAGACCAAGCCCATGATGCCGAATGGAGCCAGGTTGATGACCCAGCGCACGGCGATTCCGACCGCATCCGAGATGGCAGCGAAGACGCTTTTGACGTTGTCGGTGGTGCCACGCAAGGCAATGCCGAGCACGATGGCCCATGCCAAGATGCCGATGAAGTTCGCATTGGCGAGCGCATCAACGGGATTGGCAACCACGTTCATGATGATGCTGGTGAGAACTTCGCCGATACCAGAAGGAGAGGTCTGCTCGATATCGTCAGCAACAGCCAACGTCAGCTCAATGGGGAACAGGTAGCTGCCGATAACAGCGACGAGCGCGGCTACCAGTGTGCTCACGATGTAAAGGACGACCACCGTTTTCATGGAACCGGCGGTCTTGGCGTTCATGAGCGCGCTCATGACCAAGAAGAAGACCAAGATGGGTGCGACCGCACGCAGAGCGCCGACGAAGATATTGCCCAGAAGCGAGATGACGGCACCGATCTGGAGGGCCCACTCGGGCGCGTCCTGCGGTATGAGCAATGCCAGGATAACGCCGATGACCAGGCCGACCAAGATGCGTTTGATCAGGCTGACCTCGCTATATCGCTGGAAGATGTTCTTCTTTTTGGGCTGCTCGCTGCGCGGCTGCGCCGGTGCAGCGGTTGTCTGTTCAGTCTCGTTTTCCATGAATATCCCCTCGCATGTTCGGTAAAGCATGTGGCACGTATTCTAGTCCAACTTGACCGGATTGATTGATATGTCTTGGTATCTGTCAGGATGGACGGCGATGCGCGCGCCATGTTGAGCGGGCTTGCGCGCATGGCATCGGCGCAACAGGGAACGCGCATGCATGCGGTTGTCGGGCGAGCACGAGCGCTGTTCAGTGCATTTTGGTGTTGTTCGGAGAGATGGTGCGGGCGAAAGGACTTGAACCTTCACGGGGGTTACCCACCAGAACCTAAATCTGGCGCGTCTGCCAATTCCGCCACGCCCGCACAAAGCATGGCTCACTATGCAGCCTTACCGGCGGATTATGATACCATAAGCGGCTGTGTGTAAAACGACATTACGTGGAAGGAACACCCGTGCAGATAACAGTGAAGCCGCAGGAGGACAGCAACGTATCGGTAGAGGCCATCGTGGATGCCAAGACGGTGGATGCGAAGCTAGCGAAGGTGTATAAGGATTTCGCGCGCAAATACAATTTCCCCGGCTTCCGCAAGGGCAAAGCGCCCCGTCCGGTGGTGGATAATGCGCTTGGTCGTGAAGTGGTATACGCCACGGCGACCGAAGAGCTGATCAACGATGCGTATCCGCAGATCATCGAAGAGAAGCGTCTATACCCGGCAGGGCAACCCGATTTCGGAGGCGCCGACGAGATGATCGAGCAGGGCGCTGACTTCACGTTTGCGTTCACCCTTCCGGTACGGCCCGAGGTTGAGATCGACTCGTACGATCCCGTTGAGATAGAACTGCCACAAGAAGGTGCGAGCGACACCGAGGTAGAAGAGCAGATGCGCGCGCTCCTTGCGCATTACGATCAGGAAGAGCCCACCGAGGAATGGGCGACCGAGACCATGGGCTTCGATAGTCTGGACGATATGAAGGCTCAGATTGCCGAGCAGGTGTCCGAGCAGAAGAAGATGATGATGCCGCGTCTGAAGGAAAATGCTGCCACGTTGAAGCTGATCGAGCGCGTGAGCGCTAAGGTGCCCGAGGGCATGGCTGAACAGAAGGAAAGCCAGCTGTTGCAGGATTTCTTCACGCAGATGCAGCGTCAAGGCATCAGCTTCGATGCGTATCTGATGCAGCGCGGCATTGATGCCGATGAGTTCAAAGAGGATGTGAAGCGCCAGGCGATCGATGAGGTGAAGCGCGGTATGGCGCTTGATGCGTGGGCGCGCCATAACGGCATCGAGGCTACCGACGACGAGGTTAGCCAGGAGTTCGTCATGGCGGCAGGTGATGGCGCTGAGAAGCTTGAGCGCGAGTGGCGCGACAACGGCCGCTTGTATCTGGTGCGCGAGGAACTGGTGCGCTCGAAGGCCATGAAGGACGTCATGGAGAAGGCGAAGGTGACCGAGGTCGATTTCGCCGAGCGCGCAAAAGCCGAAGAGGCCAAAGCCGACAAAGATGCTGATGCGAAGGTGGACGCGACCTCTGAGGACGCCGACCAGGAGTAGGACAGCCAAGGCAAACCTGCATATGAAGGAAATGCGCAGCTGCATTTGCACTGCCTTGTATAATGGTGTCGAAACACAAGAACGCGAACCGAAAGCGAGACGGACATGAGCATTGAAAGAGCGAGCAGCGCGCTGATCCCGTACGTCATCGAGCAATCGCCGCGTGGTGAGCGCAGCTACGATATCTATTCACGGCTGCTGAACGACCGCATCATCTTCTTGGGCGAGCAGATTGACGACCACGTGGCCAATTCAGTGGTGGCGCAGATGCTGCACCTGGAAAGCGTTGACCCCGACAAGGACATCAGCCTCTACATCAATTCTCCGGGAGGCAGCGTGACGGCAGGTCTTGGCATCTTGGATACCATGAACTTCATCAAATGCGACGTTTCCACCATCTGCATCGGCGAGTGCGCATCCATGGCGGCGGTGCTGCTGTCGTCGGGCACGAAGGGCAAGCGCTTCTGCCTGCCCAATTCCATGGTGCTGATCCATCAGCCGCTCGGTGGCGCGCAAGGCCAGCAGACCGAGATCGCTATCGTGGCGGATTTCATGTTGAAGACGCGCAAGCGCCTGAACAAGATACTGTCTGACAATACCGGGCAATCCATCGAGCGGATCCAGCTTGATACCGAGCGGGACAACTATATGACCGCCGAAGAGGCCAAGGACTACGGACTGGTAGACGAGATCATTCTCCATCACGGAAAATAAGGGCACGAAACGCTGAAACCCCATGCATGCGTCGGTTTGCGAGCCGGCGCATGCTTTTATAATGGGATGCTTGCAAGAGGCAGAACACGACGAGATGAGCGAGGAAGATGGCAGGGAACAACCGAGGTCACAGCACGACGGGCGAGCCGATGTATTGCGCTTTCTGTGGAAAAGAATCGCAGGAGGTGCGCTCGATGATCAGCGCTCCGAATGGGGTATGCATCTGCGATGAATGCGTGGGAGTCTGCGCTGATGCGATGATCCAAGAGATGGGCCTCCGCATGCAGACAGACGAGCATGAGGACGAGCGAGCGCGCGGCGCTCACGCTTCTTCGATTCGTCTCGATATGGCCGAAGAGGGCGTCTTTGAAGAAGACGAGACAGACGAGCCCCTCTCGCCAGCTGAGATCTTGGGCGAGCTGCCCACGCCACACGAGATACATCGGCGGCTCTCTGAGCATGTTGTTGGCCAGGAGGCAGCCAAGCGCGCGCTCTCGGTTGCGGTTTATAACCACTACAAGCGCATCACGATGGACCTTGACCCGGCGGCTGCTGATGACGAGGTGGAGATCGCCAAGAGCAACATCATGCTCTTAGGGCCTACCGGCTCAGGCAAGACGCTGCTCGCCCAGACGCTCGCGCGCACCTTGAAAGTGCCCTTCGCTATCGCGGATGCGACCACGCTGACCGAGGCGGGTTATGTGGGTGAAGATGTGGAAAACATCTTGCTGAAGCTGATAACAGCGGCGGATTTCGACGTGCCGAAGGCTCAGATCGGCATCATCTATATAGATGAGATAGACAAGATCGCGCGCAAGGCGGAAAATCTCTCCATAACGCGCGATGTGTCGGGCGAGGGCGTGCAACAGGCGCTGCTCAAGATCATGGAGGGCTGCGATGCGAGCGTGCCTCCGCAAGGCGGACGCAAGCATCCCCAGCAGGAGCTCATTCCGATCAACACCGACAACATCCTATTCATCTTGGGCGGTGCTTTCGTGGGGCTTGCCGATATCGTTGGGCAGCGCGTCGGGAAGAACGGGTTGGGATTTGCCAGCGAGGCGCCTGGTTCTAAGAAGCAGAAAGAAGCTGAGCTGCTGGCACAGGTGCTGCCCGAGGATCTGAACAAATACGGTATGATCCCGGAGTTCGTGGGGCGCATCCCGGTGATCACCTCGCTTGACGAGCTGACCGAGGACGATCTGGTGCGCGTGCTGACCGAACCGAAGAATGCGCTGGTGAAACAGTACGAGCGCATGTTCGAATACGAGGACTCCACGCTGACTTTCGATGATGACGCTTTGCGCGCCATTGCGAAAGAGGCGGTCGATCATGGCACCGGTGCGCGTGGCCTGCGCAGCATCTGCGAGCGCGTCCTAAACGATGTGATGTACGACCTGCCCGAGCGCCGCGGGAAGACCACCGTCGAGATACGTGCCAGCGATATAGCAGGTGAAACGTTTCCCCATATAGAGGACGCCGCCGCGTGCGGCGCAGATGCAGATTCAAGGAGCGCAGATGTCTGAGCAAGACAAGACAGGAGAGGGTTACGCGCAACGCGAGGCTCCCATTTTCGAGGCATGGCGCGAGGCGGGTTGCTTCCAGCGCACACCTGGTTTCGGTGCGCATGCGGACGAGTCCTATACCATCGTGATCCCACCTCCGAACGTGACCGGCGTGTTGCATATGGGTCACGCTTTGAATGACACCATCCAAGACGCCTGCATTCGCCGCGCGCGCATGCGTGGCCAGCAGACACGCTGGATTCTCGGTACCGATCATGCTGGCATTGCCACACAGACGAAGGTGGATAAGCATCTGGCCGAACAGGGCATCAATCGCCGCGAGATCGGACGCGAGGCGTTCATCGAGGCATGTCAGGACTGGCGGCATGAGTACGGCACCACGATCGTGAACCAGATAGCGGCTATGGGATGCAGCTGCGATTACGCGCACGAGCAATTCACCATGAGTCCGGAGTTCAGTCGCGCGGTGCGTCGACTGTTCGTCGATTGGTATCGCGACGGCATCATCTATCGCGGGAAGCGCATCGTGAATTGGTGCCCAAGCTGCACTACGGCCATTGCCGACGATGAAGCCGAATACGAAGACGAGGCGGGGCATCTCTGGCATTTGCGCTATCCGTTGAGCGAGCCGGTCGATGGCATCGAGTATCTGGTGGTAGCCACCACGCGCCCTGAGACGATGCTGGGCGATACCGGTGTTGCCGTGAACCCGAAAGACGAGCGGTATAAAAACGTGGTGGGCAAGACGGTGGAGCTTCCCATCGTGGACCGCACCATCCCTATCTTCGCTGATTTCTATGTTGATAGCGAATTCGGCACTGGCGCGGTGAAGGTCACACCTGCTCATGATCCCAACGACTTCGCCATGGGTGAGCGTGCGGGCCTCGAGAAGATCAATGTGTTCGACGAGACGGCCCATGTGGTGGATGGGTACGGGCGCTTCAGCGGCATGAGCCGCGAAGAGGCGCGCGAGGCCGTGGTGGCTGAATTCGAGCGCCTGGGGCTGCTCGATCATGTAGAGGATCACGATCATTCCGTCATGCACTGCTATCGCTGCCATAGCACGCTCGAGCCGTGGCTGTCCGAGCAGTGGTTCGTGGCGGTGGATTCGTTGAAGGGGCCAGCAGCTGCAGCCGTTGAGAGCGGTCAGATACAGTTTCATCCCGCGCGCTGGGCGCAGGTGTACCTTGATTGGCTTGAGAATCTCAAAGATTGGTGCATCTCGCGTCAGCTGTGGTGGGGGCACCGCATCCCCATGTTCTACTGCGATGCGTGTGGCTGGCAGGATGCCAGCATGGAAGAGGTGGAGGTGTGTCCGTGCTGCGGTGCGCCAACGCGCCAAGATGAGGATGTGCTCGACACCTGGTTCTCGTCGCAGCTGTGGCCCTTTGCCACGCAGGGGTGGGGCGAGTTCGGTGCTGATGCGCCTGAGCTGGTGAAGTATTACCCGACCCAGGTGCTCTCCACGGCGCGCGACATCATGGGGCTGTGGGTGGCGCGTATGGTGATGGCGTCCGAGTATTGCACGGGTCAGATTCCGTTCCAACATGTGATCATTCATCCGACGGTGATGGGCGCCGACGGAAAGCCCATGAGCAAATCGCGTGGCAATGGGGTCGATCCCATTGAGCTGATGGCGGATTTTGGCGCTGATGGCATGCGGTTCGGGTTGTTGACGCAGGTGACCGGCGCGCAAGCGATGCGCTTCGACCGTCAAAAGATCGAAGCGGCCCGCAATTTCGCGAACAAGGTGCGCAATGCGGCGCGGTTCGTGTTGATGCACATGGAAGGCTATACGCCGGGGCCGCCGACGCTCGCCACCGCTGCCGATCGGTGGATATTCAGCCGTTTGGCACGGCTGACCCGAACGGTGGATGCGGCCTACGAATCGTTCGAGTTCGGGGAGATGACCCGCGAGTTGTACGGCTTCTTCTGGAATGAGCTGTGCGACTGGTACATCGAGTTCTCTAAGAGCCGTTTGGCAGACGATGCGCCAGCGGCTGATCGTCTTGCATGCCAACGGAATCTCGTGCATGTGCTTGAGGCGGCTATCAAACTGCTTCATCCGCTCATGCCGTTCATTACCGAAGAGATCTATCAGGACATGCCGAAGATGGCAGATGCTGCACCGTTGCTGATCGTTGCGCCGTGGCCCGATGCGGACGCGCTCGCTGACTTCATCGACGATGATGCAGAGAGGGCTGTGCAGATGGTTTGCGCGGTGGTGGGCGCGGTGCGCTCGGCGCGGGCACGCTATGGGTTGTCGCCGAAGACCGCCCTTGAAGTGCACGTGAAGGCAGCGGCGCCCGATTGCATCTTGTTGGAAGAGCAGCGGGGTTTGATCGAGTCGCTGGGTCGCACCGCATCGCTGTACATAGGGGCCGATCTTGTCAAGCCTGCTGGTTCCTCAGCTTCCTTGAGCGCAGGGCTGGAGGTCTACACCGTCCTTGCCGGGCATGTTGATTTGGATGCCGAGCGCGCTCGGGTTTGCAAGGAACGCGACAAGGCTGAGACTGATGCCGCCAAGCTGCGCAAGAAGTTGAGCAACGAGGGCTTCCTGGCGAAAGCGGCCCCTGAGATCATCGAGAAGGACCGTGCTCGCCTGGCTGATCTTGATGAGGTCATCGCTAAGCTTGAAGCGCAGATCGCAGACTTGGCATAGGTGAGCAGCCGCGCGAAGCTAGGTTTGCTATAATCGTGAGCGCATCCGTCGATAGGGTATTCACGGGCGCGCTTTTTCATGGGATGAGTGTGAAGGGGAATAGATGAGCGAATTGTTCGCGCAACTGTGGTCACCACAGATGCAGGCGGCTTTCACGGTTGTTGTGGTGTTGTTGGTCGCCCTCTATGTGCTCTCCATCGTGTGGGTGGTTCGTGATGCCTATCTACGTGGCACCACGTGGTATGTGTGGGGCATCGTCGCTCTGATTCCCATTGCGGGACTCATTGCGTATTGTTTGCTGCGTCCACCCATGCTTCAAATCGACAAAGACGAGCAAGAGCTGGAAGTGGCTCTCAAGCAACGCCAGCTGATGCGATATGGCGAATGCGCCACCTGCGGATATCCGGTGGAGTCAGATTACGTGCTGTGCCCGAATTGCCACACGCAGCTCAAGAATCTGTGCACGCATTGCAGTCATGCGCTCGAGCCAGCCTGGACCATTTGCCCGTATTGCGCAACGCCGGTAGGGGGGCGTCCCTCATCGAACAGCAGCAGCGGGTCGAATGGTGGCGCGCGGCGCCGTCGACGCAGCAATTCGGGTAGCTCTTCAAGTGGTGGCGCACGCAGCCGCCAGCAGAGCCAGAAAAGCGAATAAACGGCTTCATCTGCGTTTTACCTATGCAGGGCCTTGCCAAGATGCGGCAAGGCCTTATCATTGTTCAAACCAATCCAAAGCGCGCTTGCAACTCAGGCGCGCCAACCGTTGCAGGTGCTTTGTGCGCACCCGGCAAGAAAGGGGTAGCAGTGATCGTCAACCTTCCCGATGGATCATCCAAAGAACTTGAACAGGGCGCTACGGTAGCCGATGTGGCCGCTTCCATTGGCGCAGGACTTGCGCGTGCAGCGTTGGCTGGAAAGATAGACGGCGTCTTCGCCGATGTGACCGATGAGGTTCCTGATGGCGCTACGGTCGAGATCATCACCGAGCGCTCGCCTGAGGCGCTCGGGATCATGCGCCATTCGGCGGCGCACGTGATGGCCGAGGCGGTGCAGACGCTCTATCCGGGTACGCAGATTGGGTTTGGCCCTCAGACCGAAGATGGCTTCTTCTATGATTTCGAGCTGCCGCACCCCATCTCGCCGGACGATTTCGCCGCTATCGAGGACAAGATGGCCGAGATCATCAAGCGCGACGAGCCATTCGTGCGCGAGGTGGTAACGCGCGAGGAAGCCAAGCGCTTGTTCGCCGATCAGCGTTTGAAGCTGGAGCATATCGACGACATTCCAGAAGAGGTGCAGCTGACCATTCGCCGACACGGAGACTTCATCGATCTGTGCAGCGGACCGCACGTCTCTTCTGCGGGCAAGATCGGCGCGTTCAAGCTGATGAAAACGGCGGGCGCCTATTGGAAGGGTGATTCTGACCGCGAGATGCTGACGCGCATCTACGGCACCGCTTTCTTCAAGAAGAAGGATCTGGAAGAGTATCTGCATCGCCTGGAAGAGGCTGAGAAGCGTGACCACCGCAAGTTAGGGCGCGAGCTGGGCATCTACACCATGGATCCGCTAGCGGGGGTGGGCTTGCCGCTGTATCTGCCGAAGGGCGCACGCGTGATCCGCACGATGCAGGAGTGGTTGCGCCGCGATCTGTACGAGCGCGGGTATGAAGAGGTCATCACGCCACACATCTACAATGCCGATGTGTGGAAGATGAGCGGCCATTACGACTTCTACCGCGAGAACATGTACTTCTTCGATATCAACGAAGGCACTGAGGACGATCCGCGCTTGGCGGAATACGGCGTGAAGCCGATGAACTGCCCGGGACACGTGATGCTGTACAAGTCGGAGCTGCATTCCTATCGCGATCTGCCCCTGCGCTACTTCGAGTTCGGCACGGTGTATCGCCATGAGATGAGCGGCGTGGTGCATGGGCTCTTGCGTGCCCGCGGGTTCACGCAGGACGACGCCCACATCTTCTGCACGCGCGACCAAGTGGTCGATGAGGTGTGCGCCATCCTCGATCTGGTTGAGCACATCATGACCACCTTCGGCTTCGAGTACGAAGCGGAAATATCCACCCGTCCCGAGAAGTCGATCGGATCGGACGATATGTGGGAGCATGCCACTGAGTCGCTGCGACGGGCATGCGAGATCAAAGGCCTGGTCTATGACATCAATGAAGGGGACGGAGCGTTCTACGGCCCGAAGATCGACATCAAGGTGAAAGATGCTATCGGTCGTACGTGGCAGTGCTCTACCGTGCAGATCGACTTCAACTTCCCCGAGCGCTTCGATTTGACCTATCGGGCGGCCGACAACACTGAGCAGCGTCCTTGGATGCTCCATCGTGCCATCTTCGGATCCATCGAGCGTTTCCTCGGCATCTTGATCGAGCATTATGCGGGCGCTCTGCCGCTGTGGCTGGCACCGGTGCAAGCGGTGGTTATTCCCATTGCCGACCGGCATAAGGAAGCGGCAGCGGAGTTCGCGGGTGAGATCAAGGGCGTTGGCGGTCGCGTTGAGATATATGACCAAAATGAGCCCATGAAGGTGAAGATCGCAAAAGCGCAGCAGCAGAAGATCCCATACATGGTCATTCTGGGCGACAAGGAAGTGGAAGAGCGCAGCTGTTCGGTACGCGAGCGCACGCAGGGCGACCTGGGAAGCTGGGAGCGCACGAAGTTCTTGGATGTGATCAGGGACGCTTCTTTGTAGGCGCGGTGTAGCGGTCGATCCCGCGTAGGCTGAGCGAGGCGAGCAGCGGCATCAGCAGCACGGTGATGCCGCCTGCCGCTACGAGAAGCGAGGCGGTGTCTGCTGACATGGCCTCGGCGTTCACGGCAACGTTCGTCACGGCCACGATGAGCGGCAGGGCCGTGGTGCAGTAGAGGGCCACGGTGAGCCTGCTGGGCGCGGGGAGGCGGTCGTCTGCTGGTGCGCATCCCAGCGAGATGAAGATGGGCAGCGCGCGAACGGCGAGCAACATGCCGATGAACAGCAGGAGCATGAGCGGCTGGTGCGCCAAGGCTGCGGGATCGATCTTGGTGCCGGACACGATGAAGAAGAGCGGGATGAAGAATCCGTAACCAATGCCGTTGAGCTTATGCTCGAGACTGTTATCGCCGCAGGGGATGACGAAACGCAGGGCGAATCCGGCGGCGAACGCTCCTAGAACGATATCGAGGTCGAACACAGCCGAAAGAGCGATCAGGCCTACCAGAAGGATCATGACCGCGCGCACGGTGAGCTGCGCGCTGGTTTCAGCATTGTCCGACATGAGCTTCACGAAGCGCTGGCTTCTCTCGCGGATATGCACCGGAATGACCGCCGATGCTACGGCAACGGCGAGGAAAGCGAGCAGGATGACGGCGGTGAGCCAGCGGTCGCGCGTTGACAGGATGAAGGCGATGGCGATGATGGGGCAGATCTCGCCCCAGGTTCCGTACGCGAGGATGTTCTTGCCGACCGGGTCATCCGCGATGCCGCGCTCTTTCAGGATGGGGACGAGCGTGCCGAAGGCGGTGGTGGTCAGCGCGATGGCCACGGCAAGCCATCCCAGTTCGTTCTCTTCAAAAGACGGAACGAGCACGATAACGAGAACAGCGATGCCAAACGAGACGATCCACGTGAGAAGGCCGCGCCGCGCGCGCCTGCCAGCCATGTCCTTCGGGTCTATTTCGTATCCGGCGAGCAAGAACAGGAAGCCGAGCCCGAGATCAGAGAGCAGTCCGATGGCATCGCCTATCTGGGCGATGCCGAGCACGTGCGGCCCCGCTACCATGCCTGCGACGAGCAGAAGCACCGTTTCGGGCACGATCTTGCGCGGTATGAGCGATGAGATGATGGGGCAGAGAAACGCTGCCACGACAATTACCAGCAAGGTTATGAGTTCGGTTTGTTCCATGGTGCTCCGATCGGTCCTTTTGAGTATAGCTACTTGGTAGCCCTCTTGGGCGTGCAGCGTCGGGAGCGTCATCAGGATGTGGGCAGATGCGCGATGACGGAAGCTGTGCGATAGCGAAAGCGCAAAAGGTTGTTTGCGTTACGGTTACACAATGCGCGAGACGGTGGCGCGAGCGCGCGATGAACGGCATCATATGCTTTGAAGCAAACCCCGAAAGAAGAGGTGTGTTATGAGCCAAGTGGTCACTTCAGCAGATTTCGATACCAAGGTCCTCCAGGCCGATAAGCCAGTGCTGGTGGATTTCTTCGCTACCTGGTGCGGCCCCTGCAAGCGACTTGCGCCCGTGATCGACGAGTTGAGCGATGAGCTTGCGGGCAAGGTAGACGTATGCAAGGTCGATATCGACCAGAGCCCCGACATTGCCGCACGGTACAAGGTGAGCAGCGTTCCCACCATCATGCTCTTCGAGGGCGGCGCTCTTAAGAACAAGACCGTTGGTGCGGTGCCGAAGCAGCAGCTGTTACAGATGCTCTAACAAGATCGCGGAGGAAGGCGGTTCGGCTCAGGCTGGGCCGCCTTCGTTTTGGGAGGAATCATGGGAGCGGAGAACGCGAATCGTGAAGAGAAGATATACGATGTTGCCATTATTGGCGCCGGTCCTGCTGGTCTGACTGCGGCGATGTACTCTGCGCGTGCTGGGCTGGATGCGGCTTTGCTGGAGAACCTCTCTCCTGGTGGGCAGCTTGCGCAGACCGAGCATCTTGAGAATTATCCGGGTTTCACGTTGTCGCAAAGTGGGTATGAGCTCTCTGAGATCATGCATGAGCAGGCGGAGCATTTCGGCGCTCACACCGTGTATGACGAGGTTACCGATGTTGAGCTGGAGGGGCCTGTGAAGCGCTTGAAGCTTCCCTCCGGTCACATAGACGCACGCAGCGTCATCGTGGCAAGCGGGGCACGCCCGGCAAAGCTCGGTATTGAGCGGGAAGCGAAGTTGACGGGCAGTGGCGTTTCGTACTGCGCCACGTGCGACGGCAACTTCTTCAAGGGCAAGGATGTGTGCATCGTGGGAGGCGGCGATACCGCAGCGGCTGACGCTATCTATCTCTCGCGCATCTGCACCAAGATCTATATGTTCGTACGGCGCGATGTCCTGCGAGCGACGGCCATCTATTACGACCGACTGAAAAAGCTTCCCAACGTTGAGATCGTGTGGAACAGCGTGGTCGAAGAGATCCTTGAAGAAGATGGTGCGGTGGCGGGCGTGCGCGTGCGCGACCGTGTGAGCGGGCAGACGCGCACCTATGAGGTGGCCGCGCTCTTCGTTGCTATTGGCACGGTCCCTAATTCTGAATTCCTTGACGGTAAGGTGGAGCTGGATCAAAGCGGGTATGTGGTGGCTGACGAGACAGGTCGGACCAGCGCTGCCGGGGTGTTTGCGGCCGGAGACGTGCGCACGAAGGTGCTGCGTCAGGTATCTACCGCCGTTGCCGATGGCGCGAATTGCGCAGAGGCTTGCGCTGAGTACTTGCTCCAGCAACAGTCCTGACAACCTGATAGAATATCCCCAAAGCTGATGCGCACCGATCGGTGCGCATTTTTCACGGACATGAGGGATAGCCATGCAAGATGTGAACATGCGTGAGAAGCTGGAGAAATTCATGGAGGCCTATGCCGAGCTGCAGGCCAAGATGGGCGATCCAGATGTTCTGGCAGACCAGAAGGAATACAATCGCTTAGCGAAGGAATATGCCAGCCAAGGGCCGCTCGCCAAGAAAGCGGCGGAATACGTCGCCTCCCTGGATGATCTGGAGGCTGCCAAGGAAATGCTGGCGGATGCCGATATGAAGGAGTTCGCGCAGGAAGAGATCGCCGGTATCGAGGCGCGCTTACCCCAGCTGGAAGAGGATATCAAGTTCATGCTGATTCCGGCTGACCCTGCCGACGAGAAGGATATCATCGTTGAGATTCGCGCAGCAGCCGGTGGTGATGAGGCGGCCATCTTCGCGGGCGATCTGTACAAGATGTATGAGCGATTCGCTGCAAGCCAGCACTGGAAGACCGAAACGTTAGACGTATCGCCTTCGGAAGCGGGTGGCTACAAAGAGGTTCAGTTCAAGGTGAAGGGCGACCATGTCTATTCGCTGATGAAGTTCGAGAGCGGTGTGCACCGTGTGCAGCGCGTGCCGAAAACGGAGAGCCAGGGCCGCATTCACACCTCAACGGCTACCGTAGCGGTGCTGCCGGAGGCTGATGAGGTGGAAGTCGAGATCAACGAGAACGATCTGCGCATTGACGTGTTCCGTGCGGGGGGTCCTGGTGGTCAATGCGTGAACACCACCGACTCGGCGGTGCGCATCACGCACTTGCCAACGGGGTTGGTGGTGCAATCGCAGGACCAGAAGTCGCAGCTTCAAAACAAGGTGGCCGCAATGAGCGTCTTACGCGCGCGTTTGTACGAGAAGATGCTCGCCGAGCAGCAGGCGGCTGAGGGCGCACAGCGTCTGGCGCAGATCGGCACCGGTGATCGCGCTGAGAAGATACGCACGTACAACGGTCCGCAAGATCGCGTGACCGATCATCGCATCGGCTTCAACAGCAGTTACAATGATGTGCTGATGGGCGATAAGCTGATCGATGTCATCACGGCGCTTTCCGCCGCCGATCGTGCTCAGAAGCTGGAAGCGGCGGTGTAGTGGAGCAACGCTGGACGACCAAGGCCGCGCTCGATTGGTGCGCGGAGTATCTGGCGCGCAAAGGCGATCGGACGCCGAGACGCTCCGCTGAGCGGCTCGTCTGCGATGCGGCGCGCATCGATCGTATCCAACTCATCATGGATCCGGATCGTCCGCTCTCTGAGGACGAGCGCGCGGTGCTGCGCGATCATGTGGCGCGGCGCGGGGCCGGTGAGCCCCTTCAATACATAACGGGAGAGGCACCGTTTCGCTTCCTTTCTCTGTGCGTGCGCCCGGGCGTGCTGATACCGCGGCCCGAGACCGAAGTGCTAGTGAGCGAGGTGCTGACGTGCTTGCCGAAGGCTCCTGAGCGGCGTGCGGCGTGGAATGCGGAAGCGGCCGAGCAGGAGGCTGCCGCTGTTGCGCAGGTGCGCGCGCGACTCTCTGAGCTGCGCGGAATGTCTGCACCGGAGGCAGACGATGCGCCATCCAGCTTCGATCGCTCCGCTGGACCAGAGGGGTCTGATGAAGCGAGCGTGACCGCCGATGCGGATGCGGAAGTTGTCTGCGATGCAGGTCAAGCGGCCACAGAGCAGATGGTGCTGGTGGCGGATCTGTGCACCGGAAGCGGCTGCATCGCGTGTTCGCTCGCATCCGAGCGCGAGGATGTGCGCGTGATCGCGACGGATCTCTCGGCCGATGCGGTGGCTCTCGCGCGCGAGAACGTGGAGGCGCTCGAGCTGGCTGAGCGCGTGCGCGTGCTGCAGGGCGATCTGGGTGCGCCCATCCCCGAGCGCTATCTGGGCCGCTTCGATGCGGTCGTAGCGAATCCGCCATACATTCCCACAGCGGTCATGGCCGAGCTTCCCGCTGAGGTAGGGGATTTCGAGCCCGATCTGGCGCTGCACGGGGGTGCAGACGGTTTGGATGTGTATCGGCGCATCCTCGGTTGGGCGCAGCGGGCGCTCGCGCAGGATGGCCTTTTTGCGGTAGAGCTCTACGAAGGGCATCTGGATGAGGCTGCTGCGCTCGCGGTGCAAGCCGGTTTCGCCGAGGTGCGCGTGGTGGAGGACCTGGCAGGGCGCCCGCGCGTTCTGGTAGCGCGGTGGAGGGAGCAGTGATGGGGGAGCCGACGCTCAAGGAGAAGCTCGAGCAGGCGAAAGCCGCTCTGGAGCAGCGCACGGATGGGTTCGCGCCGGAGGTGGCCATCGTGCTGGGGTCGGGACTCGGCCCGCTTGCCGAGCGGATCGAGGAGCCCATCTTCGTGCCGTTCGGCGAAGTTCCGCATATGCGCACATCCACGGCGACCAGCCATGTGGGCCGCTTCGTCTTCGGGTGCTTGGGCGGCAAGCGTGTCGTGTGCATGCAGGGGCGCCTGCATGGGTATGAGGGCTATGCGCCACAGGAGGTGGCCTATCCCATTTGGCTCATGCACGGCTTGGGTGCTGATGCGCTCATCACGACGAACGCAGCCGGTGGTATCAACGAGCGCTATCGGGTGGGTGACTTCTGCATCATGAGCGATCAGATCAACTTCACGGGCCGCAACCCCATAGTCGGTCAAGAGCCCAACGAGGTCGCGTTCCGCTTCTTCAGCATGTACGAATGCTTCGACCCGGGACTGCGCTGCGTCGCGCGCACGGTGGCGCACGAGAAGGGCATCTCCTTCCAAGAAGGCGTGTATCTGGGGCTGCTGGGTCCCAGCTTCGAGACCGCGGCCGAGATTCGGGCGTTTCGCATGTGGGGGGCCGATACGGTTGCCATGTCAGTGTGCGAAGAGGTGATCGCGGCGCGGCATGTGGGCATGCGCGTGCTGGGCATCTCGCTGGTGACGAACATGGCATGCGGTGTGGATGGCGCGAATCCAGCCGATGACGATGTGCTGGCCGTGGCGGCTGAGCGCAGCACCGATTTCTGCCGCCTGATCGAAGGTGTTGTGACGGCGATCTAGGGATCCGTCGTCCGTGCGGTCACGAATAGCGTTCGCACTATCCGAGAAGCGGACATTTCCCTTCATTATGTACGGAAACCGAATGACAGACCTTCTATCCTCAGGGCAAGGATGCGAAAAGGTGGATGGATATGAAGGTCAAAGTCGAAAAGCTGCTCGATTTCCTGCAGACCGACGGGATGGCGTTCTCGATACCGCTGTTCCAGCGGCCGTATTCGTGGGATTCGTGGCAGTGCGAGGTGCTGTGGAATGATATCGAGCGTACCGCTCTGACAGACACGCCGCATTTCTTCGGAGCGGTGTTCTATCGGCGGGAGCGCGACGACGTTGGAGGTGTCACGCTCTCGCTCATCGACGGGCAGCAGCGCACGCTCACCTCGCTGCTTTTGTTGGCCGCTTTAAGGGATCACCTGAAAGAGCGCGGCCTTTCCGACGATACGGACAAGCCCGATCGCTTCGCTGAGCACCTGCATATCGATGGGGGTGCGAAGGTCCATCCCGCCCCGCGCGATCGAGTGGGGTTCGCGATCGCGCTCGATGGTGCGGCTGGGAGCGAACAACCCTGCAACGCGCTTTCCAACAAGGCGTTCTTCATGGGGAGAATGGCAGAGCCGGGCTTCGATGCGTGCGCCTTCCTGCGTGGCCTTGGGGGGTTTCAGATCGTAGCGGTGGAATTGGAAGACGGCGACGATGCGCAATCCATCTTCGAGTCGTTCAATTCCAAAGGCGTGCCGCTGGTGGCCGCGGACATGGTGAGGAACTATCTGCTGCTCGCCGAGGATCCCGAAGAGCAGGAGCGGCTCTACTTGGATTATTGGGAGCCGATCCAGGGCCTGTTCGGCGATGACCCGGGCTCGCTGCGCCTGAACAATGCGTTGCGCGCGTGGACAGTCATTCGTTGCAAGACGCCGAAGGCGAAAAGCGACGCGGAGTGCTTCGGCGACTTCAAGCGCTATCTGTTGGACGAATACGACGGATCGAAGGAAGACCTGATGCAGGAGCTGCTGAGCTTCTGCACCGTATGGGCCGAGAACTACCGCTATCACGCGGTGAAGAAGTATCGCAGTTCTGATTGGGCGAAGATCGGCCGTAAGACGCTGGTGTCTGGTAGGCCACGCGCTGCGGCGAGCAGGGAGGCGCGCGAGTTCTACGCCAAGCACTACGGCGTCGAGATCGGAGAGGATGAGCTATGATCGCGAAGGAAACAGGGATCTTGGACGTGCTCGGTATTCCCGATTCTCAGTTCATAGTGCCGGTGTTCCAGCGCGTCTATTCGTGGACAGCGCGCGAATGCGAGGATTTGATCGATGATGTGCTGGCAGCTGGTGCAGCTGAGCGTGCGCATTTCACCGGCAGCTTCCTGTATGCGCCGTGCGCCTCGGAAGAGAACGGCATACGCGCGTTCCAGATCATCGACGGGCAGCAGCGCATGACGACGGTGACGCTCATGCTGCTGGCATTCGTCGAGCGTGGGCGGGCAGCAAGCGGTGCTCGCGCGGCGCGGGCGAATGAGATAGCGCAGCGTTACCTGCTCAGCGATGGTGGGACGGAGCCGAAACTGCTCTTGACTTCCATTGACGGTGACATGTTGGCGTATCTTCTGGGGCTTCAGGAAGAGCCTGCGGATGTGGCGGTGCGCCTGCAGGAGAACCTGGACGTGTTCCGCGGTCGCATGGCGCAGCCTGACTTCGACGAAACGACGTTTTGGAGCGGATGCGAGCGTCTGCGCGTGCTGGGAATTGAGCTTTCGCCAGAGGATTCGTCGCAAGAGGTGTTCGAGAGCTTGAATTCAAAGGGCAAGCGACTCGCGGTGGAAGACTTGATCCGCAATGCCATCCTCTCGTTCACCATCGGCGGTGCGGGAGCGCAGCAGCTCTATGAGCGGCGGTGGCTCCCGCTTGAGGAAAGCGTGGCGGCGGCACCCGACCTCGATATGGAGGACATGCTGTGCTCGTGGATCGCCTCTCGGCATGATGAGGTGTATCTCGATTCAAAAAGCGAGGTCTATCCATTGTTCAAGGATGACCTGGTGACAGCTTATGGGGGAGATTGCGAGAGCCTGCTCGTGGATGTGAGGGTATATGCCGATGAGCTCGTCGGAAGCGAGCAGCTGCGTCGCGATCGCATGGCTGAGCTGGATCGGTGGTTGCAGGGCAAGCCGAAGAACATCATCTCCGAGAAGCGGATGTTCGGGGATTAGGCTTGGCAGCCGTGCAGCCGCCGTATCAGTGGCCGTTGGCGGCGTAGCCCTCTTCGATGATGCCCTGCTCCACCAGGTCGCGTCCGATCTTCAGATATTCCTTTACAGAGCCGTCGATGTAGGCAAGGTGCTTGTCGGTGGTCTGGCCGACCACGCGCGCTGGCGTGCCCATGACGAGCGACCCATCAGGAATGACCTTGTTCTCGGTGACCACGGCGCCAGCACCGATCAGGCAATCGCGCCCAATATGCGCGCCGTCAAGCACGATAGCGCCCATGCCGATGAGCGTGTGCTCTTCGATGGTGCATCCGTGGATGATGGCTCCATGCCCGATGGCTACATCGTTGGCGATGATGGTCTCGCCATGCACGGGCAGGTGGATGCAGACCAGGTCTTGCACGTTGCTGCGATCGCCGATGACGATGCGTCCGTCCAAATCGCCGCGCACCACCGCACCGAACAGTATGCATACCTCAGCGCCCACCTCCACGTTGCCGATGACCGTGGCATCGCGCGCAATACGCGCCGTTGGGTGTATCTTCATGCTCTCGTAGTCCATGGTCGCCTCCTTGGTTATGCACCTGACGAAAAAAAACCGTTGCTCTTCGTTTGAATACGAGTATACTCGCAATCAGATAACCGAATACAGATGCAAATGCGTTGACAGGGAGAGTAGGGAATAACCCATCTCAAGAGAGCCTGCGGTTGGTGCGAGCAGGCGGTGGGCAGCCCGAACGCCACCCCCGAGCAGTTCAGCATGAACGCGATTGCGGCTCGTAAGGCTTACCGCCTGGTCGCAGTTGGCAAGTAAGGCCGGACCGGTGACTCCGTAACCGTTAGGGATCATGCGCGCAGCTGCGGGCATGCCTTCTGGGACAGAAGCACAGGCGCCGGCAGGGCGCTTTTTTTGTTGAGGAGGAACTATGGAGCACCGCAGCGACCAGATCAAACGCGGCGTGGCGCGCGCACCGCACCGCAGCCTATTGAAGGCAGACGGGATCACCGATGCAGAGATGGAGCGCCCCTTCATCGCGGTGATCAACTCGCGCAACGACATCATTCCCGGGCACACCAATCTCGACAAGATCGCAGAGGCCGTGAAAGCGGGCATCCGCATGGCCGGTGGCGTGCCGTTCGAGATATCCACCATCGGCGTGTGCGATGGCATCGCCATGAACCATGATGGTATGCATTATTCGCTGGTCTCGCGCGAGGTGATCGCTGATTCGGTTGAGTGCGCGGTGCAGGGGCATGCCTTCGACGGCATGGTATGCATTCCCAACTGTGACAAAGTGGTGCCGGGCATGCTGATAGGAGCGTTGCGGGTGGACATTCCGACGGTGTTCGTTTCGGGTGGTCCGATGTTGGCAGGACACCAACCGGGCGGATGCGGCCCAACCACCGACTTGAACACGCTGTTCGATGGGGCTGCGTCGGTACTGAATGGCACGATGAGCGAAGAACAGCTGAGGTACTACGAGGATACCGCGTGTCCTACGTGCGGTAGTTGCTCGGGACTGTTCACCGCTAATTCGATGAACTGCCTGTGTGAGGCGCTTGGGGTGGCGCTCCCGGGCAACGGTACCATCCCTGCGGTGTATTCCGAGCGCATTCGCCTTGCCAAGGAGGCGGGCATGAAGGTGATGGAGCTCGTCGCGCATGGCATCACGGTGAAAGATATCGTGAGCAGCGCAGCGATCCACAATGCGATGGAGTGCGATATGGCCTTCGGTGGCTCTACGAATACGGTGTTGCATCTGACGGCTATTGCGCGCGCGGCGGGCCATCCCATCACGATGGATGACTGGGATGCGGCAAGCGCTCGTACCCCTCATCTGGTGAAACTGCAGCCCAGTGGTCCGCGTCCGCTTTCCGATCTGTACGAGGTGGGCGGCGTACCGGTGGTGATGCATGAGCTCGCACAGCTGGGCCTGCTGGATATGGACGCGCTGACGTGCATGGGGCCGATGAAGGATTATCTGACAGCGTGTACGCGACCGGCTGATGGCGAGGTGTGCCGCCTACACGATGACCCGTTCAGCGCTGAGGGCGCTTTGCGGGTGCTGCATGGCAACCTGGCCCCCCATGGGGCTATCGTGAAGAAAGCGGCCGTTGATCCCACGATGATGTGCCATACCGGTCCAGCGCGTGTGTTCGAGAGCGAAGAGGCTGCATGCGAGGTCATCAATGCGGGCGGCGTTCGTCCAGGCGATGTGGTGGTGATCCGCTACGAAGGTCCGCAAGGCGGCCCGGGCATGCGCGAGATGCTCACTCCGACGTCATCCATCGTGGGCATGGGGCTGTCCACGAGCGTGGCGCTGCTCACCGATGGGCGCTTCTCCGGCGCGACGAAGGGTCCGGCCGTGGGACATGTGAGCCCCGAGGCTGCTGCGGGCGGTCCTATCGCTTTGATCGAAGAGGGTGATTCGATCACGGTTGATATCGATGGGGGGCAATTGACGCTGAATGTGCCCGATGAGGAACTTGAGCGCCGCCGAGCGGCCTGGGTGCCGCCTGCCCCTAAGCATGATCATGGCGTGCTTGCTAAATATGCGCGCCTCGTTTCGTCTGCTGATGAGGGGGCGTATGTCGCATGAGTGCGAAGAAGACGACAGAAGCGTCGAAATCCGAGCGTCGCAGCGCTGCGAGCGTGGGTGCACCGCGCGGCCTTGGGTCTCAAACGGCAAAGCAGGGCAAGACCATGCTCGGTGCTGAAGCCATCGTGGCTTCGCTGGAGGCTGAAGGGGTGGACATCGTCTTTGGATATCCAGGTGGTCAGGCCATCAAGATATACGATGCATTGTTCGACTCTACGCAGCTGCATCACGTGCTCGCGCGCCACGAGCAGGGGGCGGTGCATATGGCCGATGGCTATGCGCGCGCAACAGGGCGTCCAGGGGTCGCCATCGTGACCAGCGGGCCCGGTGCGACGAACACGGTGACGGGCATCGCGACCGCGTACATGGATTCGATCCCTCTCGTGGTCATAACCGGTCAGGTGCCGCGACCGGTGATCGGCACAGACTCGTTTCAGGAGTCGGACATCGTGGGCATTACCATGCCGGTGGTGAAGCACTCGTTCTTGCTCCAATCGACCGACGAGCTGACGGCTACGTTTCGGGAAGCGTTCCACATTGCATCAACGGGGCGCCCGGGGCCGGTTCTGATCGACGTGCCCAGCGATCTGGCGGGGGCCGAGATGGTGTTCGAATACCCCGACCAAGTAAGCATCCCCTCCTATAAGCCAACGTATCGTGGGAATGCCAAGCAAATACGCGCGGCGTGCAGGCTCTTGGAGGATGCGCGCCGACCGATCCTGTATGTGGGAGGCGGCGTGGTCACCTCTGAGGCGAGCGATGAGCTGATTCGCCTTGCTGACCTGATGCAGATCCCGGTGGTAACCACCCTGATGGGCAAAGGTGCTTTCCCTGCGTCGCACCCTCTGAACTTGGGGGCGGTGGGCATGCATGGTGCTAAGTACTCGAACCTGGCGGTTACCGAAAGCGATTTGCTGATCGCGGTGGGTGCCCGCTTCTCTGATCGCGTGACCGGCAAGCTGTCCGAATTCGCGCCGCATGCCGATGTGGTGCATATTGACATTGACCCGGCTGAGATCGGCAAGGTGCGTGAAGCTCAGGTGCCCATCGTAGGAGATGCGAAGGGTGTCTTGGCGGGCATGATCGATCAGCTGGTCAAAGATGATGCGCATCCGCAGACGCAGGCTTGGATCGAGACGATCAGCGGGTGGCGCACGCGCTTTCCGTTCTATCATCCCAACATCAAAGAGGATGATGCTGAGATCGTGCCAGAACTGGTGATGGAAGAGCTTTCAGATCAGCTTGATCCGCGCGCATCGGTGGTCGTGACCGAAGTGGGGCAGCATCAGATGTGGGCACATCAATTCGTTGATCGCGAAACGCCGCGCAGTTGGCTTTCGAGCGGTGGCTTGGGCACGATGGGTTTCGGCTTTCCTGCGGCTATTGGCGCTGCGTTGGGCTGCCCGGATAAGCAAGTCGTGTGCGTTGCCGGAGATGGTTCGTTCCAGATGAATTCCCAGGAAATGGCCACTGCTGCCATCAATGGCGTGCCGGTGAAAGTGATGATCTTAGATAACCGGGCGTTGGGGATGGTGCATCAATGGCAAAAGCTGTTCTACCAGCAGCGCTATTCCGAGACGATCCTGGAACCGAACCCCGATTTCGTAAAGTTGGCTGATGCATATGGGTGGCAGGCCGAACGGATAGACGAGCCTGGGCAGGTCAGCGATGCGATCGCGCGCATGCTGGCACATGATGGGCCCTATCTGTTGGACGTCAAGATATCGCCTGAGCAGAACGTGTACCCCATGGTCGCACCTGGCTCGGCGCTCGATGACGTGATGGGTGCCATCGATGTGGCGGTGGGGGCGGTGCGCACTGATATGCCCGCGACGCCCGCTGAGGATCGCTCGCCGTGCGCCACCATCGACGCGCAGTTCGGTGGCCGCTGGGAAAGCGATCCGGATGATAAACACGAGCGCATGAGCGCCGAAGAATTCAGCGAGACGGAAGGAGCGTGAGGATCATGAAGCACGTCCTCTCCGTTCTAGTGGAGAACAAGCCTGGCGTCCTCTCGCGCGTGACCGGGTTGATATCGCGGCGCGGCTTCAACATCGAGTCGTTGTCGGTGGGTCCCACTGAGGATCCTACGATGAGTCGGGTGACGGCTATCGTGAATGCGGATGAGGTAGGCTATGAGCAGATCACGAAACAGCTGCACAAGCTTATCAGCGTCCACAAGATCACCGACCTGACCGACGAGGGGGCCATCGAGCGCGAACTGGTGCTCATCAAGGTGAACGCGACACCCGATCGTCGTAATGAAATCATCGAGATCGCCAACATCTTCCGTGCGAAGATCGTTGATGTGGGGCGCAGTTCGCTCATCATCGAAGCTACGGGCGACGAAGAGAAACTGCGCGGCCTGGAGGATCTGTTCCGAGCATATGGGCTCAAAGAGGTCATACGCACGGGTAAGATCGCCATGTCGCGTAATTCCAAGGATAGATCAGCCGAGTAGAAAGGGAACATAACACCATGGCTGTCACGATTTATCACGAAGAAGATTGCAACCCGTCCATCATCAAGGACAAGAAGATCGCTGTCATCGGATATGGCAGCCAAGGGCATGCGCATGCCTTGAACCTGAAGGACTCCGGCTGTGATGTCCGCGTGGGTCTGCGCGCGGGGTCGAAGAATATCGAGGCGGCTGAAGAAGCTGGCTTGAAAGTGGTCGATATGGCCACGGCTGCCGAAGAGGCTGACCTGATCATGATTCTTGTTCCCGACGAACTGCAACCGCAGGTCTACGAGGAATATATCGCACCGCATCTGAAAGCCGGCGATACGCTGGCGTTCGCGCACGGCTTCAACATTCACTATGGCTACATCACGCCGCCTGAAGACGTGAACGTGATCATGTGCGCACCGAAGGGGCCAGGCCACATCGTGCGCCGCCAGTACACGGAGGGTTCCGGCGTGCCCGATCTCATTTGCGTTCAGCAGGATGCCACCGGAGATGCGTGGGATATTGCGCTGTCGTATGCATGGGGCGTGGGCGGTGCGCGCTCGGGTGTCATCAAGGCCACGTTCAAGCAGGAGACCGAAGAGGACCTGTTCGGTGAGCAGGCGGTGCTCTGCGGTGGCGTGGTTGAATTGGTGAAGGCGGGCTTCGAGACGCTGGTGGATGCGGGCTATCCGCCTGAGCTGGCGTACTTCGAGTGCTACCACGAGATGAAGATGATCGTGGACCTGATGTATGAGAGCGGCATCCATTTCATGAACTACTCCATCAGCAACACGGCCGAGTATGGCGAGTACTACGCAGGCCCGAAGGTGATCAACGAGCAGAGCCGCGCTGCTATGAAGGAGATCCTGGCGCGCATTCAGGATGGTAGCTTCGCGCGCGAGTTCGTGGAGGATTGCAAGAACGGCCACAAGTGGTTGATCGAGCAGCGTGAGGCCATCAACGACCACGAGATAGAGAAGACCGGCGAGAAGATCCGCGGCATGTTCAGCTGGATCAAGTAGGTTTCGCGCGCTTCAACGGTGCCCGAGACCCTTCGGCGCCGCGCAGCCGCAATCTGCATGTTCAATTCACATTCAAGCCCTATGGTGCCGCGTGATACCGCGTGCCGTGGGGCTTTCGTGTGATACGAAACCGCACCTCGGGCTTCTCGCGTTGTTCCATGACCGCTAAGATGGTTGGCAAGAGATCGACGGATGTTCCTTCTGCGAGAAGCGAGGTATGCATGGCTCAAAAACGCATCGGCGTGATAAGCGATACGCATGGGCCGCTGCCAGCGGAGGCGTTCGATCTGTTCAATGGCGAGTGGAGCGCGGAGCGCCTTGCTGAGGCGGCGGTGAAGCGGTATGAAGTTACCTACGATGCTGAGGGCCGTGCGACGTTGCGCGATGTATGGCCTGAGAGCGCACCGGATGTGCGGGCGTGCGACCTGATCCTGCACGCGGGGGATATCGGCGTGCAGAGCGCGCTCGATGAGCTCGGTGCCATCTGCCGCACGGTAGCGGTGCTCGGCAACAACGATCGTGCGGCCTTCTGGGATTCTGATGGGGGCGTGGGCGATCTGCGCAGCCTCACCTTTGATGGCATCGACATTGCCATGATGCATATTCCGACCGACTTGCGCATTGCTCTGCACGGACGACCGCCCACGGTGGTGGCTGCAGTGAAGGAGATGCCGCAGCTGGCCGTGCATGGGCACACCCATGTGCCCGAGGTGCGGCTGGATGGCGATACGGTGGTGCTCTGCCCCGGTTCGCCGACGCGTTCGCGCAGCGGAAGCGGCCATAACGCTGCACTGGTTGATATTGAGGATGGTCGCGTGGCTGACGTTTATATCATCCGCTTGCCATGACGAAGTTCTTTGCATACCCCGATGAGGCGATGGATTACCTTGCCAAACGCGATACGACGCTCGCGCAGGTGATCGCACAGGTGGGCCGCGTGGAGCGCACTGTGGACGATGATGTGTTCTCGTCTATCGTGAACAGCATCATCGGTCAGCAGATATCAGCCGTGGCGCAGAGGACCATCATCGCTCGTTTGGGTGAGCGTGTGGGCGCGACCACGCCCGATGCGATTGACACGCTCTCAGAAGACGAGCTGCAGGCGCTCGGGATGACGTTTCGCAAAGCGTCCTACATCAAGGACGTGGCGCGCAAGGTGGCAGGCGGGGAGTTCGATCTAGGAGCTCTCGAGCAGATGAGCGACGAAGATGCTATCGCCACGCTGTCCTCTCTCAAGGGGATTGGCCGCTGGACCGCTGAGATGACGCTCCTGTTCAGCATGGGGCGTCAGGATATCCTCGCGTTCGACGATCTGGGCATCCAGCGCGGCATGCGCATGACCTATCATCATCGCAAGATCACCAAGCAGCTTTTCAAGAAGTACCGCCGCCGCTATAGCCCCTATGGCAGCGTCGCGAGCCTTTATTTGTGGGAAGTGGCCCACGGTACCGTTGAGGGCTTCCAGAAGGATTTCGCGCCGAAGAAAAAGTGATGTGCGGCCCTTGACCCTCAAGCGACTTGAGGGCGTACACTTGCTGTGGAGGTGAGGTCCATGATGACCATTGGCGAGGTTTCCAAGTTGACCGGCGTGTCAGAATCCACTTTGCGATACTACGATCAGATAGGGTTGCTGTGCCCGGCGCGAACAGGGGAAAGCGTTGCGAATAATCGGCGGCTCTATTCAGAGGCGGACATCGAGCGCCTTGGGAAGATCATGGTTCTGCAAAAATACGGGCTGGAACTCGATGAGATAGGAGAAGTGCTTGAGCAAGGCTTCTCTGCGATCCAGAGGGTCCTCAAGGATAAGGTGGAAGCGCTCCGTTTCAAGATGAATCAACTGCAAAATCTGATCCTGTTCTCGAAGCTGATCGATATATCGGGTTGCGATCTGTTCGAGGGCCTTGCTTGCGGACCGACGGATATCGATGCTCTGGCCGATGCAGTACGGGATTCTCTGCATTATCAAAAGGCCGTTGAGCGCCTTCGCTCGTATACCGCGGAAGAGCTTGACGAGATGATGGATGAGCTGGATGGGATCGTTCACGGCTTCATGCAGTTGGATGAGGAAGAGGGCTTCGCTGGCGCCGAGCACTGGCTGCGGCAGTTCGCTCAATGGTGGAGCGATCATGTTTTCCCATTTGAGAGCGGTGGGTATTTGGGCTTTTGGGCCATCTTCGAAGACGAGACGGTGATAGCGGCGCGTGCTGAGCAGATCGGTGGGGAAGAGGTGTCGGCGAGCCTGCAGATGTTCGCGCTGTATAGCTGTATGAAGCAGTTGATGCTGGAAGCTGGCGAGCTGATACCCGCTATCGCTGATGCGGTCGATTCGGATGTGGCATCTGCTGTTGGCCGTCTAGGGGATCTGCTGACTCTCTGTGGTGCGCGCATGATGGGTACGATGGCAGAAGACGAGAAAGACGAGGACGCTCTAGCTGAGAAGATACGGGCTTCGGGTGCTATGGCGTTGCGTTGTATGGACGGCATGTTGGAAGATGAAGAGTTGATGGCCTATGTCGATCCGAGCGGTGCAGTGAGCGTGAATCGGGGGCAATTGGAAAAGGTGCGCAAGCTGCTCCATGCGATGACGGAAGAGGGGCGGTCAGAAGGTGAGTAGGTCGCGCACCTGGACGCCTAGTGCATCAGCGATGCGCGCGAGGTCATCGATGCCGACCCCGACGCGTCCGGTCTCGATGCGCCAAATGTGCGATTTGCTGCTGCCTACCATGAGCGCAAGACGGTTCTGCGACAACCCCTGCGTTTCACGCTTTTCGCGGATCGCGCTTCCGAGTGCTTGCCTTTTCTGATCGATATCCATACCTAAAGCGTATGTGCTAGTATGGATATGATGGCTTCAAATATGGTGCCTATTCTACTGATAGTGAAGTGGAGAGAGGGCAGAAGAATGATCAAGAGTGGAAGTGCTGTTCAGTCCAATCCACCCTCAACAAAAGAGCTTGTTGATGCAGAGCCTAATCTTATGCAAGAAAGGGAAGAGTCCTATTTAGGCGTAGTCAACAAATGCCCGAATTGCGGTGATACTGTTAAACCTTTTCAAACGGCATGCGAGAGTTGCGGGTATGTCTTTCAAGCGACGCAGGTGTCTAGATCAGTCAAAGATTTAATGGATAAGATCCAGTCAATTCACGCTGCGTATAATCAGAAGCTTAAAGAAGAAGAAATGACGCCAGAACTAGAAGAATCGTTCAATAAGCAGATAGCCAAGACGATCCGCGACTATGTAATCCCGACAGATATTGAAGCCATATATGATTTTATGCAGTTGGCTGATTTGAATGTAAATAATCTGTCTTTGGCATGCGAGAGTTTAGGGACAAATTCGCAAAAAGCAATATATGAAGCGTGGGAAAACAAATTAGAACAAGCTCACGATAAAGCGCTCAGTACGCACTCAGAGAGTATCTACATGGATACGATAGAGTCGTTCTACCAGAAAAGCCTCAGTGGCATGAATAAGCGAAAGAGACAAGCGAAGAGTCGCTCTCTTTTGAATATCGTTGTACAAAATCTACTGGTTGTTGTAGGTCTTTTATCTGCGATACTTGCCATAGTAGCTCGGATGCTCCATTGGCACTCTGCGCCAATCTTATCCCTCTTGCCGTTAGTTATTCTCATATTTCCAGCATGGTTTCTTGGGAGGACTGATGCGGGAAAAGAAGAGTTACTCGTAGTCTTTGTTGCGGGTATAGGCTGCATCATAATCGGATTCATTGCTGATGGATTAACTCACACCGAAGTTGGACCCATGCTGCAAATGAGTGGTTTAGCAGTGATCATTATAGGTTGCTATCAAACCTTGAAGCGCATGGGGTTGATCAAGTCTCAAAAGGCAGAAGGGGATTAGATCGAAAATCGCGTTTGTTTTGGCTGATAAGCGGTTAATGAGCGAGAGGTTTAGGTGGTCGTTGTGGGCTCATCTTTTATTAAGCTTGGAAGAAAAGGCATGGATCTCATAAGCGCCAAGCTGAATGAGATAGATTCAACCGTGGAGCAAACGAGCCACGCAAGCCCTGAAATTTCATGTCCATGTTGCGGGAGTCGTATAAGCAGTGATGTTAAATTTTGCCCAGAGTGCGGTGCGTCAACAAAACAATGCTCTCTTGCAGCATGTGAAGATTCAAACCCCCCTCTTCAAGAGGTCGATAGAAGAGATGATACTGACCAGGTTGTACGACAAAGCAGTTTCGCGGGTCTTGTTCAAAAATGCCCAAACTGTGGCGCACCAATAGATGCGACAGATGCTATTTGCAACGAATGCGGCTTTAAGATTTCGGGAAGGAAGGCGAATAGTGTCGTAGCTCGCTTTAGCGATCAGCTTATTGCTATAGAGCAAGAGCGAAGGGAAAGCGGTTTGCTGAGCGGCGCCGTTGAAAGCTTGATTAACGCGGGTGGCGTTTCTCGAGCAGACAAGCAAATCATCACCCTCATAAATACATTTCCTATTCCCAATAACATTGAAGAGATCTCAGAATTTATGTTCATGGCCTGCTCGAATATCGATGTAAAGCTTTCAAGGAAAACATTGTTTCCAAAAAACGGGAAAACTGCCGAAGCTGCGATTAGTGATGTATGGGTATCTAAGATGAAGCAGATATATAACAAAGCGAAAATGGCATTTCCTGATGATGAACGCTTTGCGCACATTGAGAGCCTATATGTCGAAAAAATGAATGAACTGAAGATGGATGCATAACAGCTGCCTACCGTTCAGCTGTATCTATGTAAAGGACAGTATAAATGGGATTCTTAAATAGAGCTAAGGGCGGGCTGATGGATGAGATCCGCTGTGACGAACAAGATTATCTGATTTGGAAATGGCGCCCAGAAGGATCGAAGGGTGGTCCCAATACGAGAGAAAATGCGATTCGTCTCGGATCGTCACTGCGCGTGCGTGATGGGGCGGTAGCAGTATTCGTATACAAACAAAAAGACGGTACGATCCAAGACTTCATTGAGGGTCCTTGCGATCAGATTCTCTCTACGAAGAATATTCCAGTTATCGCGAGTGTCATTGGTCTTGCCTATGACGGTGGAACGCCGTTTCAGGCGGAAGTGTATTTTATAAACTTAGCTGACATCATCCAAGTCAAATTTGCTGTTCCGTTTTTCGATGTGTTTGATCCCAGATTCTTGGACTTCGGAGTCCCTACTGCAGTTCGTGGAACATTGACGTTCAATATCAAGGATTACAAGCAGTTTATCAAACTCCATAGACTCGACGAGTTCGATCTTGTGGCTTTCCAAAAGCAAATAAAAGATGCGGTTTCACGCTATGTAAAGGCTGTTGTGGCAAATGCGCCGATGGACTTTGGTCTGCCGGTAATACAAATCGATCGACGCATCACGGAAATCAATGATGCCGCTCTTCCGGCGGTAGTGAAACGCTTGGAGAGCGACTTCGGCGTCAATGTAGCAGGGCTTGATATTGCGACGATTGAAGTAGATAAGATAAGCGAGGGCTATAAGCAGCTTATGGCTGTTACTCGTGATGTGTCAGCTGCTACTGTCCAGGCACAGGCTGAGGTCAATATCAAGAACCTTGCAGACCAGCAGCGCATCAACGCTGAGAATCTTGACGAAACGTTGCGCATTCAGCGTGAAGAGACGCAGTATGCACAACGTAAGAAATCACAGACGGAGTTTTTCCCTGCGTATCAGCTTGAGCAACAGGCAGCTGTTGGGATTGCGGGTGCAGAAGCGCTTGGCAATATGGGGACTAGTGCTTCGATGGGCGGTGATGGTGCTGGTAGCGGAGATGGTCTGAATCCTGGTGCGATGATGGCTGGTCTAGCTATGGGTGGTGCGATCGGTCAGAACATGGCTGGCATGATGAATGGAATGATGTCGGGCATGAGCCAGCCCACAAACGCGCAGACGCCGCCGCCAGTTCCAGTGTCAGGATATCACGTTGTGCAAAACGGGCAGTCTTCGGGGCCATTCGATATGGCCACGCTTGCCCAAATGCTTGCTCTAGGTACGTTTACCGGGGAAAGCCTTGTATGGAAAGAAGGTATGGGGAATTGGGAGAAAGCGGTAACCGTGCAAGAGCTGCAAGGGGTTCTCAATCCGGGTTCGGTTGCAACAATCAATTCAGGCATGCCTCCTATTCCTGAAAGCTAAAGAAAAGAGTGATTATGGATAACGATTTCTTCTATTCACTGGATAAGCTTGTCGAATTCGGGCTAGGCACAGCAGCAGCCACTCAGATGATTCAATCCATGAATGCAGGCATAGACAACATGAGAACACCTGGTGTCGATAATTCGATGCGTTCAAATATGGAAGCCGTGTATTACGTCGCGAAAGACGGTGCTCCTACGGGTCCTTTTCTGTTGACTGAAATAGCCAGGATGGCTTTGAAGGGCGAGGTGGCTAAAGAATCATATGTTTGGAAACCAGGAATGGCTAATTGGGATCTCGTAGAGAACCAGGAAGAAATCATGCGCTTAATTGCTCTCATGCCCCCGCTGGTTATTGCTAGGTGATTCCATATTTTAGTAAGGAGAAAAATGGGTTTACTCGACTTATTGTTAGCGCACGATGACGATGGTGATTTCGAACCTGCCGAAGGTTCTGAATCCGTTGAAATCAGCGATTTAGGAGTGGAAAAGCACAGCTTGTATCTTGATGGCGAATGGGTTACAAGCTGGAATGACCCAGGTTGGGATACTGTCTATGATGGGGACGACATGGCGATTGATTGTCCTGAATGTGGTGCTGACGTGCTCCATTATCACAATGGTCAAGGTTGCTGTATAACGTGTGACGCGACTTTTTCTGATGAAGAAATTGAAGAAATGGCAGGATCCTGGCATTTGTAAGGAAAGTCAGGAAGCTAAGCACTGTCTGGTTTTATCGGTAATAAGGCCTTGTAGATGCGGGGGCCTTATGAGAGTTCGTGATGCGTTAAACTGACACATCACGGTGACTTACTTTGGACGGGCAGGGTTGTGATGACGCTTGAGAACAAGCTGGGGCTAACCGAGCAGGCTGATCTCGCACGCGAAGAAGAGCGTCTCTCAAAAACGAGAGCCGTCGAACTCTTTGAGCGGCAGATGCTTGAGTTGATGGAACCGGGAACTTTCGATAGTTTGAGCAGTATACATGCGCACCTTTTTGGGGATGTGTATGATTTTGCGGGGAAGATCCGTACTGAGAACATCTCAAAAGGTTCGTTTCGTTTCGCGCCTGTCCTCTTCTTGGAAGACTACATCGCCAAGATTGAGGCAATGCCCCACTCAACATATGACGAGATCATCGAGAAGTATGTGGAGATGAATGCCGCGCATCCGTTTCGCGAAGGAAATGGCCGCAGTATGCGTATCTGGCTTGACCAAATGCTCAAGGCATCGCTAGGTGTGGTCGTTGATTGGAGCGCGGTGGACAAAGAGGATTATCTTCTCGCGATGGAGCGCAGCCCGATCAAAGACGTTGAGATCAAGGTTCTTCTCAAGGAGTCGCTCACGGATTCCACTGATGACCGCGATGTGTATATGAAGGGCATCGACGCGAGCTACAATTATGAGGGTTATAACGTATACAGGACTGGCGAGTTGATGTAAAGGAGCGACAAAAAACTCGATGGGCAAGCTTTTCGAGAATCAAACAGTCGCGTATTTCGTTAAGGCTATCCTGCTCGTCGTTTGCTTGATGCTCGTCAGCTGGGTTGCGCCTCACATGCCGTCGGTGCTGCTGCCGCTGTTCTTTATAGCGTATACTGCCATTTCTACCATTGGTGCCTTGTATTACACCGTGATCAACCGGCTGCATCGGCAAAAAAAGCTGGCTGATGCCGGGAACCTCTCAAAGCTGAACAGAAAATGGGTCTGGAGAATGGTCGGCATTCTAGTTGTAGCCATCATCTCTGGGTTCTTTTTCGTTCTTGAATCACCAAAATGGGATGGATATGAGTGGTTGCTCATCTGGATTGCCATTCCACTTTATTTCGGTGTTTTCCGCTTCCTGCAGCATCAGTTGAAGAAAGAGTATGCAACCAAGTTCTATAAGGCCCATGCGATGCGATGGAGCTTTTGGATCGTGGGTGTCATTCTGTGCGCAGCGTATGCGATCATTACGTCGCTGTCGACCTCGCAAAATCATTACGAGACGCTCGCTGCGGCATTCGATGCAGTGCAAGAGCCTTATCAGCATGCGCCGTCTGTCTTGATGGGTGAGATAGAGGGGGTATCTTCTCTTGCAGACGGTCTGACCGCATACGGTATTGGTCAATTCTCCGATGACATCATCATTGTCGGCATCATCTTTAAGGCTATCACGTATGCGTCTGTCTTCTTCGGCCTGGTGAGCCAGTTTGGGTTTTGCCTTCTGAATTTGACCGAGATCAAGAGCGAGTTTCAGATTCTGCCGTCGTATGACGAGGACGATTCCTCGGGTCCGGTTTTGCCGCGTTACCTCATTGCTGGTGCAACTGTAGTCATTGTTACTTATGTCGCATTCTTATGTACCGAGTTCGAGTTTGCCAAGGTACGAGGGACAGGAGAATATGCTTTTATTACTGAATGGGTTGATGAGAATAAGGGAGTTTTGATCGATCTTGCCGATGGAACATATGCCGACATGAAGGATTGGCATATGCAGAAGGAGGCAAGCATCCAGGCGGTAGAAACCGTGTTAGTCGAACGCAACGACCAGTTAACGCCCTTGATCAACGAGTACTATGACCAGTGTCTGAGCAATATCGATCCTTACTTGGATTGGTACTACGGCCCTGCTGGCACGGTTGCCAAACTTATGAAGCCATTCGGTAATCCGATGGCGGGAATGGCCAAAGACGCGTTCTTGGAGCAAATCAAGGCCAGTGCGGATGACGGTAGCATTATGGAATCCTATGCTGAATACCAAGAGAAATTGCGGGCTCTTCAAGAGGAAAGCAGCGCAATATTGACAGTTGCCGAGGTCGGCGCGCTCTTTGGGGGAAGTGACGACGATACTCTGAATCTTTGGGCGCCGCTCGAAGATCCTTCCAATGTGAATGACGTTCTTCTCAATACCGAAGAGGGAGTGAGCCGTGAGGATATGCAGGACAAAGTAGGGGAACTCATCGAACGGGCTCGGGAAGACTCTTTATCGAAAATCAAATATGAGAACTGACGCATTCATGACGTGATACGGCTACGATGCTTGAGTCGTAATATTAGGCGTACTCGTTTTATCGGACTTGCCGATCGTGCCAGCTTCGTCCTTTCCCGCCTTCGTGGTGGTGCGCTGCATGAGGATGGCGCCCACCAAGAACGGCAGCCAAAACACGATGGCGCGATAAACCATGATGATGGCCATGCCGGTTGCTTGCTCGATACCGAAGAGCGTGAATGCCACAAGCGACACGCCTTCCACAACACCGACACCTTGCGGTACCGGGGAGAACATGGCAAACAGGGTGGCCACCACATATCCGCATACCATCGCTTGCACGTCATGCACGCCAAACGCCGCGCATACCAGCGCGAAGCTGCCCATCTCGAAGATGCAACCGCCAGCAGAAAAGGCCAACTCGCGCGCGATATCGCCTTTGTTCTTCACGATGAGCTTGGCGGATTCCGCATACGTGTCGACCATATTCTTGACGAACGCATCGACTGTGTTGCGATGTAATCGCGCAGCCACTTTGTCGATCAGCTTCTCAAGGGGTGCAGCAATTTTGAGCAACCAATCGGGCTTCGCGGCCGCCAGCGCCATGGCCCCGGTCAGGATGCCCACGAACACGAACGCAGCAAGCCCCATAATGAGCCACCCGGTTTGCAAGTGCCCGGCTGCTGCAAGCCCGGCAAATGCGAGCACCATCACGAGAAGAAACCCGATGCTGACAGAAACCTGTCTCAGCAGTGCAGCCCCGGTAGCAGCTCCAGTAGGGATACCGCGCTTCGATGCTTCGGCGATCACCACGGAGGTGCCCGACATGTTCCCCGAAGGGATGACGGTATCGATGAAATACGTTTGGAATACCAGCTTCACGTTCTCTTTGAATGGCATGCGCTCGTTCACGGCGCGGAAGCACCACTTAAATGATGCTGCCTGTGCCAGATACCGCGCCAGTTCTCCCACTACCGCTAGGATCAGCAAGAAAGGAGAGCCATGTTGGATGGTCTCGGCCAAACGCTCAAGTTGGTCGCCACGCATGAAGATAACCGCCAGAACAACGACGGCGATCAATCCTGCGCATATTTTTCCCATGGTCTTCTTCATGGTGACTTCCTTGACCTTAGGGTGCATTATCTATCACCATGGGTGCTGCGCGACGCACGCGAAGAAGTTGAAAGCAATCTGATGAACGCCGCGCCGGGCATATCGGACCGACCCGTTTCCCGTTCGCTCAGCGGCGGTGGTAAGCTTGCTTGGAAACTGCGGTAAGGGGTGAGAGACACTGGATTCTTCGCACGGCACATATAACGCTTCGGAGCAATGCGCCTCGCTTTCATTCTGTGCCTGCGGCACCACGGCAACCGTATCGCTTTGGGGTCTTTCCAAGCAACCTGCTCTTCAAGCGTTGAACGCTGCATATGAAGCATGCAGGCGATATGAACGATTGCTCTCGCGTTTCCGGTCGGATTCGGACATCGTTCGCCTCAATGCTGCGCGTGGCGCGCGGGTCGATGTGCACGCCGATACGCTCGCGGTGCTTACGTGCGCGCTGCGGTTCTGCGCGCTTTCTGACGGCGTGTTCGACATCACCACAGCGCCGCTCTCGTCGCTGTGGGATTTCAAAAAACAAACGGTGCCAGATCGTGCGCGCTTGCAGGAAGCGGCGCATCACGTGGGATGGCGCGGCATCACGTGTGGCACGGATGAAGCGGGCCCCTGGGTGCGCCTGGCTGATGCCCATGCGGCACTTGACGTCGGCGGTATCGCGAAGGGATGGATTGCTGATCGAGTAGGTGCGCTTCTTAAGGAGCATGGTGCGACAGGTTACCTTGTCGATATGGGCGGCGATATCTGCATGGGCGGCCGCAAACCGGCGGACGCATGCTGGCGCATCGGCGTGCGCGATCCGGCCAACAAGAAGCGCACCGCTTTCGTGCTCGAACTTGATGAGGGCGGCGTTGTTACCAGTGGCACATACGAGCGTTCGTTCGTCCGCACGGGCACGCTCTACCATCACATTCTCGATCCTGCTACTGGCATGCCGTTTTCTTGTCAGTATGCCTCGGTTACGGTAGTTGCTTCTTGCGCAGCTATCGCTGAGGGCCTTTCCAGTGCGGCGCTCGTGCGTGGGCCTGCGTTCGCTCGACGCGTGCTTGCGCTGGTGCCAGAAGCGCGCGCATTTCACTTTCTTGATGCTGATGGCCGCCAGGAAAGCGTTGTACGTCCAGCGATGTCTGCTGGCCTCTGACGATAACTCCTACGATCCTGCTTCGCCTGATCGCAGAAAAGCGCAGTTCAGAACCTCATACCAACGGTATGGCTTACCGTGCGGACTCATCATCTTCGCCTGAAAAACGCGATAACAGCTTATGTGGGGGAGAGCGATCCTAAGGCTCGGTCGTATCTTTCTCTCACTCGGATTCGTTTCGATTTCGACGCGAAATCACCGGGCGCACCACCAGCGCAGCGGAGGGCACGAGAAGAAGCGCCGAGGACACACGATCAGTCGAGAGAGAGAAGGATCTATGTCTGAAACAGAAGTGGTGGAGTATCACTGGGGTGAGACGAACGGCAAGAAGTACCGCCGTGGCACGCGCCACGCAAAGAATCCGAGCCCGCCAAAGCCGGCAGCCGAGACTCCTGAGGTCCCGTGGACATGGGAAGAAGACGGCATGACGGTCATCCGCGGTACCGCGCGTAGCGCGCCGGGCTGCCACAACGTGTGCGGCATCTTGTCGTATGTGAAAGATGGCAAGCTCGTAAAAGTGGAGGGCGACCCGGAGGACCCCTACAATCAAGGACGCTTATGCAGCAGGTGCTTGTGCATTCCCGATTATGTGTACCACGAGGATCGTCTGCTCTATCCGATGAAGCGCGCACGCGAGGATCGTGGCAAGGATGCGTTCGAGCGTATCAGCTGGGACGAGGCGTATGATCTCATCGTAGAGAACTTCAAGAAGGTGGCCGACGAATACGGCGCAGACAAGATCGCGTGTTGTCAGGGTACCGGGCGCGACATCCACCAGATCACGCGCATTAATGCAACCTGCGGTAGTCCGAACGAGGGCGTGCCGTACTTCGCAGGCAATTCGTGCTATTTGCCGCGCATTGCTTCTATGGCATGCATGTTGGGCGACCCGTGCGTGATGGACTGCTCGCAGTTTCTGCCGAAGCGCTATGACGACCCGCGCTACGAGGTGCCGGAATACTGCATCGTCTGGGGCCATCAGCCCTTCTACAGCAATGCGGACGGCTTCTATGGGCATTGGATTTTGGACCTGATGAAGCGCGGCATGAAGGTGGCCGTGGTCGATCCGAAGCTCACCTGGATCGCGGCGAAGGCGGGCGAGGACTGGTTGCGTGTGCGTCCTGGCGGCGACGGTGCGCTGGCCATGGCCATGCTCAAGGTTATCTGCGACGAGAAGCTCTACGATCAAGATTTTTGCGACAAATGGGTCTACGGCTTAGATGCGGTCTGCGGACGCGTCGCAGAGATGGACCTTGATGAGCTTTGCGAGCGCGCGTGGGTAGCGAAAGAGGATGCGCAACGCGTGGCGCGTCGCTATGCGGCCGCGAAGCCCGCGGCCATCCAGTGGGGTGTGGCCCTTGACCAGCAAACAGGCGGCCAGCAGGCAGCGCACGCGGTAACGGCGCTGTGGTGCATCACGGGCAACCTTGATGTGCCGGGTGGCAACGTGATCGGTCAGGCGTGTTGGGGCATCGAACAGCCCAACTGGACGGGTTGCTGGGGCTATGATGAGCTTCTCACGCAGGAAGAATCAGCCAAGCGCATCGGCATTGAGCGCTATCCGATGTTCGCGGTTGGCTTTAAGAACCTCTCGTCGAACGCCACTATTGAAGCGTGGCAACGTGGCGAGGTGCCCATTCGCGCAGCGTACTTTGCGACCAACAACTTCCTTGCCACCATGGGCGCGCAAGCCGAGCAACAACTGGAATGGTACAAGCAGATCGATTTCATCGTGTTCCAAGACCTCTTCATGACGCCATCCATGATGGCGCTGGCCGACGTGGTGCTCCCTGCGGCCACATATGCCGAACGCAATGGATTCGGTGGTTTGAATCCGTATCGCATCAGTTGCATCACGCAGGCAATCGAGCCGGTGGGCGAGACGAAGGCTGACAACACCATCTTCCTTGAATTGGGCAAGCGTCTGGCTGAGGCGCTGCGTCCGGGCAATGCGGATATCGCCTGGCCGTGGGAGACGGTGGAAGAGATGTGGGACTACGCGCTCGAAGACGGCGGCTTCACGTGGGAAGAGCTTCGCGATTCGGTATGGAAGTACCCTGAGTTCGAGTATCGCAAATACGAGAAAGGCCTGCTGCGCCCTGACGGTCAGCTGGGCTTCTCAACCGAGACCGGCCGCGCAGAGATCTACTCGATGGTGTTCCATCACACCTCGTGGAGCGGTCTTGATCCGCTGCCGAGCTATGTGGAGCCGGTGGAGAGCCCTTATTCCAACCCTGAGGCGGTAGAAGAGCTGCCCTACATCGTGACCTCGGGGGCGCGGGTGCCGCACTTCTTCCACTCTGAGCAGCGTCAGGTGAAGAAGCTGCGCAATCTGCATCCCGATCCGCTCTGCTATATCCACCCCGAGACAGCCGCTAAGCATGGCATCGCCGAGGGTGACTGGATGTGGCTTGAGAATCAGCATGGTCGCTGCAAGTACAAAGCCGCGTTCGATGAGAACTACGATCCGCGCGTCATGCAATGCGACCATGGCTGGTGGTTCCCCGAGCGCAAGGATCAGGCCGAAGAGAACACTGCCGACGAGAAGGCGGGCCTGTTCGGGGTGTTCGAGTCTCAGATCAACAACCTCGTTCCCTTCGATGCGGGCGTGTCGGGCTTCGGATCGAACTACAAAACCATGATGTGCCGCATCTACAAGGATGGTGATACGCCAAGCCCTCTTACGTGCGTGCCCGCAGGGCAAACCGTTGCGGCAGACGCTCCGGTAGCCGCCGACGTGCACCCGCAGACTCAAGATCGTCCCGAACCCGTCGCATAGCAAAGAGAGGCAAGAGCAATGGCAAATCAGGGAATACTCATCGATACGAATTACTGCACTGGTTGCGAGGCCTGCGTGCTGGCCTGCCAGCAGGAGAACGGCTACACCGAGAAGCAGTTTGGCGTGCGCATTAGCCAGCTAGGACCGCTTGCTATCGATGCGGCGAACAAGCACTACGAATACGACTACATTCCACAGTTCACCGAGTGGTGCAATCTGTGCGAGAGCCGTACGGCAAAAGGGAAGAAACCCAGTTGCGTTCAGCATTGCCAGGCGCAGTGCCTGGAGTGGGGAGACGTGGCTGAACTTGCGGCGAAGATCTCATCACCCAAGCAGATGGTCGTGGCCGTTAAATAGGCGGCCGAACAATCAGGAAAACGCCGACGGTGCCTCGGGCACCCCTAGGCCCGAGACCGTCGGCTTTCCATATACGCTGCGCTGCTTGGAAGAGCAGCCGATATGAAGGAGGACCAGCATGGGCATGGAGGATATCGTCGAGCGTTTGGATCACGTTGACGTGCGAGCACCGCGCCCGTTCAGTCATACGGTCAGCGCCACCGAGCGCGAGCAGGGCCGCATTGACTGGCGTATCCGCAACGCAGAGAACATGCGGAAGATGAAGCAACACGTGGTGAATCCCATCTATCAGGATTGAGCGATACGCGATACGCACCACGACAGAGAAGACGCTCAGATGAGCACAAAGCTCGAATGCGAGCGAACGATCCCAAGGAGGGAACATGGAAGGTTTCAAGGTTATCGATTGCAACATGCACTTTCTGCCGACCGATCTTTTCACGAACAAGAAGATCCTGAACGGCTTTCTGTATTCAGCGCCCATCACCTTCGGCATCAAAACATACGTCGATAAGACGCCCGACGGCAAGCATGACCAGGTAGTCGTTGCGACCGAAGATGGTCAGGAGATCCTGAACTACGTCGAAGGCGACTACACGTTGGAGGCGAAACTCCAGGCGATGGACGAGGTCGGTGTCGATGTCGCTATGCTGCGCATGCCGGTATGGCAGGAATGGCTGCCGCTCGAGATCTGCAAAGAGGTCAACGATCAGGCTGCCGATATGTGCAAGAAGTCGAATGGGCGCTTGGTGGCCAATGCGGTCGTGCCACCTTGGGGACGACCCGAGGATATCGACGAGCTGAAGCGCTGCGTTGAGGAACTGGGCATGGTGGGCGTGCAGCTTGCCTGCTCTTACGGGAACAAGTTCTTGGACGATCCGCTGTTCAAGCCGTACATGAAATACATCAACGATCACAACATCCCCGCGGTCATTCACCATACGCCCGGTCAGAACTCCTTCGGTATGTTCCAGGAATACACGCCTTTGCGGCGTGAGCTGGGCCGCATCACCGTGCAGGCAACTGCGGTCGGTCGCGAGCTGTACTCCGGTATGTTCGACGAGTTCCCGAACCTCAAGTTCGTGCATACCATGTTCGGCGGCAACTGGTTCGCCTTGCAGAACCTGCTGGCCCCCCATGTCTCCACCAAGAAGAAGGAGGCGATGAATCGTCTGGCCACCAACATCACGCGTGAAGACTATTTCCGATATCTCAAGAACAACATCTTCTTCGACTCCACGCATCCGATGAGCTGGAGCAAAGAGGAACTGGAGTGCGCGGTGCAGGTCTGCGGGGCTGACCACATTCTGCTGGGTTCGTCGTTCCCGGTGTTCTACGAGTGGATGGCCCGATCGGTCGGCGCTATCAACGCTCTTGATATCACCGAAGAAGATCGCACGTTGATCCTGGGCGGTAACGCCGCGCGCATTTTTAACCTGTAAAAGCTGCCGAAAGGCCCTTGGTTGCAGCGGGTCTGTGCGGCGCGCTGCAATCATTACAAAAGAGGGAGAACAATCATGAGCAATCCGAACGCTGCTGCCCAGGCACCGGATCAGAGCAAGCCCGTCGAAAAGACGCCATCGTATGCATGGCCGTGTCTGATCGTGTCGCTGCTGGCTGCGGTATCCATCGTGTTTGCGTGGATGTGGCTGCCAGGCGTCACGTTCCCGGTTTTCAAGAACTGGCTGGCTGCGAATAACCCGCTGTTCGAGAATCCTGCGAATTTCGGTCTTCTGTCCAACGTGATGGGTCTGGTGCCCATCGGTGCTCTTATCATGGCGCTGCCCACGACGGGCATCGTGCGCAAATGGGGCGCGAAGATCACCACCATCATCGGTCTGGCGCTCGCCATCATCGGCACCGCGCTCAGCGCTGGCACGGTCGGCACCAACTTCTACCTGTTCTTGGTAGGGCGTTTCATCTTGGGTCTTGGACTTTCCACGACGGTGGTCGCAGGGCCAACGTGCGTCTCCATCTGGTTCCCTGATGCAACGCGAGGTCGCGCCATGGCCATCTGGTCGTGCTGGGCGCCCATCGGCATCTTCTTGAGCAATTTCGTCAACGACGGCGTTTACAACGCGGTGGGTCAGTCGATCGCGAACGTGCAATGGGTCTGGTGCGCTCTTGCGGTTGTGATGCTGATCGTGTTTGCTGTGGTGTTTCGCGCACCTCGCGAGGATGAGCGCTCGCAGGTCTCTCCGGTGCGCAAGCCGCTCAAAGAGGTGCTCTATCTGTTCAAGAACCGCCAGCTGTGGTGTCTCATCATCATGTTCCTTATCTTCAACTACATGAATTACGCGTTCAGCCAATATCTCAAGACTTGGCTGCAAACTCCTGAGCTGTTGGGCGGCTTCGGATGGGATGCTGCCACCGCGGGCATCTGGGGCGGCTTGATCTGCGCATGCGGCGCGCTCGCTCCTATTGGCGGGTTCATCTTGGACAAGACGCCAAAAAGCTACAAGTATCTCTGCGTGGTCGTGGGCATTACCGGCCTGACCATCTGTTCGGCTCTGGCGTTTCAGGCGCAGTTCTTCATCCCGTACGTGCTGTTTTTCTGCATTGGCAACATGATGCTCAATGCATGCTGCCGCCCGCTCGTGCCCACGTTCGTGTTCAAGGGCGGCCAGACTGCGGTGGCCTTCGGGCTTTCCTTGTTGACCCTTGGTCAGTATGCGGGGCAGATCGCAACGAGCTATGTGCTCGCGCCGTTCAATGAAGGTCTGACGGCCGCATCGAATGTGGCCATCAATGCCAAGCAGGCGGTATTGGCATCGGGCGGTACGTCGGCTGATTTCGGTCCTGCTATCGGTGCTGCGGTCCAGGAAGCTCTGGGGCAGGGCATCCATGTCGATCCGATGCTTGCATTCTGGGCGCTCGTCCCGGTTGGTGTGGTGGGCATCATCTTGTCGATCGGCGTGAAGCCTTCGAAGAGCGTTGCTGGCGCGCGCAGCGGGGCAGCTTCGGATCCTGGCTCTGATGCGAACGAGCAGAAAGCCGAAGCGTCCGAGTAGGAGCGTCGAGCACGGAAGTACGCGAAGCGGCCGGTGGTCGTTCGCGTCTGGAGAGGCGGGTGCATGCCCGCCTCTCCGCATATGCGGCACCGAGCACGCGCTGACCGGCAAGGTGCTCTAAGCTCTGACGACAGGACCGTGCCGCCATCATGCGGAATGCGTCTACCGCGGTGCTGGTATGAGCGCTATAATCCTGGTAGCGCTACGCACGATAGAAGTCGCAGGACATATCGTTGTAATGGGCGTCATACCCTTTTCAGCTCAGGAGTGGTACCAGATGGCCAGCTCGTTTATCGACCGCGCATTACGCATGTCGGCGGTTGAGTTGATCAGCTTAGTGGGCTTCTCGTTTCTCATGGCATGGATGTTCCTGTGCTTTTTCTGGCTGTTCTGCGAGTTTCCGCCTCAGGTGCCCGTGCAGGTTCGCGATGCGTCGCAAGCCGCGGTGTTCGCGGGCATGGCCTTAGGCTATGCGCTCTTGGCGGGGTTGGGGCGCCTTCCACGCTTCAATGTGTTCTCCGGCTTGGCGGTGGGTACGGAGGTGATCTGCTCGGTGTTGCTGCCGCTCGTGGCGTGCTCCATGCATAACGGTATGCATATTCCCCTTGCCGTGGTGTGCGGTGCGAATGTGCTTGCCGGTATCGCAGGCGCCGCATTGACAACGTCATGGCTGGACGTGCTCAGTCGGGTGGGCACTGAATTGTACGGTCGCTTCACGGGTTTCGGCTTTGTCGGTGGTGCGCTCTTGTTCACCTTCGCCACCGCCGCGCCTGCTGCGATGCAATCGGTGTTCGGGCTGGCCTACGCGCTTTTCAGCATCGTACTCCTGCTCTTCGCAACACAGCACGCCAGCGCGAACGACCAAGCAGCCCCTTTGGAGTCGACCGAGAGCACGTGGTGCTTCACGAAAGAGATCGAGCCGTCATTCTTCGTATTCGGCATCGTGTTCGCGCTCAACTTCCTCTTTCTGTTCAATTCTGGTCACGATGAGGTGCTTGTTGGCATGCTGTCGGTGATCCCGGGCGCATTGGCTATAGCCATCATCGGTTTTCGCAAGAACCGTTTGGGCATCACGGTGCTCCAACGCATGGTGGTGGTGGCTGGCGTGGTTATGTGCGTGGTCGTACCGGTGGCGCCTCCGATCGTGCAGCTGGTGTGTTCGGGTGCGATGTGCGCAGTGTGGGGCGCATTCAAAGCGGTGAATTACGCGTTCATCATGAAGAAATGCGTAGCTGGCCGCACGTCTCCGTTCTTTCGCCAAGCGCCCCTGCGGTTGTTCGTTACCACGTTCGGATTCGCCGTCGGCTGGGGCGTGGCGTCACTTGTCACCGTGATCTATGGCGCTCATGCTGAGGCATTCGCTACTGTGAGGCTGATCACGGCGATCGCGCTCGTGTGCGTTGTGATGATCTTCTTTCCCGTCGGGAGGCATCATCCCTCAGACGGTAGCGCTGATGATGGATCGGAGCGTGGTGTTACGGTATCGGTTCACATGGACGAATCTGAGCTGTTCGAGCGGCGATGCGCTGCTATTGCACGACTCTATCAGCTCTCTCCGCGCGAATCGGATATCCTCGCGTATCTTGCGCGTGGTCGTAATGCCTCATGGATACAAGAGGAGTTGACCATTTCGCCTCATACGGTGAAGAGTCATATCTACAACATCTACCGCAAGATAGATATCCACTCCCAGCAGAAGTTGATGTCGTTCGTGGAAGAGTTCCCCCTTGACGAGAGCGGCCGCGCTTGATGCGTGGCGCTCTTCGCGCGAGCGACGGGTGCTTCATGAAAGCGCCTCGCTCTTCTCGGTAAGCGTTTTCTTTCACCTGTTCAGAGCCTCATACTAATGGGCTGATTTCCTGGCAAGCATACCCATCGCGCGAGGGTCTCCCTCTTTCGCCGTGCTTTCATGGTGGTGCTTTCACGAGCAGATGATGAGAGGAGCTGCGATGGAAGAGTTCAAGATGGACGGCGCACAGGCTGTCCGCAGAGAAGACTCGAAATGGGCCTTTAGCGGATCGGATGGCCCTGATGCGGCTGATCGTCGCGAGGAATCCGTTCTGGAGAAAGAGCGCGACGACATTGGCACGACGAAGGAAGAAAATCAATTCAACTTCGGCGCTGGCGAGCGTCCCGAGATGCAGGATTGGAAGCATCCTGGCGAGTGGCAGTATATGGAAGACGGCATGTTGGTCACGCGCACGAGCGTGTGGTCGGCACCGGGCTGTCATGAAGGGTGCGGCGTGTTGGTGTATTCCGACCCCGAGACCGGCCGCTTCATCAAGTGCGAAGGCGATCCGGATGACCCCTACAACCGTGGTGCGCTCTGCCCGCGCTGTTTGGCGTTCAAGCAGGTCGAGTTCCATCCCGATCGCATCCTGTACCCCATGAAGCGGATAGGCGAGCGCGGCGAGAACAAATGGGAGCGCATCAGCTGGGATGAAGCGCTTGAGACGTGCTATAAGGAGTTCCGCCGCATTGCGATGACGTACGGTGGCGACAGCATCCACTGCTTGCGCGGCACTGCGCGTGATAATCAGTGGCAGGTAGGGCGCATGGCCAACACCTTTGGCAGTCCTAACGAGTATGGGTTCTTGTCGGGTACGGCATGCTACCTGCCTCGTCTGTCATTGATGATCATGACCTATGGCGGCATGCTCATCGCAGATTTCAGCCAGTTCAGCGCATTGCGCTATGACGATCCTGATTGGGTGTGCCCGGAGTGCACGATCGTTTGGGGCTGTAACCCCACCATCTCGAATCCTGACTTCTTCATGGGTCATTGGGTGACCGACGCGATGAAGCTGGGCTGCAAATTGATTTCGGTGGAGCCGCGCGTCACCTGGCTGGCCGCGCATGCCGACATTCATCTTCAGCTTCGCCCGGGCACTGATACGGCGCTGGCGCTCGGGATGATCAAGGTCATCATCGACGAGGACCTCTACGATCACGACTTCGTAGAGCGATGGACCTACGGATTCGACGAGCTTGCTGCCCGGGCTCGCGAGTTGTCGCTGGACGAGGTCGAGAACATGACCTGGGTGCCCAAGCAGAAGATCATCGATGCCGCGCGTCTGTTCGCAACGTCTCATCCGGCAAACGTGGTGTGGGGCTTGGCTGTTGATATGCAGAGCCAAGGCACTCCGTGCGCACAGGCCATTGCAGCGCTGTGGACCATCACGGGCAATCTGGATGTACCGGGTGGCATGTGCTATACCGCAGCGCCGATGGGCGTCGATCAGCCGTCTGCGGGCGCGTGGGGCATCTACGATCTGATCGATGAAGAGACGCAGAAAAAGCGCGTCGGGTGGAAGGAATACCCGATGTATCGCTATGGTTTGACGCAGGCCATGCCCGATATGTGCCTTGAGGTGTGCGAAGAGGGCGGTGTGAAAGGCGTGTGGATCCAAACCTCGAACGGCATCGCTTGCATGAGCTGTGAGACGGAGCGTTGGTATAAGGCCATGAAGAAGCCCGAGTTCGTGGCAGCGTGCGACATCTTCATGACGCCCATGATCCAGTCAAGTGCCGATATCGTGCTGCCCGTGCAAACATGGGCAGAGAAGCATTCGGTGCGCGCTCATTATTATTTCCTGTCAGCCATCACCGGTGGCTGCGCGGCCGAGGGCGAGGCGCTCTCCGACTGCGAGATCAACCGCCGCTTGGCTCAGTACTTCGACCATGATGATGAGTTCAATGGCTGCCATCAATCGCCCCGAGGGCAAGCAGCGCACCTGGCCATGGGCAACCGAGGATGAGGTCTACGATGAGATCGTGAAGCCCTCTGGGTTCACCTTCCACGAACTCATGGAGCAAGGGCCGGTATATCAGAAGTACATCTACAAGAAGTACGAGAAGGGCCTCATGCGTCCCGACGGGCAACCTGGCTTCAACACGCCGACCGGGCGTATCGAATTCTATTCGACGCTGTTCCAAGCATACGGCTACGATCCGCTGCCCTACATCGAAGAGCCGGGTATCGGCCCTGTGTCCACCCCTGATCTCTACGAGAAATACCCGCTCATCATGATCACCGGTGCGCGCACCACCTCGTTCTTCCATTCCGAGCATCGCCAAATTCCGTATCTGCGCCAGCTCACTCCTGACCCGTGGGTGCAGATCAATCCGAAAACGGCCGCCGAGCACAATATCTCCGAGGGCGACTGGGTATGGATCGAGAATCATCGCGGGCGTTGCCGTCAGCGGGCACGCGTCACCCACGAGGTCTCCGAGAAGGAGATCGCCGCACAGCATGGTTGGTGGTTCCCCGAGCAGGATGGTGCCGAACCGAATCTGTACGGATTCAGGCAGTCCAACATCAATCAGTTGTTGGCGAACAAGCCCGGACGCACCGGTTTCGGTGCCGACCTGAAGTGCACCCTGTGCAAAATCTACCGTTGCAGCGAGGAGGACCTGTGATGTCTAGAAACGCGATACTCGTCGATTATCAATATTGCACGGGGTGCTACTCGTGCGAGGTTGCCTGTCAGGCAGAGCACGATCTGCCGCTCGAGCAGTGGGGCGTGAAGGTGATGACGGATGGCCCTTGGCCCATTCGCACCGCTGATGGCGAGCCGACCGATCGTTATGTGTATGACAATATCCCGTCGTTCACGCGCCTATGCGACCTCTGCGCTGATCGCCGGGCTCACGGCAAGCTGCCAAGCTGCGTCTTCCATTGCCAGGCGAAATGCTTGGAATTCGGAACGGTCGAAGAGCTCTATCAGAAACTCGATGCCAAGTCTGAACAGTATCTCTGGGTGCCACCGTGCGCATGAGATGCGCTTGATTGGATAACGACATAGCTTGCATTGCGTAGCGCAAGCTATGCCGCTCCCGTTCCTCGCAGGCGATATGCGTCCTGCCGTTTGTCAAGGAGGTCAGACCGTGGAGGTTGCCGAGTTCAGGGCACAGATTGATGCAGCCCCGCCTACGCTCCAAGAACCGTTGCGCAGAATCGCTCTTTACGTAACGTGCGGAGATGCCTTTCGTCCCGATTTTGCAGAAGCAGCGCGCGCTGTTGGGAGCTACCAAGAGCTTCTCCATGCTATCTATGCCGATGATGCGCAGAAGCATTCGCTGCTGTGGGCGGAGTGCGCGAGGCTCAACCGACGCAACTGGTTGCGCTTCTTCCAGCCGAAGATGGCGCTCGAGAACCTGCGGATGAAGACCGATGGGCTGCCTGTGGAGATGGGCGAGGCTGTTTTCCTTGCGCCCACGGGAAGTCGCGACAACATCGCCAATCTGTACGTGTTCGAGCACGGTGCGTTCAATCGCCAAGCTGCCGATTTCGTCACCTCGATCGCGGGTCGGTTCACGGTAGCTGACTACCGCTTCTTCGGTATCTATGGTCTGTATAAGTACCGCGGCAACGTCATTTTGGAGGAATGGGAGGTGGAGCAGGAGCCTGAGCGTGCGCCTCAGAGGTGAACGATCGGGTGCTCTGCTGCGTCAATGACCGTAGCCGACGCTCATGGGCGATCGGCAAAGGAGAAGAGGGGACACCATGTCCATGACCGAGAATGCGATCCACCTTGGAATTGCTTCCGATCCCATCCAGAAGACCCCACGCTATGCATGGGTCATCCTGGCCGTGACCTATCTTGCGAGCATCTGTGCTCCGCTTGGTCAGTTCAAGATCACCGCTATTGCCGGTGAGATCATCGGCACCTACGGGCTTGGCTATGCCGAGTTCGGTATGCTCATGACCTGTCTTGCCATTATCGGCGCGATTCTTGCCTTTCCAGCTGCGTTCATCTGTCGCCGCATTGGTTTGCGCGCGACCTGCGCCATCGCGCTCGGCTGCATCATCGCGGGCGGTCTGGTGGAGGTCGCTACCAATTCCGTCGTGCTTTTATATCTGGGGCGATTTGCCGAGGGCGTGGGCCTTGGGCTCATCGGTGTTGCAGCGCCCACCATCATTTCGCTGTGGTTCCCAAACAAAACGCGCGGTCTCGCGCTTGGAGCGTGGTGCACGTGGGTGCCCATGGCCATCACCATCGATTTCAACGTGGCTCCTGCCTTGGCTGCGACGTTTGGATGGCAGTCGGTGTTCTATGGCGTCGTGGCCGTTACGATCGTGGCGCTCGTGCTGTTCGTGGCGCTCTACCGCGTTCCGGTGGGGCAAAGCTCCATTCCCAACTACGGTGTGGAGGGCAGCTTTCGCGATTGCTTCACCTACCTCAAGAACCGCTATATCTGGATCCTGGGGTTGACGTTTCTCGTGTTCAACTTCATCCAGGGTGGGGTCGTGAACACCTATTATCCAACGTATCTGGGCTCTGTGGGGTTTGATATGGCAACGGCGGGATTCATGACGTCAGTGATCACGCTGATCGGCTTCATCATGAACCCCTTATCAGGTGCATGGTCAGACCGGCTTTCCATCAATCGGAAGTACATTTTGGTCACACTGTTCGCCGTGACGAGCATCATCGGCTTTCTGGTTGGGTTTCCCTCGGAGGCGTCGGGCTTAGGGCTTGCGGGCATCTGGGCGTTCATCGTGCTCATGGGGTTCTCAGCGGCATTCGGCGGGGGTGGCAGTCGTCCGCTCGCGCCCACCATCCTGTCCAGCTCGGCCATGGCGGCCACGCTTGGCATGGCGGTCATGCAATTCACGCAATGCTTTGGTCAGATGCTGGCGCCGGTGTATGGAGCGTGTCTTGATGCGGGCCTGGGGTGGATGGGATCGGCATGGGCGACCGTCATCCCGTTATCGGTGATCGCGCTCGTGCTGTCGTTCTTCATCAAGCCAGGCGGCAAGGCTTCTGGTCATGACTGAGCGCATGGGAAAGCGTTGCGCGGTTTGCGTTGGCTGCGGGAAGTGTTTTCAGGACGAAACGACAGGGAATCGTTGGTCGGGCGCGCGATGTGCGATCTGCGTGGGCTGCGGCGTGTGCGCGCAGGCATGGGGGCTCGTGGCACCAGAGGATGGCGAGGTGGATGCGGTCAGCGGCGCCACCGATTGGGCGAGCGCCTTCAAGGCGATGGACTGCGGTCAGGCAGGGGATGTGCCGGAATGCCCTGCGCCTCCTGGGGCGCCTTCCTGCGATGCTGCGACCGGCGCAACGCCAGGTGTCGCTTCTGCTTGCCGCGATCTGGGGCTTGATGATATGGCATCGGTGCTGACCGATCTGGGCATCAAACCTCCAGGGGTCAGCTGACGTCGTTCCCTGCGCGTCCCTTCATGCCGCAAGAGGGCCATCGGTCGCGCACGCAGACCGATACGTCGTCCGCGCAGCGCGAATGAGCGATACAATAGCGCCATTCCGAACAAAACCGATGCGAAGGAGCGGCTGGTACATGGCACGTGTTTACAATTTCTCGGCAGGACCGGCGGTATTGCCCGAAGAGGTGCTGCGCGAGGCGCAGGCTGATATGCTCGATTACAAGGGAACGGGCATGTCGGTGATGGAGATGAGCCACCGCTCGAAAGCGTTCGCCGATATCATCGAAACGGCCGAAGCCGACCTGCGCGAGCTGATGGCGATCCCCGACAACTACCACGTGCTGTTCCTGCAGGGCGGCGCCACCCAACAGTTCGCCGCCATCCCTATGAACCTCATGCGCAACAACGTGGCCGACTACATCGTATCCGGTTCATGGTCGAAGAAGGCATGGAAGGAAGCCAACCTCTACGGCGACGCGCGCTGCATCGCATCCTCTGAGGACGAGAACTTCTCGTATGTTCCCGAGGTTGATGGCTTGACCTTCTCGCCCGATGCCGACTATGTCTACATCTGCCAGAACGAGACCATCTACGGCACGCGCTATGCGAAACTGCCGCAGACTGGCGGCATCCCGCTGGTCTCCGATGTATCCTCCATGTTCCTCTCCGAGCCGGTGAACGTGTCCGATTATGGCCTGATCTACGGCGGCGTGCAGAAGAACGTGGGCCCGGCTGGCGTGGTCATCGTGATCGTGCGGGAGGACCTGGTGCGCGAGGATGTGAATCCTGCCACCCCGACCATCATGCGCTACCTGACGCAGGTGGATGCCAAGAGCTTGTCGAATACTCCGCCATGCTGGGGCATCTACATCTGCGGGCTGGTGTTCAAATGGCTGAAGAACATGGGCGGCCTTTCCGTCATGCAGCAGAAGAATGAGGAGAAAGCGGCGCTGCTCTACGACTTCCTCGATCAGAGCAAGCTGTTCCGCGGCACCGCGCGCAAGGATTGCCGCAGCCTGATGAACGTGCCGTTCATCACCGGCGATGCCGACTTGGATGCGAAGTTCATCGCCGAGTGCAAGAACCACAACATCGAATCCATCAAGGGTCACCGCAGCGTTGGCGGCATGCGCGCGAGCATCTACAACGCCATGCCGCAGGCTGGCGTGCAGGCGCTGGTCGATTTCATGGCGCAGTTCGAGCGCGAGAACAGCTGACCTGCTGCGCAAGAAGCACAAACGCTCATTGCAGAACCCCCGTGATGCGTTGCGGGGGTTCTGTCGTATCAGTCGCGGTGCGAGGTGTCTTCGGTCGGCAGAGGGCGGGCGGCTGCGATCTCATACAGCTCAACAGCATCAAGGAGCTCTTCGCGCGAGTTGATATCCATCTTGCGGTAGATGTTGTACACGTGGCTTTTGACCGTGTGTCCTGAAATGCACAGTTTGCCTTGGATGTGCTCGATCCCACGGCCTTTCGCCAGCAGCATGAACACCTCGGTCTCGCGAGCGGACAGCCCATGCTCGCGCGCCACCGCCTCGCAGCGTGCGCGCCAGCGCCCGTGCTCGACGTTGGGTTCAATGTCCTTGCGCTTCGCAAGGGCCCCACTGCGATCGACCGGTCCAACACCGAACAACGTCACCATGATCGCCAGCACCACCACCAACGCAAGCGCGGCGGCTGACAGCATGGGGTAGTCCATGACGCCCGACGAGGTGGCTACCACACCGATCAGGTGGCCGATCAAGACACCGGCGAACAGGCATGCCTGCAAGCTGCATGCAAGCTGGAGTCGCGAGGCTTTATGGCGCTCTGATAAGAACAGCATGAGGTATATACCAGCGATCTCGAAAATGGCAAAGCAGGCGAACACGAGCATATTGCAAACGGTTGCCGGTGCTCCCTGCAAAAACGACATCGGTAAGAGCGCGATGATGAGCACCGGGAACAAGATCTGGAAGGCGCCGTTTTGCTGGACGCGCTCGGGCATGAAGCGCAGGCACGCTACCGCGGCTACGACACCGAACACGGTAGCCCCCGCAATGCCGCTATAGAGCGCGGCATCTCCTTGGATCTGCGTGGTCAGCCCAATGCCCAATCCCAGCACCACCCCGTAGGCGATCGTCATCGCTCTGAACGGGAGCGTGAGCTTGATGTTTTCGCGCGATCGTTCGCGTGGGATGAATGGCGCTGGCACCACCTCGTCGCTGTGTTCGAGCATGACGACAATGGCCAAACTGCACAGCGGACCGATGCAGAGCAGCGCGATGTTGAAGGGAAAGGGGAGCATGTTCATCATGAGATACAAACACGCACCCAGGGCGATTGATCCGGCAAGCGCAAGCACCATTTCCCTGCGCGTTATCGATCCCATCAGTTCCACCCATGGCATGAACAGACAGGTGAGTCCCACGCCAGCCAAGCCCCACGCAACACAATCGAAGGCGAGCGGCATGGGCATCCCGGTCGAGTGGTAGATCAGTGACGATGTGATGGCGACGAACGAGAACATGAAAACGCCGCCACGCTGCATGCGCACGCCGCGCTGCGTGGATAAAAAGTCGGTTGCGAAGGCCATTGCGGCGCACATTGCCACGCATCCGACCAGAAATGCGATCCGCAAGAAGAAGTGATACCACAGAACTTCGATGCCACCGTCCATGAACGAATTCCGCATGAGCATGGTGAACAAGCACGCCCAGTAGAGCGAAAACCCGCACACCGTGGTGAACACCAAGGGAGAATTGAGGCCCTGAACTGGCTCAACAGGATCGCTCATACATTTTTCCATAGCCGTCATCTGTGTACTCCTAACCGAAAAAGCCGAGTCGGATTCCACTGTTTCAGCGTTTGAGCCGATGGCGCGTAGGTCGCCGGGCGGGTAGCTTCTGACCAAGGTTAGCGGATGGTTTCGCTTCTGCGCAAGAGAGGGAAATGAAGCCAGCTGCTTCTGTTCGAGAGAATGGAGAAAAGGGAATGAGCGAAAAGTATCGGACTGTTGAGCACGAAAAGCCATTCAAGTACGACGAGGGCGACTATCATGTGACGCGTGGCTGCGCATGGACAGGCCCGGGTTGCCATCTGGGCTGCGGTGTCATCATGTACACCGACCAAGAGGGCAACTTCGTCAAATGCGAGGGCGACCCGGAGGACCCCTGGACGGAAGGGCGTCTGTGCATGCGCTGTTTGGATGCGCCCGAGGTGACCAATCACAAGGAGCGCCTGCTGTACCCCATGAAGCGTGCGCGGGAGGACCGCGGCAAGGACACGTGGGAACGCATCAGCTGGGATGAGGCCTACGACCTGATCACCGAGAAGTTCATGGCGATCAAGGAGGAATACGGCCCCGAATCCGTCATCTTCGCTCAGGGAACAGGACGCGATATCGCGGCGTATATCACGCGCTTGGCTTGGTCGTTCGGCTCGCCTAACTACACTGGTCTGCTGTCGGGTCAGGCATGCTATCTGCCGCGTATCGCCGGTATGGCTGCTACCACCGGTGCGCCGTGGATCCCTGACGCGGCCCAGCAGTTCCCCGAGCGCTACGATCACCCCGACTATGAGGTGCCCGAGGTCATGTTCATCTGGGGCAACTATCCGCTGAAGTCAAACATCGAGGGCTTCTATGGTCACTGGGTGATCGATCTGATGAAGCGCGGGATGAAGATCGTTACGGTCGACCCGAAAGTCACGTGGCTGGCAACCAAATCCGAGCTGCATCTGCGGGTGCGTCCTGGTACCGACGCGGCACTAGCGCTCGGCATGATCAACATCATCATCAACGAGGATCTCTACGATCATGAGTTCGTGGACAAGTGGTGTTACGGCTTCGACGAGCTGCGCGCTCGTGCGGCGGAGTTCCCGGTGGAGCGCGTGTCCGAGATCACGTGGGTGCCCGAAGACAAGATCGTCGCGGCGGCACGCCTTCTGGGCAATGCCAAGAACTCCACCTTGCAATGGGGTGTGGCGGTGGATATGACGCGTGAGGCGATGCCTGCGGGTCAGGCCATCCTCGCCCTGTGGGAGATCACTGGCAACATGGAGCGTCCTGGCGGCATGATCGTGGCGCCCGAGATCCTGTCCGTTGCGGGCGGCTGGGGACGTGAAGTGCTCGGTCCCGAGCAGGAAGCCAAGCGCATCGGCATCCAGGATTACCCGTTGTACAACTTCGGCTTCGCGGTGTCTCAGCCCGACGAGACGGTGAAGACCATCGAGACCGGCGAGCCCTACGAGATCCATGGCGCATGGTTGCAGACGACCAATCCCATCGCATGCATGGGCGCCGATCCGCAACGGCTCTACAAAGCGCTGAACAAGCTTGATTTCATCGTGGTGGTCGACTTGTTCAAGACGCCTACGATCGCCGCGCTCGCCGATGTGGTGCTGCCCGCGCAGACCTTTGCCGAGCGCAACGGCATCGCGTTCGTCTCTGGCGCTCAGCGTGGCTCCACCATCAACAAGGTCACCTCGGTGGGCGAGACGAAATCCGACATGGAGATCAACCTGGAGCTGGGACGCCGCTGGAACCCGGAGGCATGGCCGTGGGATAACGTCGATGACATGTTCACCGATATGCTCAAGCCGACCGATATGACGTTCGAGGAACTCCAGAAGGTGGCACCGGCCTATCAGCCCATCGAGTATTACCGCTACGAGAAGGGCATGCTGCGCCCCGACGGGCAACCCGGTTTCAATACGCCCACGGGCCGCATCGAGTTGTGGAGCAACTTCTATAGCCGTGCCGGTCTCGATCCGCTGCCCTACTTTGAAGAGCCCGAGCCCGGTCCTGGCTCTACGCCCGACCTGATGGATGAGTATCCGCTGGTAATGACCTCCGGTGCGCGTTTCTGGGGCATGTTCCACTCCGAGCATCGGCAGATCGAGCGCATGCGGCACTACCGCCCCTGGCCGCTCATGGAGATCCATCCCGACACGGCCGAAAAGTACGGCATTCGCGATGGCGACTGGGTGTGGATGGAAGGTCCGCTCGGACGAGCCAAGCGCAAGGCGAAGCTGACGCCGGTGATGGACCGCCGCATGGTGTCATGCGACCACGGCTGGTGGTTCCCTGAGGGCGATCCGGAGAAGTTCTACGACGTGTTCGACCTCAACATCAACAACACGCTGCCCTGGGTTCCAGGCAAGAGCGGTTTCGGCTCGAACTACAAGAGCTCCATCTGCAAGATTTACAAGGTCGAGGAGGACTAACCATGGCGAAGTACGGACTGTTGATCGATGCTCAGTGGTGCTCGGGCTGCCACAGCTGCGAGATAGCGTGCCAGATGGAGCATGGGTTGCCGGTCGGCGAGACCGGCGTGAAGGTGGTCAAGGTGGGTCCGTGGCCCATCGGGGATGAGGCCGAAGAGGATTGGCAGTTCTCCTATCTGCCCATACCCACGAAGCAATGCGACACCTGTGCGGCGCGCCGCGGAGCGGGGAAGGTTCCCACGTGCGTGCAGCACTGCCAGTCGCGCTGCATCGAGTTCGGCCCTATTGATGAGTTGGCTGAGCGGATGAACGAGAAGCAGCAGACCTTGTTTGTCGTCGGATAGCATCGTGCTCGCAGCGGGCTGCACGCGTGTGTGGCCCGCCATTTTGAGAGGAGCCTCGCTCATGCATAGCAAGAAATACTACCTCGTATATGGATTGTTCTTCTCGTTGTTCGTGGCAGCAGTGCTCTGCTTGTGTCTCACCATCTCGCAAGGTATGCCCCATATCGATCCCGCGTTTTTCGGCTTGAGCTTCCTGGTTGCCTTCGTGACCTCGTTTGTGGTGACAGCTGTCATACCGCTGGGGAAGATATCGGCTGCGTGCGCAGTCTATTTTGATGCCAACCCGGGGACGGTGGCGTTCCGACTCATTCAGAACGTGTTCTTCAGCACGCTCATCATGCTGTTCTTGGGCGTGGTGATGACCGCCTTCATGACCGGTGTCGGGGAAACGCAGACGATGTCGGCTCTGACCGGCGAGATGATGGCGGTCAATCTTTTCGATCGCTTCGTTGCTCTGTGCATGCAGTTCTGGCCGACCATCGTCGTCGTGGCGTTTCTGTGCGACCCTGCTGCGGGCGGTTTGGCGGGAGCCATCACGAAGGAGCGCGCAGGCGCGGTGAGAGCCGAGGCGGGGGAACCTGCGTGAGAGAGCGGGCAGCCGAGGCGCAGAAGCTCTACGTTGCCGATGCTGATGCCGTTGAGCATGTGGTGGACGCGGTGACCGGTGCTACCTGGAACACGCGCAACCGCATCATGGCCGATCTCTTCCAGGAACAGTTGAGCGAGACACCTGACCTTTTGCCAGCGTATCGGCCGCCGGGGTGTTAGCGCTTTTCGCATCGTTGAAAGAGCCGCTGTTTTCAGACCGCATGTCAACGACGTGCGGTCTGTTGCGCTTCGCTTGCTCTATAGTGGTGGCAGGAACAATGCAAGGTATATGGCGTCTTGTTGAGCAGAGGGAGGCACGATGTCTCAGAGCAAGGTTCTCATCACCGAAGAGATAGCGCCTGAGGGAATCGAAGCGCTGCGGGCGCGCGGCTATCAGGTCGATGTGATGGCGGATCTCGCGCCGGATCAGCTGCGCGAGGTCATCGAGCCCTACGATGCTTTGATCGTGCGGTCGGGCACGGTGGTCGATGCGGCGCTGCTCGATGCGGCGGTCAATCTCAAGATTATCGGGCGCGCGGGCGTGACGGTGGACAACATCGATATCGAAGCGGCTGACGAACGCGGGATCATCGTCTGCAACGCTCCTACCTCGAACATCATTTCGGCGGCCGAATACGCGCTGGCCATGCTCCTGGCTGCGGCACGTCGTATTCCGCAGGCCAATGCCTCGATGCATGCGGGCAAGTGGGATCGCCGTGATTTCATGGGTAGCGAACTCTACGGTAAGACGCTTGCGATCTTCGGTCTGGGTCGCGTGGGGAGCCTGGTGGCCGAGCGCGCGAAAGCGTTCGGCATGGAGCTGATCGCGTACGATCCGTATTGTAGCCCCGACAAAGCAGCGCAGCTGGACGTAACGCTCTACGACAGCGTGGAAGACGTGCTGCCGAAGGCGGATTTCATCACCGTGCATCTGCCCAAGACCGACGAGACCATCGGCATGTTCGGGCCAGAGCAGTTCGCCGCCATGAAGACGGGTGTTGTGGTGGTGAACTGTGCGCGTGCAGGCATCTTCGAGGTGGATGCGCTGGCTGATTTCGTTGCGGCGGGCAAAGTGGGGGCGGCGGCTCTTGACGTCTTTGAAGAGGAACCGTGCACGCAAGGCCCCCTTCATGAGCTTGAGGGGGCGATCCTGACCCCGCACGTGAATGCGGTCACGCGTGAGGCGCAAGTGCGAGCAGGGGAGCAAATCGCCGAGTACGTGTGGGCGGGCCTTGAGGGGTCCATCGTGCCGACCGCCATTCACGCGAGCGGCTTGCCGCCCGAGGTGATGGACGCGGTGCGACCGTACTTGCCCGCGTGCCGCATGATGGGGCGCGTGGTGGCCGAGCTTTGCGGCGGCATTCCGCAGAAGCTGACCGTGCAACCCGAAGGAGCCATAGCCGATGCCGATCCTGACCTGCTGGTGGCTGGCGTGGTCGACGGCATCCTGTCGTATAAGCACGTGGGCGCATCGGTGCCCGATACGGCGCGCTCGGTTGCCGAGCGTCATGGCATGACGGTGGTGACCAAGACGGTCGAGGACGCACAGGAATACGCCTCTGATGTTCGCGTGCGCGCCGATGAGGTCGAGATCGCCTCCACTCTCTATGGGGTCGATATGCTTCCGCGCATCGTGTCCATGATGGGATACAAGATCGACATTGCCCCTGCTGCGCAGTCGCTCATCTTTGAATACGTGGATGCGCCGGGGCGCATCGGCACCATCGGTACGGTGCTCGGCGAGGCTGGTGTGAACATCACCACCATGCAGATCGGCACCAAGCCCGAGGACAAGTGCGCGCTCGTGTATATGAACGTTGAGGGCGAGGTGACCGAAGAGGTGCTCGCACAGCTGCGCTCGGCTCTTGAACTGCGCAATCTCTGGCACATTAAGCTCTAGACAAGATGTGAAGTGAGCGCTGGTATGCGGGCGCATTCCTGCTATGATGCGAAGAGCTGCATGCGCGGCCCAACATTCTTCTAACGATGAAGGGAAGAGGCAAACATGACTCGTAAGATCGACATCTTCGACACCACGCTGCGCGATGGCGAACAATCGCCGGGCGCCTCCATGAACACCGAGGAGAAGCTGGTCATTGCGCGGCAGCTGCTGCGTTTGAACGTGGATGTGATCGAGGCGGGCTTTCCCATATCGAGCCCGGGCGACTTCGAGAGCGTTCGCAAGATATCGCAGCTCGCCGGATACGATGCCACGGTTGCGGCGCTGACGCGTGCGGTCGAGAAGGACATCGTGAGCGCGGCTGACGCGTTGAAGTTCGCGAAGCGTCCGCGCATCCACACCGGCATCGGCGTTTCCGAGAGCCATATGCGCGACAAGCTGCGCCTGACGCCTGACGAGGCGATCGAGCGCGCCGTGGCTGCGGTGAAGTGCGCGAAAAGCTACGTGGACGACGTGCAGTTCTATGCAGAGGATGCGGGGCGCAGCGATTACGACTTCTTGGTGCGTATGATCCAAGCGGTGGTGGATGCGGGCGCTACCGTGGTCAACATTCCCGATACCACCGGCTATTCGTTGCCGGACGAGTTCGGGCGGCGCATCAAGTATCTGGTCGATAACGTGCAGGGCATCGATGATGTGACCATCGCCGTGCACTGCCACAACGACCTCGGTATGGCTACCGCGCTCGCCATGGCAGGCGTTGCCAATGGCGCGCGCCAGATCGAATGCACCATCAACGGCCTTGGTGAGCGCGCGGGCAACACGGCCATGGAAGAGGTGGTTATGGCCATCCGCATGCACGAGCGCGAGCTGGATGCGCATACCGACATCAACACGCGCGAGTTCACGAAGGCGAGTCGCCTGGTCTCCACGATCACCGGCATGAACGTGCAGGCGAACAAGGCCATCGTGGGCGCGAACGCCTTCGCCCATTCCTCCGGCATCCACCAAGATGGCGTGTTGAAGAAGCGCGACACCTACGAGATCATCGATCCGGCCGATGTGGGTGCCGGGGAGAGCCAGATCGTGCTGACGGCGCGCAGCGGCCATGCCGCACTGAAGCACCGGCTCGAAGAGCTGGGCTATGAGTTCAACGCCGAGAAGCTCGACGAGCTCTACGAGGCGTTCCTGAACCTGGCTGACAAGAAGAAGGAAGTCTACGACGAGGATCTCGAGAGCCTCGTCAACGAGCGCGATCGCGAAGAGACGGCGCTCTACTCGCTCGAGGCGGTGCAGGTGAGCTGCGGCTTCCCGCTCAAACCCACGGCAACGGTCACCATCAAGGATCCTCAGGGCGCATCGGTCACGCAGTGCGTGTGGGGCACCGGTCCGGTAGATGCGGCTTACAAGGCGGTCGATGCCATCGTGGGGCTCGATGCCGACCTTTCCGAATTCAGCGTGCAGTCGGTCACGCGCGGCATTGACGCGCTCGGCGAGGTAACGGTGCGCGTGAAGGCGGTCAACGGTGAGGTCTACACCGGCCGTGGCGCCGATGGGGACATCATCGTCTCGGCCACGAAGGCCTACCTCAACGCGCTCAATCGTCTGCTCTCGAAGAGCCTCTGAGCAAGATCGCTGCCACATGCGGCCCGCCGCACCAGCTGCGATGCGGGCCGTTTTTTGGATGTTGTGCTGGAAGCGGCGCGCATCCTGTGGTACCATGACGCAAGCGCTCGGCGCTTACAACTTTTCGAACCTTTGGAAAGTGGGCTTGTCCCGCTTTCTTTTGTTGTAAGGGCCGAATATGGAAAGGACGGATGTGCTGACAGCGAAAGAGAAGATGCTGCTGGATGCTCTTGAGCCGCGCGCGGTGCAGGAGGGCGTCGAGATCGTGGACATCGAGATAGTCGGGGCTAAGAAGGCGCCGACCATCCGGGTGTTCGTCGACACCCCTGACGGCGTCAGCTTCGACGTGCTGTCGAGCGCTCAGGCTTGGATCGGCGATCTTCTTGACGAGGTCGACCCCTTCCCGGGGGCCTATACCATGGAGGTATCCTCGCCAGGAATCGATCGGCCCCTGCGAACGTTGCAGCATTTCCAGCGGTTCGCGGGCAGCACGGTGCGCATCCGAACCTGCGAGCCGGTAGACGGACGGGCGAACTTCAAGGGAGTGCTGTCCGTGGAAGGCGACGTCCTCCAGATCGAGGATGGTGGCGAGACCTTCCGCATTCCGTTTTCTACCGTGAAGAAGGCAAACCTGATCGGCGAGATAGAGTTCTGACGAAGGAGAAGATCGTGGCAGAGGCAGAAGGCTCATTGATAGAAGCGTTGCAGTTGCTCGCTCATGAGCGCAAGATCGACGAGTTCTACATCATCGAGCGGCTGGAAGAGAGCCTGGCGAAAAGCTATGAGCGCATCTTGGACCTTGAATACGATGCGCGCGTGACCATTGACCGCCAGACCGGCAAGATCTACGTGTACGAGCTGGTGCCGATCGGGGAGCCAGACGAGGTGGTGGACGAGGAGACCGGCGAGGTTGAGCTGGTCTACCACGACTTCGAGGAGCGCGATGTGACGCCGGACAACGTCAGCCGCATCGCAGCGCAGAACGCCAAGAGCGTCATCGCCGCCATCGTGCGCGACGCGACGCGTCAAACCATCTACGAGGAATTCAAGGATCGCGTGGGCGACCTCATCACGGGCACGGTGCTGCAAGGCACACCCGATTTCACCATCGTGAAGATCCGCGATGGCGTGGAAGCCGAGCTGCCGCATTACGACGTGAAGCGCAATCCCAGCGAGCGCAACGAGCGCCCGAGCAACGAGCACTACCGTCACAACCAGCGGCTGAAGGTGCTCATCATCGAGGTGCGCGACCCCTCATCCGATGCGCCGCGCTCGCGCGGTGAGCAGGCGCGCCCCTCCATCGTGGTCAGCCGTACGCATCCCGATCTGATCAGGCGCCTGTTCGAGATAGAGGTGCCAGAGATCTATGAGGGCGTGGTCGAGATCAAGTCCATCGCGCGCGAACCGGGCGCTCGCAGCAAGGTGGCGGTGTACAGCCATGAGAGCAACCTCGATCCGGTGGGCGCATGCGTTGGTCCGAAGGGCAGCCGTGTGCGCATGGTGGTCGAAGAGCTGCGCAACGAGCGGGTCGATGTGATCCAGTGGAGCGATGACCCGCGCGTGTACGTGGCCAACGCTCTGTCACCCGCGAAGGTGCAGACCGTTCAGATCGACCCTGAGAACCACTACGCCACCGTGATCGTGCCGGACGACCAGCTGTCGCTGGCTATTGGCAAAGAGGGGCAGAACGCGCGACTTGCGGCGCGTCTGACCGGGTGGCATATTGATATTCGCTCTTCGAGCATGGCCAATGAATCGCTGGTAGGCGAGAACGTGCTGATCGATGTGGAAGAAGAGCCCGAGGACGATTTCTGCGCCTACGTGAGCGAGGACGGCACGCGCTGCCGTAACCATGCTCGACCGGGCAGCAAGTATTGCGGCGTGCATTCAGACGCCGAAGAGACGGATCTCGACTGAGCAGGAGAAACGTATCGAGGTGCGTGACACCTTGGGCGAGCACGATGTGGATGGAGTGATTTATGGCCGGCATGCGCGTACATGAGTTGGCGAAAGAGTTCGACATATCCAGCAAGGATATGCTTGCTAAGCTGCGCGAATTGAAGATATCAGCGAAGTCTCACGCCAGCGTGCTGAGCGACGAGGATGTGGGCAAGGTGCGCTCCAACATGGAGCCTGAGCTTCTCCAGCGCGCCGGCGAGTTGGACGCGAAGGCGAAGAAAGCGCTCGAGAAGGAGCAAGCCGAGGCCGAGAAGCAAAAGGCCGAGGAAGAGGCGGCGCGTCGTGCGGCGGTGGAAGCCGAGCGTGCAGCGCGCGAGGCGGCGCGTGCAGCGCGCGAGATCGAGCCAACAGCCGAGCCTGAGGCGGCGGCATCCGAGCAGCCCAAGGTTCGCAAGATAGAGACGCGTTCAGCCGCTTTCGAGAACCTTGCGAGCCAGATCGAATCCGAAAAAGAACGGGTGGCTCGCGAACGCGAGGAAGCGCGCGCCCGCGAGCGCGCCGAGAAGGCGCGCCGCGATGTGGCCAAGAAGCAGGCGGTGGAAGAGGCGCTGCGCAACCGCGGCAAGAAATCCGCCCCCAAGCACGAGCAGCCCAAAGAGCCTGCACGCGCAGCAGCCCCCGCTCCGAGCACGACGAACGCGTTCAGCTCGCTTCTGTCCCAGATCGAGTCAGAGGCGCAGCGCATCCAGACGCAAAAGCAGGCTGCAGCGCCTGCGAAGGCGGATACGGGCAAGCGCGGCGGTGGTGCTGGCAAGGGCAAGCGCGGCAAGGGCAAGGCCCAATACGTGCCCGAGCTTGAGGGTGCGGACGCGCCACAGGAAGACCGCTATGCGCAAATGGCCGTGCAAGCCGAAAAGCTCCAACGCGACAAGGTGCTGGCCGAGGCGCGCGCGGCGGTGGAAGCAGCGAACACCCACGAGGGCGAAGGGCGCCGCAAGAAGCGCAAGGAGAAGCGCGAGGCCGAGGCTCGTGCACGCGCTGCCGAAGAGGCCATCGAGCGCGGTATCGACCCCGATCTGGTGTTGGATGATTCAGTGGTCGAGGTTCCGCAAGGCGCTACGGTGGGCAAGCTGGCAGAGCTGCTGAACGTGCAGCCCAACGACATCATCAAGCGCTTGTTCATGCTGGGCCAGGTGCTTACCGTCACCCAGTCCATGAGCGAGGATCTGATCGACATCGTGGCAGACGATATGGATCGCAAGGTGCGCGTCGTCTCGCCCGAAGAAGAGTTCGCGGTCGTCTACAACGACACCGCAGAGGACCTCAAGCCCCGGCCACCCGTGGTTACCGTCATGGGCCACGTTGACCACGGCAAGACCTCGCTTCTGGATGCCATTCGCGACACCGGCGTGGTCGCCAGCGAAGCGGGCGGCATCACGCAGCATATCGGTGCGTCGGTGGTGGATATCAACGGTCGTCAGATCACCTTCATCGATACGCCGGGCCACGAGGCATTCACAGCCATGCGTGCGCGCGGTGCTCAGGTGACCGATATCATCGTGTTGGTGGTGGCAGCCGATGACGGCGTGATGCCGCAGACCATCGAGGCCATCAACCATGCGAAGGCGGCCGACGTTCCCATCGTGGTGGCGGTCAACAAGATCGACAAGGACGGCGCGAACCCTGACCGAGTACGTCAAGAGCTCACCGAATACGAGGTCATCCCCGAGGAATGGGGCGGCCAGAACATGTTCGTCGAGGTATCGGCGAAGAAGGGCCTGCATATCGACGATCTGTTGGAGACCATCATCTTGCAAGCTGACGTTTTGGAGCTGAAGGCGAATCCTGATGCGCTCGCGTCCGGTTTCGTCATCGAGGCGAACCTGGACAAGGGGCGCGGTCCGGTGGCCACGGTGCTGGTCGAGCGCGGTACGCTGCATCCGGGGGATGCCGTGGTGGCCGGTACGTCGTATGGCCATGTGCGTGCGTTGGTTGACCCGCATGGCGCGCATGTGGACGCCGCTCTGCCGGCTGACCCGGTGGAGATACTGGGCTTGAACAGCGTGCCGGTGGCAGGTGATGAGTTCCGCGTATTCGAGGACGAACGCGATGCGCGCAAGCTGGCCGAAGAGCGCGCGCTGCGCGAGCGCTTGGCCGAGCAGCAGCATACCTCGCACATGAGCCTGGATGACCTGTTCAGCCGCATCGAAGAGGGCAAGCAGACCGACTTGAATCTGATCGTCAAGGCCGACGTGCAGGGCTCCATCGAGGCGCTGCGCGATGCCTTCGACAAGATGGATCAGTCGGAGGTGCGCATCAATATCGTGCATTCGGCGGTTGGCGGCATCACTGAGACCGACGTCACGCTGGCAGCGGCATCCGATGCCATCATCATCGGCTTCAATGTGCGCCCCACGGGCAAAAGCCGCAGCCAAGCCGAGAAGGAGAAGGTGGATATCCGCCTGTATCGCGTCATCTACCAGGCCATCGAGGATATCAATCAGGCGCGCGTGGGCTTGCTTTCTCCCGATATCGTGGAAGAGGACACCGGTATCGCTGAGGTGCGCGAGACCTTCAAGGTGCCCAAGATCGGCACGGTCGCTGGCTGCTACGTCATTGAAGGCGAGATCAACCGCGACGATAAGGTGCGCGTGGTGCGCGATGGCACGGTCATCTACGAAGGCGAGATCGAGAGCCTGCGCCGCTTCAAGGACGATGTGAAGAACGTTGCGCACGGCTTCGAGTGCGGCATCGGCATTGCCGGGTATCAGGATATCAAGGTGGGTGACACCATCGAGGGGTACACCGTAAAAGAGGTCGAGCGCACCGAATAGTATCGGTGCGGGCCCACCAGAGGCGAAACTGAACGAATTGAGGCAGGATGAAAGAAGGAAACCGCAAAGTAGACGAGCAAGCGCGCGAGGTCATCTCGAACATCCTGCTGTTCGATGTATCCGATCCGCGTCTGCGCATGGTTACCATCACCGGCGTGAACGTGAGCTTCGATCGGGCCTATGCCGATGTGCACTACACGGCCGAGCCTGAGCGCTACGCTGCGGTAGAGGCGGCGTTCTCGGCGGCACGCGGCCACATCAGATCGCTCATGGCCAAGCAGTTGCACTGGAAACAGGCGCCCGAGCTGCGCTTCCATCTGGATGAAACGGTGGATGCGGCGGAAAAGCTGGGCGCGTATTTGAGCGAAGAGCGTGCGCGTCAGGAGGCGCTTCAGCAGGGTACCGACGAGGATCGGGGCTGATAGACGATGGCGGTGACCCCGCAGACCAACACCACGTTGGAAGAGATCGCCGAGACGCTTCTGAAGAGCGACGATATCTGCATATGCGGGCATGTGAGCCCTGATGGGGACTGCATCGGCTCGCAGCTTGCCTTGCGGGCGGCACTCGTGCAGCTTGGCAAGCGCGCCACAGTGCTCCTGGCAAGCGATGATCCGATCGATGCGGGGCTGAGATCGCTGCCTGGGGCCGATCAGCTGGTGCCTGCAAAGGATCTCGCGGCTCCTTGTGCAGTGTTCGTGCAGGTAGATGCGCCCGATGTCAGGCGCATTGGCGAGGATGCGGCGAAGGTGCGCGCAGCGGCATCCAAGACGATCACCATCGACCACCACGCGGTGCCCGAGCGCCAAAGCGATCTGAGCTATACCGACCCTGATGCGGCTGCGACGGCTTTGCTCATCTGGCGATTGGCGGCCCATCTCGGCGTCGATCGCGATTATGCGATAGCCACTTGCGCCTATGCGGGGCTCATGACCGATACGGGACGTTTCCAGCACAGCAACACCGATGCGGCCGTGTTTCGGGCTGCCTGCGAGATGGTTGATGCTGGCGCTGATCCGGCTGCGCTCGCAGCAGCGTTCTTCCAACAGCGCACGTTGGCATCCATCCAGCTTGAGGCGCGCTGCATCGAGCATATGGAGTTGCTCTGCGACGGACAAGCAGCGCTCAGCTACATCACCTTTGAGGATATGGCATCGCTGGGAGCGGTGAAATCTGATTGCGAGCAATTGGTTGATGTGTTGCGCTCCATCAAGGGCGTGCGCGTGGCAGCCATGCTGCGCGACGAGGGCACTCAGGTGCGCGGTAGCTTTCGCGCGAAGGATACCACCGACGTTGCGACGCTCGCGCGTCGTTTTGGGGGCGGTGGCCATCGCGCTGCTGCGGGATTCACGTTGCACGAGCCGCTCGAGCGTGCGCTTCGCCAGGTGCGCAAGGTGGTGTGCGCCGCCGTGTCCGATGAGGCGCTGCGTTGAAGCGCGGCAGTTCGGGGCTGAGCCTGGTCGTGGCGGTGGATAAGCCCGAAGGAATGACCTCACATGACGTGGTCGGAGCGTGTCGGCGCATCTTCGGCGAGCGACGCGTCGGGCACGCGGGCACGCTCGATCCTCTTGCCACGGGGGTATTGCTCGTACTGGTGGGATCCGCCACGCGCCTCAATGGGTATCTGAGCGGGCAGCGCAAGGCGTATGTGGCACGCATCTCGTTCGGATGCGCTACCGATACCGATGACGCCGCCGGTCAGGTCATTCGCAGCGCCACTGTTCCCGATGAGGTTGCCGATGAAGGGTTCGCCCGTTCGGTCCTTGCGCGTTTCAGCGGTCCTCAGAAGCAGTTGCCGCCGGTGTATTCGGCTTTGAAGCGCGCTGGACGCAAGGCCTGCGATGAAGCGCGCCGAGGCAACATCATCGAACTGGAGCCGCGCGACATCGTTGTTCACGATGCGCGCATGGTGGGTATCGGCACCGATGAGCAGGGTACGTTTTGGGATGTGTTCTTCGTGGTCTCGAAAGGCACCTACATCCGCTCGCTCGCGCGCGATATCGGACGAGCGAGCGGCACAGAGGCACATTTGGGCGCGTTGCGTCGGAGCGCTTCGGGATCGGTGGGTCTTGACGAGTGCGTGACGCTCGATACGCTCTCCGAGGTGGGCGTGCGGGCGGCGCTCGATCCGGTGCGCGCGTTGGGATACACGATATGCTTTTGCGGGGATGACGAGATCGTCAAGGTGCGCAATGGCATGAAGCTGACCTTGCGCCGTGCGTTTCATGCCTACGATCGAAGCTTTTGCGAGAGCTGCGCCTGCACCTCAGGTGTGCGCGAGACGAGCGCGCCTGCGGAAGGCGAGATGGTCAGCATCGTTTCGGGCGATAGGCTCTATGCTCTGTACCGTGTTGACGCGGTACGGCGCGCGCTCGTGCCTGAGGTGGTCTTTCAGAATGGGGTGAGCCGTGGACGCGGGCTGTGAAGATATGACGTGCGTGCGAAGGCCGGTTTGCGTGATCGGTGTTTTCGATGGCGTCCATCGCGGGCATCGATTCATCATCGACCAAGCAAGATCGGATGCTCGTGCGCGTGGCGTGCCGGTGGAGATCGTTACCTTCAGCATCGATCCCGATGAACTCTTCGCAGCCGGTCGACTGCGCAAGATCATGTCGAACGAGCAGCGTTTGGAAGTGCTTGAGGACAGCGGTGTTGATGCGGTGCGCGTGCTGCCGTTCACCGAGGCGTTCGCCGCGCTGCCGCCCGAGGCGTTCCTGCGCGATGTGCTTGAGCGGGAGATGCCCACCTCTATCCATGTGGGAAGCGATTTTCGTTTTGGCGCTCAAGCAGCAGGGACGGTGGCCGATCTTGCCGCGTGGGCCTCAGAGCATGGAGCGGTGCTTTTCGCCCATGATCTCATGGAGCAGGCTGGCGCGCCAGTAACGTCCACGCGCATTCGCGCTTTGCTCGGGCAGGGTCGCATCGAGGATGCTGAGGCGCTGCTCGGACATCCCTATACTGTCGAAGGCACGGTGGTACATGGGAGAGAGGCGGGTCGTGCCATGGGCATTCGCACAGCGAACCTGTTCCTTCCCGAACGTTTGCAGGTGCTCGCCGATGGTGTGTATGCAGCGGTGGCGCTGATAGAGGACAAGCGCTATAAAGCTGCCGTTTCGGTGGGACTGCCGCCCACGTTCGTTGACGAGGCAGAGGCGAACATGGAGGCGCACGTGCTTGATTTCGAGGGCGATCTCTATGGGAAGCGCATCACGCTCGCGTTCGTGCATCGCTTGCGCGATATGCAGCGTTTTGACGATACCGATTCTCTGATCGCCGCCATCAACGGCGATATCGCTTGGGTGCGCGAGCATCTCTGAGGGCGAGCGTATGCCGTTTGCCATGCGCGTCGCTGGGCGTATGAAGAAATATCTGATCGGATAGGCGGATTCTTCTCGGTATTGAGGCGTCGAAACGGATAGAATGAGATGGTTGTCGCCTTATCGCCGAAACCTGTGTGACCGGGGATAAGACGGCAACAGGCGATAGTGTGAAGTGTTGAGGAGGAATACGTGACAACAGCAATAGCCTGGTTGGCACCAGTATGCGCCTTGGTGGGCATTTTGGTGGCAGCCTATCTGGGAAGCTGGGTGCTCAAGCAGGAGCCCGGCTCGGACAAGATGAACGGCATCTCCATCAAGATCCAACAAGGCGCGAAGGCGTTCTTGATGAGCGAGTACAAGCTGCTGATCATCTTCATGGTGGTCGTGGCTCTGGTGATGGCGTTCGCGCTGTCATGGGTCACAGCGCTCGCGTTCATTACCGGCGGCGTGCTCTCGGCTGCGGCAGGATATGTGGGCATGCATGTGGCCACGCGCGCGAACACGCGCACCGCGTATGCGGCTGAGACCTCAGTGGCCAAAGCGCTCACGGTGAGCTTCCGCTCGGGCCTCACGATGGGTCTGTGCGTTGCATCGTTCGCATTGATGGGACTGTCCTTGTGGTTGATCCTGCTGGTGTTCAACGGCATCAACATGTTCGATCTGGAGTTGGCCTATCAGTTCACCATGGATATCGCGCACGAGCACATCGGCATGGTGGAGGGCTTCGCTACGGGCGCCTCTGCGGTAGCGCTGTTCGCGCGCGTGGGCGGCGGCATCTACACCAAAGCTGCCGATGTTGGCGCTGATCTGGTGGGCAAGGTAGAGGCAGGCATTCCCGAGGACGATCCGCGCAACCCCGCCACCATCGCCGACAACGTGGGAGACAACGTGGGCGATGTGGCCGGCATGGGCGCAGACCTCTTCGAGAGCTACACCGGCTCCATCCTGGCACCGACCATCCTGGCGGTCACGTTCGGTGCGCTCGGCGGTTATTTCATCGGGGGCGACCTCATCTGGGCCATCGTGGTTCCGGTGGTCATCGCGGCGTGTGGCATCATCACCTCCATCATCGGGCTGTTCGCGGTTCGCACGAAAGAAGGGGCAGATCTGCACAAGGCTTTGAATCGCGGCACGTATCTGGCTGCGGTCATCGAAGTGGTCGTGATCTTGTGCATCTTCCTTATCTGGAACAGCCAGGCAGCTGCCGCGCAACCGGTATGGCTGTTCGGTTCGGTTATCTGCGGTCTGGTAGCGGGTTTGGCTATCGGCAAGATCACCGAATACTTCTGCTCTGACCATTACAAGCCGGTGCACAAGCTGGCTGAAGCCGCCGAGACGGGTCCGGCTACCGTCATCATCGAGGGTCTGTCCACCGGCATGCTGTCCACCATCGCACCGATCGTGCTGGTGGCGCTTGCCATTATCGGCGCATTCCTGTGCGGTAACATGGCTTTCCCGGAGGCAGCTGCGGGCAACGCTATCGCAGTGGGTCTCTACGGCGTGGGCCTTGCGGCTACCGGCATGCTGTCCAACACCGCCATCACCATTGGCGTGGACGCATATGGCCCGGTGGCTGACAATGCGGGCGGCATCGCTGAGATGGCGGGCCTGCCCGAAGAGGTGCGCGATCGCACCGATGCCCTTGATGCGGTGGGCAACACCACGGCAGCTATCGCGAAGGGCTTTGCCATCTCGAGCGCTGGCCTGTCGGCCATTTCGCTGTTTGTGTCCTACCAGGCAACCATGCACAACTATCTGCCCGAGTTCGAGCTGACGCTGACCGACCCGCTGATCGTGGCTGGCATCTTCATCGGCGCCATGATGCCGTTCATGTTCGCGGCGCTCACCATGGGCGCGGTGTCGCGTGCGGCGCATGCTATGGTGGAGGAAGTTCGCCGCCAGTTCCGCGAGATTCCCGGCATCATGGAATACAAAGCGGAGCCCGAATACGATAAGTGCGTTGGTATCTCCACCACGTCGGCTCTGCACGAGATGATGATGCCGGGCATCATCGCTATCGTGGTGCCCATCATCATCGGCTGCATCGATCCGGCCATGTTGGGCGGGTTCCTTGCTGGTGCGGTAGCTACGGGCATGCTGATGGCTATCTTCATGTCGAACTCCGGCGGTGCTTGGGATAACGCGAAGAAATACATCGAGCAGGGTCATTTCGGCGGCAAGGGCTCTGAGGCTCACAAGGCTGCCGTGGTGGGCGACACGGTGGGTGACCCTTTCAAGGATACCTCCGGCCCATCCATGAACATCCTGATCAATCTGATGACGATCGTGGCTCTGACGTTCAGTCCGCTGTTCATCACCATCCAGGTGCTGTTCTAGTCGTTCGGTTTGAAGAGCGTCGTCATCTATACCGACGGGAGCGCGCGCCGTAACCCCGGCAACGGCGGTTACGGCGCGCTCCTGCGCTATACGGCAGCCGATGGCACGATGCATGAGATGCGGCTCTCCCAGGGCTTTCGGCTGACCACGAACAATCGCATGGAGCTTTTGGGAGTCATCGTTGCGCTCGAGGCGCTCAAGGAGCCCTGCGAGGTGGTCGTGCATACCGATTCGCAGTATGTCTGCAACGCGTTCACGCAAGGGTGGATCGATAAATGGCAGCAGCGCGGCTGGAAGAAGACGAAGAGCGAGCCGGTGAAGAACGTCGATCTATGGAAGCGCTTGCTGTTGGCGCTAGGTCAGCATCGGGTGAGCTTTGAATGGGTACGCGGGCATGCGGGCGTTGAGCTCAACGAGGAATGCGACCGATTGGCGACCGAGGCGGCCGATTCTGACGAGCTTGCCGTGGATGTGGGCTACGAAGGGCTCGATCAGGCGGTCATGGATCTGTAGCGCTCGCGGGCGTCGTCAGCGAGCGTCGTAGTAATCGCGCTGGATGCGGTCGTGGCTTTCGGGGAAGAGACGCGCGTAGATGTTCATGAAGTAGTTGTCGGTCATCGAAGCGATGTAGTCCACCACGATCCGGTTGGGCTCTTGCGCGAGATATCCCTCTTCGGTCAGCGAATGCGAGGTTTTCAGAAGCGACTTCACATGATGGCGGAACAGGGGGCTGTCGCGTCGGTCGTGAACCAGGTCATCAAGGAGCCGCTCGTAGAGCTGCTCGAACATCGTCTCCACCACGTTGAAGGGCTTGTCGAGGATGCCCTCCTGCGTGTAGATCACCTGGTAGTTCTGGCGCTTCGCCCGTTTCAGGTCGTTGAAGACCGCTTCGCCCATCTGGATGCAGTCGGTGCCGTAACTGTTATTCACGATATCAACGGTGACGTTGTTGATGATGCGCGCGTTGTCGCGTCCGATGATGTCCGAATCGAAGCAATCGAGCGAGTCGATGACGCCCATCTCCATGGCATCTTGGCGGTCTTTGCCCAGATACGCGATCATGTCGCTCACGCGCACCACGCAGCCTTCCAGCGTAGAGGGGCGTAGCGTGCCAATCACCTGTTCGTCTGAGTTGCAGGCCTCCACCATGGCATCGAGCTCTTTGAAGGTGGAGGTGGTCCCGCGCTTGAGCACCTGCGCTGCGAACTCGCCGTTGTGAGTGATGACCCCGTCAAGCGTTTGAAGGGAGAGGTTGCGGGGGTAGAGCTGGTCGAGCACGCGCACGGAATGCACGTTGTGGTGGAAGTACTGACCGGTGCGCTTGTGGTAGCTTTCCGAGAGATAGCGCTCGCCAGCGTGTCCGAAAGGGGTATGCCCGATATCGTGCCCCAGTGCGATGGCCTCGATGAGGTGCGCGTTGAGACCGAGCAGCGCGCCGATGCCCTGGGCCACCCGATTCACCAGCTGCACATGCAGCATACGGCGCGAGATATCGTCATTCTCCACGAGGCTGAACACCTGCGTCTTGCCGGAGTAGCGATTGTATGCCGGCAGATTCACGATCTTTTCCACATCGCGCATGAACGCTGGACGCGTTAGCGTTGCCGCGTCGTGCTCCTTGGTGTCGCGCCGCACGACGTCTTCATCGGAGAAACGATGGGGATGCGTGCGCCCGCATCGTCTATCCTCTCTGATGGATGCCTCGATATCGGGATCGAGTTGGAGGTACGGTAGTTCTTGTTCGCTGCCAGCCATCGGTCTCACTTTCCGCATGCACCAGTTTTCAGAGATAATAGCATTCAACAGATGTGCGCGGGTATCGCGCCCATGATTCCGCCATACGCCGAAGGGATGCGCTTGCTCAGTGATGACGACATACAGAAGGTGCGCGAGGCTACCGATATCGTAGCTTTGTTCGGCGAACGCGTGCTCCTGCGCCAACGCGGGCGCGATTTCTGGTGCTGTTGTCCGTTCCATAACGAGCGCACGCCCTCGTGCAAGGTGGACCCGACCACGCAGCTGTGGCATTGTTTCGGATGCGGCGAGGGGGGCGATGTCTTCAGCTATGTGATGAAGTCCGAGGATATGTCGTTTGCCGAGGCAGTTCATTATCTGGCCGATCGCGCTCATATCGATATTGCGGAAAGCGGTGGGGCAGGGGTCCCACAAAGCAAAAAGCAGCGTCTGCGCGAGGTGTGCGCGGCAGCTGCTGACTTCTTTCATCATCAGCTGATGCGGGGCAAATCGCCCGGTGCCGGTGCGGCGCGCGCGTATCTGGCGGGGCGCGGCTTCGGGGGAGCGGTGCCTAAGGAATGGATGTTGGGATTTGCGCCCGGGTCGGGCACGTTGATCGCCCATCTTACGAGGTTGGGGTTCAGTGCGGATGAGATGGTGGAGGCGAATGTGGCCGTGCGCGACCGTACCGGGCGCGTGCGTGACCGGTTCTTCGACCGTGTGATGTTCCCCATTCGCGATGGTGCTGGGTCCTGCATCGCCTTCGGGGGGCGCGTGATAGGAGAGGGAAACCCCAAGTACCTCAATTCGCAGGAGACGCCCATCTTCCGTAAATCGCAGGTGCTCTACGGGCTTGAGAAGGCGAAGGGCCCGATGGCGGCAAGCGGCGTTGCGGTGGTGGTGGAAGGCTATACGGATGTGATCGCCCTGCATGAGGCGGGAGTACGCAACGCGGTCGCTACGCTGGGAACGGCGCTCACCATGCAGCACATTCGCATACTCTCGCGCCATGCCAGTCGTCGCATCGTGTATCTATTCGACGGCGATGAGGCAGGTCAGCGCGCTGCCGATCGGGCATTGCAGTTCATCGATTACGCCATGACGCCCGAGGCGGGCAAGACCAAGATGGAAATCTGCGCGGTTACGCTGCCAGGTGGGCTTGACCCGGCGGAATTCGTGGCGCAGGAGGGTGGCTCAGCGGCGCTGACCGAGCTGTTGGTGCAGGCAAAACCACTGCTCGTCTACGGCATCGAGCGTCGCATCGCTGCGCACGATATCGCTACCGCCGAAGGGCGCAGTGCGGCACTGGTGGATGCGCTCTCGGTGCTCGCGCCCATCAAAGATTCCATCTTGGCGAAGGATTATGCCGCCCAGATCGCGGGGATGGTGCATGTGCGGGAAGAGGATGCTCTCAGCCGTCTGGCTGCGCTCAAGCCTGCGAGCGCGCCCGCAGCACCGCAGGCATCCGAAGCTGCTGCGCATGCGACGCCGCTGGTGCGGACCCTTCCTGAATCCGAGGTCAACCGCCTGCGCTTCGAGCGCGAGTTCTTGAGCATAGCCGCACAGCACCCGCTCTTGGCCATCACCGTTGCTGATACCATGGCCAAAACGCGCTGGCACGATCATGAGCATGGCGTCATCGCCGATGCGCTTCTGGCCGCGTTGATGGAAGACCCTGCCATGAGCGCGGCCGATCTGGTGTCGAAGGCGGGTGGCGTCAGTCGGCATGCGGCTTCCATTCTGACCGCGGCGTCCTCTCATGCCGAGCGCTCGCCTGAGGACACGCTGACGTATCTGGCGCGCGAACTTGCGATCGGAGATGCAGAAGATGCAGTGTCCGAGCTGAAAGCGCGCATGGCGGCAGGTGATGCTGCCCAAAGCGATGATGCTTTCGGTGAGCTTGTGGAGATGCAGCGCAGATTAACCGAGTTGCGCCGTGCACGACGGCCCTTGTGAATACCATGTGCACCAAAGAGACGATAGGAGCATCCATGGGTTTGAAGATCGTTCAAGCGCCCGATCCGGGGCTGCGCGAGGTGTGCGAGCCGTGCACGCCTGGCGATAAGGAACTGTTGAAGCTGGCGCGGCAAATGGCCAAGATGATGTATGAGAACAACGGGTGCGGCATTGCCGCGCCGCAAGTGGGAAGAAACATTCGCCTCGTGGTGATAGATGTTGATTGGGATGGCGAGGACAAGAGCACGCGCAACCCCATCTTTCTAGTGAATCCCGAGATCAAAGAGCTCAAGGGCGATCCAGTGACCGATATGGAGGCGTGTCTGTCGTGCCCGGGCATCAGCGTGCCGATAAGCCGTCAGCCATGGGCGCGCGTGGGCTACTTCGATCTGGATGGCGAAGAGTGGGAGATCGAAGGGGATGAGCTGCTCGGCCGCTGCCTCCAGCATGAGCTGGATCATCTGAATGGCAGGACGCTGTTTGAAGCGTGCGAGCCGAACGTGCGCATCAAGGCCATTCAGGCCTACGAGCGTGCGCGGGAGCTAGGTGCGCAGCCAGGGCAATCCATGATCGAAGTGGAAGCATAGATGCGCATCGTCTTCATGGGCACACCGATGCTTGCCGCCACCATTCTTGAAGAGCTCGCGCAGGCCCATCACGTGGTTTGCGTGTATACGCGTCCCGATGCGGTGCGCAAACGCGGGCGCGATCTGGTGCCCTCTCCGGTAAAAGAGCGCGCCGAGAAGCTGGGCATTGAGGTGCGCACGCCTCGGACGCTGCGCGATGCGGATGCGCAGCGCGCCTTGGCGGAGTTGCGCCCCGATGTGATCTGCGTTGCGGCTTATGGCGCCATTCTGCCAAAAGAGGTGCTGGATATCCCACCTGAGGGCTGTCTTAACGTGCATGCGTCGCTGTTGCCGCGCTGGCGCGGTGCCGCACCCATTCAGCGCGCGATCCTTGCAGGAGATGAGGAAGCGGGCGTTTGCATCATGCGCATGGAAGAAGGGCTCGATACCGGCGCGTACTGCGTTTCGCGTCGCATTCCCATTTGCGGCATGAATGCTGATGCGCTGACGGCGGAGCTGGCCGATCTGGGCGCCCGTGCGCTCTTGACAGCGCTCGAGCAGGTACAGGCCGGAAGCGTGGCCTGGGTTGAGCAGGATGAATCGCTCGTCACGTATGCGGATAAGATCGAAAAGGCCGAGCTTGCGCTCGATCCCCATGTTGACGCGGTGAAGAACGCACGGCGCGTGCTAGCCTCCGATGATGCGCATCCGGCGCGTTGCACGATAGAGAGAAAGGGCGTGCGCGTGATGGCTGCTGTTCCAGCCAAGGACATGGTTGCGGTTGCGCCGGGTGAAGTGCTCTTCGATCGGAAAGCGCTCTTTTTGGGATGCGCCGGGGGAGCGCTCGAGGTTGTCGAGTTGCGCCCTGATGGGAAGCGACGCATGGCAGCGCGCGATTTCGCAGCAGGTAACGCCGAGGTGCGCGCGGGGCACGCGCGCTGGGACGCATGACGAAGGCGAGCGCTGCCCGGAGGGCGGCGTATGAAGCGCTGATGCTCGTGCGAACGCGTGCGGCGTTCGTGCGCGATGTTCTGCCGCGCGTGCTGGCACGCTACCACCTCAGCGAGAGCGATCGTGCCTTCGCGACGCGTCTGGCCATCGGATGCGTCCAGACGCAAGGAACGCTTGATGAGATGCTCGATCGCGCGATGCGCACCCCGCGCGATGCGAAACCTCGCGTGCGGGATGCCTTGCGGGTGAGCACCTACGAGATGCTCTTCTTGGACAAGGACCACTATGCGGCCGTCGATCAGGGTGTTGAGCTCGCAGGCTGGGTAGCGCCGAAGGCGCGCGGGCTTGCCAACGCGGTGCTGCGCAAGGTCGCGCGTCTTGCTGAGGATTTTCCGTTCGGCGATCCGCGGTCGGATATCGCAGCGGCAGCGCGGGCGCATGGGTTTCCCGTTTGGCTCGCGCAGCGTCTGGAGATGTGGCGTGGGCCAGCGCAGGCGCGTCGATTCATGGAGGTCAGCAACGAGCAACCTCCGGTGTTCGCCTCCATCAATGCGCTGCGTGCAGCTGAGAGGGACGTGGTCGTGGCGCTTGAGGCCGCTGGCATTGGCTTTGCGCGCCTTGAGGGGATAGTCCTGCCTCGAGCGGGGTCGGAAGACGCCGAAGAAGACCGTCGGGTCTTGGTCTCGCATCCGTTCGGCGAGCGCGGCGCAGACTTCGTTTCCACAGATGGTGACGGCTTTGTCCCGACGCCTGGATGCATCAGATTAGAGGATGCGGCCGCGGTCGCACACCCTGCGTTCACCGAACTGATCGCATCGGGCGCGGTGATCGTGGCAGATGCGGCAGCGCAGGCCGTCGCCGCTCTTGCGGCCGATCATGCGCAGACCTCCCTGTTAGATGCGTGCGCGGGGCGTGGCACAAAGGCGTTGCTCATCCAAAGCGATGCGATGCGCAGGTGTGGCCGTCAAGTGGAGCACCTCTGCACGCTCGATGCGGTCGCATCCAAGCAGGCACCGCTCGAAGACCACGCACGAGCATGCGGTGCGCATATCAGTGCCGTGCTTATAGGAGACGCGACCGACCTTTCCGCCTCGTTGGGCGATGAGCTATTCGACACGGTGCTCGTTGATGCGCCCTGTACCGGGCTCGGCACGCTACGTCGCCATCCTGAGATCCGCTGGCGCATCACACCGGACGAACTCGAAGCGGCAGCCGAGCTGGACAGCCGTTTGCTCGAAAGCGCTGCCGCTCAGGTGGCGCCAGGTGGAACGCTTGTCTATGCCACCTGCACCATCGCACCCGCTGAGAATGTCTGCGCGATCGAGCAGTTCCTCGCCTCAAGATGCGGCGCTTCTTATCAGTTGCAACCGATTGCCGGTGCGTCCCTCTTCGCGCCGCCGTTGACCTCTGGCGGATGCGACGCGCATTTTTGCGCCGTAATGACGAAACGGGTCTGAGCAAGAGAGCGCCTGTTGTTCTACAATCAGACGTTCCAGCGACTGAGGAGCAGATGATCATGGAACCGAACATCAAAGAGGTCGCGAATCGCATACGGGCGCTTCGTGAGGATATGGGCTACACCGTTGAAGAGATGGCCGCAGCAACCGGGCGGAGCGCAGAGGAATACGCTGCGCAGGAATCCGGCACGCAGGATCTCTCGTTCACGTTCTTATATAAATGCGCAGACAAGCTGGGCGTGGATGTGATCGAGCTTCTGACCGGCGAAAACCCGCACTTGACCGGCTATTCGCTCATGCCAGAACGCGAGGGGCTGGTCATCAAGCGTCGCGCGGGCTTCGAATACCTGCACAAGGCGCCGCATTTTCGCCATAAGCTGGCCGAGCCGTTCCTGGTGACCGCGCCCTATCTTGCCGATGCACAAGATGAGCCCATTCACCTGTCGTACCACGAAGGGCAAGAGATCGATTTCGTTATCTCGGGGCACCTTCGCTTCGCGTATGAGGATCACATCGAAGAGGTTGGTCCGGGCGATCTGCTCATGTACGATTCGGGCCGCGGTCATGGCATGATCGCCATCGAAGGCGAGCCGTGCACCTTCCTGGCCGTCGTCTTGAAACCGCAGGATCACTGCATTAGGTAGGTGCGCGTTCCGCAGCGAGCGTTGCACCTAAAACCTGAGTTGCCGGTTGATTCTGAGTTGATGGAGGTTTTTGAGATGAGGAACATACATCTACGGTATGTGAATGAGGAATACGACGAGAATGGGCTTCTGACGAAGTTCGAGTTACATAACGAGCCGCAGTACAACTTCGCCTACGACGTGGTGGATGATATCGCGATGCACGATGCCAATCGTCGCGCCATGGTGTGGTGCAACCCGGAAGGCGAAGAGCATGTCTTCACGTTCGCAGATATGAAGCGGTGGTCGGACAAGACCGCGAATTTCCTGGCCGATCAAGGCATCGGGCGCGGTGACAAGGTGCTCGTCGTGCTCAGACGCCATTACCAGTTCTGGTTCGTGGCGCTGGCGCTGGCGAAGCTGGGTGCCGTCATGGTGCCTGCTACGTTCATGCTCAAAGAGCACGATATGACCTATCGCTTGAATGGGGCGGGCATCAAGGCTGTTATCGCTACGAGCGCTGGCGAGGTAGCTGATGTTGTCGATGCGGTCGTCAAGGAATGCCCGAGCGTGGAGAAGCTGATCTTGGTGAACCCGGCGGGCGCTGGGCTGACCGAGCGCGATGAGCATGGCGCGCTCCTTGACGGTGGGCGCGGTTTCGGGTCTGCGCTGTCGGGTGAGGCGGGCATCTGCGCGTTGCCAGCCGAGCGTGCTGGTTGGATTGATTTCAACACCGAGGTGCGCGCCGCATCAGAGGTCTTCGAGCGCCGCGAAACGCTGGCCGATGAACCTATGCTGCTGTACTTCTCGTCGGGCACCTCGGGCAATCCCAAGATGGTCCTCCATAACAGCCTCTATTCGCTCGGGCATCTGATCACCGCCAAGCATTGGCACAACGTGCGCCCCGATGGGTTGCATTTCACCATTGCCGATACCGGATGGGGCAAAGCGGTGTGGGGCAAGTTCTACGGACAGTGGCTCATGGAGGCCGCGGTGCTCACGTATGATTTCGACCGCTTTCATGCCAGCGAGATACTCGACCTGATCGGCCGCTATGGGGTGACCACGTTCTGCGCGCCCCCGACGATGTATCGCATGATGATGCAGGAGGACTTGGGCGCCTATGACCTGTCAAGTCTTGAATATTCCACCACGGCTGGCGAAGCGCTCAACCCCGATCTGTTCGATTTTTGGAAGGAGAACACAGGACTGACCATCTTCGAGGGATTCGGCCAGACGGAGACGCCACTGACGATCGGGAACCTGACGAATTCCACTCCGCGTCCCGGCTCGATGGGCAAGCCAGTGCCGCTGTATACCGTAGCCATTTTGCGCGAGGACGGCACCGCGTGCGCGACCGGCGAGACCGGCGAGGTGTGCATCCATATCGATCCGCATCCGGCCGGCATCATGATGGAATACTACCGCGACCCTGAAAAGACAGCGGCCACCATGCATGATGGGTGGTATCACACCGGAGATACCGCTTGGGAAGATGAGGATGGCTATTACTGGTATGTGGGCCGCAACGACGATGTGATCAAGTCGAGCGGATATCGCATCGGGCCGTTCGAGATCGAGAGCGTGATGCTGGAGCACCCGGCGGTGCGCGAGGTGGCGGTGACGGGGGTGCCCGATGAGCTGCGCGGCATGGCGGTGAAGGCTACCGTGGTGCTCGCGGATGGGTTCGCAGGCTCCGACGAGTTGACGCGCGAGTTGCAGGCGTGGGTGAAGGATCAAACGGCACCCTACAAGTATCCGCGCATCGTGGAATATGTTGACGAGCTTCCTCGCACCGTCAACGGCAAGATACGACGCGTTGCCATTCGGGAGGCCGATAAACAGCAAGTGGTCCCGGAGGGGTTGGTATAATCGGGACAGAAGCAAGCCAGCATGAGCGGGCCGCAGCAAGGATGCGCGGCTCGCTTTCATTAAGATGAGAGGTTCATCTATGCAAGGAAGAGTTGTCATAGACGAGGGCTTCTGCAAGGGGTGCGGCATCTGCGTAGGGGTGTGCCCGCAGTCTATTCTGAAGCTCGATATGGATACGATCACGCCAAAGGGGTACCATCCGGCAACATGCATTGACGAGGATGCATGCACGGGCTGCGCGACCTGCGCCCTGATGTGCCCTGATGTGGCCATTACGGTGTACCGGGAGGTGCGCGCATGAGCGAGAAAGTATTGATGAAGGGCAACGAAGCGCTGGCGGAAGCTGCCATGCTCGCGGGCTGCCGCTTCTTCTTCGGATACCCCATCACGCCGCAGACCGAGCTGGCGGCGTACATGAGCAAGCATATGCCGAAGCGCGAGGGCGTCTATCTGCAAGCCGAGAGCGAAGTGGCGGCCATCAACATGGTCTACGGCGCTGCTGCGTGCGGCAAGCGCACGATGACCTCGTCTTCAAGCCCGGGCATCTCGCTCAAGACCGAGGGCATCTCGTATCTGGCGGGCGCCGATCTGCCCGCTGTCATCATCAACGTGCAACGCGGTGGTCCGGGCTTGGGCAGCATCCAGCCTTCGCAGAGCGATTACTGGCAGGCCACGCGCGCCATGGGGCACGGTGACTTCTTCTTGCCGGTGTATGCGCCTTCGACCGTGCAAGAGATGGCCGATCTGGCCTATGCGGCGTTTGACGTGGCCGATACGTATCGCACGCCGGTGGTCATCTTGGCTGACGGCATGCTGGGTCAGATGATGGAGCCGGTGGTGATGCCTGCCGAGCGCGCGTTGGACGACCTGCCCGCAAAGTCGTGGGCGACCGACGGTACGCATGGCAAGCGTCCGCATAATGTGGTGAACTCGCTGTTCTTGGATGCCGACGCGCTCAATGCGAAGAACAGAGAGCGCTTCGAGCGCTATGCGCAGATCGAGCGCAACGAGGTGCGCGTGGAGGAATACCTCGTTGACGATGCGGATATCGTCGTGGTGGCGTTCGGTGCGGCGGCGCGCATCGCCCGCAGCGCGATAAACGATGCGCGGGCCAAGGGCATCAAGGTGGGCCTCATTCGCCCCATCACCTTGTGGCCTTATCCCAAGGAAGCCATCGCTGCATGCAACGCGCAGGCGTTCTTGGTGGTGGAGATGAACATGGGCCAGATGGTCGAGGATGTGCAGCTGGCGGTGAACGGTGCGGCGCCGGTGGAGTTCTTCGGGCGCGCTGGCGGGGTCATTCCGCGTCCCGATGAGGTGCTTGCCCAGATAGAGGCGCTGAACGAGAGGTTGGGGGACTAGCATGGCGGAGATGGAATGCGTGTTCGAGCGACCGAAGTCGCTGCTGCCCGTAGTGACGAACTACTGCCCTGGTTGCACCCATGGCATCGTGGAGCGCTTGGTGGCAGAGTGCATCGACGAGTTCGACCGGGAGGGTGAGACCGTGGGCGTGGTGCCCGTGGGTTGCTCGGTCATGGCCTATGATTTCTTTGGTTGCGATATGATAGAGGCGGCGCATGGTCGCGCACCGGCGGTGGCCACTGCGGTGAAGCGCGTCTTCCCGGACTATCTGGTATTCGCCTACCAGGGCGATGGGGACTTGGCCTCCATCGGCATGGCCGAAACCATCCATGCGGCCACGCGCGGTGAGAACATCACGGTCATCTTCATCAACAACGCCATCTACGGCATGACCGGCGGCCAGATGGCGCCGACCAGCCTGCCGCATCAGGTGACGCAGACCTCGCCGTACGGGCGCAACCCTGCGTATGCGGGCTATCCCATCCGCGTGTGCGAGCTTCTGAGCTCGCTTGATGGCGTGGCCTACCTCGAGCGCGTGACGGTGGATTCACCGAAGAACGTGCGCAAGGCGAAGAAGGCCATCAAGCGCGGCTTCCAGAATCAGGTGGATAAGGTGGGCTATTCGCTGATCGAGGTGGTGAGCACGTGTCCGACCAACTGGGGCATGACGCCCGAGGAGTCGTTCGCGTGGATGCGCGAGAACATGCTGCCCTATTATCCGCTGGGCGTGTACAAGGATGTGCAGGCTGACGGATTCGCGAATGTGGCCGAGGCAGCTGCGGCGCGAGCGGCGGCGTGCCCGATGGTGTCTGGCTACGCAGAGGAGGCATAGCGCATGCAGAAGGAGATACAGGCGGTGCTCGCTGGCTTTGGCGGTCAGGGCACGCTTTTCGCGGGCAAGGTGATCGCGTATGCGGGGCTTCTGGAGGACCGGGAGGTGTCGTGGTTTCCCTCGTATGGTCCAGAGATGCGCGGCGGCACGGCGAACTGTTCGGTGACCGTGTCAGATGAGCCGATCGGCAGTCCACTGGTGACCGATCCCACGGCAGTGATCGCCATGAACCAACCCTCGTATGACCGCTTCGTCATGGAGGCGCGTCCGGGAGCGGTCATCGTCTACGACAGCGACCTGATCGCGCCGACCGATGGGCGCGCAGACCTTGAGAAGGTGGGCATCCCCGCATCGAAGATCGCCCAAGATGCCGAATTGGGCAAACTGGCCAATATCGTGCTTTTGGGGAAGCTGTGGGATAAGACCGGCTTTTGCGAGCGCGCTACGCTCGACGAGGCCATTCGCAAATGCGTGCCGCCCACGAAGCCGCACCTGGTAGAGAGCAATAAACAAGCGCTAGAGATGGGAATGAGCGCATGAGCGATGGTATGACAGGTACGATGGCAGATACCGATCTGAAAGAGCTTGCCGAGCGCATCAGGGGCTTGCGGGAGGCGTGCGATGTATCGGTCGAGGACATGGCGAGCGACCTGGGCGTGCCGGTGGAGACCTACGAGCAGTGGGAGACGGTAGCCGATGATGTTCCCATTTCGGCGATCTATCACATGGCGCATCGCTTCGGTGTGGATATGAGCGAGGTGCTGACTGGTACGTCCGCCAAGCTTGATACGTATCATGTGGTGCGGCGTGGCGAGGGCAAGGTGGTCGACCGCCACCCGGGGTACCACTTCGAGGATATGGCTTGGCGCTATCGCAACAAGATGATGCAGCCGCTGGTGGTGATCCTTGAGCCGGGCGATGAGACGGTAGAGCTGATCAGCCATAAGGGTCAGGAGTTCAACTTCGTCATCGAGGGGTCGGTGGCGATCACCGTGGGCGATAAGGAGTTCGTGCTCAACCAATGGGACAGCATCTACTTCAACCCGGAGATACCGCACGGACAGCGCTGTCATGGCGATGCGACCGCGAAATTCATAACGATCATAGCTGAATAGGGATAAGAGCGAACAACGATGGACCATATTCTGAAGAAGTACCTTCCTCGCATCGAATTCGACTCGTACGAGGATTTTCGCGATAACTTCCGAATCGACGTGCCCGAGGCGTTCAACTTCGGATTTGACGTGGTGGACGAGTGGGCGCGCGTGGAGCCGGGAAAACGCGCGATGCTCTGGATCGACGATGCGGGCGAAGAGCGCACGTTCACCTTCACAGACATTGCGAAGCTCTCGAATCAGACAGCGAACGCGCTGCGGCGTTTGGGCATCGGCAAGGGGGATGTGGTCATGTGCATCCTGCGCCGCCGCTGGGAGTACTGGGTGGTGGCGGTGGCGCTGGCGAAGCTGGGTGCGACCATCATCCCGGCATCGCTGCAGCTCACTAAGAAGGACATCGTGTATCGCGCCAACAGCGCCGATGTGAAGGCAATGGTGTGCGTAGCTGACGAGTACGTTCTCGGCCAGGTGGAAGAAGCGCTACCCGATGCGCCCTCCATCAAGGATACGATCATCGTGGCGGGCGAGCGCGATGGATGGCTGCCGTTTGACGAGCTGATCGCGGGCGAATCCGATGAATTCGCGCGACCGACCGGTGAGGATGGTGTGAAGAGCGACGATATCATGCTCATCTATTTCACGAGCGGCACTACGGGCAACCCTAAAGCGGTCATGCACAATTTCGCGCATCCGCTCGGGCACATCATCACCGCGAAGTATTGGCAGCAGGTCCGCGAGGACAAGCTGCACATGAGCGTGACCGATTCGGGTTGGGCCAAGTTCGGCTGGGGCAAGATATACGGCCAGTGGCTCGCAGGTGCCAGCATCTTCACCTACGACATGGACAAGTTCGTACCCGCGAAGCTGTTGCAGGTGATGCAGGATCATGCGCTGACCACGTTCTGCGCACCGCCCACGATGTACCGGTTCATGCTGCAAGAGGATGTAGCGGCCTATGACCTGTCGAGCATCGAGAACTTCGCCACAGCGGGCGAGCCGTTGAACGCTGAGGTGACGCTGGCGTGGGAGCGTCTAACGGGCAAGAAGATCCGCGAGGGCTTCGGGCAGACCGAAGGTCCGGTGCTTTTGGCCACGTTCCCGTGGATCGAGCCGCGTCCGGGCAGCATGGGCAAGCCATCGCCGCTCCTGAACGTGAAACTGCTGGATGATGAGGGTGCTGAGGTGCCTGAAGGCGAAGAGGGTGCTATCTGCGTGACAGGTTTGCGCGAGGCGTACCCGCCGGGCTTGTTCGTGGGCTATTACGGCAACGACGAGGCTACGGAGGAAGCTGTCGGCGGCGACCATTACAACCTGCACGATATGGCGTGGCGCGACTCTGACGGCTACTGCTTCTTCGTGGGGCGCAATGATGACGTGATCAAGTGCTCAGGCTATCGCATCGGGCCCTTCGAGGTGGAAAGCGCGCTGGTGGAGCACCCGGCGGTGGTGGAGTGCGCGGTCACGGCGGCGCCCGATCCCATCCGCGGCAAGGTGGTGAAGGCCACCATCGTGCTGGCGAAAGGATATGAGCCCTCTGATGAGTTGGTGCGCGAGCTGCAGGAGCACGTGAAGCGCACCACGGCACCCTACAAGTATCCGCGTATCGTCGAGTTCACAGATGAGCTGCCCAAGACCATCGGCGGCAAGATCAAGCGTAAGCTGATACGTACCAACGACGGGGTCGTTGACTAGCGCATGTGGTGTGAGGTTCTTTCCGAATCAAGACAGGGGCCCCGCTGAGCGCCGATGCAGTGGCCCAGATCAAGGAGCGTGAGCCATGCTGCCGTATTTCAAGAAGTACTCGATCATCGCATGCATCATTGGCGTGTTGCCCTCGGTGGTGGTATCGACCGTCTATCCGATGGTAACGGGTTCTATCATGGCGTCCACGCTCGGTGGCCTGGCGGTTTTGCTCGCGCTTTTCATGGTGTCCATGGTGTTGGGTTTCAACATCATGGAGCGGGTGGCCGAGACGCGCACGAACGGTCTTTTGGCGCTCTATAACGACGCGTGCGACCCTGAGGCGCTGATCGCTCAGGGCAAGGAGGTGGCCGAAGCGGTGTCCTTTCCGTGTCGTGCGGCGGGCGCGTGGTATATGGCTTACTATGCGCAAGCGCTGCTCGAGGAGGGCAAGGTAGACCAAGCGCGCCTCATCGAGCAGGGGCTGCGCCAAAGCATTCAGGCAGTGAAAAAACCACAGCAGAAAGCGGGAATTTTGGTGAACCTCATTCCGCTCGCGGATAAGCTGGACGGCACCGAAGAGGCGTTGGCGCTCGTTGGACAGGGGTTGGCGTTGGTATCTGGAGATGCGGGGCCGGTTGCGGTTGAGCTGAGGGCATTCCTGGAAAGCCAGGAGAAGATCATGCGGGTGCGCGAAAGCGGTCATGCTGAGGATGCGGCTCGGCTCGATGAGGCGATTCGCGCGAGCGATGCGTATCCGATGCGCATTCGCGTGGAGGCGGCCTGGGCTGAGGCGCGTGCTTATTATCAGCTGGGTGATGCGGCTGCTGAGCGTCGTTCGCTTGCGTTTGTGGTGGATCATGGAAACAGGCTCGCGCTGGTGGCGAAGGCGCAGCAGCGGCTTGCGAGCGTGTAGCGTTTGTCTGTGGAATTCTTGGCGGCGAAGGGCAGTTCTTGTATCGCACCGATAGTTCGCTGCCTTCGTGCAGGTCGTACGGGTAACACGTGCGCAACCGATGGGTGCTGCTGCTCTTCGAGACTGAAACCTTTTCTATACTCGTGCCATTGTATGCGAGACGCACAAGGAGGCCTCTTATGAACATCAAGGAATCCCAAACGTGGCAGAACATGGAAGCGGCGCTCAATCAAGAAGCGTTGGCCTATGTTGAGTACACTTATTACGGTCAACAGGCTGCCAAGGATGGCTACACGCAGATTAGTGAGATATTCAATGAGACAGCCGCGAACGAGTTGCACCATGGCAAACTGCTGTTCAAGCGTCTGCATGATGGCGGCGTGCCGCCTACGCTTGAAAATCTGAAAGCCGCCTTTGCGTCTGAACTGGAAGAGTGGGATGGCAATTATCCAGCATATGCCAAGGTAGCGCGCGACGAGGGTTTTGATGAGGTGGCCGATCTTTTCGAGGGGCTTGCAGCTATCGAGAAGAGCCATGGCGAGCGCTTCCAGGTATTGATGGATCGCATCAATAACGGTGCGGTGTTCAGGCGCAAAGAGGTACAGGTATGGTATTGCACCGTATGCGGGCATCTGCACATCGGCACTGAGGCACCCGAGGTGTGTCCGGTATGCGCGCACCCGCAAGGGCACTTCGAGATTCGTGCGACGAATTACTAAGCCCTGCTTCTCTTGGATTCAACGCCAGCTAGAACGGTGAGGCGTCGTATAGTTGTGCCAGGTTCTTCATGTTGCATGCACATCTTATGATGCCGCATGAGAGTATGTATCGCAAGGTTTTGCTTGAGCGCGAGACAACGAAAGCGGAGGTAGAAGATGGTCATCGTAGACGCGCCGTATGCATCTGACATGCTGCTTGAGTGGTTGGAGGAATCGCAGCATCCCGTGTTGGCGAACGATTTTGCGCGAAGCCTGGAGGGGCGTGCGTTGAATCTGGTGGATGATGCGGAGGCGCGAGCGCTGGTCGATGGCGGCCAACGTGTGTACACGAACTCCGAGAATGCGCTGGCATGGCTTACCGATAACACGCAGGCTGAGGGGCTGAAACGCGGCATCGAGCTGTTCAAGGACAAGCTGGAAATGCGGCGCATGTTGGCGGCGCTTGATGAAGACGTGTTCTTCCGTGAGCTGAGCGCCGACGATCTGGCAGCAGTGGATTTCGATGAGCTGCCTGAGCGAGTGGTGTTGAAGCCTACGGTGGGCTTTTGCAGCATGGGGGTCTATGTGATCGGTAGCCGCGCCGAGTGGGATGCAGCACTGGCCGACATCGCGCAGGATGCCACGCGATGGCAGCGGATGTATCCGGACAGCGTGGTGGATGCGCAGCGTTTCATCATAGAAGGTTATATCGAGGGGCAGGAATACGCAATCGATGCGTTCTTCGACGCGGAGGGGCACGCGCAGGTGCTGAACGTGTTGAAACACGATTTTGCGGGGCCAGAAGATACGAGCGATCGTCTGTACACGTGCGGGCCTGCCATCTATCATGCGATGGCACCGGTGTTTCAGGCGTGGCTTGACCAGGTGAACGAGATCATCGGGGTGCGTGATTTCCCGGTGCATGTGGAGGTGCGCGTAGATGGGGATCACGTAAGTCCTATCGAGTTCAATCCGCTTCGCTTCGCGGGGCTTGGTGGTACGGATGTATCGCAGTATGCGTTCGGCTTCAAGACATATCAGGCGTATCTTGAAGATGATCTGCCGGATGCGCATGCGTATGAGGGGGATGGGACGGATGCGGTGTACACCATGTCGCTGTTGAACCCGCCTGTGGGCACCGACGGTACGGAAAAGTTCGACTATGACGGGTTCGCAGCACGCTTCAGCGATGTACGCGGGTTCCATCGTTTCGATGTGAACAAGATCGGCAGCTATGGATTCTTGTTCGTGCGCGCTGATTCGCCCGAGAGCCCTGAACTTGATTTTTTGCTGCATGATGATTTGCGCGGGTTCATCTCTGAGCCGAGCGATGCGCCGAGTTCGCCTGCTGTGCCTGCTGAGCGGTCAGGGCAGGCGGAAATGCCCGCAGAAATCCCAGAGGAAGCGCTCTTCGCGGCGGTACAGCACGATCCGAGCGCTATTCGTCTTTCGCTTTAGTCGAATAGCGCAATTTGCATTCTTGCGTATCCCATGAATGGGACTCACGCGAGACTTCAATGGCGTATCGTCAGCCATGAAGCCATATCTGGCTATTGAAAGACTTTTATTCGATACGTCTTAAGAGATGCTTGCACCAAGATCAAACGCGGCTTGAAGTCCTGGATTGCCTTCGATCGCGCCCTTCTCGTATACGTTGTTCACCAGTACCTCACCGAGGTTCTCCAATTTGCAGTAGTCAGCACAGACGCGATAACTGGCAACCGTAGGCTCAGCGCGTGCCATATCACTATCTTCAAAACACAGCAAAAGTGCAGTTTGCTTGATGGTGAACGGCTTGCCGATCTGGCAGAACATGCGGTCTTGAAATGCGCGCAGCTGCGCCGGGAAGTTGTAGAAGTACAGAGGGGTGGCCCATACCAGCACGTCGTATTCGCGTAGCAGTGGGTAGAACTGCTGCATGTCATCTTGCTGTACGCATCGGCCGTCGTGTTTGAAACAGTATTCACATGCCATGCAGCCGGCGATGTGAGCACATCCGACGTCGATACATTCAACTTGGTTGCCCGCCTGTGCGGCGCCTTTGATGAATTCATCCGCGAGCATGCTGGAATTCCCATTCGTGCGTGGGCTGCAATGAACAACAAGGATCTTCTTGCTCATGGCGTACTCCTATCCTGTTTCAGGCATTTCAACAAGTGTAACGCTTGTCAGCGTAGCGGTGGAGTATGCGAGCTTGATTTGAGGTCCGTGATAGAATTTGATTTCTATTACTTGGAGGGAGGGATACAAGATGAATAAGGTCATTGATTTGCAGAGTTGCCCCTTGAGTGGCTTGTTCTATGGTGGCCGGGCGGGCCAGAAAGAGGGCATTCTTATTGAAGGAGAGCCATGGATCGCCAAGTATCCTCGCACGACACGCGATCTTCAAGGACGCCATCTTCCCTCGTACACTTCAAGCCCCATCTCGGAGCATATTGGATCGCGCATATATGCGTCGCTCGGTATTCCTGCTCATGAAACGCAATTAGGCTATCGCAACGGCAAGATCGTGTGTGCTTGCAAAGATTTCACGTATCCCGATAAGCGGCTATTCGAGTTCAAGGAGATCAAGAATGCTCTTTCCGATGAGGATGAAGGGTTTTCTTCGGCTCCCTCTGACGGAGAGGTTATACTGCTCAGCGATGTCTTAGCGACAGTGGAATTGATACCTTTTATGCTCGGTATCAATGATGCTAAAGAGCGGTTTTGGGATATGTTCGTTGTTGACGCTCTCATCAAGAATCCGGATCGCAACAACGGGAATTGGGGCTTCTTGATGACAGCTCCTATGACGTATGAACTTGCGCCCGTGTACGATTTAGGCAGCTCGCTTTTTAGCAAGAGAGCTTCTTCGGTGACCGCTGAGCGTTTAGATGATGGCGAACTTCAAACGCAGGATGCATTTGGTACCAATGTTTCGTGCTATCGCCTGATCGATAGTGAAGGTGGCGCTCATGCTATCAACTCGTTCGATTACATGGCATCGACCAATAATCCCGATCTTGCCGCGGCGATAACCCGTATCGCGGAAGCCATGGACTTGGAAACGATCAACGCGATCATTGATGATATTCCGGAAGAAGCCTATGGACATATTCTTATGAGCGATCCTGTTCGAGCATCTCATAAGCGACTCATCCAGCAGCGCTTTGAAAAGGGTATTCTGCCGCTGTATGAACGACAAAAGCGTTAGGCCTTTATTGGCGACCTTAAAGATATCGGTGGAGCAATTTGAGCTCGCTGGCAGGATACGATAGTGCAGAAATCAACTCGTTGATCTGGATGTATCTTGCCGTCTTGTTCGCATCTGCTTCTTTACGTGTGGTTTGGCGTATCATCGTTGCTATGTGTGGAACGTTCATCATATGCATGTACGATGAAGTGCTGGATATCGTGCATCGGATCGAAGCGGGGCCTCATGACCATCTGTTGCCAGAGTGGCCCGCGCGACCGATCAGTGCACATCCTGGGGTCACAGCCCCCATCATCACCGCGCGTTTTGATACGGCGTGCCCGGAGCGCATAGGCGAAGGTTCGCTCGAAGCGCGTGAGCTCATCTGGGGCTACGAGGCTCCTTGGGCACCGAGGCAACTCGTATTCAACACGCGCCTCGATGGTGCTACAAAACCGCTCTGGTGCGACTCGATGCTTCATCGGCGCTGCCTCATTCCGTGCCGGTCATTCTTCGAGACGTCCGATACCGAAACCGTTTCAAGTCCGAAAACCGGTCGACCGATCAAACAGCACTATGAGTTCACTCTTTCGGACGGCGGTAGCATGCTGATCGGTGGCATTTGGCAGAACGACCGATTCAGCATGATAACGACCGAACCGAATGTAGATATGGCACCCATACATCATCGCATGCCGCTTATTGTGCGACCGAATGAGGTACGTCTGTGGTTCGGCCCCGATTTTCAGAACCTTGCCGACCGTTCGTCGGTTCGCTTGGAAGTGCTGCCAGAAACGTATCCGGGGCAACAGTTGACCCTGGGGGGTCTCTAGCGCTCGAGGAAATCTACCACGCCGCAGTGCGTGTGGTAGATGGCACCCGCGATGGTCAGAGCGCCCTTTGCGGATAGCGTAGCTAAGTCGGGCTGTTCAGAGAGCTCTCGCATGGCTGTACGGGTGTTCAGAACGCTTGCTTCGTACGGATCGGTAACAGCGCCGATAGCATCACGGATGCGTTCGGTGAGGGAAGCGACCGAGCCTCCTTCGCCATCGAGTGCTGCCCTGATCGCGCCACAATGGGTATGACCGAGCACCAAGAGCAGGCGTGTATGCAGGTGCTTGCACGCATACACTGCGCTCGCGGCTTCAAGGTCGCCGATCACGTTGCCCGCCACACGGATCACGAATAGTTCGCCAAGACCCGCCATGAAGATATGTTCGGGCACTACCCGCGAATCTGAGCACGTGATCACCGTAGCGAAGGGCTTTTGACCGCGCTCGAAGAGCTCCCGTATGCGCTCAGGTGAAAGATCGCGCTTATGGTCGAGCGCCTCCACATAGATGCGGTTGCCTGTGCGCAGCTGCACCAAAGCCTCATCTGCTGATACGTGCGCATCGATGTCGAAATCATCTGCGGTGTAGAAATTCTGCATAGGTATTCCTGTTCGTACGTTGGTGCAACTCATGGTACCTGAAATGGTTGCAATGAAATAACGCATCGAATGAGGAATTTATAATGCGTCCGAATAGGACTGAATAGGGAAGGAAATAGACCGATTAAGACCGAATAGTGTCGCGAATACGACTGAAAATGTCCGAATACTATGAATTATTGACCGATTAAGACTGAATACTACATTCTCTGCGACTGAATACGACCGATATGTGATACCGTCTTTACCATCAATCAGTGCGAACAGGGGCTGTCCCTGTTCGCCGAATACAAGAGGTGATGGAAATGGTCGTCATAGACGATCGGTACCGAGGCGCACCGACCGGCCCTCCGGCTGGTCCCCCCGGACCTGCAACAGCTCGTCTTCCTATGCTCGGCGATGCTCTTCCTGTAGAGGCGCTCTCGTTAGATGCGCTCTGCGGTAGCGCTCTTGCTGCCTATCGAGATGAGTTTGCGGCGCACAATGTGGACCATCCTTGGCTTGCTTTGTCGCAGGAAGACTTCCTTGTCCGACTGAACGCCGCCTCTCGGTCACCGGGGACAGGACGGTTGCACCCGACAAGAGCGGGACTGCTCATGTTTGGTTATGAACATGAAATAGCGATGGTGTTCCCAGGGTATGTGCTCGATTATCGCAAAGAAACGGATACGGGCGAGACCGAAACGCGCATCGTGTCGAACGATGGACGGTGGAGCGGTTGCGTATTCGATTTCTGGTCGCGCGTGTCCGATCGAATTGTCGCAAACGCTGACGGGGTCGGGCCGCCCTTGGGCCGCGCTCCAGCGAACGCGAATTGCGCTTTGGGCGATGCGGTGCGCGAAGGGCTGGCGAACGCGTTAGCGCATGCTGACTACGCCGGTCGACGGCATGTGGTCGTCACGCAGCGCTCCGATCGCATCGAGTACGCGAATCCTGGGCGCCTTCGCATACGAAGCGGGACTGCCTTTGACGGCGGCATTGCCGATCCGCGCAACCCAACGCTCATGAAGATGTTCGCGCTCATCGGTGTTTGCAAGGCAGCCGGTACGGGGCTTCCGCTCATAAAGCGCACCCTAGTGCAGATGGGCCTCCCTGAGCCGATCATCTCGCAACAGAGCGAACCCGATCGGACAGTGCTCACCGTTTCTCTTGCTGCAAGCCGCGCGCTTTGGGACGGCGCGCCGGTGAGCGCGGGAAGAGGACGGAGCGCATCTGACGGACAGCGCGAGCATGCGAATGCGTCTCTGTATGTCTCAGGCGAGAGTCCGCCATCGATAGCGGGAGCGCCTGCGCATCTCACGGATACCGATCGGGTTGATCGGTCGGAGCTCACCCCAACTCCGCAGAGCGTGAGCCTCTTTGCGGCCACGCTGGGCGGTGAGGATAGGGATGTACATGTCACTGCGCAGAGCGCGCATCATGCTGCTGCTCCGCGTGGACAGCTTGGAGAAGATGACGGGGCGATCGATGCCGCCATTGCGCGTGCTGCCGACGAGGATTGCCGATCAGTGCTCGAACTGTTCCGCTCCCAGCGCCGCATTCGCCGCGCTGATGTGGAAAGCATCTTAGGGATCGGATCGACCAAAGCGAAATCCATCGTGGCCACGCTTGTCTCCGATGGGCTGATCACCACTGAAGGAGGTGGACGTAGCACCTATTACACGCTCGCACTCAGATAGTGCCGAGCATGCGCAAGGGAGCTTGCCGGATGCGAGCTTTCGGGAAATTGCGCCTTACAGACCTGGGCAAGGATGAATAGGGATAGACCTTGCCCTACAAGACGGGACGAACAAATGAATACTATGAGGAATAAGCAACGGGTGACGATGCATCCTGCTATCGTTACAGGTATCTCAGTGGTGCTCGCATGCGCTCTGGCGCTTTCGATGACACCTGCACACGCATTATCAACTGCTGTATCTGCCGGTACGTCTTCAACGGCCGTATCGACCGATACGTCTTCGGCTGCTGCATCGACGGATGCATCGTCGGCCGCCGAATCGACCAGTACATCTTCGGCTACCGTATCGACCGACACGTCTACGACCGCACCTGTGGCGACAGAGCCAGTCGATACCCCTCCGACGACAGGATCGACCGAGGCGTCTTCAGGGGTCGCTCCAGCCAATGAGTCCGAGACACCCGATCCGCTCGGTGAGACGGACGCCAGCGAGATCGTGATCGATTACGATCTCGGGCCATCGTTTGCAGGCGCCACGGTGCCGATGGTCTTCGCAAAGCCCTCAGCGTGGGAACCGTTCATGGAGGGACACACGGCAACCGCCGTTTTCGATGCGGTGGGCGATGCGCATGGTCGTGGCTGCCTCAGCATTCCGAAGACGGTCTTTTCCACGGGAGAGGCGATCGAGGACCTTTCCGGATATCATCTCTTCTTGCTCGCCTACAAGAATAACGGGCTCAGCGAACATCAGAACAATCCAGGCCGTTTCGATCAGAACTGGTTCGAGCCAAAAGCGCCGGGCAGCGTCTATGGGTTCCAGCATCGCTTCATGGTGACCGATCAGGGCGCCGATCGCTATCGCGCTGAGCTCGCACCTGTGGGAAGCGCTCCTTTGGGCACCGGTGAGGTTCTTGATCTGCTCGGCGATTCCACGCATTTCGCGGTCGTGGCGAACTCCTTGCAGATTAAAGGAGACATGGAGGGCAACATCGCGACCAAGCACCTCTCGGGCCACGGCGAGATCGGCATCACCTCAGCGGTGACCGAGGCGGTCAGCGAGATGGGGATTCAAGTCTACGTTGAGTCCGATAAGGAAGAAGGCACCCCTATCATGCTCACGCTCTCTAACGCTCACACCGGCGAGGTGGTCGAGCACGTGGAGCTTGAAGCTGATGCGTGGGGGTGTGCGGAATACGTGTTCCGGATCAGCAAGACCGCGTTCACTTCGGCGGATGTGTATCGCATCTCCACCGCTGGCGAGGATGCGGAGATCATCACGCCCGATCTGGGGGTGGAGCCTGGAGCTATCATGGCGACCGAGAACGTCAATTACGCCAAGCACATCACCTGTACGATGCTGAACGGGAAGAATCCCATCAGCGATCATATCGTGACCACCGAGGATACCTATCCTGGCCGCAGCTTGACGCTGGAGACGGTCACCGAAGACGAGTTCGACGAGATCATCGACATCGATTGGATGCTCGATAACGCCGCGCGCCTCTCGAAGCGGCTCGCTCAGGCGGCTTCTGGTAATGGATATGCGGTCTATCATCTGAGCGCTGACGATCTTGCGGGCGGCAAGCGCCTCTCCATTGACTATGACGACCGCGACAACGCGATACTCAATGTGACCGTGCCCGCATCAACCTCGCGGTTCACGATCAGCCCCGATACGCTGATGCTCGGTTCGCATAATCTCAGCGATGGGCAAACATGGGATCGCTTCGCGAGCAAAGTGCTTTGGAACTTCGTCGATGAGCACGGGGAGCCCTACCAAGGCGCCGTGGCCACCTCGCGCACGATCAAAGGCACGTTCCTGGTGCCTCATGGCACGTTCAATCCGGATAGCTCATCACCCGCGCTGATCGTGGCTGACCAGGTCATCCAGGGCAACGGGGAGTTCCATAAGGTGCCGTTCGGTCGCAGTGGCGTTGCGAACTACAGCATGACGGTCTACCCGGATGGTGACGGTGATATCGACATCGACGACGACTGGCCGCCGCTCTCTCCGCTGCCGCCAGGCATCAGCGGTGGAGATGGTGACGACGGTGATGACACTGACCCGACCGATCCGACTGACCCGACCGACCCCACCGATCCGGTCGATCCCGATCAGCCGTCGGGTCCAGGTGCTGACGATGACGACCCTGAGCCGACCGAGCCGACGGTGAACATCCAGATCGAGGTGCCCGACGAAGACGATTACGGTCTCTATATCGACGAAGGACTCTCCGAACGCCGAACAGCATCCGAGGGGTTTGCAACCTTCGAAGAGGTGCCGGTAGCAGAGACGTTCGAATACTTCGTGAAAAACGAGAACACCGGTAGCATGAGCGACACCTTCCACATCAAAGAGATGGAGGATGACCTGTTCTCGTTCGAGTACGCCGATCAAGAGCCAGAGGTGTTCCGTACCACGCTTCTGATGGCGTTCTCGCCGCGCGCGCCATTGCCGGGAACCGATCCGGGTGATACTGAAAACCCAGATGTGCCGGACGACCCGAAGGATCCGACGAATCCCGATGAGCCTGAGAATCCCGATGTGCCCACCGGACCGGGTGACACAACCACCCCGACACCGGACGATTCTCACAAACCGGACACCCCGGACGATTCGCACGAGCCAACGGATCCCGATGATCCGCAACAACCAACAAACCCTGACGATTCGCGGGATCCGGATGCATCCGATGATCCGAATGACGCGGGCGCGCAGAAGCCCACCAAGCCTGTCGTTGGGCCGAACAGCCCTGCCGCAACGCCCATCACGCAGATGAAAGCATTGTCACGCACCATCGAGAGCGGCAGCCCTTCGCAGGGTGCTCGCACTGACGTGTCGAGGCGACAGCTTTCCCAGACCAACGACGACGTGAGCATCGTGATGGTCATGAGCATCGTGGCGCTCATGGCTGCTGCGGCAGCGAGCACGGCGGCGATCAGGTGGCTGCGTCGGACGCGCGAAGACGAAGCGATCTCAGATTTACCAATCTAGGGGGTTACGTAGACGAGAGGTTCATGTCATACTGCTAAGCGACCTTTAAAAGCGGTACAGAGAGACCGACAAGGTACGCGAGCTGCTTGCAGCACCTTATCTCGGTCCATCTGTGCGCACTACCCGGTAAGGAGTGTGTATGAGCGGACCTCTCGTCAAAACCACCTGCATGAATGAAGAGGATATTGACCGTGCGCTCACGCGTATGGCTCATCAGATCCTCGAAGCGAACCATGGCGCGCAGGGCTTGGCGCTCGTGGGCATCGTGACCCGCGGCGATATCCTAGCGAAGCGCCTTCAAGACAAGATCGAGCAGATAGAGGGCGTGCGGCTGCCGCTCGGCAAGCTCGACATCAGCTTCTATCGCGACGATTTCATGACGCATTTCGCGCCTGAGGTGCTCGGCACCGACATCCCCTTCGACATCGACGGCATGACGGTGGTGCTCGTTGATGACGTGCTCTATACGGGCCGCACCATCCGCGCGGCGCTCGATGCGCTGATGGATATCGGGCGTCCGGCGTCCGTGCAGCTCGCAGTGCTCGTCGATCGCGGTCACCGTGAGCTGCCCATTCGTGCTGATTATGTGGGCAAGAACGTGCCATCCGCCTCCGATGAGAGCGTGCGGCTGTTTTTGAAGGACGTTGACGGCGCGTCGGCCGTTGAGATTCTGGACATGGACCCCGGCCAGCGCGCGGGAGCGGCTCCGCTGGGCGCGAAGGAAGGGGTGGCCTAGATGGGATTCCCACACAAGCATCTCATTGACATCAGCGAGTATTCGGCAGACGAGATCATGCAGTTGCTGAAGACCGCCGAGAGCTTCAAGGAAGTGAATGAGCGGCGCATCAAGCAGGTGCCCACGCTCAAGGGCGCGACGATCGTCAACATGTTCAACGAGCCTTCCACGCGCACGCGCTCGAGCTTCGAGATCGCCGAGAAGCGCCTGTCGGCCAATAGTCTGAACTTCGGCGGTTCGAGCACGTCGAGCGTGAAAGGCGAGAGCCTCTCCGACACGGTAGAGACCTTGTGCTCCTACAAGATCGACATGATCATCGTGCGCGACAAGCATGCGGGCGTGCCGCGCAAGATCGCCGACCTTTCCGGCGTGCATGTGATCGACGCGGGTGACGGCAAGCACCAGCATCCCACCCAAGCGCTTCTCGACCTGTATTCCATTTGGGAGCACAAGGGTTCCTTTGAAGGATTGAACGTTGGCGTTGTGGGGGATATCAGCCATTCGCGCGTGTGCGGCTCGCTCATTCCAGCGCTCAAGATCATGGGCGCCAACGTTTGCGTCATCGCGCCGCCGACGCTCATCCCGGCGAATGTGGAGGTGCTCGGCGCCGATAGCGTGACGAGCGACTTCGACAGCGTGTTGCCCGATCTTGATGCGGTCTACATGCTGCGCGTGCAGCGTGAGCGGATGGAAGGTGCTCCCTTTCCCAGCCTGCGCGAGTACAACATGATGTTCGGTCTGACCCAGCAGCGCGATCGTCTGATGAAGCCAGACGCGATCATCTGCCATCCGGGCCCGATCAACCGCGGTGTGGAGCTCGATAGCTTCATGGCCGATCATCCGGACCGTTCGGTCATCCTAGACCAGGTCTATGCTGGCATTCTCGTGCGCATGGCTGCGCTCTATCTGCTGTTGGGAGGTTCTGAAGATGGCATTACTGCTTAAGAACGCGCGGGTGATCGACCCGCAGGTGGAACTCGATACGGTGTGCGATGTGCTGGTGCGCGATGGACGCATCGTGGAGGTTGGGCAAGATCTTGCCATGGAGAAGGGCGAGACCGTTGATCTGACGGGCAAGGTGCTCGTGCCAGGGCTGGTGGATATGCATGTGCATCTGCGCGAGCCCGGCTATGAGCAGAAGGAAGATATCGCGAGCGGCACGCGTGCGGCGGCGCATGGCGGCTTCACGGCAGTGTGCGCGATGCCGAACACTGCACCGGTGATCGATAACGCGGTTGGTGTGGAATACGTGAAGGCCCGCGCGGCTCAGGTGGGCAAGTGCCGAGTCATCGTCTCGGGTGCTTGCACCAAGGGGCTCGAAGGCGAGATCCTGGCTGAGATGGGTGATATGCACGCGCATGGCGTCAAGGCGTTCACCGACGATGGCCACGGCGTGCAGGATGCGGGCATGATGCGTCGCGTGATGGAGTACGCTTCGCAGTTCGACTGCGTGGTGATGCCGCACTGCCAGGATGATTCGCTGGTGGGCGAGGGTCAGGTCAATGAGGGTACGTGCTCCACCCGCCTCGGCATGTTCGGATGGCCAGCGGAAGGCGAAGAGCTTGAGATCATGCGCGATATTGCGCTGTGCCGCCTGACGGGCTGTCCGCTTCATATCCAGCACATCACGACCGCGCGCGGGCTTCAGCTGGTGCGGGATGCGAAGGCTGAAGGACTGCCCGTGACCTGCGAGGTCACACCGCATCATCTGTTCTTGACCGAGGACGACATCGACGACACCTACCCAACAGCGCTCAAGGTCAACCCGCCGCTGCGCACCGCTGCCGATGCGCGCGCCTTGATCGAAGGGGTGGCCGACGGCACGGTCGATGCCATCGTCACCGACCATGCGCCTCATACCGACTGGGAGAAGGATCGCGAATTCGAGCTGGCGCCCTTCGGCATGATCGGGCTGGAGACCGCGCTTTCGCTGGTGCTGACCAATCTGGTGAAGCCGGGCGTTATCGATTACGGCCGCATGGTCGACCTGATGGCGGTGCGCCCGCGCGCTATCCTGCGCGAAGAGCCCGTGCGTCTTGAGGCGGGTAGCATCGCTGATCTTACCGTCATCGATCCGGATGCCGCTTGGACGGTCGCACGTGCGGATTTCCTATCCAAGGCTGGCAATTCTGGCTTCATCGGTGCCGAGCTTGTCGGCAGAGCGACTGAGGTCTACGTGGGAGGCTACGCGACGCTCAAGGATGGTGTGATCGTTGAGTAGCGCGAGCGAGGCGCTTCTTGCGGGCACCTCGAAGGCACAGCGCGCACCAGCGCTTTTGGCGCTCGAGGATGGCATGGTGTTTCGTGGATTTGCGTGCGGGGCACCAGGTGAGGTGTTCGGCGAGGTATGCTTCAACACGTCTCTGGAAGGATATCTCGAGGTCATCACCGATCCGTCCTACGCAGGGCAGATCGTCACCCTTACCTATCCGCAAGTGGGCAACTATGGGGTGTGTCTTGACGATGTGCAGCACGAGTCGCCTGCGCTTCGGGGGCTGGTGGTGCGCGATCTGTGCGCGACCCCTTCCCACTGGCGCAGCGAGCTGAGCCTGTCTGAGTTTCTGCGCACTGCGGGCGTCGTTGCCATCGAAGGCGTGGACACTCGAAGCCTCGTGCGGCACATCCGCGAGGCGGGGGCCATGCGCGCGGGTCTTTCGACCCTCGACACAGATGAAACGAGCTTGCTCGCGAAGGTGTGCGCTGCCGAGGCGCTCGTGGGCGCGAATCTAGTGCGGACGGTATCGAGCGAGGCGTCGAAGCAGCATGGGCACCTGCCGAAAAGTCATGCCTTCGCGCTTGCTGATGCGATGCCGTCGAAGCACACGGTGGTTGCCTATGACTGTGGTGTGAAGGACGCTATTTTGCAGAATCTGGTGCGGTGCGGCTGCGAGGTGGTCACGGTGCCATGGGATACCTCGGCAGACGAGGTGCTCGCGCGTCGTCCCGATGGGGTGTTCCTCTCCAATGGCCCGGGGGACCCCGATGCGGTGTCAGAGACTGCCGCGCAGGCTGAGAAGTTGCTCGGGCACGTGCCGCTTTTCGGCATCTGTCTCGGGCACCAGATGCTCTCGAAAGCTGCTGGTGCGCGCATCGAGAAGCTGAAATACGGACATCGCGGCGGCAATCATCCTGTGATGAATCTGCTGAGCGGGCGTGTGGAGGTAACGGCGCAAAACCATGGCTTCGGCCCGGTTTTCTCAAGCTTGGGGCCGCTGATCGCTGAGGAATCGGGTGGCGTGTCGGCCCATGAGGACGATCTGCGCGCATGGGTGCGCCGCGGTGTGGCACCGGTCGTTGCCAACGAGCGCTTCGGCCGCATCCAGCTGACCCATGTGAATCTCAACGATGGTACGCCGGAGGGCATGGCGTTTCTGGATGTGCCCGCGTTCAGCGTGCAATACCATCCTGAGGCAGCGCCCGGGCCGACGGATGCGCATTATCTGTTCAGCGCGTTCATGCGTCTGATGGCAGGGGATCGGGACTATTTGAACATTGATATCGCCTGCGACCGCTTGGCTGGCTGGCGTTTCGCGGAGCAGAGGTGAGGGTCCATGCCGAGACGCAATGATATCGAGACCATCCTGGTGATCGGCAGCGGTCCGATCGTGATCGGACAGGCGTGCGAGTTCGATTATTCAGGCGCACAGGCGTGCAAGGCGCTTGCGCAGGATGGATATCGTGTGGTGCTGGTGAATTCTAATCCAGCCACCATCATGACCGACCCCAATCTGGCGGCGCGTACCTATATCGAGCCCATTACGGCCGAATCCATCACGCGGGTGATCGAGCGGGAGCGTCCGGATGCGCTTCTGCCCACGCTCGGAGGGCAAACGGCGCTCAATGCGGCGGTGGAGCTGGCGGAATCGGGCGTGCTCGCGCGCTTCGGGGTGCAGATGATCGGCTGCGATCTGGCGGCTATCCAGCGTGGCGAGGATCGCAAGGCTTTCAACGAGTGCATGGAAGAGCTGGGGATCGAAACGGCGCGTGGCGGCTATGCCTATTCGGTGGCTGATGCTGAGTCCCTTGCCCGTAAGATCGGTTTTCCGGTGGTGCTGCGGCCTTCGTTCACGCTTGGCGGCGCTGGCGGTGGCATCGCTCACGACGAAGACGAACTGCGCCGTATCGTCGCTCAAGGCATCGAGCTTTCCCCGGTAGGCGAGGTGTTGGTGGAAGAGTCCATCGAAGGGTGGAAGGAATACGAGATGGAGGTGATGCGCGACAGCGCCGGAAACGGCATCATCGTGTGCTCCATCGAAAATCTCGATCCTATGGGCGTCCATACCGGAGACTCCATCACGGTGGCGCCGGCGCAGACGCTCTCCGATATCGAGTACCAGCGCATGCGCGTGGCCTCTCTTGCCATCTTGGAGCGCATTGGCGTTGAGACCGGTGGTTCCAATGTGCAGTTCGCGGTCGATCCGAGAAGCGGGCGCATGATCGTCATCGAGATGAACCCGCGCGTGTCGCGCTCATCGGCGCTGGCATCGAAGGCGACCGGATTCCCCATTGCGAAGGTGGCGGCGAAACTGGCCGTCGGTTATACCCTTGACGAGATCACCAATGACATCACCCAAGCGACACCAGCCTGCTTCGAGCCCGCTATCGATTACTGCGTGGTGAAGGTGCCGCGCTTCGCGTTTGAGAAGTTCCAGGGTGCTGATGACACCTTGTCCACGCGCATGAAGGCGGTGGGCGAAGTGATGGCGATCGGGCGCACGTTTGAAGAGGCGTTTGGCAAGGCGCTCCGTTCGCTTGAGGATGGCCGTGCTGGCGCACTGCCAGAAGAGAGGGAAGCGGCACCTACGCTCGATGAGCTGAAGCAGGCTATCGCGCGCCCCACGCCCGAGCGCATATTCGCGGTGATGGAGGCGCTCGCATGCGGTTTGAGCCAAGACGAGGTATGCGCTCTTACCGGTATCGATCCGTTCTTCGTTGCTCGGATGGCGGATATGGCAGCGGTGGGCAGTGCGCTTTCCCGCATGCGCATCGATGAGGTGGATGTGGATGCGATGGCGACCCTCAAGCGCTTCGGTATCTCCGATGCTGAGATCGCACGCGCAACGAGGGCTATGGAAGCTGAGGTGCGGGCACGGCGCAAAGCGCTCGGGGTCATCCCGGCCTTCAAGACCGTTGACACCTGCGCAGCGGAGTTTGCCAGCCATACCGATTATCTCTACAAGACCTACGATGCTGACACCACCGAGGTCACCCGGAGCGATTCGCCGCGTGTGATGATCTTGGGCGCTGGGCCTAACCGCATCGGTCAGGGCATCGAGTTCGATTATTGCTGCGTGCATGCCAGCTATGCGCTCAGCCAGCGTGGTTTCGAGACCATCATGGTGAACTGTAACCCTGAGACGGTCTCCACCGACTACGACACCTCCGATAAGCTCTACTTCGAGCCGCTGACGTTCGAAGATGTCATGGATATCGTTGATGCGGAGCAGCCGTGCGGCGTCATCGTGACGCTGGGTGGCCAGACGCCTTTGAAGCTTGCGGGACGCTTGCAGGCAGCCGGGGTGCCCATCATGGGCACCGCACCTGAGGCGATCGACTTGGCGGAGGATCGCGACCGCTTCGCGGCGATGCTCGACCGGCTCGCTATCTCGTATCCGCCTGCGGGTATGGCAGAGACCTACCAAGAGGCGTTGCAGGTAGCCGACCGCATCGGGTTTCCATTGCTCGTGCGCCCAAGCTACGTGCTGGGCGGACGCGGCATGGCCATCGTCTACGACAGCGTCCAGCTCGAGCGCTTCATGGGCGAGGCAGCGCGCATATCACCCCATCATCCGGTGTATCTCGATCGGTTCTTGGAAGGCGCGGTGGAGCTTGACCTCGATGCGCTCTGCGATGGGGAGACGGTCTATATCGGCGGCATCCTCGAGCATATCGAGATGGCGGGCATCCATTCGGGCGACTCGGCCTGCTGCATCCCGCCGTTCGCGCTGCCCGAGGCTATCCAGCAGCGTCTGCGCGATATCGCACGTATGCTAGCGCTGGAGCTTGGCGTGGTAGGGTTGCTCAACATTCAGTTCGCCATCAAAGATGGGGTCGTATATGTGATCGAAGCGAACCCACGGGCGAGTCGCACGGTGCCGTTCGTGTCGAAGGCAACGGGCGTGCCTCTGGCCAAGATAGCGGCGCGCGTGATGGCAGGAGAGAAGCTCGCGGACATGGGCTTGCCCGACGAGATGCACGATCAGGGCTATTTCTTCGTGAAGGAAGCCGTCATGCCGTGGGGTCGCTTCCCGGGAGCGGATGTGGTGCTCGGCCCTGAGATGAAGTCCACCGGGGAAGTGATGGGCATCGCACGGGATTTCCCGACTGCCTACATGAAGACCCAGATGGCCATCGATTACGCGGTGCCTGATGGGGGCTGTGCCTTCATATCGGTGAACGACCGTGACAAGCGCAGCGTGCTTCCCATCGCGCGCGACCTCAAGCGATCGGGCTTCTCTTTAGTGGCAACGAGCGGCACGGCTCGTGCGCTGCGCGCGGGCGGCATCGTTTGCGAAGAGGTGGGTAAGATATACGAAGGGTCAGATGCTGTTACGAATCGCATCGCATGCGGTGAGATAACCTTGCTGGTGAACACGCCCATGGGCTCAGCGACGCGCGATGACGGCTACGAGCTGCGTGCGGCCGCGATCCGGCACGGAGTCACCTGCGTGACCACCATCGCGGCAGCGCAGGCCATGGTGGCGGGCATGGAGGCGCTTCGCGCGGGGTCGCTCGAGGCCGTCTGCTTGCAAGATATGCCGCATTGGAAGGAGGATCAGGATGCTCTTCGATGAGATAGCGACCGTAACGGCGAATCAGAAGCTGGGGCCGGGTCTGTACCTGATGACGCTCAAGGCGCCCCGCTGCGCGCTCGAGATTCAGCCCGGTCAATTCGTGCACATGATGATCTCCACGAATCCGGCCCATGTGCTGCGGCGTCCGTTCTCGGTGTATGCGGTCGATGCTCGCACCGAGCTGATCGACGTGCTGTACCAGGTGGTGGGCAGCGGCACCTTCGAGATGACGAAATGGCAGGCAGGCACGCGAACGGCCGTGGTGGCACCGGTGGGTCGCGGATGGAGCCCACCCTACAACGCGCGTCGCGCGCTGCTGATAGGAGGCGGTGTGGGAGCGGCGCCGCTGTATATGCTGTGCAACCAGCTGCTCGATAAAGGCGCCGATGTTGACGTGGTGCTCGGAGCGGCCACCGCCGATTGCCTGGTGTGCCTTGACCGCTACTTCGATCTGCGCAAACCGGGTCTGCGCGTGCTGCATACCACCGATGATGGCAGCGCGGGTGCGCAGGGCTTTTGCACCGAGCTTGCCGAGGACGCCTTGGCGCTGGCTGCGCGTACGGGCAAGCGCTACGATTATGTGGCAGCCTGCGGTCCTGAGCCTATGATGCGCATCGCTACAGGCTTGGCGAAGCTCTACGGCATCCCATGCGAGGTATCGCTTGAGCGCCGTATGGCATGTGGCATAGGCGCATGCCTGAGCTGTGTGGTCGATACGGTTGAAGGCAAGAAGCGCGCCTGTGTTGACGGGCCGGTATTCGATATCAGGGAGCTGCCATGGTGAACATGAACGTGAATCTGGGCGGGCTGTTCATGAAGAACCCCGTGACCACCGCATCGGGCACCTTCGCGGCGGGAATGGAGTTCGCCGATTTCGTCAACGTGGGCGATTTAGGGGCGGTCACCACCAAAGGCGTCTCGTTACACGGCTGGGAGGGAAACGACGCTCCGCGCATCGCCGAGACCGCGAGCGGCATGCTGAATTCCATCGGCCTTCAAAACCCCGGCGTGGCGCACCTGAAAGATGTTGAGCTTCCGTGGCTTGCCGAACAGGGGGCCCGCATCATCGTGAACGTGTCGGGGCACAGCATCGAGGAATATCGCGAGGTCATCTATGCGCTCGAGGATACGCCAGCCGATGCGTACGAGGTGAACGTGTCATGTCCGAACGTGGATGCGGGCGGCATGACGATGGGATGCGACCCTGCTCTGGTGTCGAAAGTGGTGGAGACCTGTCGGCAGGCTACCTTGAAGCCGCTGATCGTGAAGCTCACGCCGAACGTAACCGATATCACCGAGATAGCGAAGGCAGCGGTAGCGGCGGGCGCGGATGCGCTCTCGCTGATCAACACGTTGCTCGGCATGGCTATCGATGCCCACACCCGCCGTCCGAAGTTGGCGCGCGTCGTGGGAGGCTTGTCGGGCCCTGCGATCAAGCCGGTGGCGTTGCGCATGGTGTGGGAGTGCTACAAGGTCACCTCGGTGCCGATCCTTGGCATGGGCGGTATCGCCACTGCCGAGGATGCGGTGGAGTTCATGTTGGCTGGTGCGACGGCGGTGGCCGTGGGCACGGCGAACTTCACCAATCCACATGCGAGCATTCATGTTGTCCGCGGCATCGAGCGCTATTGTCGCGAGCACGGGGTAGAGGATGTCAACGAGCTAGTAGGAGGTCTGCTGTGCTGACGTCGTTTCAGGAGGAACGTCTGCGCGAGAGGGTCATTGTTGCGCTGGATTGCGAGGCTGACAAAGCCATTGCCATCGCCTATGAATTGGCAGGAGAAGCTGCGTGGGTCAAGATCGGCATGACGCTGTATTACGCGTATGGCACCGATCTGGTCAAGATGTTGAAGAAGCGCGGGTACAAGGTGTTCCTCGATCTGAAGTTCTTCGACATTCCCCATCAGGTGCGCGGTGCGGCGCGCTCGGCGGCGGAGTCGGGTGCCGATATGGTGACCATGCATACGATGGGCGGCGTACCGATGATGCGAGCGGCGCAAGAAGGCGCGATTGAGGGCGCTGCGGCGCATGGCGCCGAGACACCGGTGACCCTTGGCATCACGGTGCTCACTTCCATGGATGAGACGACGCTGCACCAGTGCGGCATCGATCGTCCCATGCAGGATCAGGTCTTAAGCCTCGCGAGCTTGACGACTGAAGCGGGCATATCCGGCGTGGTGGCCTCGCCTCAAGAAGCAGCGGCCCTGCGCGCCCAAATGGGCCCTGATGCCTATATCGTCTGTCCTGGCGTGCGCCCAGCGGGGGCGGCGCTCGGAGATCAAAGTCGTGTTGCCACGCCTGCTGCTGCGTTCGCTGCGGGCGCTTCGCATATCGTGGTCGGGCGTCCCATCACCGAAGCCGATGATCCGGTCGCAGCGTTCCGAGCGATCGCGGCCGAACTTGAGCAGGGCTGACCGATGGGACGCAAGGGAAACTTGTTCGTCATATCGGGTCCGTCAGGTGCGGGCAAGGGCACGCTGGTACGCCGATTGCTCGCTGAGGTTCCCGATACGTGGGCATCGGTGTCGGCCACCACGCGCGCACCACGCGCAGGCGAGGTGGACGGCAGGGAGTATTTCTTCCTCACGCGCGAAGAGTTCGAGCAGCGCATCGCCGAGGGTGGCTTTTTGGAGTGGGCCGAATATGACGGCAATCTTTACGGCACGCCGCTAGCATCGGTGCGCCAGCATGTGGATGCAGGCGAACAGGTGATCTTAGAGATCGAGGTGCAAGGGGCCGATCAGGTGCGCGAACGCATGCCCGCGTGCAAGCTGGTGTTCATCGCTCCGCCTTCGCTCGAAGTGCTCGAAGCGCGCCTGCGCGGGCGCGGGACCAACACGGAGGCCTCCATCGCAAGTCGCATGCGCACGGCAGAGGTGGAGCTTTCGCGTAAAGTGGGGTATGATTTAGTGCTTGTGAATGACGACTTGGATGTTGCGGCTGCTGAGCTTGCAGCATATGTCAACCGATCAGCTGAGAAGGATTGAGGCAGAAGAGCATGAGTATTATCGAGCCGCCCATTGACGTGCTTTTGGAAGACGCTGACAACGACCGTTTCCTTCTATGCACGATGGCATCGAAGCGCGCCCACGACATCAACGATATGATGCGCGGTCAACGCGATCGCGCGATCGCGTTG